>NZ_CP042912.1:0-657084 GCF_008087665.1 Mariniblastus fucicola
ATGTCCATCGGCACCGCCAATTCCGGACTCGAATCATCGGACTCTTCCGTTTTTGGAATCCCGTTGAATCACCTGAATCGATCGCGATTCGAGGACTGGGGACAATCCGTTGACAAAGCGGATTCGGTGTCTGTGTTCGTTGGTGGACTGGATGAGTTTATTGGTGACGCGAACAACCGGATGTTGCGTTGCCTGACGAAAGCAGAACAGTTCTTTGCGGCGGCGTTGTTGGTGACGCAAAGCCAAAGCGATCCCGACGCGGACGAACCGGCTCGAACACTTTCGCCGATGGTGCTGTATGGCGAAACGGGAACGGGGAAAACATCATTGGCACTTTCTTTGGTCTCCCGGATTTGTGCTTCGATGGACCATCCCGAAGACGCAACCAGCGACAGACCTGTTTGCTTTGCTGGCAGCGAATTCTTCCGACGCTACGTGGCAGCGATGGACCGTCAGTCACTGGGTGAGTTTCGACAACGAATTTTCGATAGCCCTGGAATTCTGATCGACAACATTGGGCAACTGGAAGGAAAGCTGGGTGCTCAGCGCGAGTTGGTATTCCTGATCGACCAGTTGGATCGACTGGGCAAACCGGTCGTTATCACGATGCAGTCATCTCCTTTGGAGGCCAATCATCTTTTGCCTCAACTGCTGTCGCGACTTGGCGGTGGAATCGCACTTCCAGTCTTGCCGCCAGGAATTGATGCTCGACGCAAAATCATTTCTCGTCTCTCGGAAATTCATCGTACGCCGCTCGACTCGGAAGCCGCTGAGTGGGTTGCCAGACGAATGACCGTATCGGTGCCAAAACTGAATCACTTTTTCATCCAGCTGAAAACTGAACTGAAGTCGAATGGCGATTCGTTGCCGAATGGCAAACCGATTGATATGTCGACGCTGGGTTTGCTGTTTCGCCAGGACGAAAGCACGATCGATGCGATGGCGTGTCGCATCATTGAAACCGTCGCCGATGAATTTGACATGACGACGACTGTGCTGTGCAGCAATTCGCGAAAGCAGACGGTCGTGATGGCCCGTGGCGTAGCGATTTGGTTGTTGCGAACAATGCTGGGTCTGAGCTACCACGCGATTGGAACGCTGTTCGGTAACCGTGACCACACGACGATCTTGCATGCCTTCCAGAAATACGACTCACTGATTGAAACAGAAACTGACTCTGCGGAGTCAAACGCGTCGCTATGTAACCTTGTGCGGACTTTGCAGCTTCGGCTGAACGATACCTTTGCGGGCCAAATGACACTGATCCCGTAAAGAATGCCGCGGGACAAATTACCTGATACTAAAAAGGAAAACCTGTTTGCATTTTGTCAAACTGTTTCCTGAGAGCCTGGTTTTGAACTTCAAAGTTTGATTCCCGGTTTACTGACTTTATTTGATACTGACTAACAACCATTACAGTGACGCGTATATGACTACTTTTCCACTACGCTTCCGGCGACACAAGTTACCGGCTGTCGGTTAGTTGCGGCTGACGAAGACCAGTTACTGACAGTTTCGGCCGACACTACAATACTGATACAAAAGAATAAACTAACAATCATTTACGCTCACGCGTTCAAAACAGCTTCCTAGAAATCTCCCCTAGATCTCCTTTAGAGAATCAACGTGAAAATCAAGATCAACCGAGAAAGCTTCTTTAAGACTTTTCAGATTGCTGCCGCTGTTGCACCGGTTCGCAGCCCCAAAACAATCTTGCAAAACATTAAACTGAAAGTCGACAAAGACGGCGGCGAACTTTCTGCCACCGATATGGAAGTCGGCGTACGTTTGCAGGTACCCGATATCGAAGTCAGCACACCAGGCAGCGCGGTCATCCCGGTACAGCGACTCAGCATGATCCTGCGTGAGTCCAATGACGAGTTCCTTGAGATCGAGGCCGACGGTGAAAAGACCACGGTCACTGGTCAGAGCAGTCGTTTCGAGTTGCAGGCTCAGAACCCGGACGAGTTTCCGGAAGTCGCCGAGTTCACGGGCAAGGACTACTACGAGGTATCTGGGACGGTGCTTCGCGAACTGATCAAGCGAACTTTGTTTGCGACCGATGCTGAAAGTGCTCGTTATGCACTTGGTGGTGTTTTGTTGGAGATCGATGGCGAGACGTTGACGGCTGTCGGCACCGATGGTCGCAGGCTGGCCAAGATGAGCGGAGCGATCAGCAAGACAGGTTCGCCCAAGGACACTGGGGCGGCCACGATCGTACCGTCACGAGCCATGCAGTTGATGGAACGTATTCTTCCACAGGGCGACGAGAAAGTTCATTTCTTGCCACAGGCCAATGAACTGTTGGTGCGTGACGGCAATGGCGTATTCTATACCCGATTGGTCGAAGGCCGTTTTCCACCATGGCAGGATGTCATTCCAAAGCGGGATGAAACGAACAAGATCGACATTCCGGTCGGGCCGATGTATTCGGCGCTTCGCCAGGCAGCGATCGTGTCGAGCGATGAAAGTCGCGGAGTCGATTTTACGTTCGGTGGTGGATCGTTGGTGATGAGCAACAGCACGGCCGAAGTCGGTCAGTCTCGCGTTGAAATCCCGATCCCCTTTGACGAAAAAGAAGAACTGACGATCACGCTGGACCACCGCTACGTCGCGGATTTTTTGAAAGTGCTTCAGGCGGACCGCACGTTCACGTTTGATATTCAGAGCGGCGATCAGGCGGCTTACTGCCACACCGATGATGACTATGGATACGTCATCATGCCGCTGTCGAAGGATCGGAAATAACGATGGAGCCCGGGCAATACGACGAACAGGATTTCGATAACGCCAGCGATTTGGTCAAACTGCGCCAGCGTTATTTTCGTCGCCCAAAAACACCGGCAAACATCATCTCGCAGATGATGGCCAGGCAGGGTTACGGCCAGACGAAATCAAATGACGAACTGAACGAGGCGTGGGAGATTGCTTCCGGGCCGAGGTTCGCCAAAAACACCAAGGCTGGACGAATCAACCGCGGCGTTCTGGAAGTTCACGTTTCCAGTTCCGCGGCAATGAACATGCTCAGCTTTGAAAAGAAGAAACTGCTTTCTGCGATGCAGCAGCAGTTGCCTCAAAACAATATTAAAGACCTACGCTTTAAACTTGGAAACGTCGCCAGATGAGTAATAAACCAGACGATTACAGTTCCGATGACCTGAAACGGTTGACCGATTTGCAACATGTCCGCAAACGGCCAGGAATGTACATCGGAGACACCGGCACGGGCGGTTTGCACCATCTCGTCTATGAAGTCGTCGATAACTCAATCGACGAAGCAATGGCTGGACATGCCACGACGGTGACGGTCATCATCAATCCGGATGGTTCCATTACCTGTATCGATGACGGTCGAGGGATTCCGGTGTCACGTCACGAACAGCTCTCGGCTCAGGAAGACCGGGAAGTGACAGCGCTTGAAGGCGTGATGACGATGCTCAAGTTTGGCGGAAAGTTCGCCGACAAAAGCGACAACTCGGAAGAGAAGGCGGCTTACAAAGTATCCGGCGGTCTTCACGGCGTTGGTGTGACGGTCGTTAACTTCCTCTCCGAATGGGCAGAAGTCGAAGTCTACCGCGAAGGGCACGTCTACCAGCAAAGCTACGAACGCGGTGTCCCAACCGGTGCGGTAACCAAAAGCGGAAAGACTACCAAGCAGGGAACGAAGACGACTTTCAAGGCTGACCCGCAGATCTTTGAAACGACCAAGTACGAACGCTCAGTGTTGATGAAACGTCTGCAAGAGTTGGCATTCCTCAACAGCGGAGTTCGCATCGTTTTCACGGATGCCCGGATCAATGAAACTGACGAATTCCACTACGAACGCGGAATCATTGAGTACGTCGAGTATCTCAATCGAGCCAGCGATCCGATTCACAAAGAAGTGATCTACGTTTCGGGTGAAAACGAAGGCGTCGGGTACGAACTGGCGATCCAGTACACGACCGACCATACCGAAAAGGTTCACTCGTTTGCGAACAATATCAACACGCACGAAGGCGGAACCCATGTCTCGGGTTTTCGCTCGACGTTGACGCGGACGCTCAACAGTTACGGAAAGAACAATAAACTCTATCCGAAAGATCTGGGAGTCACCGGCGAAGACTTCCGCGAAGGACTCACCGCAATTCTTTCGGTAAAAGTCCCCGAGCCGCAGTTCGAGGGCCAGACGAAAACGAAGCTTCGAAACAGTGAGGTCGAAGGAATTATCAGCTCGGCGTTTGGTGAGTTTTTCAAGACTTACCTCGAAGAGAATCCATCGGCTGCCAAGACGATTATCAAGAAAGGTATCCAGGCGGCCGAAGCACGCGAAGCAGCGAAAGCGGCTCGAGAGAAGATTCGTCGCAAGTCAGTTTTGGGCGGCAGCGGACTGCCGGGTAAGCTTCGCGATTGTCTCAGCGACGACGTAGAGAAGTGCGAAATCTACCTTGTGGAAGGTGACTCGGCCGGTGGATCGGCCGAAGGTGGTCGACTGAAAGAGTTCCAGGCGATCCTGCCTCTTCGCGGTAAAATCATCAACGCGTACAAGGCTCGTGAGGACAAAGTTTTGGCCAACGAAGAGGTCCAGAGCATCATCAATGCCCTTCGAATCGGTGTCGGTGAAACGCAGGACCTGTCGAAACGACGTTACGAAAAAGTCATCATCATGACCGATGCCGACGTCGACGGTTCGCACATTCGTACCCTGCTGTTGTGCTTCTTTTATCGACAGATGTATCAGCTGATCGAACAAGGTCACGTTTATGTCGCCTGCCCTCCCCTGTTTCGCGTGAAGCAGGGAAAGAAGACTTACTACGTTCAAACGGACGAAGAGATGCGGGCTCAGTTGCTCGATCGTGGTCTCGAAAACACTTCTTTCGAAGGCGAAGGAATCAAGGTCGAAGGCGAAAACATGCGGAAGCTGTGCGTGACACTCGCCAGCATGGAAGACGCGATTCTCGCGCTTGAACGTCGCGGGATCAACTTGAAAACGCACTCCGAAAGAATGGACAACGACGGTCGACTACCGGTCTTTCACGCGTTTCTGGGTACGGTTGAAAAGTGGTTTACTGATCGCAAAAGCCTGGACGAGTTTATCAAGAGCCACGAATCGGAATCGGGCGTTGAAGTTACGATCGAGACTGAACAGGATGCGGGCGCAAAAGAAGCTGCTGGTGAAACAGTCGACACCATCAATACGCTTCGGATCAACGAGTTTCACGAAGTCCGTACCATCAATTCAGGACTCAAGGCACTCGATGAGTTCGGTTTGGGAATCGGAGCACTGCTGCCGGTTGATCGAACGGGACTCGAAACGCCACGATTCATTCTTTATAAAGGCGAAACCGAAAACCCGGTCGCTGATCTTCGCGGCTTGATCGCCAGTGTTCGTGCTCTCGGAGAGAAAGGCATTCACCTGACACGTTTCAAAGGCCTCGGTGAAATGAATGCGGAAGAGCTTCGTGAAACGACGCTTGATCCGGACAACCGCACGCTGATCCAGATCAAGATGCCAAACGTAGCGGAGGCCGACGACATGTTCCGTATCCTGATGGGGGACAAAGTCGAACCTCGCCGAGAGTTCATAGAGAAATACGCGCTCGATGTCAGCGAACTGGACGTTTGATCTTCGACGGCAAAGCGCCGTCGCCAACGTAAACTCAATGCAGGAAGAAACTGATGGAGAACCAGGCCTCAAACCAGTTTTCCATTCAACGTCTGTTCTGGACGCTGATCGTCGCATCGGTCATTTTTAAGCTGGCCGATATGACGGGCATCGTCGACGCGTTTTCATCCAGTTGGAAGTTTGCTCGCGGGAATGGCCAGGTCGGCGTCATCATTTCCGTTATCATTCTGTCGCTGGTGGTGATGGTCTATATTGGCTGGATCGGTTTGCGTTTGCCGTGGCTGATTGAACAAAGCAGCGAAATCAGAAAGAAGCGTGCGCAACGTCGCAAACAGTTGTTGCGGGAACTTGAATCCCGCCAGAAGTAGCCAATCCAGTCGCGGCGGCGATCGACGAAATTGACTATTCAAAGTTTTGGAATGCCGTTTCCCCTCAGACGATTCGCACCCAGACGATAGATTCGTTGCTTCCTTCACGCTCAAGGGTTGTCCCTCGTTCAACGTATAACCGGCGAATACGGTTCGAGCGAGACGTTCCAGACCTCTTATCGCTTGACTTCTATATAAGTAAACGTCACTCCGCAGCATAGGCTCGCGCCGAACGGTAAATCGCGAGTCAGCGTTGTTTGCGTGGGAGCGATGTTGCAGGATTGACGTTCGGCAAAGGCATCTTTCGATCCATTGATTCCGATGATGCTTTCGAAATGCATAGTGCTGACCCTCAACGGTACAGGCGGCGACAGTCGCGCTACGGACATCTGGCCGTTTTCTCTACCGAAGCCCATGGTTTTCATTACCAGGAACCTAGGGTTTTAAGAACAAAACGGAATCGAAAGAATCTGCTTTCAATTTGGGATAAGCGATGAGCAATATACTTTTGGAAAATCTTCCATCTCCACCCGAGGTAGCGATCAAGCTTCTGGATCAGTTTGCGGAAGCGGACGTGAATCTCAACGAACTGGAGAAAACGATTAGCGCTGGCCCGACGTTGGCGGCTCGAATTGTTCAGTTTGCAAACTCGGCCAGTTTTGCAAGGCAACGTGCAGCCACGTCGCTCAAGCAAGCGATGATGGTCATTGGGATCAAAGGTGTCAAAGTTTTGGCACTGTCATTTTCACTCACGGAAATGGGCGAATCGAAACAGGAAGGGCGACGATTCTGTTTCAACGAATACTGGCGTTTTTCACTTGCTTGTGCCGTTTCTTCCAAGACGCTCTATCGCGAGATGTCCAAAGACGAAGAAACCGGGTTCCTGTTCGGACTGTTGATGAATATCGGACAACTCGCGCTTGCATGCAGCCAACCCGACCAATACGAAGAGATGCTTGGCGAGACGTCGATGAATGATCCGTCCCTGATTGAAAAAGAAATTAGCACTTTCGGGCTCAGTCGTTACGAACTGGCCCAAGCTGCGATGGAGTCGCTCGGATTTCCACCGTCGATCACGGCCGCTTTCAAAGAAATGAATGCGGGAAACCGAGACCGACCAGAGGCGAAAATCATCGAGGTCACGCACGCGATGAGCTGTCTGTTCCTCAACGAAGATCTTGACGGCAACGCCGTTCGGGACTTTTCGGAAAAGCTTGCGGAACTCACTCAGAATGGACTGGAAGAGAATCGCCAATCCTACGATACCGCGTTGGAGGAGTACAAAGAAATCGCCAGTGTCCTGTCTTACAAGAGTCCGTCACCGAAGAGTTTGAAGGAAATAGAAAACGAAGCCAAGCACTCGATCATCCAGATGACGATGGCGCTTCATCTTGACAAAGCCCAAGTCGAAAAAGAGAACGACGAGCTGAAAGATTTGGCGATGCTGGATGAACTGACGGGGCTTGGGAACCGGCGGCAGTACGAGCAAATGATTCAGTCAGAGATTTCGAGGTGCAATCGCCTGAATCGTCAGTTAGTGCTTTGGATTATTGACATCGATAACTTTAAATCGATCAATGACACCTACGGACATGCCACGGGCGACGCGATTTTGATTGAGGTAGCGTCTCGAATGGGCAGATCCACACGCGGATATGACTTTCTGTTCCGCATCGGTGGTGAAGAGTTCGTGGTCATTCAATCCGAATCGACCGTCGATACGTGCGAAGTTGTTGCGGAACGCCTCCGCAGCGAAGTCGCCAATCGTCCGTTCGTAGTCGACGATCTGGAGATACCGATCACGATCAGTTTGGGAGGAGCGATCTTTGGTTACGGTTCAGCAACGACGAAAGAGCAGTTGTTTGAATTGGCGGACAAGAATCTCTACGCGGCGAAAAACGGAGGTCGGAACCAGTTCGTGATCGATCGCGATACGGAGTTGAATGTACCGACAGGTCCCACGAACCAGTTTTTTACAGCACTTCATGCAGAAAACAGCTGACGTCAGCGCGTGTCGTTTGAGTTTCAAACGTCCTGACGTGCTACTTTGTGACTTGCAGGATCGCTCGCGTTTTCTCGCTGGTATCTGGTTTGTGCCAGCGGCTATCTGATCTTGGTCAGATCGATTGCCTGAACGCCTTTCGGCTGCGGCATCGACCACATCTGAGCGGGATCTCCGTAGAGCGAATCAAACTGAAAGTCACTCGCTTCGATCACCATCTTCGCTTCCTGTCCGTTTTGAAACAGGTGCATTTCGATCTTCTCCGGCAGCGACACACCCTGCTTTGGAAACGATTTATAGTCTTTCGAATCGGTGTACGCGATCAAGTTCTCCTGACTGTCGTACAACGCCTGCTGCAATACCGTACCGTTCACAGCATGGATCAAAGTGACTCGAAAGTTTGGCCCGTTGGGAGTGCGGCGGATTGTGAAAAGTTTCAAATATCCTTCTGGCGTAACGTCTGGACCTTTGTGAACATCGCCCGGTTCGAACTGTAGCAAGCCAAGACCTTCCAAAAGCCAAACTGGTTCCAAAGGAATCGCCTGACGAACGGAAGACTGAGCATACCGGAAACCTTCGTGGCTGGCGTGAAAGATCGCTGGCCTCTGGTTTGGCAAATTGACTTTCGTCCAAACCCAAAAATCCTGATTGTTGCTTCCAACGTCGACGCCGAACTGGCTAACGCCCATCACACCGGCTTTAATTCGTAGCCGCCGTGGCAATTCCAGTTGCATTGTGCCGCGAAGCTTCGGAGTACCGTCGAGGGAAATGCGAAGGTCGCTGCTGAGCTGTTTGAATTTTGAGTTGATGCTGTTGAGATGCTGAAGCAGTTCGGCCTGGGTGGGCTTTCGATTGAAGACCACTGGCATCGGGTCCGCTTTTTTGCCAAAGCGAAACAGTTGAGCCGACGCAGTCCCGCAACAAACCTTGCTAACGGCGACAGCAATGATGAAACCCAGAAACAGGCGAAGGTGCGAGCCACGGTAGATTCGATTTGAAATCACGATTCAGTCTCGTCTTCCGCTGGGATGGGTTGATTGGAGAACAGATGCTCTGCCAGTTCGTTCTGGATGGACTCGATTTGTTGGTCGGCTACATCCATGTCGACGACTTCGTAAGTTTCCGAAGTCTTTCGATCCACCAGGATAGAAGCAGTCCCGTCTTCTGTTTCGATCGAATCCTTCAGGCTCAGGATTCTCTTTTGCAACAACAACAGGCTCATCACAAACGCAAACTCCGGACGATTCTTTTCCAGTTGATGCCTGAAGTAGGCCAACAAAACACTTCGCGGCGCCCAATAGACTTTCCCGGTGTCCAGGTCCGGAACCTGTTGCTTCCAAAATCCAATGCAATCATCGCCCGGGCCTTCCCACGCGTCGGTTGAAAAATCCAGCCGCGTCGTCTGACCATCAGCCAGTTCAATCAGTGCTGACCAGTAGATTTCTCCGGGATCAAGCAATCGTTCCGTCGCAGAGCACTTCTTTCCTCCGCGTCGAAAGTCGTATTGCTGCATCATTGAACTGCTACCACAAAAAGAAAATGGTGGGGGACTTTAGAGTTTTCCCTGAACCGCAGCAAGTGTTCTTACCGATTAAACCGTTGGCTTCTGCCCAACAGGAAAAGTTTTCAGCTAGCATCCGCACGTTGGCTGGAACACGGAAGCCAGACCCGGACTTCGACAGCTCTGTCACACAACCCGCTTTCCCGCAAATCGCTGAATCAAGGAAGATATCATGCGCTCAAAATCAAACGGTACCAAAAGCAAACGCCGCGCCCGTTCGCAGAAATCAGCAATGAGCTACGGTGCTCTGGAAGCCAGAAACCTGCTGGCAACTTTGGTCGAATTCAACGCCGTTGACAGCCAAATCTCTGTCAACATGGACGCCAACAACGACATCGCCGTGATTGGCATCGCTGATAATGGAAACGTGACCGTCAACGGAAGTCAGGACCTTGATGGGAAAACTTCTGGGGTGCAATCCGTCGAAGCCGGTTCCTTGAAGCACATTTTCGTTTCAGGTGATGTGAATCGGACGGCTCAGGAATTTTCGTTCGTCAACGACTTCACACCAGAGCGAGCTTTGTACTCGGTTCAACTACAAAACGTCAGCCAGATCACGATCAATGGTCAGTTGAACGTTCGCGAAAACTTCCTCGTATCCATGAACGGCCAGGGCGGTCGCATCGGTGACTCAACCAGCGGTCAACTGGTTGTTGGAGGCCTGACAAAGATTGATGCCGGCGCCAATACAGTCGGTCTCAACAACGCAAACAACGACTTCAGCGAACTTTATGTCGGGACTTCTGGCAAACTTCACAACGCGGTCATCACAGACATCAACGATGTCATGCTAACCGGAGTTGAGACATCAGGGAACTTTACGCTGACAGCCGGTGGCGATGTTGAAGATGTTGCGAACGCAAAGATCGAAGTTGCGGAGGACGCATTCTTCACCGCCAAATCGATTACGCTTGGCGACCACGAAGGAGACAGTACCAACTTCTTCCGTTCATCGTTCAATGCATCAGGCCATGTCGAAGTCCAGGAAGACTCCAACATGATCTTGATCGACAGTGAGGCCGGTTCAATGACGCTCCGCTCGGTCGGAGTCATTCAGGACGGACTTCGAACAACGATCAACGTCAGCGGACTGGCTCAGTTCTTCGGCAACAATCGTGTTCGCATCGGCGAGGGTGGACTCGATACCTTCAACGCCGGATCGATCCAGTTTCAGTCCAACGGGCACGTTCATATCTCGGAGAACAGTGACACGGTCATAACTGGCGACAACAGCGCATCGTCGCTGAACATCAAATCGTGGGGTCGCGTTGGCGATTTCGTAGGCACCACAATCAATGTTGCCAATGAAACAGGCCTGGAAGGGATCAGCGTCGTGCTTGGCGATTCCGCAACCGACGTCTTCAACACCGGATCGATGTACTTTTGGACTTCTGAACTGTTCTCGGTCAACGAAGACTCCAACAGTCACATCATCGAAACCAAAAACCGCGCAGGTGACTTCCAGTTGCAATCCGCCGGATCGATTACCGATGCGGACGATTCCAGAATCACTGTTGATGGTGTCGCCAATTTCAAGGCCAACAATGTTAACGTCGGGGATTCGCAGGACGACTGGTTTGTAGCCGGTTCAGTAAGCTTCGAAACATCGGGCCAGTTCAAGCTTTCAGAGAACAGCGACTTGCAAATCGTTGGCGAAAACTCGGCTGCCAAGTCCGTGATCAACTCCAGCGGTAACATCACCAACGATGTGAACGCCAAAGTCGACGTACGAAATTCAGCAGCGTTCTTTGCGGATAACATTGTGCTTGGAAACCGAAGTGGCGACCAGTTCAACGCTGGCACGATCGGCTTCCGCACCGCTGACGACGCCAACGGGCTGGTTCAGATTGAAGAAGACAGTCATACCAACGTTGGCGGCAATAACGTCGCGAAAACACTGCAGATCGATTCTGCAGGCGACATTACCGATGGTCCAAAATCGATTATCAACGTCTCGGGAAACACCCGTTTCACGACCGCCAACAATGGTCGAATCGTCGTTGGTGATTCCGGGTACATGAGTGATGGCACAAGATATGACGCCGCATTCGAAACACGAACGCTGACGGTACAGAGTGACGGAACGGGCAATGTTGTCGTCGAGGAAGACGGCGACATTGTGCTCAAGGGCGACAACCGTGCGAACTCAATGTCTCTTATGACTCTTGGAGCAGAAGGCAAAATTCTGGACACGCCAGAAACAACGCTGGCCGTGCGTTACAACCTGAACGTCGAAGGCAGCTTGATCAATCTTGGTACTGACGTGCTACCAAACGGTTCATCGACGGACCGGCTTGAGTTCGCATCGCTGACTTTCAATTCGACAGGCAATGTGAAACTTTCCGCGGACGATTCGTTCTTCCTCACTGGCAGCAGTACGACCGGAGGTTTCCTGACGCTGGAATCTGAAGGCGACATTCGCTCAACGAGCGGATCTGAGCTGCTCACCGAAGCTGGTGCCCAATTCGATGGCATGGATATCCTGGTCGGCAACCTTGCCGATGACTGTTTCGATATCATCGACTCGTTCGAGGACGGTACCAAGCGACTGCTGGTCAATGGCGAAGGAATCGAAAACGTTCAACTCGGTTGCTCGGCTGGCGGCGATTCAGGCGTGGATTCATAGTCCGCGTTGGCTGATTTGCGACACAAGGAAGCGAAGGGATGTCACGGAAATGGCATCCCTTTTTTCTGACAGCCATTGAGACGTCAGTCCTTTTTGGCCTTCTTGAAGTTGATTTTGACGAACTCTGAATAGCCATCGACAACGGCCGTACCGTTGTCGATTTCGGCCGCGCGGAGTGCCTTGAGTTCGCTGTTCCTGGTGTCGTACTCGTCGGAAAACTTGTACTTTGGCCGTTTGTAGCTGCGAATCACGAAGGTTTCCTTGTCGACTTCTTCGCCCTGGCTGTCGACAGTTTTGAAGACTTCGTCCTTGAGGCTATCCATCTCGTCCTCGAGCCTGGAAACTTCCTGTTTGAGCCATGCGTACAGCTCGATCGGATCGGTTGGGCGTGTCATATCGGGTCTTTCAGAAAATGTGAGGTCTCCAATTCTACACTGACAAAGAGTCGAGTGAACCGACGTGGCACCTGCTTTGCCGTCCGGGCAAACGATCTGTGTATGAAAACCTGGCTGCAACGAATACGATACAGCAACCGAACAAGTGAATTTCAGGACTAAAGTTCCGTGCAAGCCCGACTACTGATCCCCAAAATCAAAAAGCTGTACGACAAGTACATGGAGTACGACGCGGATCAGCTGAAGAAAGAAACGCTTGATCTGGGTTTCGAATCGCGGACGCACGGAAACATCGAAGCTCTGGTCGCAAGAGGATTTGCTCTGGTCCGCGCCGCTTCGATGCGGGAACTGCAGATGGCGCACTACGATGTGCAGTTGACCGGGGGATTGGCGATGTGCCGCGGGCACGTTGCCGAAATGAGAACGGGCGAAGGAAAGACTCTCACAGCAACGCTGCCAATGTTCGTTCGTGCTCTCGCCGGCGAAGGTGCCTTGCTCGCGACCAGCAACGACTACCTGGCCTATCGCGATGCGATGTGGATGAAGCCAGTCTACAATCTGCTCGGTCTGAGTATCGGCGTGATTCAAACGGAGATGTCACGCGAGCAACGTCGCGAATCCTACAAATGCGACATTACGTACGGCACGATGAAAGAGTTTGGTTTCGACTTTCTTCGAGACCATGCGGCTCGCCGTGAGCAACAGCAGCGAGATTTCTACTACGGCGGCGCATCCGGTGGAGTCGCCCAGTCGCCGATGGCGGTATCTGTTCATCGCAAACCTCACTTCATACTGATTGACGAAGCTGACAGTATCCTGATCGATGACGCGAGAACGCCGTTGATCATTTCATCAGCCGGCGACGATTCCAGCCAGCAACAGGAGACCAGCCTCTATCAATGGTCGGCTGATTCGGCGCCGAAGTTCGAAGAGGATCTTCACTACTGGTATGATCGCGAACGCCGCAAAGTTGACCTGACTCCGGAAGGAACGGCGCTGGTTCGGGAAACCGTGAAGCCACGCGATCTTGCGGGTATTGGGCTGTTGCAAATGTACGATTTCATCGAGCGAGCGATTCAGGTTTATCGTGACTACAAAACGGATCGAGACTATGTCGTGAGAGACGGTGAGATCGTGATCGTAGACGAAGCCACGGGTCGGATCTCGGAAGGTCGTCGTTGGAGTCGCGGCATCCATCAGGCGATCGAAGCCAAGGAACACGTCAAGGTTTCGGTCGATACGGCAACGCATGCCAAGATCACGGTGCAGTCTTTTGTCAGTCGCTTTCCGCACATGGCCGGGATGACAGGGACGGCGTGGACGTCGGTTCGCGAGTTCAAGAAAATCTACGGCATGGGTGTTTCAGTGATTCCAACGAATCGCAAGCCGCAACGAATAGAGTTGCCGATCAAATACGCACCGACCGAGGAAGAAAAGCTACAGCAGATTGCTGTCGACGTTAAAGAAATTCACGAACTCGGTCGCCCGATTTTGATTGGTACTCGATCGATCGCCAAATCGGAGATCGTATCGAACGTGCTGCGACAGATCGGCGTTCAACATGACGTGCTCAATGCCCGGCAGATTGAACGCGAAGCCGAGATCGTCGAAAACGCTGGCCAGAAAAGTCGTGTTACCGTCGCTACAAACATGGCGGGTCGAGGTACGGATATCAAAATCGATGACGAAGTACGCGAGCTTGGCGGACTTCATGTGATCGGCACCGAGATGCATGAATCGAGTCGAATCGATCAGCAACTTTTTGGGCGCTGTGGTCGACAGGGAGATCCGGGTTCGGTCCAGCTATATATATGTGCCGAAGACAAACTGTTAGAGTCCGCGTTCGGGAAACAGAAAGCCGATCGAATTCGCAAGACGGCAAAGATTCGCGGTCGCCGATATTGGATTCGGCTATTTGAAAAAGCACAGAACAAAGTCGAGAGCCAGCACTATCGCTCTCGCAAAATACTGATGTTCAACGAAAAACAGCTGGCGAAAAGCCAACGAGAAATGGGACTCGACCCAATTCTGGACAATTTTGAATAACTACCGACGCTGGTGACGGTATCATTAGCAGGTAGCGAAACATACAGTTCAGCGCTGACAACAAATCTCGGAAGTCACCGACTTCTGTAACAAAGGACATCATACCACCCATCTGAACCGCTTCCTGGCCAAGAAAATGTACTTGTACGATATAACTTTAAAAACGGCGTTGCTGTTATTGATCACGTTGCACGTAGGATGTAGCAAGCCACCGCCTCCGACACCCCCGCCGTTTGTTGATTTGTCGGATTCGCTAACCGGAGAAGAAAAGCGTATTGCGGAGCTGATCACCAGCGAAGACTTGCTGTTGGATCTGACGAAAGACCTCCAGTCGATTGCAAGCCAGCTTCAAGGCGATGACGAATCGGTAGATCATTTTGCTACGCTGGACCATCTCACAGGTATCGCTGGCAGCCCGTCCTTCCATACCGATCAAAACATGCCTTCTCATGTTCA
This sequence comes from Mariniblastus fucicola, assembly GCF_008087665.1. Taxonomy (GTDB): domain Bacteria; phylum Planctomycetota; class Planctomycetia; order Pirellulales; family Pirellulaceae; genus Mariniblastus; species Mariniblastus fucicola. The sequence goes on from NZ_CP042912.1 coordinate 15,060, forward strand.
GGTCGCAAGCCTCAGCGTGGCTCAATTGCCGATTGGAAGTTCTCCGTGGAGTGCTATCTCCGACATGGGCGTAAAATGGTCGACGTTGAAGTTCGGTGTGCTCGATGCCGAGTTTTCCAATGAGGAACGGACCGAGTTTACGCTCGAAACCAAATCGGAAGCTCGTGGCTCAGGCAATGATGAACTTTACGGGCTCAAAGGTCATCAGCAACTGGTTTTTGCCTGGAAGAAAGATAGCTGGCGATTGTCAGAATGGATTCAGGAAGACTTGAAGTTGATGAAGTCTTCTCATCAACTGTTTCGCGACGTGCTTCCAGATGTGATCTCCGACCCGGAAGCGCTTGATAAAGCCACCCGCAGCCACAAAGATGAAATCATTATCGACTGGTCGAAGCGGGGTCAAATCAAGCTTCCGCGGATGGACGTCACCAGTTGGGCATGGATCGGATCGAATCATATTTTCCCATCCGTGTCAGCGGTGGACTACAACACCGACGGCTACGATGACCTGTTCCTGACGTCACGTTGGGGACCGACTCAAATGTTGAAGAACAACGGGGACGGGACTTTCGATGATGTGACCGAAGAAGTCGGGCTGAGCGAACCGTACATGGTGAACACAGTGCTGTTCGTCGATCTGGACAACGATGGCGACAAAGACGCTTTCATCGGTCGTCCGATGGAGAAAGCCAGGTATATGCGAAACGACGACGGCAAGTTCGTCGATGTCACTGAAAGCCACTCGGACCTGGGCGATCAATACTTTGTCAGCAGTATCACGGCCTCAGACGTAAACCGCGACGGTCTGCTGGATCTGTACCTGACCAGTTACGTGCCGCTGCAAAGTAAAACCGTTCGATTTGAGGATCGCTTTCTGACAGAAGAAGAGCGGGAGCAATACAACCTGCGAGTCGCCACAACTGACTTTTGGGTTGAGATGTCGGGTGCATCAAACGTGTTGCTGATGAATCGTGGCGGTGGAAAACTCGAACGCGTCCCGTACGACAATTTGCTGTCTCAATGGCGTCGCTCGTTTCAGGCCACGTGGGCTGACTACGACAACGATGGAGACGACGACCTGTATGTCTGCACCGATTTTGCGCCCAATGCGTTGTTAAGAAACGACACTCCCAAAGGTGCCGCACAACCGGTGTTTAGTGCTGCCGATGATGTGTTTCCCAAAGACCTGCAGGGATTTTCCATGGGTGGATCGTGGGGAGACTATGACTCTGATGGTGACCTCGATTTGTACGTATCGAATATGTACTCCAAAGCCGGTCGTAGGATACTTTCCCGGTTGGGAACCGAGGACGGGCGACTGATCGCGTCAGCGGCCGGAAACTTTCTGTTCGAGAATGAAGATGGCCGATTCTCTCAGGTCGCCGGTGACGGAAAACAGGCTGTCGATAAAGTTGGCTGGTCGTGGGGAGGTCAATGGTCGGACTTTGATAACGATGGAGACCTGGATCTTTATGTTCCCAGTGGATATCACACGGCGCCGAAAGAGATTGCCGGTGTTGATACGTGAAGTTGCCTCTGGCGTACGGTCGTACGCAAAGACATGACTCAAACAGACGGCTTTCGCGAAGCCGAGGTGTGGAAAAAACAAAGGTATACACCGAAGCTAAAAGTAGAAAACAAGATCGATCCGCTAACGGGCAAAAGGCCGGACTTCAACTTCACCAGCAACTCGCTCAGCGGCAACGAACGCAACCGAATGTTCCTGCAGCATGATCAAGGGAACTTTAGCGACGTTTCGCTTGTCAGCGGTGCCGACGATACCGCTGACGGACGCTCCTTCGCGTTGCTTGATTTCGATCGCGATGGCTGGACAGATATCGCCATGATGGGTCTCAACGCGCCCCGATTCCGGCTTTATCGCAACGAAATTGGCGATCTCTATCCGGATCGAAAAGCGTATCGATTCCGCCTGGTCGGAGGACTTACCGGTTCCGAAGCTTCGACGGATCAACTCAGTAACCGTGACGCAATCGGTGCAAAGGTTAAAATCACCTTTAGTTCCGGGCGCGTCTACAGCCTCCACAAACAGGCCGGCGAAGGGTTTGCGAGTCAGAACTCGGAGGTGCTTTCCATTGGTGTCAGGCCGGGCGAAGAAGTTGAAAAACTGGAAGTCAGTTGGCCGGGTGGAACCAAAACGGAAGTTGGCAAAATCGACATGTCTGGCATCCAGGTCATTCAAGAGATCGATTAAGCCAAAGAATTTGCTTGCCAGACGCGTCTTTAAGACGAACAATAACAGACCATGGCAAAAATTCTGATAGTCGAAGATTCGCCCGTCGATCAGCTCTTGATCAAGAGGCTGCTGGTGCGGCCCGATTGGGTTTCGCAAATCGCCAGCAACGGAAAAGAAGCTCTCGAGCTCATTGGAAAACTCCGTCCGGACATCGTTGTGACCGATCTACAGATGCCGGTGATGGACGGGCTGGAACTGGTGAAAGCCGTGCGTGAGAACGACGCCGGATTACCGATCGTATTGGTTACCGCCAAGGGTTCTGAGCAAACAGCGGTTGACGCACTTCGCGATGGAGCAACTTCCTATTCGCCAAAATCAAAACTCAGTACCGATCTTGTTTCCACGATCGAACAGGTTCTGGAAATGTCGCGGCGAATGCGATATTCGCATGATTCGGAATTCTTTCCCACGCCGAAATCACACGCCGTTGTGCTGAAAAACGATTTGAAACTGATCGGCCCGACGATCGAAAACATGCAATCGCAACTTCCGGCCTGGAGCGATCGCGACCGGTTACAGATCGGCATGGCGCTCGATGAAGCACTCGTCAACGCGATGCATCACGGCAATCTGGAAGTCGATTCGACCATGCGTGAGGGTGACGAAACGAATTACTACGAGTTGATCCGCGTTCGCCAGGGCAAGCCACCGTGGAACGACCGAAAGGTCCGCGTCGAGTTCGAGTTTTCCGACCAGCATATTTGCATTCAGGTATCCGACGAAGGCAGCGGCTTCGATCCGGCAACGATTCCCGACCCGCGAACTCCCGAAAATTTGCATCGCGTTTGTGGACGCGGCCTGTTCTTGATTCGCAACTTTATGGATCAGGTTGCTCACAACGCGACCGGCAATCAGATCACGATGACCAAGCTGCGTGAAAAATAGCTGACAGCTACAGACCGAAGTACTCGTTCAGAAACGCTTTCCGATCCCCTTCATGTCGCGCGTACTGCACGATCGCCAACAGCTTTTCCTGATCGCGTTTAAGTTTGTCATCGATGAACGTGGCATCAAACTTGTCATCTGGAAAATCGGAAATTCGTTCCAGCTGCAGCGGTTCGATTGTGCCGCGAAAAACGTCCCAACGAATTAGCATCGAGAGTGCTGTTTCCAGGCGTCGATCATGTTTTTGGCGATGGTGAAGTTTCTCGCGCAACCACTCCAGTCCAAACGCGTTGCACTGTTCCAGATCGTTATCCAGAAAGTCAAACACGCGACGATAGAATTCCGCGTCCGGATTGCTCCAACGGATGAACTCCATCTGCGTCGCCAGATCGCGTTGGTCATAAAGCAGCAAACACTTCGAAGGCTGACCGTCGCGTCCGGCGCGGCCAATTTCCTGATAGTAGCTCTCCATCGAACCAGGCAAATCCGCGTGTAGCACATAGCGGATGTCCTCCTTGTCGATTCCCATGCCGAACGCATTGGTGGCCAAAACCAGAAAGTTATCGCCGCCCATAAACTGTTCCTGCAACTGCCGCCGTCGATTGCGAGGCAGATCGCCATGATAGATTAGATGGTCCACGCCCTGAGCCAACAGTCGATCGCTGAACTCGACCAGCTTGCGAATCAGCGTGAAGTAAACGATGCCGGGCCCGCTAACGGATGATCGCATCTCAACAATCCGATCCAGTTTCATGTCGTCGTCCCAAACTTCGTCGACCTCAAGTGACAGGTTCGGTCGATCGATGCCTTGATGAAACAGCAGCATCGACGCCGGAGTCTGGTCATCCGCATCTGCACCCCGAACCAGTTCCAGTCCCAACTGCCGCGCGATATCGTTCTGCACATCCACCGTCGCGGTTGCCGTCAAAGCGATTGTTGTTGGCGAGCCGAGAGACTTGCGAATGTCGCCGACTCGGGTGTAGTCCGGGCGAAAATCGTGGCCCCACTGGCTGATGCAATGAGCCTCATCGATCGCCAGAAGCTGAATCGTTCTCTGGTCGAGCACTTCCAGAAATTCTGGCTTTTGAAAACGCTCTGGAGTCACGTACAGCAAATCCCATTTGCCTTCTGCGATTCCCAGATAACGATGCTCTCGCTGACCGCGCTCCAACGACGAGTTGATAAACGTCGCGGAAACGCCTTTGCGGACCAAAGAGTCCACCTGGTCTTTCATCAATGCGATCAAAGGAGAAATGACCAGCGTCAAACCTCGCCGCTCTGTTTGCCGACTGGCCAGGGAAATCGCAGGTACCTGAAAACAGAGGCTCTTGCCCATTCCCGTCGGCATGATGACCAGGGAGTGTTGGTCGCGCAGCGTTCGTTCGACAATCGCTTCCTGAAATCCGCGAAACGAGTCATAGCCAAAAGTGCGTTTCAGGATCTGTTGAGGAGACTGGACTGCGGAATCTTCAGACAAAGTTTACTTTCAAAAACGGGGCCTTGGGCCGTTGAACGTCCGGTGCTAGCATCCAAATGGCCCACGTTACCATTTTGCCTATCCAGACACCGTAGTTTACATACAATTTCCGGTGGCTCGGAAGCCAATGGAATCATCATGACTACTGCAGCAGTGAGCATCGTCACTGAAAGGACTCGTCAATGACTCGCAGCAACTATCGCTTCATTTGCATCGCTCTGTTCACTTTCGCCCTCGTCGTATCCACGTCGGTGAGCACAGGGCAGTCGCAGGAAACAGCGAAACCATTCGAAGCCAGATTTTGGCAGTTCTTGATGGGTAACAACTACAAGAACTGGGCTCCGGCTCCTGGTCAGGATGGTGACTTTTACAGTGGACAGGTGCCGCACGGTGCCCTGCTGAAAATGTACATCAATCGAGCTGCAGCCAGCGATGTCGATGGGCTCAGAATTGGCAGCGTGGTAGTCCTTGAGAACTATCGATCGGATCGATCACTCAAAACTATTTCAGTCATGTATCGAACCGAAGGCTTCAATCCATCGGCCAACGATTGGTACTGGGTCGAATACAATCCAGACGGCACCGTTGTCAAAGAAAGCTCTACCGGACAGCCACAGGGCCAATCGGGAACTGCGATGCTTGTTTCGTCGAAATCGACCAAGCTGCTGGGCAAGTCCAGTCGTTGCATTTCCTGCCACGATCAAGCTGAAGGGTCCGATTTTGCTTTCTTCAACGATCGTGAAGATTCCAGCGTCGCAGGCAGCCAAAAAGCCGAAACCCTTTCGCTACGTTAAGCTCGCTGCGACAGAACGGGGTGAGAAACAGGACAAAGCCGTGCCAGGATCACAACTGGTGGTTAACGTTCTTCGGTATGCCCCGACGTGGCTGTTTGCTTTGTCAGATGTCCGACAATGGACTATCTTGGAAGGGACCGCCCCGGTACAGCAATCGAGTTGTGACGGCGAACCCAATTCCATCTGAAGCGTTCCATGTCGCAAGAATCGGCTCTGAAAGTACTCCATGAACTGACCGCCGCCGGTCTGCTTTCGTCGGACGCGGTGACGCGGTTCAGCACCGAAATAGAATCCGGCGCTGATGCGCTGCTGGATAAACTGTTGGCTGAAAACGTAATCACGCAATGGCAAGCCGACAAGTTTCGTGCTGGTCAGGCGAGCGACATTTTCCTCGGCGAGTATCTTGTCCTTCGAGAGCTTGGACGCGGCGGCATGGGCACGGTTTTGCTGGCTCGGCATCGTCGCATGGATCGCGAAGTCGCCATCAAGGTTTTGCCCGTGACCGCGATGGAATCGGAGTCAGCAGTGGCTCGTTTTTATCAGGAAGTCAAAGTCGCCGCCAAGCTGATTCATCCGAACATCGTTCACGCTTACGATGCCGGCGAACATCATGGATTTCACTATCTGGTGATGGAATTCGTCGAAGGCCACGACCTCGCGCACGTGGTTCACGAGATCGGACCGCTGCCGCTTTCGATGGCGTTGGACTATCTCCGTCAGGCTGCCGTAGGACTCAAATGGGCTCATGGTGAACAGGTCATCCATCGGGATATCAAACCTTCGAATCTGTTGCTCGACAGTAAAGGCAACATCAAAATCTTGGACATGGGACTGGCGAGAGGCACCGGCAGCAACGGTACGCTTGACGGGAAATCAATTCATCTGACGACCACTGGCCAGGTAATGGGAACCGTAGAGTTCATGTCGCCTGAGCAAGCCGAAGACACGCGGCTTGCGGACGAACGTTCCGATATCTATTCGCTCGGTTGCACCTTCTATCGATTGCTCAACAACGTCGGTCCGTACTCGCGGGACACCGTTGTCAAAACCATTCTGGCGCACCGCAACGAACCGATTCCGCGGCTTCCTCAAACTGGCGATCCGCTGCAGGACGGGGCGCAATTGATCTTTGAGAAAATGGTGGCCAAGCGACCTGAAGATCGATACCAGGACATGGAACAATTGATTTCAGACATCGACCAAATCGATGAGCTTGAGAATCAGGACGAACCGGTGACAGAACTTCGAGACGACGAAGTCATTGAGGTTCCGGAGCCGTCGATGAAAGTAGCGACGAAACCAGTAGCCTCGGAACCCATCGCATCAGAACCTGTTTCGACTTCCAGAGAGTTTCCGACCACCGCGGTGGCGATTCGGATTGAAGACGATGGCTCGATTACGAATCTACCGTCGTCCAGCAACGTTATCGATTTGTCGAACAACGATCTGGCTCATATCGCGCCAACGCTTGCCACTCCGGGTTCAGCATCGGCAAATACGAAACCATCCCAAGCCAACGTTTTTCGTATCGAAGAAGACAAACCATCGCGGGGACTGCAGTTGATCATCGGCGCCATTGTCGCCTTTGTGTTGGCTGTTGCATTGCCCTATGGAATCGCAGGACTATTCGTCGGCACCGCCGTGTGGTGGATTTCACGGCGTCATCAAAAAGAAATGAGAACCTGTATTCGCGCAGTCGATAGAATCTGGATGACCAGAGCTGCCAAGTTCGCTGCTCTTGCATCGGTGATCATCGGCGTCTTCCGACTTGTTTTCTTCTTCTAAACCAAGTTCAAAGTGAGCTCGTCTACTGTAAAAGGCGGTTCAACGTCGAGACAACAAAAAACGAAAAACTGACTACCCAGTTCATATAACCGGCAGAGTCTTTTTGCACTTGGGGATATGTGTGGTTACAGTGAAGGCATCCACCGCGTCCACTTATCCCACCAATTATGTCTGACATTCGCTTTGATCCGATTTCGGGGCAATGGGTTACTATCGCGCCCAATCGCAATGATCGCCCCGTTGAATTTATCCCGGCGGAACGCGTTATCAAACGTTTGCTCTGTCCTTTCTGCGCCGGAAATGAACTGGAAACTCCAGCCACGCTGGCCTCCTATGACGCGTCAGGCAACAAAGTCGAAGACGAAGACCCCTGGCTTGTTCGCGTCGTTCCCAACAAGTTCCCCTCCTTTTCCGTTGCCAATGGACGCAACTGCGAGCCTTCCGCTGCAAACGCACAGGCTCCGGGCAACGGGCTCTACGAATCTTTTTGTACTCATGGAATTCAGGAATTGGTGGTCCCCAGTTCAAAGCACATCCAGAGTTTTTCGGATCTAACAAAAAACGAAACGCGAGTGACTCACTTTGCTTACCGAGATCGAATTCGATCGGCTGCCGAACAGGACCTGGCGCACGCCATGCTGTTTACAAACTGTCGGTCAGCTGCGGGTGCTTCGTTGGAACACATTCACAGCCAGTTAATCGTTTCGCCGATCGTGAGCGCGGCCGTTAGCCAACGGATTGAACGCAACAGGACGTATCACAGCGACCATGGTCGACATCTGATTCATGCACTCAACGAATGGGAGTTGGATCAGCAACATCGTGTCGTCGAAAGGACAGAGAATTTCTCCGTGATCTGTCCATACGCCAGCCGGTTCGCGTTTCAGGTGTGGATCGTGCCAAACGCGGAGCTTCCAACGTTCCAAAAATGCTCTGACTCTGCGCTCGAAGAGCTGGGAGAGCTTACGCGAAAGCAAGTCACTCGACTCGAATCGGTATTGGACGCGCCAGCCTACAACGTGCTGTATCACTTGCCTCCATTTTCAGAGATGGAGAATCAGCCTTGGTACGTCGAGATCTTTCCTCGCATAACGACGCCAGCCGGTTTCGAGTTGGGCACCGATTTTTGGGTCAATCCGGTTTCACCCGAAGTCGCCACACGTCGTCTCCGCCAGGTGACCGCCTGAGTAGCGAGCACAATCCTTGGGTCAGGCCAGCGTTGCGATCGTCGCATTCGTCTGAAAGGAAGCTTGACCCATGTATGTTTTGCCTGAACCCTGTCAGGTTGCTTCGGCAACTCGTCGGCGACGCTGTTTCACTTCTGTCGTCGCGACGCGGCCGGCAACATTGGGTCGGAAAATGACCAGCAAGGCCAGCGGTAAATACCACGCTACGTAGAGCCCGCCACCGAATCCGTGCCAGAACTGAACGGCCGCCATCACCGCCGCTGAATAGGCAACCAAGGTTCCGATGTTCTTCTCTGAAGGCCACCCGACGAATGAAACGCTAAGTGCGATAAAGCCCACCAGCAGCGGATGCCGCCAGATTTGATTGATACCCAACGACCAGATGCCTTCCAGGTTTTCCATCAACGGAAACCAGAACGCAAACATCGCCTGAAGTTGACGAACGAAATCCACCAGGTCAGCTGACGTGAAAAAAAGCCCGCAAATACAGACGCCGATGGAGCTGAAAAAGCCGATCAGAAACGTTCTCCAGCCACGTTCCCAATAATAGCTGATCCACAACGGCAACAGGAACAGTGGATAGTAGGAAACGCCAGTCGCCAGCCCGATGAAGATTCCAGCTAACACGGGAATGCGATAACAGAACAATGCCCATATCAATAGCGCAGCGGGGACCGTGTGCATTACATTGCCTGTGTAGATCACCGTGTAGGGCAATAGCATATAGATCGTCGCGATGCCGACTCCTGCGTGAAAGTTGCCGAAGTGGTAGTGGCAAAACAGAATCAACCCCAGCACAATCAAAACCTGGCTGGTGATCGCGACGGTCTTGGCGGCAACAATGTAGCGACCCTGATTTGACGCCGCATCGGATCCACTTTCGCGGATCTCGTTACTGTTTTCATAAGTCGAAAGGACGGGCAGCAAATACAGCAAACGATAGCCAGGCCCGCGTTGAATCAGTTGCACGTCTTCGCTGTCGCTGGCGGCTTCGAGTCGAAGCATTTTGACAGCGTTGCGGGCGCCTTCGATGTCTTCCTCGCCCGGAGCGTAGGTCGCGATGTTGGCCAGCACAAAAATCAACAGACTTAGCCCAACAAAAACCATTCCTCCGATCGAAAGGTTCGGATCCAGCACGGGTCGGCGCACGAACACGGGATCGATCAGCATCCGTATCATGATCAGGCCACCGATGATGAACATCCAGAAGTAGCCGTAGCGTTGCCTCGCCATCCCGGGCTCATCGAAGCCCAGTTCCGACGCACCCGGTTTCGCGACCGGAAGATCCGAACGTTCCACGCCGGATTCTGATTCCTGTATCGATTTGCGAAAGCCAGCCTGGTTAACGATGGGTCTTCGCTGCGAATCAGATTCGCTTTCGACCTCAGGCGCCATCTGCTCAATCGCCTGTTGTTCGAGGAATCGAGCGTGTTCCAGTCGTCCCGATTGAATCAGCAGCAAACCCGGAGCCAGCAAAATGATCAGAAACAGATCGAGATTGCGAATGCTCCACGCCCGATTAAATTTGAAAAAGAACGAAAGGATCAGAAACGTCGACACGTACATCCACGTCGTTTCGTTGATTCGTTCGTAGGCAAATGGTTGCATGACAGAGCAGGCAGGACGCGCGGGCAAAAACCGATTTTAGTCGCAGTTTCGCAAATCAGGATAGACGAATTCGAGCCTGCTGCCGTGTCGGAGCCTGTTTTTGCGAGTATATTGCCCACTCGTTCCCAAACTTGCCATTCACCGCCATTGGTTGGTGTTTGCCGGCATCGCCGGAGCGAATGAACCTCTTATCAACCTCGAATTGATACTCGTACAGCAATCTTTTAAGTCAAAGCTCCATGAAAATCATTCTTGCCAGCAGCGAAGTCGTTCCTTTCGCAAAAACCGGTGGTTTGGCTGACGTCTGCGGTGCCCTGCCCCGGGAACTCGAGAATCTGGGCCATGAAGTCAATGTCTTCATGCCGTACTATCGCTGCGTCAAAGAAAAAGCTGACAAGTTTCAAATCGAAGACACCCGACAAAAACTGGAGATCCCGGTCGGCAGTCTGGTAGAAGACGGCCAACTGTTGCGAACTACTGTCCCGAACAGCAACGTACCGGTTTGGCTGGTCGGTCACGACGAGTATTTCAATCGCGATGGCCTGTACGGCGAAAACGGACAGGACTATCAGGATAACTGCGAACGGTTCACTTTCTTTTGCCGCAGCGTGATGGAGTCCATTCGCATACTCGATCTGCAACCCGATTTGATTCACGTCAACGATTGGCAAACAGGGTTGATTCCGGCGCTGCTCAAGTGCGAGTATCACCAGAATCCGATTTACGAAAACGTGGCCTCGTTGATGACGGTTCACAACCTCGCGTACCAGGGAACTTTCGTGGCCGACAAAATGGCGATCACGGGATTGGACTGGAAACATTTCAACTATGAAGAGATGGAGTTTTACGGTCGGCTAAATCTGCTCAAGACCGGATTGGTCTATGCCGACGCGATCAACACTGTCAGTCCGACCTACGCAAAAGAGATTCAATCGCCGGCTCAGGGATGCGGGCTCGAAACCGTGTTGCAACATCGATCCGCGGACGTATCGGGCATCATCAACGGCATCGACGACACCGCCTGGAATCCGGCTGTGGACGAATTGATTTCGCAAAAGTTCGATCGCGATTCGTGGCCGGTAGGAAAGGCAGCTTGCAAAGCCGAAGTGCAGAAGCTGGGCCAACTTCACCAGAATCCGGACGTCCCGATGATCGGAATCGTGGGGCGCCTGGCGACTCAAAAAGGCTGGTCGCTGATCCTTCCCGTGATGCGTCGCTGGCTGGAAGACCCCAACAACCATGCTCAATGGGTTGTGCTTGGAACCGGCGATCCGGATTTTCATGTCGTGCTGTCGACATTGCAACAACAGTTTGCCGGACAGCTGTCGGTCACGCTGGATTTTTCAAACCAGTTGGCTCATCAGATTGAAGCGGGCAGCGACATTTTCGTCATGCCGAGCGAATACGAACCCTGCGGTTTGAACCAGATGTACAGCATGGCTTATGGAACCGTTCCGGTTGTTCGCAGCACGGGCGGGCTGGCGGACACGGTCGTCGATGCCAGCCTCGAAACACTGGGCAACGGAACCGCGAACGGATTCTCGTTTGCAGACTTCTCGGCGGACGCCCTCGAGCACACACTTCACCGCGCAGCGCGGATGTACTATGAGGACAAAGAGTGTTGGAGGCAGTTGGTGAATCAGGGCATGAGCCAGGATTGGTCGTGGACGGCAAGTGCAAAAGCCTACGAGGCACTCTACGGTCGACTGACAAAGAAATAGCGGACGGATCGCCAAAGCGAGACTTAAAATTCAAATCAAAACGTGAACCGGGAGTTTGATCTGTTCGTAGCAACAGAATGCAGGAAGCCAAATCAGTTCGAACGACATCGAAACCAAATCAGTGGCAGTGGCGCGTCGTTCGTAGAGGAAAACGGATCTTCAAGTGGTTTTGCTTCGTCGTGTTAGCCTATGTCGCGATCGTTCTGCTGGGCCTCATTCCAGTAAACAACGATTTCGTCCTGGCCGAAAAAGGAATCACGCTGCACGTTGTCTCGAACGAAGTGCATGCCGATATCATCGTGCCCGTGGTTACGAACGTCATCGATTGGTCCGTTGAGTTTCAGAACGCAGCCATCACGGATGATGTTTCCGCGGCGACACATGTTGCAATCGGTTGGGGAGACAAAGGCTTCTTTCTACACACCGAAACGTGGGATGATTTCAAATTATCGATCGCAGCCAACGCGTTGTTGCTTCCTTCAGAGAGCTGCGTTCACGCAAAATTTACGCATCCCGAACACCATCCGGACGCCGCATCGGTTACGATTTCGCAAGATCAATATCGCCAGCTGGTGGACTTTATCAAGCAAACGCTACGGCGAGATTCTGAGGGCAAGGCCATCCAAATTCCGGGCTACGCCTACTCGACAACCGATGCGTTTTTCGAAGCCAAAGGGCGCTACCACTTGCTCAACACGTGCAACTCCTGGGTCGGTCGTGGCTTAAGAACGGCTGGCGTCAAAGTGCCGTGGATGTCTCCGCTGCCAAAAACGCCAATGCTGTATTTTGAATAACGCTCGATCATGAATAGCCGCGGCACCCGGTCCTGACTGAAACTGGCGCTAACCTCAGCCACTGTTTCTGGTGGACCAAACTTCGCCGTCGGGAAAGCGAAACTTTTCAATCGTTTCAGGTTTCATCGTTGCGCTATATCCCGCAGCAGTCGGTGGCATGTAAGCCGCATTCTTGATCACGCAAGGATCTACAAAGTGCTCATGCAAGTGATCGACAAACTCAGCCACATGCGAATCCGTTGACGCCCCAATACGAATGTAGTCGATCATGATCAGATGGTTCACGTATTCGCACAAACCAACGCCACCCGCGTGAGGACACACAGGTACGCCGAATTTTTTGGCCAACAACAATACGGATAACACCTCGTTCACTCCGCCCAAACGGCAGCTGTCGATCTGACAGAATTGAATCGCTCCGGCCTGAAGAAACTGTTTGAACATGACCCGGTTCTGACACTGCTCACCCGTCGCGATGCCGATCGGATGCACGCCTTCTCCGATCGCTTTATGAGCCAGGACATCGTCCGGACAGGTCGGTTCCTCGATCCACCACGGATTGAACTCAGCCAGAGTATTCGTCCAGTCGATCGCTTGCTGAACATCCCATCGCTGATTCGCGTCGAGCATCATCTTTCGATCCGGGCCGATCGTGTTCCGCATGATTCCGGCGCGGCGTCGATCATCTTCGAGGTTGTCGCCAACCTTCAGTTTGAAATGGCTCCAACCATCCGCGATGCCTTCGTTACAGAGCCGCACGATTTTTTCGTCGCTGTAGCCCAACCATCCAGCGGAAGTCGTGTAGGCGGGAAATCCGCTTTCCAGCATCTCTTTCTCGCGAACCGCCGCGGTCGAGTCGTTGGCTTTGAGAATTTCGATCGCTTCCTCAGGAGTCAGCGCATCGGTCAGGTAGCGAAAATCAATACAGCTGACCATTTCCTCCGCCGACATGTCGCAAACCAGTTTCCAAAGCGGTTTGTTTTCGACTTTGGCGTACAGATCCCAAATCGCATTGATCACACCACCGGTCGCCAGGTGAATGACTCCTTTTTCGGGTCCGACCCAACGGAATTGCGGTTCGCTGGTGAGTTTTCTCCACAGCCCGGCAAAGTCGCCCCGGATTTCATCCAGCGTCATGCCTACGATGAATTGACAGAGATATTTTGCGGCTTCGACACAAAGCTCCGTCCCGCGTCCGAGCGTAAACGTCAAACCATGGCCTTCAAAATCCGAGTCTGTTTTGAGCACGATGTAGGCTGCTGAATAATCGGGTGAACCGTGCATCGCGTCCGAGCCATCAGCATCGTCAGAAGTTGGGAATCGAACGTCGTCGACAGTGAATGAAATGATTTTTGGATTCGGCATGACTGGTCACGGGGTTCGAATTGGAAGCTTACATCGTAGTCGGCCGGGCCGAAGTTCGGGACCGTGGTTTGCCGTCGTTGAAGAAAACTGTTGGCCAAAATGGGATATAATCCGAGCCAGATTTTGTCTACCTGGAAAACGGAATGATCACCACCATCTTTATTGTCATCGCAGTTATCGTGCTTCTCGGCGTTGCTGCTCTCGCGATTCATGATTTGCTGCAAACCAAGGATCCAATCTGTCGAAACTATCCCGTCGTTGGCCACGGCAGGCACTTTCTTTCGGAACTTGGACCGAAACTGCGGCAGTACATCGTCGCAGACAATAACGAGGAACGTCCTTTCAATCGCGACGATCGCGAATGGATCTATCGCTCGGCCGACAAAAGCAATAACTACTTTGGGTTTGGAACCGACAACGATATCGAACAGTCTCCAGGCTATTTGATTATCAAACAAAGCACTTTTCCACTGTTCGATCCGCAGCCCGAAGACGAGGGCTACGATCCGGACTACATAATCCCGTCGACCAAAGTGATCGGCGAAGCACGCAATCGCAAAGGCGCATTTCGACCGAACTCGATCATCAACATTTCCGCCATGAGCTACGGCTCGCTGAGTGCTCCGGCGGTGGAAGCGATGAGTCGTGGCGCTGCGCTATGCGGTTGCCTACAGAACACGGGTGAAGGAGGCGTTTCTCCGCATCACGATCATGGTTCGGATCTCGTTTGGCAACTGGGGACCGGCTACTACGGAGCCCGCGATGCTGACGGTACTTTCGACGAGAAGCGTTTCGTCGAAACTTGTGATCGCTTCAACGTCAAAGCCATCGAAGTCAAAATCAGTCAGGGTGCCAAACCGGGTCGCGGCGGCGTCCTTCCCGGCAGCAAAGTTACTCCGGAAATCGCCAACATTCGCGGCATCCCGGTTGGCAAAAGCTGTCTCAGTCCCAACGCCCATCGCATGTTCAACGACGCTGACGGGATGCTGGATTTCGTCGAGCGGTTGGCGGACCTTTCCGGATTACCCGTCGGAATCAAGTCCGCCGTTGGCCAGCTGGATTTTTGGAATGAGTTGGTCAGGCACATGGAAACGGGCGACCGCGGCATCGACTTTCTTTCTATCGACGGCGGCGAAGGAGGCACTGGCGCCGCGCCGCTGGTTTTTTCAGACCACGTGGCGCTTCCGTTTCGAATTGGCTTTGATCGCGTGCATCGAATTTTTACTGACGCCGGCATTCAGGATCGCTTGACGTTCATCGGTTCGGGGAAACTTGGATTCCCGGAAGAGACCTTGCTGGCAATGGCGATGGGTTGCGACATGATCAACGTGGCTCGCACGGCGATGATGGCGATCGGTTGCATTCAGGCGCAGATCTGTCACACCGGAAAATGTCCGACCGGAGTCGCGACTCAGGACAAGTGGCTGATGCGAGGCCTGGACCCGACTGACAAATCGGCCCGTTTGGCGAACTACATCACGACGCTACGAAAAGAAGTCCTGCAGCTGTGTCGTGCTTGTGGTGAAGCGCATCCGTCGGACATGTCGCTGGACCATTTCGAAGTTCTGGAAGACCGTTTTCAGGCACGGCCCATCGGCTAAAGCAGCCGAGTCTGCCCCAGAACCGCATCCGCCCAATATCTCAGTAGCCGAGTCTGTCCCAGACTCGTATCAATAAGTCAGCAACTCACTGAGCCCATTGGCAAGAAACTTGAACTGCGATTTGATGTTAAACTGAACGAAGGGCCGCTTCCCCGCGTAAGCTGCGCACTCCGAACTTCCTCATCACCCCATTTTTAGTTTGAACACAGGCAACAAGTCCATGTGCATTTTGACTCGCTTTGTTTTTCTGGTTGCCTTTGCATTGGCAACGTCTTTTGCAGGCCACGCCAGCGCCCAACAGTTTCCTGGCGCCGAACGCATTATCGCGGCCTACCAAAAAACCGAAGTCGACATTCCGATGCGGGACGGAATCAAGCTACACACAACGATCTATTCGCCGCGCGACACGAGCAAAAAATATCCAATCATGCTCAACCGCACGCCCTACAGCACCGGACCGTACGGGGAAGGACGTTACTCGCCGCGAGTCGGACCGTCCGCGATCATGGAAGACCAGGGCTACATTTTCGTCCATCAGGACGTTCGCGGTCGATTCATGTCCGAAGGCAGCTACGACAACATGCGTCCCAACGTGGACGATGAAAAAGTCGTCGACGAAAGCTCGGATACCTATGACACGATCGACTTCCTTGTCAAACGAGTCCGGAACAACAACGGCAAAGTCGGCATGTGGGGCATCTCCTACCCCGGTTTTTACTGTGCCGCAGCATTGCCCAATCACCACCCTGCCCTCGTTGCTTCCACGCCTCAGGCGCCGATTTCGGATTTCTTCTTCGACGATTTCCACCACCACGGCGCGTACCTGCTCAGCTACCTCTCCGCTACGAACACTTTTGGCTATCAACATAACGGACCGACGCAACGAAAATGGTACCCGGAAGTCGCGATGGGAACCAAAGACGCGTGGCAGTTCTATCTGAACATGGGCTCGCTCAAAAATGCGGATCAACTGTTCGAAGAAAAAAACGAATTCTGGCAACAGCTTTCCAATCATCCCAATTACGATTCGTTTTGGCAGAAGCGATCGATTCTCCCGCACCTGAAAGACATCAAGACCAACGTACTGGTGGTCGGTGGCTTTTATGATGCCGAAGATCTCTACGGTCCGTTGAACATCTATCGTAGTATCGAAAAGAACAACGACACTTTCAATGCGATCATCATGGGACCGTGGGAGCACGGCGAATGGGCAAGGCGCGGAGTCCGACCGGATCAGATCTACACGGTTGGAAAGCTCGGGATCGACAAGGGGTTGCAGGAGTTCTACCAACGTCAGGTGGAAGCGCCTTTCTTCGCGCACTTTCTTAAAGGCGAAGGTGCTGCACCCGAATTCGAAGCCATGATGTATGACACCGGGGCTCGGAGTTGGAAAAAGTTCAGCAAGTGGCCACCAGCAGAATCGAAAACCATCAAGCAGTATTTTGGTGCCGGTGGAAAGCTTGGCTCCGAAGCTCCACAATCCAATGCCAATGCCGACGATGCGTTCACTGAGTTCATCAGCGATCCTGCCAATCCGGTCCCCTATCGGCAGCAGTCAGACATCAAGTTCCGCTTCACGCCACGCGAGTTCATGACCGACGATCAGCGCTTCGCGACTGCCCGACCGGATGTATTGTCTTTCGTTTCAGATCCTTTGGAAAAACCGATGACGCTGACCGGTGACATGTTGGCTCACTTGCAGGTTTCAACTTCCCAATCGGCGGCGGACTGGATCGTGAAACTGATCGATGTCTATCCGGATGACCATCCGTTTGTCGAAGGCTCAGATGCAGGGATCAAGTTCGGTGGCTTTCAGGGACTGGTTCGCAGCGAGACGATTCGCGGCCGGTTTCGCAACAGCTATGAAAAACCCGAACCATTCGTGCCGGACGAAGTCGCAACGGTGGATCTGCCGCTGCAGGACGTTTGCTACACCTTCAAACCCGGTCATCGGATCATGATCCACGTGCAAAGTACGTTTTTCCCTTACATCGATCGCAATCCGCAGAAGTACGTGCCGAATATTTTCGACGCGGACGACGCGGACTTCGTTCCGGCCACACATCGCGTTTATCACAACGCAGATAACGCGAGCTGGATCGAGATGAAAGTGCTCGAGTGATGCAACTTCATCGGTTCACAAAATTTTGCTGCGTAGTTGTTATCGGGCTGTGGGCAGTTTCAGCAGCGAACGCGCAAACGATGCAGGACATCAATCCTCGCATGGGCGATCCGATGAAGATCGATGAGCGCCGTGTTGCCGATGCCGGAATTCGCAGCATCGAGGGTCGGTACGTTACGATCTACACCGATGCTCCAGAAAGTGATGCTGTCGAAGAGCTTCCTGTCATCTTCGACGCCGCCGTACCGCAATGGTGTGAGTACTTTGGTGTCGACGTTGCTGAAACGGAGCCGTGGAAGATGAAAGCGTTTTTGATTCGTGACAAATCGCGATTCGAAACTGCCGGGCTGATTCCGGCCGATCTACCGAAGTTTCCTGCCGGTATCAATCGCGGCCACGAGCTGTGGTTTTTCGTTCAGCCAGACGACTACTACACGCGGCACCTGCTGTTGCACGAAGGCACACACGCGTTCATGCAGTGGTTTGGCAGCGGGCTTGGTGCACCGTGGTACGCTGAAGGAATGGCGGAGCTGTTGGGTTTGCATCGCTGGACCGATGGAAAGCTGACGATCCACCACCGAGTAAAAGATCCTGGCGAGTCCGAAGGCTGGGGTCGCCCAAAGCTGATCAAGCAATGGGTTGCTGCGAACCGCGAAGGCCAACAGGACAAATCACTGCAGGATGTTTTGCTGACTCCGAATCGAGCCTACGGCGATGTTGAAAACTACGCCTGGAGCTGGGCAGCCTGCGAGTTCCTTAGCGAGCATCCGCTGAGCAAGGACCTGTTTCCGGAATTGCAAAAACACGTCCAGCGATCACCAGATTCTTTCAATCGAAAATTTGAGAGCCTGTTTGGGGAAGTTCTGGCATTGTTGGAGCGGGATTGGGCCTGGTTCATCCGGGAGCTGGACTACGGCTATTCTGTTTCGCGCGGGGCGATGAGCGAGCTTCGCATCGGTGACGAAGACAACCTGTTTGAGCTACAGTCCGATCGGTCTTGGCAGTTCCTCAACCGTCAGATCAAGGCTGGTCAAAAGTTCCGCATCACCGCGACCGGCCGATTCGAAATCGGTAGCTCGACGGTTGATGGCAAACGCAAGCCATGGCAGAGCGAAGCCAGTGGCATCACGATCGATTACTATCGCGGTCGTCCAATCGGCGAAGTTCAGGCCATGATGTTGCCATTGCAATCGAACACGGGGCTGTTGCCGAAAATCTGCGAAGCGAATCCTGTATCGCTTGGCGCTGGCAGCGTGTTCACGGCGGACGTTGACGGGCTGCTGTGCTTTCGGATTAACGAATCGCCAGCGAATTTGGGCGACAATCGTGGCGAGCTAAAATTAGCCATCGAAAAAGTCGAATAGTTGGTGATAATCAAGTGGCCGCGGTCTTCCATTCGCGGCGAGAAATAACGCAAGCCTGGGGACAGACTTGTCTACCTGAACCATCAACGAACATGCCAAACATGAACCTGCAATCACAAGACCCGGAAATCTTTGACCTGATCCAAGCCGAAGCCGTGCGGCAGCAGGACGGCCTGGAAATGATCGCCAGCGAAAACTACACCAGCGTGGCCATCATGGAAGCCGCGGGAAGCGTGCTGACCAACAAGTATGCCGAGGGCTATCCGGGACGTCGCTACTACGGCGGGTGTGAGCATGTTGATGTGCTGGAGAATGTGGCTCGCAATCGCGCGAAAGAACTCTTCGGCGCAGAAGCCGCAAACGTGCAACCGAACTCCGGTTCCCAGGCCAACCAGGCGGTCTACCTCGCGGCCCTCGATGTTGGCGACACCGTGCTTGGCCTGGACCTGGCTCATGGAGGCCATCTGACGCACGGCATGCGTTTGAACCTTTCGGGAAAGCTCTACAACTTCATTAACTACGGTGTCAAGAAAGACGACCATCGAATCGATTTCGATCAGGTTGCGGCGTTGGCCAAAGAGCACAAGCCAAAGATGATCGTGGCCGGCGCAAGTGCTTACCCGCGAGAGATTCCCCACGAGAAGTTCCGCGAAATCGCTGACGATGTCGGTGCACTTTTGTTTGTCGACATGGCTCACTATTCCGGACTGGTAGCCGGCGGAGTTCACAACAGCCCGGTTCCGCATGCCGATTTCGTGACTTCGACAACGCACAAGACGCTTCGCGGTCCGCGATCGGGAATGATTTTGTGTAAGAAGCCGTGGATCAAAAAAATCAACTCTGCGGTTTTCCCGGGCATGCAAGGTGGCCCACTGATGCACATCGTGGCAGGCAAAGCGGTTTGCTATGGCGAGTGTCTCAAACCGGAGTTCAAAACCTACGCCCAGAACATTGTCGACAACTCAAAAGCGCTTGCCGAAACGCTAATGGCCGGCGGTTTGACGCTCGTCAGCGGTGGAACAGACAATCATCTGTGCCTGGTCGATGTCGCGACGTCGCTCGATCTTGGCGGGAAAGACGCAGAAGAGGCCTTGGGGCGTTGCGAAATTACAGTCAACAAAAACATGATCCCGTTTGACCCACGAACTCCGATGGACCCAAGCGGTGTGCGAATTGGAACTCCGGCGTTGACGACTCGCGGGATGGGCGTCGATCAGATGAAACAGATCGGTCAGTGGATCGTGGAAGCGCTTAAAAACGCGAACGACGAATCGGTTCACGCCTCGATCAAGAGCGGCGTCAAGGAAATGTGCGACAGCTTCCCGGTACCCGCGGCTTCGCAACTGGTTTAGCGGAATCGATATGGATTCTGGAGTTGGCGAACGGAAGAAACGTTGAACGGCAAAATGGCAAGCGGAGAAACGAACGGCGTCCTTGCCATGAGCTTGTGCGATCACATCCTCAACGCCATTGCCGCCTCAAAGCCTAGGCCACCTCGGGTGAGAGAAACTCCAGAAATTCCTTGTCGTCGCGGATCGCATCAAAGTCGCTTTCCGAATCGACTTCCTGGCGGAACGACGGTCGTAACTCGAAAGCCTGAGCAAGGTACTCGATCGCATTCGCTGTGCGACCAGCGAGCGCGTAGTAGCAAGCCAGGTTGTAGTGGCAGATCGCCTGGTCTGGTTCGAACTCGATCGCAATTTGCATCGACTCGATCGATTCATCGATACGGCCGACCCGTTTGAAGCACCACGCGATCGCCAACAGGCCGTGAATGCTATCCGGTTCCATTTCCAACGACTTGCGAAAGTGGACGATGGCTTCTTCGAAACGGTTTGCGAATCGGCAAGCTTCACCTTTGAGATGCATCACGTAACAGCGATGCTCGGCAGTGGGCTCGATGTTCTCAAGCAACCGAAGCATCCGGTCGGCGATCGGCTGAGCGAGCGCTTCGTCCATCGAAAGGCCAGACTCGAAAGTCGACATCAATTCAAGATAGCCCTCGGCAGTACGAATTGCCCGTCGCTGACTCTTGATCCCGCCCGGTTTTTTTGGTCCGTCGCTCATGCCACCATTATGGACAGAGCTCGGCGATATCCCAGTCCGGTTTCGGATTGAAATCTGGCACGTCGGCCCCAAGGTCGGGTTTTGGCGGTTACAACAGCTTTGAATCCGTTTAGCGGTGAGGTTTCCTGACGAACTGGACTTTTGGATTGCAATTCGACGCACTCAAATAATTCTGGAGCCTCACCTCATCCTGACTATCCTGCCATGATCGAACGAATTTTCATTCCCTTTGTCGCCACGCTGATGGCTATCGTGCTGATCAGCATGAGCCTGATTCGCAGCGACGATCCTGCCTCCCGCCAGCCCGCAAGTTCACCTCCGTGGACGAAAGCGACTGCAGAAAACCCAACGGGAAGCTATCGATTTACCGTCAACGGATGGGAAGACACAGTCCATTGGCGAATCGACGGCGAAGAAACGAAAGTGGAATTCATCGACAACATTCACCCGCTGATCATGATGCTGTTGGTTGTCCTTGTCGCATTCGGTTTGGCGATTCTTGCTTCGGACGAAGAAAGCATCAAAAGTCTCTGGCCAAAGTAGCTGTGAAATGAATTCGCTGAACTCGCCAGTTCTCGATCGACGTCTTCGCCATGTTCAGCCATCGATTTGACACGGTCGAACTACTCGATGCGCTTGAGAACTTCCAACAGGAACTGCCAATACTTTTCTACGCTTTGGATGTGGCACATCTCATCGGGAGAGTGCGGATTTTTGATCGTCGGACCAAACGAAACCATGTCCAGCCCGGGATAGTGGCTGCCGATAATGCCGCATTCAAGCCCGGCGTGAACGGCGTTGACGATCGCTTGCTCGCCGAACATTTCTTCATAGATGCCTTTCATCAGAGCAACCATTTCGGAATCAGCGTTTGGTTCCCAGCCCGGATAGTTTCCGTTGTGAGTGACGTTGGCGGAAGCGACTGCAAACGCTGCTTCGATTTGATTTGTGACATCTGTCTTTGCTGACTCAACACTGCTGCGAGTCAGAAATTCGATCGATGCTTTTTCCGAATCGATCCCAACGAGCGACAGACTGGTCGAAGTTTCGACAAGCCCATCAACTTGATCGCTCATTCGAATCACGCCACACGGCGCCGCGTAAATTCCAGCCAACAGGTTTTTCTGCAGCGAAGCCTCAAGGACTCTCTCAACCGCATCGGTCGCTTCGAACTCTACTTTCAAATCCGGTTCGGTCTTTGAAAGTTCTGCCTGAATCGTTGCGACGATCGTTGATGCCGTCGTCTTAAAAGTTGTTTCATCGCGAACGTTGAGGACCGCAAACGATTCGCGTGGAATCGCATTTCTCAGGCTGCCACCGTTGATCGACGCGACTTCGAAATCGGCCCCAGCCTGTTGGCAGGTCCACAGGATCCGATTCATGATTTTGTTCGCGTTTCCCCGTCCCAAATGGATCTCGCAACCCGAATGGCCCCCTCGCAATCCGGTGATCGAAACCTTCAACCAGGTGCCTGCCGACGGAGTCTGACTGGTGCAGCGAACGGTAACCGATGTGTCGATGCCTCCGGCGCATCCGATCGTCAATTCGCCTTCGTCTTCGGTGTCGGTGTTGAGCAGGATTTTTCCTTGCAGCAATCCGGGTTGCAGCTCAAACGCGCCGGTCATCCCGGTTTCTTCATCGATCGTAAACAGCGCTTCGACAGATCCGTGTTCGATCGAGTCGGACGCCAGAACTGCGAGGATCGAAGCCACGCCCATTCCGTTGTCAGCGCCCAACGTTGTACCTTTGGCTTTGACCCAATCGCCGTCGATCTTGGACTCAATGCCCTGTGACGAGAAATCGAAATCGGTGTCGGCGTTTTTCTGATGCACCATGTCGAGGTGCGCCTGCAGGATCACAGGCGTCACGCCTTCTTTGCCCGCCGTCGCCGGTTTTCGAATGATGACATTCCCTGCATCGTCAGTGATGGTTTCCAATCCCAATTCGGCGCCGACGCTCTGAATGAAAGCGATGACCCGTTCTTCCTGTTTTGATGGACGGGGCACTTCGTTCAGTTTTTCAAACCACGTCCAAACCTCTGCAGGCGCGAGTTGCGCAACCTTGTCGTTCATAATTTTCCCAATTGGTGGTCTCTTGGCCGAAAGAATGCGAACGGTGAGTTCACATCAGAATCCCCGATCTTTGGCCGCGAGTGTGCTTGTGTATAGCCAAATGATTTAGCGATCTACTTCGACCGCTTTGCCGTCTTTGAATTCGCAATAGTACGTTGCCCGATCATGGGTCGGGCGCCGCGCGTAAATTCTGACGGACTTGAGTGGGTTGTACTGCAGACTGAAACGCGCCCCGGCACGGCTGACAAATCGATCTAGCTTGTAGATTTTCGAAGTCCCAGCCGGAATCGGTTCGCGATCGTAGACCTGATAGTTTGAGTTGACCTGAATGTTCAGGTGCGTCCAATCCTGGTCTTCGAGATTGCTGACAATTAGCTCGCCAAGTTCGTACTCGCTTCGTTTCCAGTATTCGATCTCGTAAAAATCAGCGTCCGGAAGATCCTTTGCCGTGAACTGGCAATTAAGCTGTCCCTCCGAAACCGGCGGCATGATGTACCATAACGTCATGATCGTGATGACGGGCAACAGGCACATGCCAATCAGCAGTCGCGTCAATGCCACACTGCTCAACTGAGGTGACTTTTGCATCACGGTCGAGCGAGGAAATGGACCTTCGGTGTTCATCGTCGACGGAGCGGATGCCGAAGTCGAAGACGGTGCCGACGTCGAGGGCGGTGCCGAATAGGGAGTTTCTGAATTGGAACCAGTAGTCATGATTGACAGGATTCGGTTGGTTTGCGCGGGCGAAAGTCCGTAGCCGCAACTTACTATACTTTGATCTGGCCCATGATTAAATTCCCCAAGAAACCAAATGGGCCATTTGGGACGATACAACGCAGATGACAATGGATGCCAGTTCAGATCGACACCTCATCAATGCCAGCTGGCTGATCAAACTACGTTGGGTCGCGGTGGTCGGTCAGGTGGTCACGATCATGATCACGATCGGACTGTTCAAAATTAAGCTTCCTTCGGTTTGGCTGTTGGCCGTGGCGATCTCGCTGACCGCCGTGTCGAACCTCATGCTGATGCACTGGTATTTGTCGCTGGCAAAAAAAGAAGTCAAACCAAAGCCATCGAATCGCGTCATGGGCGTGATTCTGTTGATGGACCTGTTTTCACTGACGACCCTGCTGTACGCGACGGGCGGCCCCAACAATCCGTTTTCATTGTTCTTCTTTGTCAACGTGAGCCTCTCGGCTCTGGTTCTGAACCGAAAGTGGGCTTGGGGACTTAACGTGATGTCAATCCTTTGTTTTGCCGGGCTGCTGTTCGACCATCACCAGATCGAACAACTGGACATGGGGCTGGATTCGATTACCGACCACGGGATCGCGACGCTTCGGCACGTAGGTCTGTTAGTCGCTTTCACAGCCTGCTCAAGCGTTATCGTTTACTTCATGACACGGCTCACGGACGAACTTCGTCAGCAGCAAGTTACTGTCCGCAGAGCTGAAGAGTCGCGAGCACGCTATGAGAAAATCGAAGCACTCGGAACGCTTGCCGCCGGCGCGGCACACGAACTGGCGACACCGCTGTCAACCATCGCCATCGTTGCCAAGGATGTCGAGAAAGCTTTCGAGCAGCATCCGCCAAACTTTCCCGGTGCCAATGATGTCGTGGAGGACGTCAGTCTGATTCGCAGCCAGCTGGATCGCTGCCGAGGTATTCTCGATCGCATGTCCAGCCACGCCGGCGAAAGCATTGGCGAACAAATGCAATCTGTTTCCATGGAGGAACTAATCGATAGCTGCCTCGAAGGCCTGATCGGTGCCAGTCGCGTCGAGGTGAGCTTGCCGCCAGACGCAGATTCCTGGATGGTCGATGTTCCTCTCGATGCTTTAAGCCAGGCAATTCGAGGCCTGATAAAGAACGCGATCGACGCCGACGAGTCCGGTCGTTCGGTGCGGCTCGCCGTTACGCATCGCGGTGACAAAGCAGAGGTAGAGATTACCGATTGGGGTTCGGGCATGCCGGAAGAAATTCTGCAACGTGTCAGCGAACCTTTCTTTACCACCAAACCGCCGGGAAAAGGCATGGGGCTGGGTGTGTTCCTGGCGATCAACGTGCTGCGGGGTGTTGATGGCGATGTCGTTTATCGATCGGCACCAGGCGAAGGCACGACCGCAACGGTTTCGTTTCGCGGTCAGAAATAGTTCGCCACCTGTTCACGATTGACCACTACGAAAGTACGTCACCAACGTTCGGTTGATGGCCTCGCAAAAAGTCCGAGATCGGCATCATGCGTTTGCCCGAAGGCTGAATTTCCAGAATTGAAATTAGCCCTACGCCGGTCTGAATCCACAATCGATTTGAATCGCAGAGCGCGACCGCGCCCGGATCAACATCAGTCAGCGTTTCTTCCGCCATGTCAGCTTCGTCGACGACCGATGTTCTTCCAACAATTAAACGAATGGGACTTTTTCCTTGCGGAGTCCAGTTCATGAACGAGCGAGGCCAAGGTACGAAGGCACGGACCTGATTGAAAATTTGCGTCGCTGTTCGACTGAAATCAATTTTCCCATCAGACTTTTTCAGCCGTGGCGCTTTCGTTGCCATCGCGGGATCCTGAATTTCACCCAGCGTCGATTCACCGTCCCATGACTCAAGCATGGCGATGGCTTTTTCAATCGCAGCGTGTCCGAGATTCGACAAACGTGGCTCAAGCTCTTCCGCAGTTTCATCGGCACCGATCGTCAGCTCAGATTTCACAATGCATGGGCCACCATCGAGTTTTGCCGTCATGTGAATTACCGTAACACCGGTGACCGTGTCGCCGTTGTAGACGCACCACTGGATCGGGGCTGCACCACGGTAAAGCGGCAGAAGCGAACCGTGCAAATTGATTCCACCCAGTCGTGCCGCTGCCAAACAGTCTCGCGAAAGTATCTGGCCGTAGTCGCAAACAACGAACAGATCCGCGTTGAAGGCCTCGAGCTGTTTTACGAAATCCGCTTCATTGCAGTTGGGCGGATCCAGGATTTTCAATCCTTTGGCTTCACCCAAATCACGCGTCGGATTTTCAGCAGTCTTGCGACGCTTGCCACCGTCTTCGATCGGACGCGTCACCATGGCGACTACTTCGTGCTGATCAATCAGCGCTTCATAGGAAGGCACCGCAAAGGGCCCAGTTCCAAATAGAATCAAACGCATGCTCGGAAACCGCTTTCAATCAAAATGCCTTGTTCGGCTTGTTGTATTAAACGCAAAACTTCGCTTCGATTTCAGCGAGTTGCTTGATGTTGGTTTCGACATCAGGAATCTCCCCTGATTTAACCAGTGCCTGGTGATGGTTTTCGAACTCGTACAGTTGTCCATCGATGTTCTTCTTCACCGATTCCGACAGTCGATCGATAAACAGGATACTGTTGAGATGGTCATGTTCGTGCTGAATGGCTCGAGCCAACAGTCCGTCCACGGTTTCATCGATTTCGTTTCCGGCAAGATCGAAAGCAGACACGTGCACCTTCTCCGGGCGCAGCACCATACCGTTGACTTCGGGGATGCTCAGACAACCTTCTTCCGCTTCGGACTGGCCTCCAGGTTTGCTGATCACCGGATTGATGAAGACCCGCTCATCGCCTTCATCGGGGTTGCCCGCAAGATTGATAACAAACAGTTGCAACGGAAGTCCCACCTGATTCGCAGCCAACCCGATGCCCTTCGCGGCGTACATCAGTACGAACATTTCGCGAACGATCTCTTTGAGTTCACGATTGATGACGGTTACCGGTTTTGATTTGTAACGCAGCGTTGGATGAGGATAGTGAATGATTTTCAAGGAACTTGCTCGGTGGTTTTTAGCTCAGAATTCATCGGAGTTTCGACCCGCTTCGGGGTGTCACCATGATAACGTCAAACAGAAATGGATGCCGCGCGATCCGATTTGCGTGCGCGAAATCTTTTGACTCGTCAATCAATCGGAGAGAATTTTTTTGGATGATGGCATCGAAAAAAATTGGTGATTTGCTTGACAGAGATTCATCGATGCTTAACATTGGCCGCACCAACAACGGTAAGGAAGTGAAAAGTTGTCCGCAGGAATTGGATCAAGAATTTTTGCTTATGAATCGCTGCTGTTGTTGGTGGGACTGAAGGGGTAAGGATGGCCCAGAACGTTACGACGATTAAATAAGGATGGAGACAGTCGCGCTCATGGACGGGCGCCAATGAGACGGGGGGGCGACCAAGGACACAAGTCGGTGGTGAACAGCTATGGACACGGAGTCCCAACCCTTTAACGCATCGTGGAATCGATTCTGGGCTATGGATTGGCCATAATGAATCGAGAAAGCGACGGTTGCCTTCGGGTAGCTTTATAATCCAGTCTTCATTCGGTTGGATAAAAACGGCGATCGAGCAGGATGTTCTTTCGTCGTTTTTTCTTTTCCTCGTTGAACCTGACCATGAATCAATCTTCTCCCAAAAAAGCCGAAGCTTTAATCGCGTTCGGCGCCAATCAGGGAGACGCCGAATCAACGCTGCGAAAAACAGTTGAATCGTTGCAGAACGCGCCGCAAATTTTGGAACTGAAGTGTTCTCAAGCTGTGCGAACCAAAGCCATCACCGGGCAATCTACAGACGATTCGGCGTCGCAGAGCGAGTACCTTAACGCCGCAATTCGCGTGCTCACGACGTGGAACCCTGGCGAACTTCATCGCGCGATGATCGAAATCGAGAAAGAGTTTGGACGTGAACGCGACGAACACTGGGCGCCACGAACCATTGATCTTGATCTGCTTATCTTCGGCGACCAACAAATTCGCAGCAAAGAGCTGACGGTTCCGCACCCAAGGATGTCGTTTCGGCGTTTTGTACTGGAGCCAGCCCTCGACGTGGCCGCTGATATGGTGCACCCGGAGTCGGGGATGACGCTGCAACAATTGGTGGACCATCTGGAGAAACCAACACAGAATATCGTTCTCGCTACCAATGATGCGAGCTTTGCGGATGCCGTTGTCGCAAACGTTCCTTCTACGGTACATGTAGCGAGTACTGTCAACGCCTTTATGACGGAAGCCGTGAACGCGAAACTGGTCGTGGCTTACTTCAATCAAACGAATTTGGACGAAGAGACCGAAAAGCTGACTCGTTTCGCATACAATTTTGCTGGGCCAACGCTTCGGTTGGATGAGACACTTGGCGATGTTCATGCCACCAGAGAGATTCTCGCTGCAATCGACGCCATGCAATAAAGCTTGAGCCAAAGCCCCGCAATCCCAGCCAACGCTCGACGAAAACCGATCCACCGAACGCTTCTGCGAGAAACCAAACCAATGACAACCAATAGTGGCCTTGGCGTTGACTCTCGAACGTACCTGGAATTAAGATATTGCCAAGCGACTGGAATTGGCCACAAAGAATTTCCAGCCGTGGCACAAACATGATGTTATTTTGAGCCTGACTTGAGACCTTATTTTCTCAGTCAGGCTCATTTTTTTGCGCCCAGAAAATTGTCCATCCACCAACCCGACGCGAACCAGAACATGAAACCCAGCCCTGGATATCTTTGCTTCATCCGGACGTTCCTGATGCCACTTTTGATTTTGGCCGTCGGTTGCTCATCGCCCAACGAAGACCTGGTGAAGACTTCGCAAGCTCAGGAGCAGGCTGCCGAAAAATCTCTGGACGAAGACGCCAAAAAACACACCAACGCGTTGGCAAAAGAAAGCAGTCCCTATCTTCTGATGCACGCTCACAATCCGGTGAACTGGTATCCATGGAGCGAGGAGTCGCTGCAGAAAGCTCGCGATGAGGGAAAACCAATTTTTCTTTCGGTTGGCTATTCCAGTTGTCACTGGTGTCACGTGATGGAGCGTGAATCATTTTTGGATGAAGAGATTGCCTCGTTTCTCAATGAGAATTTCATTTGCATCAAAGTCGATCGCGAAGAACGGCCGGACGTCGATCAGATCTATATGGAAAGCCTCAATGTTTACAACCAGTTGACTCGAAACGGTCAGGGTGGCGGATGGCCGCTGTCGATGTTTTTGACTTCTGAAGGAAAACCGTTTTTCGGCGGAACCTATTTTCCTGCCCGTGATGGAGACCGTGGAGTAAGAGTCGGGTTCCTTTCGGTGGTGAAACGAATTCGCGATAGCTGGAACGACAATCGCGACGGCGTTACCAAAATGGCTGATCAGCTGACGGAAATCACCCGGTCGCAACTCGAAGGCAGTCCGCCATTGGCGGCGAAGAAGATCAAGGGTTCGTGGACCAAGCGAGCTTTGCAGCAATTGAAGCGATCTTTCGATCCGGAATGGGGAGGATTCGGATTCGTTGCGGCAACTCCTGATCGTCCCAAATTTCCAGAGCCCTCAAATTTGCTGCTGTTGCAAGAGTGGATTCGCCAACAACCCGACGGCGAAGAAAAGGAAAATGCCAAAAACATGTTGGCGAAAACGCTCAGCAAAATGGCGCTCGGCGGAATGTACGATCACCTCGGCGGTGGCTTTCATCGCTACAGTGTCGATCGATTCTGGGCCATTCCTCACTTCGAGAAAATGCTCTACGACAACGGTCAACTCGCATCGGTTTATGCCGAAGCCTATAAACTGGATCCAAAACCTGAATACAAAAGGACTGTCGAAGGATTGCTCGCGTTTGTCGAACGCGAGATGACTTCGCCAGAGGGCGGGTTTTATTCAGCGCTCGATGCTGAATCAGAAGGCGTCGAAGGAAAGTTCTATCGCTGGGAGAAAGATGAAGTCCAGAAAATTCTGGGCGACGACGCGTTCAAACTTTTCGCGGAAACCTATCGACTGAATGAAGCACCGAACTTCGAAAGCGAATACTACGCGCCGCAACTGAAATCAGCACTCGATGCGGAAACCGATGCAAAACTTGTCGACTCACGGAAAAAGCTGTTTGACGTTCGAGCCAAACGACCTCGCCCTCTGCTGGACAACAAAATCCTGACCGGTTGGAACGGAATGATGATTCGAGGCTTTGCCGACGCAGGACGCGTCTTCGAGAATGCTCACTACGTCGACGTTGCATCGCGAGCCGCTGATTTTGCATTGACGAAACTGACCGACGAAGAAGGCCGGCTATGGCGGACGAATACTGATGGCGAGTCAAAACTCAACGCCTACCTCGAAGACTACGCCTGTCTGATCGAAGGTCTGCTGGCTTTGCACAAGGCGACCGACGACAAAAAGTGGATCGATGCTGCGGTGAAGTTGCAGGCGAAACAGGACGAGCTGTTTTGGGATGAAAAGAACGGCGGATACTTTTACACCTCGAAAGATCACGAGACGCTGATCATCCGGACCAAACGCGCTGCCGATGGAGCCCAACCGTCTGGATCGAGTGTGTCTGCCAATAACTTGATCTATCTGGCCAACGCAACCAAGGACGATTCCTTCAAAGACAAAGCACTCGCGACCGTGCTATCGGCGTCCGGGCTGATGGACAAATATCCCACGATTGCTCCACGGATGCTCATTGCCGCGTTGAAGCTGAAAAAGTAGTCAGCCGCTAGCAAATCGACCGATCGAAATTCCTGGCGTGCCCTGATTTGAGGCACCAAGAATCGGCAAATTTGCCCGTATCGGCACCGAAGATCGGTTTCAGAAAGCTCGTTCCCCCAAAACCTGCTTTGGGGTCAGGCTTCGGACTTACCGATGCAACTTCTTTCAGCAGTCCCCGCTGGTACTGTCTCGCTCCAAATCGTGCGGTTGTGATTTAACCCCTGCTTGGCGTCGTAGGGGTTGAAAACTTCAATGGTTATTTATGGCACTTTGGCATGGCAAATGCTCGTGTATTGGATAGTGCAATGGCACTCATCTAAACATTAAGAGTTTGTGAAAGTTTACCAATATGTCTTCCATTACGATCCCCCAAGGATGCCGGTATCGTCAAGCTTGGTCGATGCCGAAAGCGTTTTTTACCACTGGCCGAGTCGTCCGAGCGTTTTGCTATTCCGTGATCGCAGCGATATCGAGCGTTGATATCTGGTTCGCGGTTGCCAACAGCGAAATCAGTACGGTCGAGAAGAACCCCATTTGCATGGCGTTGATCAATCTGGATCCCAGCGGGTTCTCGTTCTTCATTGTCGGCAAAGCATTGGGAACGGTTTGCGTTCTGGCTTCGCTGATGTGGATGTTTCGCACTCGGTACCGACACGCCAAAACAGTCTTGGTGGCAATCACGCTCTTTCAGCTTGGCTTGTTGATGTACCTGACGCTTTCGGATCCGCTGACCTACAACTTGCCAAACTTCAGTTTGTTGTTCAGTGACGCACCCGAGTCGATTTGGCACATCACGGATGTTAACGGACGATACTAATTTGCGATTCTTTGGACAGGATGCCGTAGACGTCTTTTGCGTCTTTCTCGCTCAGTCCGATGCAGCCGCGATGTCCATGCGGAGTACCCGATGGCACCGCGTGGATGCACAGGCTGCCGGTGAGCCCGATCCAATAAGGCCCGTACCCATTTCCTGGCGACGACGGTGGATACTCTTTGCCTGCCGCATCTCTCCAGGTGAACCCGTTGGGTGACTTGATCATTACTTTGTGATTGCCCGCATCCGGTTTGCCGGAGATGCCTACAGCGACTGGAAAGCGACCGGCATACAGGTTCTTCACGAACAGCGTCAACATTTTTTCTTCCAGATCAACTTCCGCGTGGAACGGTCCGTTGACGATCTTCAGTTCCATGCCCGGGGTGACTTCGTTGGTGAGGCCGAATTGTGCGCGGTTGATGTTGTAGATCACTTCGCCTGGCACTTTAAACTGACGCGAGATCGATTCAAGGGTCTCGCCTCGTTTGACCAGATAGGGCTTTCGAACAAAGTGATGCTCGGTAGAGTAAATTACTTTTCCAGCGAGAGCGTCCAGCCAACCTTGCAGCTTCTGCTCTTGCGGACCCGTCAGTCCTTTGCGTCCGTAGTGCTTGGACAGCACGCCGAGAGCTTTGCGATATTCATCCGCCGCAATCAGTCGATCAACTTCGGTCCAAACACTTGCGATGGAAACCGGTACTGGATTGGTTGAAAGTTCCCGTTTGAAATCGGGCATCGAAAGAGAGCCAAGGGTGCCGTCCGCACTTTTTACCGTGTTGGCTTCTTCGTCTTTGGCCACTGCCGACGCTTGAGAGTTAAACGAATTGTCACTGGTAAGCGGAGAGTTTGTGGAAGCCGGTGGGTTGGTTTTGAATCCGTTGTCGTTCGAAGCAATCGCGTTGCGTGGATTGAAATCGTTGGTCTTCAGAGCGTCAATCAGTCCGTCATCCCGAGTCGTCGGCGCGGTGCTGACAGGTTGTCGCGTGGCGATCTCCGGAAGTAAAAGCTGGTTGCCCGGATTTGACTGGCTTTGAGAACCGGAAAATGAAGGAAGCGTTGGCGATTGTGGTTTGTTTGTCGAGGGCGACGCCGGTGAGCTGTTGGAAAACTGGTTCGTCGGCAGATTCAGGTTTGGCGTCTGGAGCTTTGGCAGTTCGGGAGTGGAAAGCGATGGCAAACTTCCGCCAGATCCGTTGCTCGCAAGGTTTGCATTGCCACCGGTCGAGATTTGCATCGGAGCGGTCTGGCTGTTGAGATCGTACGAGGGCATCGTCATCGATCCCTGTTGGGCGGTCGACAGACTGGAGTCGATCTTGATCAGATCATCCTGCACGGTTTCGGGCGCCGTGTTGTCGCTGGAAACAAAGTAGAGTCCGGAAGCGATGGCCAACAGTGTGACTGCGAATGCGGTACTTTTGAGCGATTGCACGTCGATTCTCCTTGAGCTAAACCGCTATGGAAATAGCGCAGCGGTCCCTTGGTATCGTTAAATTCCGCGGGAGATTAGCAGGATCAGAAACGCGAGCCCAGATCGAATTTGCAAGCACTTTCGTTTAACGGCAAGCCGAAGGCGACGGTGTTTCTGTATGACGCGCAGTCTGTGTTATTGAGCGCGTCGCGCACTATCGAACGCGGCACGTACCATCAAACACAGGCCGCACTATCGAACGCAGTCGCCTGCGGCTTGCCGTTAAACGATTGCAGTCAACGTATAGAAGGCAATGAACTTGCCAGCAGACGCTTAGTCTTTTGGGATGAACTCAACCAATCGGCCAGGAGAACCCATCGCGTTGTAGCCGCCGTCAACGTGCATGACTTCGCCCGAAATTCCGCCAGCCATTTCTGATAGCAGAAACGCGCCCGAATCGCCGACTTCCGATAGGGTAATGTTGCGGCACATCGGCGCCACGTGTTCGTACATCTTCATCATCGGACCGACGCCCGCGCCGACGCCGGAAATCGTCTTCACCGGTCCGGCACTCAACGCGTTAACGCGGACTCCGGCCGGACCCAGATCGTAAGCCATGTAGCGCATCGACGCTTCCAACGCCGCTTTGCAAATTCCCATCACGTTGTAGCCGGGAACGATTTTCTCGCCGCCGAAATAGCTCATGCACAATACCGAAGCGTTTTCGCTCAGGATCGATTTGGCTGCGTTGCAAACTGCGATCAGCGAGTAGGCGCTGATGTCCATCGCCATCTTGAAACCGTCGCGACTGGTTTCGATCGTGTCGCCATTGAGGTCGTTCGGATGCGCGAAAGCCATCGAGTGCAACAGGAAGTCAATCTTGCCGAACTTGTCCGCGGCAACTTTCATGATGGCTTCGATTTGCTCATCGCTTTGCACGTCCAGCGGCTCAAGGAAAGCTGGCTGGTAACCGTCGCCGAGCTTCTTCAAAGCTTTCTCAACACGGCCTTTGTTACGTTTCTTTTCATCGTCCTCACGGTCAGGTAGGTGGGAAAAACCGCACTCGCCGCCTTCGTCGATGATTCGTTTCGCAATTGCCCAGGCGATCGAGCGGTCGTTGGCGACGCCGAGAATCAAACCTTTTTTGCCTTCAAAGAAGCCCATCAAAATATCCTGAAATTGGTGATCATTAGTGCGGGTTCGCATCGGACACTAATCGCCGAAAGCGGACTGTGTTACTATAGCCGTTTCCCGAAAACCAACAATTGCACCGCCCCGACAGCTGTATGAACCCGTCCGCCAACACCCAGCGACTCGACCCCGGAGCCGGAACTTCCGGTGGCGAAAGCGCAAAACTACTGGCGGATTTGATTTACCTTTCGGCAGCCAACGATTCGTCCCGCAGCTTCCTTCAAGCCGCCAGCGGCGAACTCAATTCGTTTTCAAAATCCAAACAGACGGTTGTCGTCCAGGGCGTCAAAGGCCAGTGGCGAATTCTGGCCGCAACGGATGGAAAGCTCAAACCAGAAGCCCTGCCGGTGGAATTGCTCGCCGAAGTTCTCGATACCGAGCGATGTCAAAGCGGCGGTGGCTGGATCGCGTCACCGCTAAATCGTCCGATGGATTCCGGGCAACTGTTGGTGCAGCAAACGGACAAGACGGACGAAATCGCGTTCGACGTTCTCGCCGCGGCGTTGGGTGTCGGGCTCAAAGCGTACCGTGTCCGTTCGGGAGCCAACAAACGGGTCCAACAGCTGGAAGCACTTTTGCAGATGACTGCCGGCTGGAATCAGTCGCGCGAAACGGATGCGTTGCTGATTGAAATCGCAGAAGCCTCGACGCGGCTGGTCGGTGCCGAACGAGCCACAATCTTCTTGCCCAACTCGAACAATACAGAACTGATCGGCAAGCCAGCGCTCGGCGTGGAAGACGGGACGTTGCGAATTCCGATCAACGCCGGCGTCGTGGGCCAGGTGATGTCGACGGGCGAACCGGCGCGGGTCGATGAGGATATTTCCAGCGAGCAAAAACAGATCGACCGCAGCGTTGACGAACAGCTGGGCTTTCAAACGCGAACGTTGCTGTGCGTTCCAATGAAGAACGCCGAAGGCAAAACGATTGGCGCTTTTGAGTTGATCAACCGCAACGAAGGCAACTTCACCGACCGCGACCAGGCGGCGCTGGAAGAGTTGGCATCGCATGCCACGATTGCGATCGACACGACACAACACGTCGAGCACCTGGAAACGGTCCGACGGACGGTCGCTACCCAAGCCGCCGACGAAGTGAATTTGATCGGCGAGTCGGAAGGGATCAAGAAACTGAAGTCGACGGTTGAGCGGGTTGCCGATACCGAGTTGGCGATTCTGATCACGGGCGAAAACGGCACGGGTAAGGAAGTCGTCGCCCAGATGATTCATTATCTTAGCGGCCGCCGCGACGAAGTTTTGGTCGCAGTGAATTGTGCGGCGATCAGCGAAACGTTGCTCGAAAGCGAGCTCTTCGGTCACGAGAAAGGTGCCTTCACCGATGCGCATCAGGCACGAGAAGGGAAGTTCGAACTGGCCAACGGCGGGACGCTTTTCCTTGACGAAATCGGCGACATGAGCCTCGGCGGGCAAGCAAAACTGCTTCGCGTTCTGGAGGAGAAAGTCGTCGTTCGCGTTGGTGGCAGCGTGCCGATCCCGACCACGGCTCGTGTCGTTGCGGCGACGAATCAGGATTTGGCGGCGCTCGTTGGCGAGAAGAAGTTTCGCGAGGATTTGTTCTTTCGGCTTAACGTGGTGATGATCGAGATTCCTCCGCTGCGCGAGCGTGGGGACGATGTGATTCTGCTGGCCGAACATTTTCTGTCGAACTTTTGCGCCAAAGCTCGTCGCGAAACGCCAAAGATCAGTGCTGCGGCGCGAAACAGGTTGCTGACGCATCGCTGGCCTGGCAACGTCCGTGAACTACGCAACATGATGGAGCGACTTGCGTATCTTTCCGAAGGCGATCAGATTCGTCCCGACGATTTGGCGTTCGTGAATGCTCCGCAAAAGGAAAACGCGGACTCCGGCATCGCGATGGATTTGCCGCTGACCGACGCGACGAAGGAGTTTCAGATCGACTACATTCAGCGACACATCGATCATTGTGGTGGCAACGTGACCGAAGCCGCACAGCGGATGGGCCTGCATCGCAGTAACCTTTATCGCAAGATGAAGCAGCTGGGCATGAGCGACGATTAAATTCGTGGCATGGTGGCGTGCTTGATCGAGCAGGACGTTCTTCGTAGCGGCCGCGATTCGTTGTTAAACAGTACCCAACCGAACGCCTGATTCGTATACTTTCCAAAACACAAATTCCTTTAAAGCGATCGTTATGCCACTGCCCTCCCCTCTCTCCGATTTGGTTTCCTACTGCGAAAAGCTGTGCGTGAAAGAATGCTGCGGCATCGAAGCTTTCGATTTCTCTCCGGTGCATATCGCTTCCTGGCTGCATCAATCTCGCGGCGAACCGACAGACAAAACGGTTGGGTTGCTCAACGATCAGCTGGAAGATCTTCGCATTCGTTTCGGAACGGGATCATCTGAGGAAGGTTACGAATCAGACGAAAACGAAATGAACCAGTTCTTTTCGACGGCTCAAGTCGATCAGTTGGCGGATCAGATCGAGACGAATCTGAAGCACGCTTTGGAGTTGAATCAGCAGAGCAATCTGGTGGAGTGGAAACCGGAAGGGACGCCTTCGACGACTTCCCATCAGCCAGAACTTGGCAACGATTTCGTCCGGGCTCTGTCATGGCGATACGCGACCAAGAAGTTTGATGCGACGAAAGCTGTGAGTGCTGAGGACATCGAGACGATTCTGAGTGCGACGAATCTGTCGGCTTCTTCTTACGGTCTGCAGCCCTATCAGTTTTTGCTGATACAGGACAAATCGCTTCAGGAGAAACTGGTCGATGCATCCTACGGCCAGAATCAGGTTGCGGACGCGTCAGCTGTTTTGGTGTTTGTGATTCGCACCGACATCGACGCGGACTACATCAAACAGAGCGCGGCGGAAACGGAAGCGGCCCGCGGCCTTGAGCCAGGGCAACTCGATGGCTACGCGAGGCAAATGATTGGTTCGATCATGAGCTTTGATGACAACGACCGAAAATCATGGGCGACCAAGCAGGCTTACATTGCGTTGGGAACCGCGATGGCAGCCTGTGCGATGCTGGGCATTGACGCCTGTCCGATGGAAGGGTTCCAGCCGGCGAAGTACGACGAAATTCTTGGCCTCGAATCGAAGAATCTGCATTCCGTTCTTGTGCTGCCAATCGGCTATCGTGCCGAAGATGACATCAACAGCAAGTACGCCAAAGTCCGCAAACCGTTGGGTGAAATGGTTGTTCGCGTCGGCTGATTTCTATCCACGAATCACACCAATCTTCACGAATGTCATGCAACTATTTGACAATGCGCTCCCATTCGAGATCGGGATGTGAGCCAAAATTGATTAGTATCCCGAGTCGAAAACCGGTGGCTTTCAGGTAATTGAGAAGTTGAGCACGGTGATTGTCGTTCAAGTGTTCAACGGCCTTGATTTCTACAACGATTTCTTCAAAACAAATGAAGTCGGGTATGTATTTTTGTTTTAATTCCTGGCCGCGATAAGTCAGTTTGAGCTCTTGTTGGCTGTTAGCAGGGAGCCCCAGAAAAGCGAATTCAATTTCAAGGCACTCTTGATAAACGGGTTCGAAAAATCCACAGCCTTTGTCGTTGTAAACCGCAAACGCCCCACCAACAATTTTGTAGCATTCATCTTTAAATATGATCTCTTTCATCCGCTTGTCATTCGTGAAGATTGGTGTGATTCGTGGACAAAAACGAGCATGTTGTAGCCTGCCCTAAACCTGTGAGCCAGCGGCAAAAACAAGCATGTCCTATCCGAACTGAATTCCTTGAGCCAACGGCAAATCCTCCGACCAGTTGATCGTGTTTGTCTGACGACGCATGTAAACCTTCCAGGAATCACTCCCCGATTCACGTCCTCCACCCGTTTCCTTTTCGCCCCCGAAAGCTCCGCCGATTTCGGCGCCGCTGGTGCCGATGTTGACGTTCGCGATGCCGCAGTCGGATCCCGTCGCGGATAAAAATCTCTCCGCGGTCAGTAGATTGGTGGTGAAGATGGAACTGGAAAGCCCCTGCGGAACGGAGTTCTGAATTTGAATCGCGTGGCCGATGTTTTGATACGGAATCACGTAAAGAATCGGCGCAAAAGTCTCCTCGATCACCTGATCCGTTTGCACCGGCATGCGAATGATCGTCGGCTGCACAAAATTGCCCTGCCCCTCGATCGTGTCGCCGCCGCAAACAAGACTTCCGCCCTCGGAAATGGCTTGCTCGATTACGCCGGTCATTTTTTCAACTGACTCCGGTGTGATAAGCGGACCCATCAGCGTCGAAGAAGCAAGCGGATCGCCGATTGAAACCTGAGCATACGCTTTCTTCAATCGTTCAATCACCTCATCGATGCAGCTTTCATGCACCAGCAACCGGCGCGTGGAAGTGCAGCGTTGTCCTGCCGTTCCAACAGCGCCAAACACGATGCCACGGATCGCAAGATCAAGGTTCGCGTCGGGCTCCACAATAATCGCGTTGTTACCGCCGAGTTCCAACAGCGTTTTGCCGAATCGCCCCGCGACGCGCGACGCCACCATCCGTCCGACTTTTGAAGAGCCCGTGAAACTGATCAAAGGCAATCGCTCGTCGTCCAGAATTCGGCCGCCCACAGTTTCGTTGTCACCGATCGTCAAGCTGAACAGACCCGACACGCCATGATCTGCCGTGACGCGATTGCAAATATGCTGAGTCGCGACGGCCGTCAGCGGAGTCAACGGCGAGGGCTTCCAAACCATCGTGTCACCGCAAACTGCAGCCAGCGCCGCGTTCCAGGACCAAACCGCGACGGGAAAATTGAAAGCCGAAATGATGCCGACCGGCCCCAGCGGATGCCACTGTTCGTACATCCGATGCCCGGGCCTTTCGGAGTGCATTGTCGATCCGCAAAGCTGCCGCGAAAGTCCGACTGCGAAATCGCAGATGTCGATCATCTCCTGAACTTCACCAATCCCTTCGGCTCGGATCTTTCCCATCTCCAACGACACCAATTCGCCCAACGGTTCGAGATTTTCGCGAAGTGCATTGCCAAGATCACGAATCAGGGCTCCGCGTTTCGGTGCCGGAACCGATCGCCACGTTTTGAAGGACTCGGCCGTTTCATCGATGACACGATCGTAGGTCGCTGTCGAGCACAGTTGAACCTGAGCAATCGTTTCGCCGGTCGAAGGGTTGATCGAATCCAGCAGCTCCGCGGTTGAATCCTCAATCCAGCCATCGTGACCGAAGCAGGCTCCAGCGTTGACGGTTTCGATGTTGAGCTTGGTTAGAAGTGGATTCATTTCGGTTGCCTATAAAAGTATGTCGTATCGCCTTCAACAGAAGCAGCGAAAGCAGCGCTTTGAACGCGGAGTTTAGTTCGAGTGAAACGTGCGGCTATTCTTGAATCGGGACTTCGGTCCAGACACCCAATTCGTTGCCGCTTGGATCGAGGAAGTGAAATCGTCGCCCGCCAGGAAAGTCGATCGGAGCCATCGAAATCTCCCCGCCGCATTCGACAACCGTCTTTTCGCTTTGCACCAGATCGTCGGAGTAGATGATCACCAGAGCTCCCTGATTGGAAGGTCCACGTTCTTCCGTCGCCAACGCAAATCCGCCGTGCACGCCCGATTCCTGGATCTCAACGTAGGCATCGCCCCAGTCTTTAAATTTCCATCCAAAAGCGGCGCCGTAGAAATCTTTCATCGCGGCCAAGTCGGTTGCGGGGAATTCGAGGTAGTGAAATTTGTGATGGTTGCTCATGAGTTTTGCTCGTCGATTGGTTCAGTAGAATTGTGGCACGGTGGTCTCCACCGTGTGCTTTATTTCTACGGTGGAGACCACCGTGCCACGTATGTTTTAGTTGTCCGGTTGGTAGAACTGAGGCGCGACAAACGGAGCCAGTCCATAGGCCACCGCCATTTCGAATTTATCCTGCCGCATCACCAATCCAGCCGTCAACGCGCCCGATGCTCCGCCTTTTTTCGCCGTTCCGGTGACCTTTAAAACGTCGTCCATCACGGGCCCAAGTTCCTCACCCGCCAAAATTCGATCGGCCAGCATCTTCGGCAGCGGGATCTTCGAAGTGCACGAAACGCTCTCGGTTCCGTCGCGGTGAATGATCACCACCCAGCCCAACAACATCAAGCCGGTGGCTTCCAGATTCACGCCTCCTTCGAGCCCGACTCCGAAGTCCGAATCGTTCGCTTCCCGAGCCAGTTTCGCTCGGTTCCGAGCACCCGCCAGGCACTCTTCGTCGCTCATCGGCATCTCGGAAACGCCGGTATCGACTTCCGCGCCGACGACCGAAGCATCGGGCCATTGCCGAACAAACGCACCGCGGACGGCATTGATTTTGACGGGATTGAGCGAACCAACCGCGACGGAAACGGATTCAGACATTGGATTTACTTGGAAATGAGAGTCATCGAGCCACACATCCTAGCAATTTTGGTGGCGTCGTTATGCCGCAGCAATTTGAGCGGTTACGTTCGAGCCAGTCTGCACCAATCCATATTTGAAAACCGCCATGAAACGCCAATTGCCTATTCTGATCGTTGCCATTTCATTTCTGACGGCTCAAGCCGCATTCGCGCAGAGCAGCGCCGACGATTGGACTCAGTGGAGAGGCCAAAATCGCGACGGCATCGCGGAAGTCCTCTGGCCCGACACGCTTTCCGTTGACAAGCTGGTCGAAGAGCGGTCAATCGCGCTGCAACCTGGATACAGCGGTCCGATCGTGGTCGGCGACACGGTCTTTGTTACCGAAACGCAAGATAAGAAGAACGAAGTCGTCAAAGCGATTCGCATTTCCGATGGCAGCGAACTTTGGAGCGCCAGTTGGGAGGGTTCGATGCGAGTCCCTTTCTTCGCGTCCGCCAACGGAAGCTGGATTCGCGCGACCCCAGCCTGGGACGAAGGACGACTTTACGTCGCCGGCATGAAAGACGTGCTGGTTTGTCTCGATGCGGAAACCGGCAAGCAGATCTGGAAGCGTGACTTCCCAGCGGATTCGGGCACGAAGGTTCCGGACTTTGGTTTCGTGTCTTCGCCGCTGATCGATGGCGAATATGTTTACGTGCAAGCTGGCGGTTGCTTTCAAAAACTGAACAAGAAAACAGGCGACACGGTCTGGAAATCGCTCGACGACGGCGGCGGAATGAACGGCAGTGCATTTTCCTCACCAAGCATCGCAACTTTCGCTGGCAAGCGTCAGGCTGTTGTGCTGACACGAACCACGCTCAATGGCGTCGACCTCGAGTCCGGACAAAAACTCTGGTCGCAGGAAATTCCGGCTTTCCGTGGAATGAATATCGTGACGCCGACTGTGTTCGAAGACGGAATCTTCCTATCGACTTATGGTGGCACTTCGCAGTTCTTCGAGGTGTCTCAAAGCGGCGGAGTTTTTCAGCTGACCGAAAAATGGAAAGCTGCGATGCAGGGCTACATGACGACTCCGGTTGTCGTCGATGGGCATGCGTATTTGCGTTTGAGGAACCAGCGTTTTGTCTGCTTCGATTTGAAAACTGGCGAAGTCAAATGGCGCACAAAGCCTTACGGAAAGTATGCCAGTTTGATTGCGGCCGGCGACCGGATTATGGCGCTCGACGAACGAGGCGACTTGATCTTGTTCCGTGCGAATCCTGAAAAGTTCGAAGTCGTTGACCAACGGAAAGTCGCAGACGATAGCTGGGCTCATCTCGCCGCGACCTCGGACCGCTTGTTCGTGCGAGATTTGAACGCGTTGAAAATTTTCCGCTGGAAGAAGACGTCTGGCGAAGTGTCGTTGAAGTAAGGTGGCATAGGCTTCCAGCCTGTGAATGCATGGGCGGAGCGTCTATTTATTGTTCCACGTTTTACGGTTTGGTGTTTCTCGCCTTAAGTCTTCACTTACTTCACCTCTTAAATCGCGTCCACAGGCTGGAAGCCTATGCCACCTGTTGGCTACTTCTCGCCTAGCGTCCAGGCTTTCATTTCTTTGTCATTGCGTACGATGATCTGACCATCGACAAATGCGGGATGCGACCAGCAAACCCCGCCGCGTTGACGAAGTTGTCCGCGGGTCGGATCGATGATCTTGTACCGTGAAAGCTCTTCAAAGCCATCCGGTGTCAGTTTGCCAAGCATGATTTCGCCGCGTTCGTTGAACATCCAGATCGTGTCGCCTTCGGATCCGTTTCGCACAA
Organism: Mariniblastus fucicola; assembly: GCF_008087665.1. Classification (GTDB taxonomy): domain Bacteria; phylum Planctomycetota; class Planctomycetia; order Pirellulales; family Pirellulaceae; genus Mariniblastus; species Mariniblastus fucicola. Next base: position 57,163 of record NZ_CP042912.1, read on the forward strand.
AGTGAATCGTGCTCCAGCGAGCTTTCGGCACCGCGTCGAGGTTCTCCCAAATCCGCTCGCCCGTCTTCGCGTCCAGGCAACGCAGCTGACCATAGCTGTCGACGCCGTAGATGTAATCGCCCAGCCAAATCGGCGTGCTGATGATTGACTGTAGTGACTTCGTCATTTTTTCGTTCGGACCAACCGCCGACCAGACTTTGGAAACGCTGTCGCCATCGTCGCCAACCTCCAACACCAGCGAGCCATCATAAAACGACGTTACGAAGATTTGATTGTCCTTGATCACCGGCGTCGCGACACCGATCGGCATGTTCTTGGGAGTGAACTCGTAGCGCCAACGGATCTCGCCGGTTTCCGGTTTCAAACTGGCCACCGAGTCGCCAGTCCAGCAAATGATCGACGAACTCATGGCGTGCTTCATCACGACCGGCGCCGAATACTGAGCCCGATCTTCGAGCGAACGCCACGCTTCCTTGCCGGTTTCGCGATCGATCGCCACGACGCAGGCTCCATCGCTTCCACCGACGTGAAAGATCACATTGCTGCCCACGATCAGCGGACTGGCAGAAATACCCCAGATCGGCATTCGCTTGTTGGCGACGATCTTGTAGTCCTTGTTAAAGTCGACTGTCCAAATCACGTTTCCGTTCACGGCGTCGAAACAGAAAGCATGCCCCATCGATCCGACCGAGTACGCTTTGCCGTCTTCCACGATGACCGAAGCCCGCGGTCCGGCGGGATAGCCGATGCCTTGGTAGGTCGCGTCGTATTGGTGCGTCCAAACGTTTTTTCCAGTCGCCAAATCGAAACAGTGAACGCGTTCGATCTGTTTCGGATCGGTAACGCGATCCATCACGTAGACTTTGCCATCAACAACGGTCGGGCCAGAATAGCCGCCAGCGATTTCAGCAGTCCAATCGTGCTTGGGTCCGTCGGCAGACGGTTTGATCGGAGTCGCGAGAACTCCGTCGCGATCAACGCCTCGCCACTGAGGCCAGTCTTGTGCGTTGGCGTCCAGAATCGCCGACGTTGCGAGGGCGATGAACAAGAGAGAAGCGGCTGCGAATTTTTGGCAAGGCATTGAGGCACCAAAGGATGAATGGGGACGGCCAAATCGTAGCAGCATTGGGTGCGGATTCATAACAGCGAGGCCAACGAGGGCAAAGACTTGCTTGCCAGAGACTCACTCACTCGCTGGCGCATCGAGCTTGTATTTTCATTTCACGCAACGCCCGGCTTACGACAAAATCGATTCTGCCATCAAGATCGCCACACAACTCGGAGCGTGAGTGATCTCACCGTTTGCAACCATCTTCGCGGCGTCCGCGAGCGGAATGACCACGTGTTCAATCTGCTCGGTTCCTTCCGGGTTGGTGGCGACTTCCGAGAGTCCGGTTGCCAAATAGAGTCGCGTTGGCGATTCCATGATCGTGGTAAAGGGATCGACGGTGGTAAGAAACTTCCAGGATTCGGCTTCCAGTCCAAGTTCTTCCTGAAGCTCGCGCTGCGCCGTCAAGTCCGCGTCTTCGTCAGGCTCGACTCCACCTGAAACCGCTTCGACCGAATCGCGACCCACCGCGTAGTGAAACTCTTTGGTCAGATGCACGTTGCGATCTTCGTCGACCGCGACCACACATACGCCGGGCTTGATTTTGACGACCACGTGTTGGCCGTCGTTGCCATCGGGCCGAATGACCTGATCGAGAGTCAATTCCACAAACGGATCGCGATAAATTTGCTCGGTGCTTTTGATGGTCCAGGGACCGTGCGGGGTAGGCATGTGGGATCAATAAAATGAAGCGTCAGGAAGGGCGAACTTCAATCATAACCCCAACCGCACGCGAGATGCGACTGGTCGATTGTTCACGCTTTCGTTTATAATTTGGAATCATTTGAAAAAATCATCAGGAAGGATTCATGCCCAACCCATTCCATATCGCGTTTCCGGTAGACGACCTCGCAGCAGCCCGTGAATTCTACGGCGGACTTCTCGCCTGCCCGGAGGGTCGAAGTAGCGACACATGGATCGATTTTGACCTCTATGGTCACCAGATCGTTGCTCACTACAAAGCGCCGGTTGAATCTGCAGACGATGCCGCGCATTCCAACGCGGTCGACGGACACGATGTTCCAGTACCCCATTTCGGCGTGGTGCTTGACTGGGATCAATGGCAGCAACTTGCCGAACGACTCAAGGCCAACAAAGTCGAATTCGTAATCGAACCCTATGTTCGTTTTGAAGGCGAAACCGGAGAGCAAGCCACGATGTTCTTTCTCGATCCGGCAGGAAATGCTTTGGAGTTCAAAGCGTTCAAAGACATGTCGCAACTGTTTGCGAAGTAGCAGCACTCACGAATCGCGATCCGAGACGTGAGTGTGTTCGGCGGGTCAATCTATCGCCAGGATAGCTTGAGAATTGGACGACCGTTTCGCCGAAGTTTGAGCCAGCCACGGAGAGGCTTTCGCCAATCATCGTGCCGCTCGATTTCTAGCCCATCTGATCGAATAATCGATCAACGGCCTGCATCAATTGACGCCACTGACCAAAGATATCTTCGGTGTGCAGCAAACCGGCTTCATCGCGACCGACGCCAATTTCGCTGATCATGATCATCTCGCCGAAATCGGCCAGACCTTCGAGCATCGCTTCGTAAGGCACGGCTTGCGGAACGCCGTCGATCGGCTCTTCATCGACTTCATCTTCGAACCACATGTCGAGCAATCGCTGCTCTTCATAGTCGCAGATCTTCTCATCGATGACCCGGTGCATCGCCCAAAGAGCAGCGCCTTCAGCGTCATTCGCACATACAACAAATGAAACGCTACCTGATTGAATGTAATACTTTGCCATCAACGGATCTCCTAAAAGTACAAACTCGTTTCGTACTTTTATCTTCGCGGGTTGGCGGACTCAGCTGGTCCACGCCCTATGAAAAATCTGCTATCAATCCGTCGCAGCAGGGTCAAAGGAAGACTACCACCTTTGATCAACGATGCCGTAGATCGCTGCCAAAGAGCCAGTTTTTTCGAGAATTTGCGGGGCCGATTGTTCGGCCTGGTCTGGCGAGGTTGAGCTTTCGGATTTCGGAGAAATCACGGCCTTGGGGCGAAATTTTTGATGCCCAGAGCCCATTTTTGACTTGGCATTTCCGCGATTTTCAGGCCTGACTAGAACAGCTGTTGCTGAACCTCAACCGAATGAGGCCACGAATCGATGGGCTCAAGCGAATGAATCTTTTCGGCAAGCGCGTTGTGAAAACGCATCGCCAGTTGTGGCGCGAAAGCATCATCGGGAGCATGCAGAAAAACGTAAGGCTGCAGCCCGTCGCGAATCCATGTCGCGACTTTGGGAACCCATTCTTCGATCCACGGATCCGCCGCCGAAAGATCGTTGCGGCCCACCAACCGCAGCATCGGACGCGGACCGGTCACGAAATCGCGGATCGGAGAACGTGGCTTTCGCGATTGCGATTTGATCTCGGACTCGTCCTTTGGCGGCGAGGCAAACAGCGGGCGTGAATCAAACATCACGCGGTCGATGTCGTGGAACTCAAGCAGCTGATTCAGCTCCTTCTCAAGCCCGCCTTCAAACCAGGCCGGATGGCGAACTTCAACGGCGAAAGGAAACTCACTCGGAAGTCGATCAAGATAAAGTTGCAGCGCGGCCAAACCGCTGGGCCCGAACCGCGGGCCGAGTTGCAGGAAGCTGGTACCAAGCCGCTTCGCATCGTGAAGGATTTGGAGCCCGTCAAGAAACAGCCCGGTTTCCGTTTCGGCGCCCACAAGTTCCCGCTCATGCGAGACGACGCGAGGGAACTTCAGTGCAAACCGGAATCCATCGGCGGATTGATCTGCCCAGCGACGAAACGTGTCCGGACCGGGAATGCCGTAGAACGTGCTGTTACCTTCGACGGTGTTGAAAGTCTTGGTGTAGTGCGACAGCCAGCGATCTTTCGCTGCCGTGGCCGGATAGACGGATCCCTTCCACGCGTCGCAGTTCCAAACCGGACAGCCAAGCCGGTAGAGCGAGTTGTGCGTGGTTTGGATCGGTGTCGGTGGCATGGACTTTTTGCAGAGAATGAATGTTTGGGATCGTTTGAGGGCTTGCGGCAAATGTGATTGCGGCGGCGAATCATGCAATCTAACCATGCAAACACAGGCTGGAAGCCTATGCCACCCTTCGCTGACACTTCTCGCAGGCGTACATTTTCCGCGCCGCGACTTCCCACTGACGCACGCGGTTGCCGCAATTCGAACACCGACTCTTTTTATAAACCAGCAACCGTTCGGCTCGCGTCAGCCGACTGAGCGGTTTGTCGATATCGCTTCGGTCCACCGTGATGATGCGATTGTACTTCAATCCGATCTGCAATAGCTCAACCGATAGCGCCCAAAGTTCGTCAAACGTTTCGCGACTCAGCTCGCAACCTTTCGTTTCCGGATGGATGCCCAGCTTGAACAGGATTTCGGCTCGATAGATGTTACCGATGCCGGCAACGACGCTCTGGTCCAGCAGCAACGCCCCGATGGCCTTTCGCGATTTCGTGATCTTCTGCCATGCAAGCTCCGGGTCGGCGTCGGCGCGCAGCGGGTCAGCGCCGATGCGATTTTTTAGCGTCCTGAACTCTTCTTTCGAAAGCAGCCGGCAAGTATTGGGGCCGTTGAGATCGAAAGCTTTCTCGTAGCCGATCATCCGCACGCGAACCGCGCCGCGAGGATCCGGCGGCGGGTTCTTGTGTAAGCGGAACTTTCCGTACAGCCCCAGATGAACGTGCATGATGGCCGCGGGTTTGGCGTCGACTTTGGGAGCACGCGTTTTGGTACCCCATAAGTAAACCAGATGCTTGCCGAAGGCTTCGGCGCCGATTAAGTGCCGCCCGGAGATCTTTTTGGCTTCTGCCTCGAATCTTCCTTGCGGCGAGAGCACGATCATTTTCTGATTGGCAAATGCAAGGCAGTGGTCGCGAGCGACGCGGTGAACGGAATGTCCTTCAGGCATATTGGATTCGGTAAAACGAACTTGGTGGCTTCGAGTCGAGCTTGTAACGAACGCTGGCGATCCCGGATCGAAAGGTACTCATGGAAACCAGCGGCAGCGATTCGAGATGCTTCGGGTGGGGATACGCCGCCCTTATCTTCCACCAAACCGCCTGGCTTGTATCGTCAAAACGGGAATTCTGTGAATTGGGTTCCAATTTGGCCTCTCGACCTGATAATTGCCTTGCAGAAACCGGTTTCAGGAGCGATCGTATGTCCAACCAAACCACCACTCCGGCACGATACCGTTGGGACGGGGAAAGCGAACTGGCCACCGCTACCTCCGTCGAAATTTACCAGCGATATCCAGAGGAGAAAGTGACGAAAGGCAGTTGTTGATGAGCGAAGAAATAAATCCTTACGCAGCCGGTCCCGGCAATAAAGTAACCCCGTCGACGCCTCCAGAAGATCGCATCCCGTTTCAGCAAAAAGCCGCCTACGCGGTCGGCATGTTGGTCAACAATCTTCAGGCGGCCGCGCTGCCAGCGATGATGATCGTGCTAAACCTTGGTCTGGGCATCAACCCGATTCTGGTCGGCATCATCGGCTTCATCCCACGGATCTTTGATGCGGTTTCCGATCCACTGATGGGATACATCTCGGACAACACGCGATCTCGCTGGGGTCGCCGGCGTCCATACATTCTGATCGGAGCCCTGATTTCCGGTTTGGTGTTCGCGGCGATGTGGCAGGTGCCGACCGGCTGGCCGGTGAACTATGAACGCGACGCGGATGCCGATGGCGTCATCGATCGCATGGAGTTGAGAGCCGGTTCGGATCCGAACAATGTGAACAGCCCGGTCGTCGACGGAGGTCAGGACACGAACGATTCGACGGGACCCGCCGATGACGGGATCTCCGACGCGCTCGAACAGACCATGATCACGCTGGGCTCGACGGCCCCGATCACGACCGAACTGGATGCTGACGGCGATGAAGTGCCGGACTATGACCAGTCAAGACAGTCGTACTACTTCTGGGCATTTCTGATCGCGCTGGTGATCTACTTTCTGACTTACACGATGTACGCGACTCCGTTCGTTGCGTTCGGCTACGAGATGACGCCGGACTATCACGAAAGGACGCGACTGCATGCTTTCGCCAACGCCGCCGGTCAATTGGCCTGGTTGGGAGCGCCGTGGATCTGGTACTTCATGTCGCTCTATGAAAACAAAGTCGACGGTGCCAGCCAGTTGGGCATGATCTTCGGCATCTCGATCATGATCCTGGGCATGGTTCCCGCGATCTTCTGTCGGGAACGAATGAGCGAACTCAAACCGGTCGAATCGAAAGGCGATGGCGCTTCCGGACTGTTGAATAACTTCAAGGAGTTCTTCAAAAACCTGACTTCGTCTCTTAAGTGTTCACCGTTTGTGAAACTGTGTCTGGCAACGTTTCTGGTGTTCAACGGATTTCAACTGGGAATTTCGTTTTCGCTTTACGTGATGATTTATTACGTCTTCCAGGGCGGAGAGAACCCGGACGCTTTGGCCGGTGACCTCAATGGATGGTGGGGATCGTTGACCGCGATTTGCACGATGGCGGTGATTCCGCTGACGGCTGTTATTTCGGAGTGGCTTGGCAGCAAACGTAAGGCCTTTATGGTCACGATCGGCCTGTCGATTATCGGCTACGCGTTGAAGTGGATCGGCTACAACCCTGCGTTTCCGTATCTATTACTGATTTCTTGCCCGTTTGTGGCGTTTGGGACCGGTTCCCTGTTCACGTTGATGGGTTCAATGATTTCAGACGTCTGTGATTACGACGAACTACAGTCGCATCAGCGCCGCGAAGGCGTTTTCGGTGCAATCTACTGGTGGATGGTGAAGGTTGGCATGGCTTTGGCAGGCTTGCTGACGGGATATTTGTTGGTTGGATCAGGATTTGTTACGCCGCTTCCGGGGGCAACCGAAGCGGTCGTTCAAACGGATTCAACGTTGCTATATCTGCGAATGTTTGATGTCGTGATTCCGATCGTGACGTCGGTGATCGCGATGGCAATTATGGCGAGCTACGAGATTACTGAAGAAAGAGCAAAGTCTATTCGTGCCGAACTGGAACAGCGGCGAGGAAAGCTTGAATAATGATTGTACCTGACCCACTTTCGTGTGACGAAAGCGAAAAATCCATGGAAGCCACGGACAACAGTTCGGCGGTAACCGGAGAGTACGTGCGGCTTGATGGAGAGGACTATTTTCGCATCGCAAACAGTCACCTGATGGACGACTTTTTCATGTCGCTTGTCGGAGCCAGCGATCACTGGATGTTCGTTTCGAGCAAGGGAGCGTTGACGGCTGGCCGCCGCAATCCGGACACGGCTCTGTTTCCGTATGCTGCCGATGATCAGATCACAGCGGCGCGATCGCACAGCGGTTCCTTGACGACGGTTCGAACGGTCGACAGCGAAGGCAATCAAGCCGTTTGGCAGCCTTGGTCTGCCGATTCCCACAGCGACTTTCGGGTTCGACAGAATCTCTACAAGACACCGTTGGGCAATAAGCTGGTGTTTGAGGAAGTCAACGACACGCTGGGATTGCTGCTCCGATATCGCTGGACGTTCAGCGAGAAATTTGGCTTCGTTCGCAGTTGCCATTTGGAAAATATCGGTGGCTCTGAGCTGACGCTAGAGCTGCTCGACGGAATTCAGAACATCGTGCCGTTTGGTGCCGAGAGTGAATTCCTGATGCGGTACAGCAATCTGGCCAACGCCTACAAGAAAAACGAGCTGGTTTCGGGCAGCGAAATTGGAATCTACTACCTCAGTTCAATTCCTTCGGATCGCGCCGAGCCAAGCGAAGGCCTGAAGGCGACTACGGTCTGGCAAGTCGGACTCGATACCGACGCGACGCTGATTTCGAATCAGCAACTTCAGGCGTTTCGCCGCAGTGGAACGGTGAATACTGAAAGCGACGTTCGCGGAAAGCCGGGAGCTTACCTCGTGCAGAAAACGTTGACGCTTGATCCCGGCGATTCACAGAATTGGCATGTTGTCGCCGAACTCTGCCAGGACCATGCGGCGATTGTCTGTCTGGACGAATGGCTCCGTTCAGCCTCTGAGTCCGAAGTCGAAACGGCGATCGAGGTCGATGTCGCGGCCAGCGAACGGGAGTTCTTTCGCATCGTCAGTTTTTCAGATGGCATTCAGCTTGGTGCGAATCGCAGGCGTTGCAACCGTCACCTTTCGAACACGGTTTTCAATGTAATGCGGGGCGGATTGCCGCTGGCGAATTACGATGTTCCAACGGCTGACTTTCGGGATCACGTCGCCAAATTCAATCGTCCGGTTGCTGACAGGCATCGCGAATTTCTCAGCGGGCTGCCGGCAACGCTTCACGCCGAAGAGCTACGCTGGCGCGTGGCGGCTCAGAACGATCCGGATCTGACGCGATTGGGCATGGAGTATCTGCCGCTCGCGTTTAGCCGCCGACATGGCGATCCGACGCGACCGTGGAATCGATTTTCGATTGACTTGCGATCTGACGACGGCAGCAGCAATCTGAATTACCAGGGAAACTGGCGCGATATTTTTCAGAACTGGGAAGCCCTCGGACTGTCTTTTCCGCGCTTCACGACGGCGATGATTTGCCGGTTCCTCAACGCAACGACGGCCGACGGTTACAACGCATACCGTGTGACCAAGGATGGCTTCGAGTGGGAGGAAGCCGATCCGGACGATCCGTGGGCGAATATTGGATACTGGGGCGATCATCAGATTATCTATCTGCTGAAATTGCTCGAATGGAATCGCCGTTTTGAGCCGCAAGCCCTCGAAGGACTGCTCAATTCGCCGCTGTTCACGCACGCGAACGTACCCTATCGCATTAAGTCATTTGAAGAGATCCGCAAGAATCCTCGCGACACGATCGTCTTCGATCACGGCGGCGCGAAACAGATCGAGGATCGCGTAGAAGCAATCGGTGCGGACGGGAAACTGCTGCATGACCAGAGCGATCAAATCCACCGCGTGACGATGATCGAGAAACTGTTGACGCTGTCGCTGGCCAAACTTTCCAACTTCGTGCCCGACGGAGGCATCTGGCTCAATACGCAGCGCCCCGAATGGAACGATGCGAACAATGCACTCGTTGGCAATGGAATGTCCGTTGTAACGACTTGTTATTTGCACCGCTGGTTTATGTTCCTTGAGGACTGGATTGGAAGTTCCAGCGATGATGCTTTCGAAGTCTCTGAAGAAGTGGCTGTTTTCTTCAAAGCGATTCGCAGCGTGCTGCAAGAATACGAAAGCGATCTGACCAAGCCTTGCGATTCGACCCGTCGCGCGGAGATCGTGACGGCGCTATCACAAGCCGGTAGCCAGTACCGCGATGGGCTTTATGCGACGGCACCCAGCGGCAATCGCGTCTCTGTTTCAAAGGACGATTGTTTAGCTTTGTTTGAAACCGCTCGCAGGCATGTCGAAGCCACGATCCGCAGCAATCGCCGCGAAGATGGACTGTATCACGCCTACAATTTGCTCGACTGGAATGAGCAGGGCGCCGACGTCGACTACCTTTACGAAATGTGCGAAGGCCAGGTAGCGGTGCTGAGTGCCAAACTGCTTGAGCCCGACGAGGTCGTCGGTCTGCTTGAATCGTTGCGAAACAGCGCACTCTATCGCGAAAACCAGAATAGCTATTTGCTGTATCCCGATCGTCGCCTGGCTCGTTTCCTCGACAAGAACAGCATCAGCAAGGCCGCTGTTGATTCGAGTTCGCTGGTTCAGAAACTGTTGGCCGATGGTAACGAGCAAATCGTAAAGCGCGATGTTCGCGGCGATGTCCATTTCCATGGTGACTTCCGCAACTCGGGAGATTTACGAAAGGCGCTTGAGAGACTCGACAGTTCGTATGCGGATCTCGTCAATGCGGATCGCGATGCGGTCGTTGCGATCTTCGACGACGTATTTGCTCATCGCCAATTCACCGGTCGGTCGGGCACGTTTTTCGGCTATGAAGGATTGGGTTCGATCTATTGGCATATGGTTTCCAAGCTGGTTCTGGCCGTTTCGGAGAACTTCTTTTGGGCAATCGAGAAAGGTGAGTCGTCAGCGACGGTTGATGCTCTGGCCACGCACTTTGACGAAATTCGATTGGGCGTTGGAGCTGAAAAGGATCCTGCTCAGTACGGTGCGTTTCCATCGGATGCGTATTCGCACACGCCCGAAAATTCCGGCGTGAAACAGCCTGGAATGACGGGCCAGGTGAAGGAAGATATCCTTTCGCGATTTGCGGAACTGGGAGTGCAGATCGAGGATTCAACTCTGAGCTTTGGCCTCGACCTATTCGATCGCGATGAGTTGCTGGAGTCGCCAACAACTTTTTCTTACTGCGATGTCGCTGGAGAAATCAAAACGGAGCCCGTGCCGGCAGGTGGATTTGCCTACACGCTGTTTCAGGTGCCGATCATTTACCAGAGCGGCGACAAGGATCAAGTTGAGGTTCACTTCGCGGACGGAAAGGCTGTTTCCTTTGACGGTAAGTCGCTCGATCGAGAAACAAGTCAGCGACTATTTTCACGAACTGGTGAAGTTGCGAAAATCGTCTGTCAGTTCGAATCACTCGAATAACTGACAGCGATTTTTCGTTTAACGGCAAGCCGAAGGCGATAGCAAGGCACACTGCCCGTCCCGGCGGGGAAGCCCGAATTACTTCACGACTTCGCCGTAGAAGAACGCTTTGTAGAGGTGCAAAATTCCGGCACCTTTCAAGCTGAACTTCGCGTACTTGATCGGTTCGTCGTGCTTCGTGGTGAATTCCCAATTCGGGTAGGCATTGCGAGCCGTCCAAATTTCTTTCCACTCTTCGCCATCGGCACTTACCGAGAACGTCAGTCCTTTGGCTCGATCATGAAGATCAGCATCGTTGCGGTTGACGACTTTCACCGTCCGCACGATCGTCGGTTCATTGAAACGAATGATTACTTCAGGCGAAGGCGTCTGTTCGCTGTTTGGCGAATGGAAAGCAAAACTTGATCGGCGAACACCTTCGTGGCTCAACAGATGCTCGGCCTCGATGTTCCACTGTGGAGGGAAACTCTGCGGGATGCGAATGTGCGTTTGCCGCGAGACTTCCTTCTGTCCGTTGTAGCTTTGCCGCTTGTAGTCCAGATTCGGATTCGTCGCGACCCAATCGCCCATCAGAAAGGCCAGCAAGTCCACGAACTCGCCCGGTGAAATCGTTTCCGTCAGACCTTCCGGCATGCTACTGGCCTTCATGTCTTTGCGTTCTTCGATGTCCTCTTTGAGGATTTCTTTCTTCTTGCCGTCTGCGATTCCAAGAACCACTTTCTCGTCGGTTTCTTCCAGCACGAATCCGCTGGTCACAACGCCATCGAGATCGGCCACCATAATCGTTTCATAGCCCTTGGAAATCTCCTCGTTCGGCCACAAAATCGAACGGACGATATGATCCTTGTTCATCCGATCGCCCAGCCCGGTCAGGTCCGGGCCGAACTTGACGCCCAAGTTTCCGTTTTGGTGACAGTTGGCACAGACTCGCTTGAAAACAGCGCTTCCGTTTTTCCGATTGCCTTTTTGAGCCGCCACGACCTGCTGAAGGGCCTTGTCCAGATCTTCCTGCTTCGCATCAACGTCGGCCAGAACTTTCATTGGTTTGAAAACCTGAGCACCGGGACCTTGCGCGATTCGGGAAAGCTCCAGGTGATCACGCGCGGCTTCGGGAAGCGATTCAACCATCTCCATGCCTTCGTCCGTAAGCAAGACTGGCTCGAATGATCGAATTGCATGCTCAAGCGTATAGTCGATCCACTTGTCCGTGTTCGACGCAAGCGACAGCAACGCGATTCGTGCGTTCTCAATCGTCGGATTCAGACTCGTCGCCCGGATCGTTTCCAAACGCACGCGACCATTGGCATCCGCGACACCCTGCTCAAGTAAAGACTCGGCGTCAGAAAGATATTCGATCTCATTGCCGACCACATGCATCGCTGCCGAGCGCTGTTTGAAGTCTCCTTTGGCCAGAATCTTGGCGACCAGGTCAGCATCTACGCCGTGAAGAGTTTCCTGAACCCAAAGTCCTTCCACCCATGCCTCCGGGCTGTCGGCTTCACTAACCCATTTGCTGACCGACGAAAGTACGGCTTCGCGTTCGCGTCCGACGAGTTCACGACGGGCTCGATATCGAGTCCGCGGTTCGAAAGCCAATAACTGTTGCAAAAGTTCTTCGTTTGATTTTCCGTACTGCGTCACTGGCTCCAGCAAAGGCGTGTCTTTGTGAACCAGACGATAAATCCGTCCGTGTTCGTGGTCGCGATTGGGATCCCGCTGCGAGTATTGCATGTGCCCGATCAGAGCGTTGCACCAATCTCCAAACCACAGGGCTCCATCGGGGCCAATTTTTGGATCGACTGGCCGGAAGAACATGTCAGTCGACGAAATCAGGTCCTCAACGCGTCTCCCCGTCAGACCCGTCACGTTTTCGTCGCTGTCGTTGACGACGAACGAAGGAAAACCGTGCATGTTGATCACGCAGGAGTAAATCAGTTTGTCATGGTAGGCCTCAGGGAACTGCCGCGTTTCGAGAAACTCGTTTCCGCAGGACGGACGCATGCCCTCGTTGTTGAAAATCGGATCGATGCCCGAACGCGTTTTTGGCTGGCCACCGGAAAACGGACTGGTCCAGTACTGATTCGAATTCGTGCCGTCGCCGACCACACCGTATCCGTCTTTGTTGAAAACAAGACACCACGGATTGTAGGTACCCGGGACGCGAAAATAGCCCATCTTCAACGACTCCAGATCCCAAAAATAACATCCAGATGCACCGATCTGTCGCTTGGGTCCCCATGGCGTTTCCATCGTCGTTGACATGGCGATGCCCTCAAGCATGTGAAGTCGTCCGCCTTGCGACCACTCCCAGGCTCCCATCGCGTGGTGCGTGTCGCTCGTGCCGATTCCGTCGAGCATATGAGTCACCTTGTCGGCCTTGTCGTCGCCGTCGGTGTCTTGCAAGAAGAGAATCCGGGGTTCGTCGACGACCAACACGCCGTCTTTGTGAAACTCAAATCCAGTTGGGCAAATAAGTTTGTCATAAAAATTCGTGCACTTGTCCGCTTTGCCATCCCCATCGGTATCTTCCAGAATCAGCAGCCGATCACTTGGTCGGCTGGAGTTCGGCAACCACTGCGGATAGTTGATCATGCAGGAAACCCACAGGCGCCCTTTGCTGTCGAAAGCGATCTGCGTCGGATTGGCGAGCTCGGGGAAATCTTTCTCCGAAGCGAAAACCTGGACTTCGAACCCGTCCGGAACAGTCATCTGCGAAATCGATTCTTCAGGCGTCGGGTACTTGAGCGTTTTCGGTTCGCGAAACTCACGGAAATCATCGTCGCGAGAACCGAACATGGTTTCGGGAATGAAAACATCACCCGTCGTCGAATCGTCGGGGCGGTCAGGAACCGGTTTGCCCAACACCAGATCGTTGATGTAGTCGTCGCGAATCGAAACCATCGACCGAATTTTCACGAACTCGCCAGGGAACGTTTCGGTGTCCCATGTTCGGCGTCCGCCGTAAACGTACCACCCATTGAGCATGCGATAGTCCTGCAAGTGCAACCACGCTTTGTCGTTGACGACGGTCCGGACTTTCTCAAAAAGCTGATCGTCGGCCGAGACCGCGTCGCCGAACAGGCCTTTGTCAAGCAATTCTGCGACCGCTTTGTCGCCCGCTTCGTTCAGGTGACAACCATTGATCGTGTACTGGGCTCCGGGCTCTGCGGCGAAAAGTTCTTTCGTCGGCGTGAACAAATCAACGAAAGGCAACTTTCGCTCAACCGCGAGTTCGCGTACGACTTCCGTGTAGGCCGCAAGGTTGGCATTCTCCTGCTGGCCATCAGGCTGGAACTGGTTTCCGGTTGCTTCGAAAGCGATCGGTGAAACGAGCGCGAATGAGGGCTGTTTGCCACCCGCGTCAGTGATTTTTTTACTGATGCTGGCCAGGTATTTCTCGTAGTTTGCGCGAAACGCAGCCAGTTCCTGCTGCGTTGTTCCGGCAAAGGATTCGTTGAAGCCAAAAAAGCAAACGAGGACTTCCGGCGAGTAAACCAGGAACGGGTCGTCGATCTTGGTGTAATTTCCCGGGCGAGCCTGTTGCTCAACCGCATCTGCGGGCCAACCGAAATTTCGAAAAACTGGCTTACTCTCCGCAAAACGAATCTGCAATCGCGTTTCGAAATGTCCGAACAGGTTCATTCGCTCGGCCAGCGAGTTCCCGACAAAGGCGACTTTTTTACCGGCTTCAATTTCAAAGGCGGGTTCGTCGGCGGTACAGGGTCGAGATGATCCAAACAGCAACATCGCCATGAATAAAGCAAGCGACGATCGAAAATAGGTCATTGGAGATCCGGGACTTGAAGTAATGAACGCGTCTCTACAATCTAGTTGACGTCGATTTTGATGCCAAGATTACAGCAGCAGATTGCGCAACATCAGCGTTGAACACCGCGGCCAAGAAAAAAGACCTCCCGTAAAACCGGTTTCGAATCCAAAAATAAAGAGCCTGCGAAAGCAAACCCCTTCGACTCAAATCACAATCCAGTCGAACCGTTTGGCAAATTCGCTTTCGTCGAATGAAAAGACGCGTAGGGCTGAGGCTCACTTCCCGCCGGTGGGGAAGATCTCAAGCAGCGTTTTGGAGACTTCGTTCCAGCGTTTTGCGGCGGCCTGAAAGTCGACTTTGACGAACTTCAGTTCGGCCTCGGGTTCGACGCGACTACGTGCTTCGACGTCGCCAGCGAGTGGGATTTGAGCGCTCGCGCCCCCTGCCAGTCGCGATTCGATATCTGCGGCAAGCAATCTTTCCACCAGTCGTTTTGCGCGAATGGAATTGGGGCCGTTCTTGATCACGCAAAGTGTGTTGGGAATGAACAGCGTTCCGGTTTCTCCTTCGCCCTGATCGGGAAACACGATTGCAACCGGGTTGGCGTTTTCGACTTCGATAATTGCGTCGTCGGTATCGGTCAAGCCAAACGCGAATTCGCCAGACGCAACTTTCTGAGCCACCTGCTTGTTACCGCCGAGCACGGTCGCGTTTTCGGCCAGGCGGCGATAAAAGTCAGTGGCTGCTTCATCGCCAAGGGTATCGAACATGACGGCCGCTTGTGTGGCGGAGGTTCCAAACAGGGGTCGCGCGACGCAGCACTTTTTCTTCCACTTGATGTCCAACAGATCGTTGATCGACCTGGGACGCTGAGCCTCTGGAACCAGATCGGTGTTGACGATCAGCACGCGGGCTCGGGCGGCAAAGCCGAACCACTGACCTTGATCCGAAACGAACTCGGACGGAAATCGCTTCGCCGGTTCGCAAGTCCAGGCTTCCAGCAACCCCTCTTCCTGCAATCGCAGCGTATGCAGGATCTCGTTGTTCCAGAAAATGTCGCAGCGAGGCCGGTTCTTTTCCGCAATGATTGCGTTGGCCAATCCGACGGTCTTGTTGGATTCAACATCGTAGCGAGGCAGCACATTCAGGTTCAGTTCCGCACCGATGTCTTGCAAAATGGGCTCGCTGAATTCACGATCCAAAGCCGCGTAGACGACGACCTCGTTTTCCTTTTCGGCGATGCAGCCCATGACGGAAGCGAACAGAATGGCGATTGCGATCAACTTGTTCAATGTGGCTTTCATGGCCTCCATTGTAACCGTAGAGAGTCCAGGAAAGTAAACCTTGCGGGTCAGCGAGACTTCAGGGTGCGTTACGGCGGTTTCTTTTCGTTGGATCCGCGAAAAACGTCTATAGGATGGCGTCAAATCCGTTAAAACATGACCAAAGGAAAACAATTGCCGCGCCGGTTCCGTTTATGTGTGTCGCACCGCCTCAGGTGGAACGACAGATTTTTGATCGGGCAGTTCGACGATGATCTGCGTTTTGTTCGGCGAACACTTCGCGTTTTCCATGCAAATTGTTGTTACGTTTCGGGTTGGGATTTGCAGTGATCCCACGCTTCACATCAAACCAGCTTCCGCGAACTATGAGCGATCCACAAATCAACCTCTGTCTGGTCCTTCACAACCATCAACCGGTGGGCAACTTCGACGGAGTATTCGAAGCCGCCTATCAGGACAGCTATTTGCCGTTCCTGGAAGTTTTCGAGCCGTTCACGGATCTCAAGATCTCGCTGCACACCAGTGGTCCGCTGATGCAGTGGATGCGCGAAAAACATCCGGACTATCTCAGTCGCATTGCTTCGCTGGTGGAAGCCGGTCGCATCGAAATCATCGGCGGGGCTTTCTACGAAGCCATCCTGACGATGATTCCGACTCGGGATCGCGTCGGCCAGATCGAAATGTTTTCAAAGTGGCTGGAAAAGCATGTGTGCCCGAAGGTCAACGGCATGTGGGTTCCCGAACGGGTTTGGGAATCGAATCTCGCTTCTTCGATTGCCGACGCAGGAATCCACTATACGGTGCTGGACGACTATCACTTTCGCCGTGCGGGCCTGACCAACGATCAGCTTTTTGGCGACTATGTTGTTGAAGACGAAGGCCGGGTGATTCGCGTCTTTCCGGGAAGCGAAAAATTGCGCTATCTGATTCCGTTTTCTTCGCCCGAAGAAGTCGTGAACTACTGCCGCGAAGTCGCCCAGAAACAACCAGGTGGAGTTCTGGTTTTCGGCGACGACGGTGAGAAATTTGGAACCTGGCCGAACACGAAGAAACACGTCTACGACGACGGCTGGTTGAAAGCGTTCTTCCAGGCGTTGACGGACAATCGCGATTGGATCAACACAACGACGCTGGCAGATGCAATCGAGAGAACCCAACCACTGGGGAAAATCTATCTTCCCGACAGCAGCTATCGCGAGATGACAGAGTGGGCTCTGCCGGTGCAGCGTCAAGTCGAGCAGGACGAGTTGGTACATCAACTCGAAGGCGATCCGCGTTGGAAACAGATTCAAAGCTTCATGAGCGGCGGGATGTGGCGGAACTTCAAGGTGAAGTATCCGGAAACGAATTTCATGTACTCGCGGATGATGTATGTCAGCGAACTTTTGCAGCAAGCCATCGATTCCGGAGCCAGCGATTCGGTGATCGATTCGGCGCGAGACCATCTGTATCAGGGCCAGTGCAACTGCAGCTATTGGCACGGCGCGTTCGGTGGCATCTATTTGCCTCATCTTCGCAATGCGGTGTATCAGCATTTGCTGTACGCCGAGAATATATTGCGAGGCGTTTTGACGCCTGACGCGACGTTCGTCGAAGCTGAATCGCGCGACTTCAACTTTGATGGCCGCTCGGAAGTTCGACTTGCCAACGAGCAGATTTCCGCGTGGATTTCGCCGCATGCCGGAGGACACGTTTACGAATTGGACTTGATGCAAATCGGCCATAATCTTGGCGCGACGCTGGCTCGCCGCAAAGAGTTTTACCACGCCAAAGTCATGCAGGGTGAAAACAAAGCCGAAGGCGAAGCGGCCAGCATTCACGATCTGGTTGTGTTCAAACAGGAAGGCCTCGACAAGCGTCTGCAGTACGATAGCCGGTTGCGAAGCAGCCTGATCGATCACTTCTGGGACGAAGACGTGACACTCGATGCGTTGATGGAAAACAGGGCACTTGAACGGGGTGATTTCGCCGACGGAGACTTCGGTGCCAAAATCCGGCGCAGCCCTGATCGTATCCAGGTGATGATGGCTCGTGAAGGAAACGCCTGGGGTGTGCCGCTAAAAATTACCAAGGGTCTGACGCTGGCCAAAGACAGTAACGAAATCGAGATCGCCTATCTGATCGAAGGCCTGCCAACCGATCGCTCGTTCCGGTTTGCGGTCGAGTTCAATCTGGCGGGCATGCCGGACGGCCAGGACGATCGGTTCTTCAGCGACGCTGCTGGCAATCATCTCGGGCAACTGGGTGAGAAAATAGAACTGCCTTCGGCGAAAGAAATCTCATTGACCGATCAGTGGTTGGGTTTGCAGGCGACGCTGTCGGTTGACTCCGATGCGAAACTGTGGGCCTACCCGGTTCAGGCGGTCAGCCAATCGGAATCTGGTTTTGAACTGGTTCATCAGTGCGTCTGCGTTCAGCCCAGCTGGATCGTCCGCGGCGACGTGACAGGCCGTTGGTCATCGCGATTGAAACTGAGACTGCAAACCGAAGCATCGCGTCACTTCCAGGGCAACGAAGAAGCCCTCGCGGCTCAATAGGCAAATTTGTGGCCTGGCTTTTTCTCACCCTGTTCGTCATTTCGTCTTCCATCTTCGGACTGTGCATCAAATGGGTGCACGTCCGCGGCAAGGAGGACATCGTCTCTGTCGGCGCGATCAACTACATCGCCGCTGCGTTGATCATGGGGGCGTGGTGTCTGCTCGACGGAAACCAGACAGGCGACGTTCCGGCACTGCTGGTCGGCGGATCGATGGGCGTCGTTACTTCACGGCTTTCTTTTTTGTGATCTGGTGCGTTCGCGTCGTCGGCATTTCTGCCACTTCGGTGGTCAGCGTTCTGTCGATGCTGATCCCGATCGTCTTCGCCGCGATGGTTTGGGGCGACAAGCCTCAGCTCATCCAGTCGGCTGGGATTGCTCTGGCTTTCATTAGCCTGATTCTGATCGGGGTCAAACCGCAACGGCAGGCAACCGCGATCGCCGATTCGGCAGCCGAGTCAGCATGGAAGGGACCGCTGATTCTCGGAGGTTTCTTTCTTCTCTGCGGTTTGGCACGCGTGGCCCAGGAAGCTTTCAAACACCTCAGCCCGGTAACGCAAAAGCCAACCTACCTGCTGGCGGCTTTCCTCGTCGCTGCGATTCCGTCGATGATCGTTCTGTTGTGGCGGCGGCAAAAACTGTTGCCGATGGAGCTGATGATTGGTGCCGCAATGGGAATCGCCAACGGATGCCAGACCCTGTTCACGCTCAAGACGCTGGACTACATGGAGGGCTTCATTTTCTTCCCCGTTTCGAGCGCGGGAAGCATCATCTTCACAATGTTCGTCGCCGTTGTTTGGCTGGAAGAAAGACTTGGTCGCCGAGCGATTATCGGAATCGCGATCGCTGTCGCCGCATTGATTATGATGAACCTGAAACCAACGTAATTATCAGGTATGCATGGTCAATCCCTACCAGTCACCGAAACGATTGCCGACATCCGAAAGCGAACAAACGCAAAGCTGGTCGGTATACCACCGTCTGTTCGCATCAGTCCTGCTGACCGCTGCCGGCGCACTGCTGGTCATCGGTTTGTATCGCGTTCTGGGTTTCGAAAAGTCGCCTTCGGGTCACGAAGTCCGACTGTGGTTGCTGCTGGTGTTTTCCGCCGTGCTGACATTTTTTTGTCTCGGAACATCGCGGCGAAAGGTCGGCCGGCTTGCAAACTTCCGCAACACGTCCTCGGTGTTTCGGTATGCGATCGGCGTCGTCGGCGCGTTCAATCTCGCGGTCTGTTCTGCTCATTGGCTGGAGATGTTCATGGCGTGGTATAGCGGCGTAGAGTATGAAAACTTCGTGCTGTTCCGCTATCCGTTTGGTCCCTACGCGTGGATCTACTGGGTGAACGTAGTCGCGTTGTGCCTCCTTCCACAGACAGTTTGTCTGCACGGGATTGCCAGACGCAAGTGGCTGGTGCTAACGATGCTGATTGGTGTCTTTCTTTTCACGGCGGTGAACTTGCGGGGAATTAACTTGATGGTTCACAGAAACCAGATACCTTCTTCATGGTCACAATTCTTTTGGGGTTAGCCGGACAGGCGAAACGGGTCACGTGAAAATCATCAAAGCGCTTCGAGAGAAAGGAATCCGAACCTGTGTGGCAATCGCCTTCGACCGACTCGTCCCTTCGTGGCTGATGCGAATGCGACGCTTCAATGTCTATGAGATGGATCCGGAATCGGTTTCGTCACCTGTAGAAGCCGCAGACATCGTCGTACGGTGGAGCACTTCCGAAGCTGAAACTCAGGCAGTCGAGAAGTTCATGGGTCCGCAACGCAGCGTCGTGGACGTGGGAGCCGAGCACATGAAAGTCTGCTTTGCCGAAGTCGATGGCGAACTGGCGGGTGCGATTTGGATGACGTCCAACATCTTCATGGAAAGCGGGCTGACGGTCCGCTATGAGTTGAGCGATCAGCAAGTCTGGCTGTTCGGCGCCTACGTGGAGAAACGTTTCCGACGGCACGGCGTGTACTCACGCATCCTCGAATTCATCCTTCCTGATCTCGAAGCGGCAGGCAAGAGTCAGATTTTGCTCTCGGTCAATCCCGACAACATTGCGTCCAGGAAAGTCCACGAGCGTCATGCCCGGCGGACGGTTGGAACGGCTTACGCATTCCGTTTTCTTGGCATCGCAATGTGCACCACGGTTGGCGACATTGCGATCAATCGACGGTTCACGTGGAACCACCGCTCCAATCCAATCGTGCTTCGTTTCGCGAAATGATCGAACTCGAAATGATCGAACTCGAAATGATCAAACGAGGATGTCGCGAATCACGTTGGCTTCCTTGACACCGGTAAGCTTCTGATCGAGTCCCTGGAAGGGAACGGAAAATTTGTGGTGGTCGATGCCCAACAAATGCAGCAGCGTTGCGTGGAAGTCACGTAGATGCACCGGGTTCTCGACCGCGTTATAGCCGACCTCATCGGACGCACCGTAGGTCATGCCGGCTTTAACGCCACCGCCAGCCATCCACATCGTGTAGGCTGACGGGTTGTGGTCGCGGCCGTAAAACGCCATCTCTTTGCCGCCGCGATTTTCACGCATGGGAGTCCGGCCAAACTCGCCGCTCCAGACGACAAGCGTGTCGTCCAACATGCCGCGCTGCTTCAAGTCAGCGATCAATGCCGACATCGGACGGTCGACGGATTTGCACTTGGTGATGAAGCCGTGGTTGAGTGACTCGCCCTTGTTGGAACCGTGCGTGTCCCAGCCCCAATCGAAAAGTTGAACGAAACGGACGCCCTTTTCGACCAGACGCCGAGCCAGCAGACAGTTGTTGGCGAACGATTGCTTGCCAGGCTGAGCACCGTACATCTCCAGCGTTTCTTTGGACTCCTGTTTAATATCCATCGCGTCGGGAACTTCGTCCTGCATCCGGAACGCCAGTTCGTACTGCGCGACCCGGGTCAGCGTTTCGGGATCGCCGAACTTTTCATAGGACTCGCGATTCAGCTTTCCTAACGCGTCAAGCATTTCGCGGCGACGATCTTTGGTAACGCCTTTCGGGTTGGAAATGTTCAGCACCGGATCGCCCGTCGATCGACATTGCACTCCCTGGTAAACCGAAGGAAGAAATCCACCGCTCCACAACGCCTTGCCGACGCGAGGTTGGCGTCCGCCCGAAAGCAGCACGACGAATCCTGGCAGATTCTCGTTTTCCGCACCCAGTCCGTACGTCACCCACGATCCGATCGAAGGATAACCCAGTCGCGGCTGTCCGGTATGGACCATCAGCTGAGCCGGTCCATGATTGAACTGGTCCGTCTGCATGGACTTGATGAAGCATACGTCGTCGACGTGTTTGGAAAAGTGCGGCAAGCGGTCGGAAACCCAGGCTCCCGATTTACCATACTGTTTGAACGGAAAGCGATGCCCCAACATCTGCGGCGTCCCCTGGATGAACGCAAAACGCTTTCCTTCAAGGAAACTTTGCGGGCAGTTCTTGCCATCAAGCTTTTTCAGATCCGGTTTGAAATCAAACAGCTCCAATTGGCTCGGCGCGCCAATCATGTGCAGGAAAATCACCCGCTTGGCTTTCGGAATCGCCTTCGAAGCATCCGCGTCGCGAAGAACCGTACCAGCTTTGGCTTTGGAAGACTGAGACGCCAACCAGATCGCGCCCAAGCCCGTCGAGCACTGTCCGAGGAAGTGCCGTCGTGTTGTATTCAGCAGAGTTTTGTACTTCAGTTCGTTTTCGAGTTCGCTCATTTCGTCAGTACCTCATCAAGGTTCAGGAAAACGCTGGCAAGGGCATTCCAGCCTTCGGCCTTGCTGTCATCATCGTATGCGGCCAACAAATTCACCGACGTTTCAATTTCTTCTGACTCCGGTTCGCGGCAAGTCGCCAACAGAAATCCTTTGCGAATCTGTTCGTTGATGTCGCCGTCGAATGACTGCATCCGTTTGGCAAATGCTTCAGCGCACTCAATCATCGTTTGGTCATTAAGCGTCATCAGAGCCTGAATCGGAGTGTTCGACGGAAGTCGACGCGGCGTACAAACTTCACGCGACGGAGCATCAAAGGCCGCGAACATCGGATACGGAATGCTGCGTTTGGTGTACGTGTAAATGGCGCGGCGATATCGATCTTCGGAATTGGTATCCGGCGTCGTCCATTTGTCCCAACTGGCGAATGGTTTCCAGACGCCATCGGGCAAAGGCGGACGCACCGGCGGACCAAATTTCTTGTCGCTGAGCAAGCCGGCGATTGCCAGGGCCTGATCGCGGACGACTTCGGAAGAAAGTCGATTACGTGGTCCTCGGGCCAACATTCGATTGGCCGAGTCCTGTTCTTGTAGCTCCGGACGGATCGCTGAACTCTGCCGATACGTGCTCGAAAGGACAAGTTGTCGAAGCAATTTCTTCTGGCTCCAACCGAACTCGTTTTGAAACTGCAACGCGAGAAAGTCCAGCAGACTTTGATTCGAAGGCATCTCGCCCGAGGAACCAAAGTCTTCTTCGGTGGCGACCAATCCATTGCCGAACAGGCGTGCCCAGAAACGATTCACCGCCACCCGTGCGGTGAGCGGATTGTCGGGGCCAACCATCCAGTTCGCCAAATCCAACCGCGACTTTTGCGAATCTTCCGGCAGCGAATTGAACGCAGCGGGTGTGTCTCCCGTAACCGTATCGCCCTTGGTCAGGTACAGCCCGCGAATGAAAACCTGTTGGCTGCGAGCCAGGCTGGCAGGACGCTCTTTGAGCACCGGCACGGAAGTCGACTTGATGGCCCCGCGTCGTTTCTTCGTCGCCGCCAACTCGCGGCGGTTCGTCTTAAGCGTTTCATCTGATGCAAGTTTGGCGAATTCGTCTGAATCCGTAACCGCGAGGTGACCACGCTTTGTCACCAACGGAAACGCACCCAGTGCTTCGCCACGGTGCTTGAGCACGATTTGCAGTTTCGCATTTTCAGGAATGTCCGTCGCCGACTCGAGCACTAGCGCCGCCGTTCGAGGTCGATAAATTCGCGTGTAAGCACCAAATCCGTTCTTGGATTTCTCGCTCAGGCTGTCGTTCGGATTGTGAAACGGATCGGCTTCGTCACCAATCAAACGCTCGATCTTAATCGCAACCGGATCCTTCTTGCCAGGAACAATCCAGTGAGCCATGACGTGGGAAAGAATGAATCCCCATTCGGAATCCTGCAGCGCGCTTTTCGGATTCAGCGGCATCGCCGTGAAGCGGATCGCCGTGATGTTCGACAGGCCTTGCGGCAGCGCGGCGGTCAACGTGATGTCGGTGCCCTTGCTGACCGTGTCGACAGTGTGGAACTCCGCGTGGTCAGCTTTCGATTCAACGGTGACTTGAGTCTGGTTGCTCGTTTTGGCTTGCAGGTCGACAACCGCTTTCCAGTCAGCTTTGCTTTCGACGACCGAAAACTGCGGCTCCCAGACCGACTGTTTGAGTTCAGCAATTTTCAGATCCAACTCGGAAGCTTTGTCGTAATCTTTCGTGTTGTTCGGAGCGTTGATCGTCGGCCAATCCTCACCCAAATCGGAGTCAGCCGTGTTGTTGAAGAAAGCCGCGAACTTGTAGTACTCCTCGTGGCGAATCGGATCGTAAGGATGGCTGTGACACTGAACGCAGCCAAAAGTCACGCCCTGCCAGGCTTGCCAGGTGGTGTTGGTGCGGTCCAAAACGGCCGCGATACGAAACTCTTCATCGTCGGTGCCGCCTTCCTCGTTGGTTTGCGTTAGCCGATGCGCGGCCGTCGCGATGTAGTCCTCAATTTGCGGATCAGGCAACAAGTCTCCAGCGATCTGCTTGACGGTAAATTCATCGAAAGGCAGATCGCGGTTGTAAGCGTCGATAACCCAGTCGCGATACTTCCAGATCGTCCTTGGTCCGTCCAGGCCCAGCCCTTTCGAGTCCGCGTAGCGAACCTGATCCAACCACACGCTCGCCCAACGCTCACCATAGGAATCCGATGCGAGCAATCGATCAGCGACGTCCGCGTAGGCTTGTTCTTTTTGTTCCGCATTCTCGCAAGCAGCCAAAGCTTCGAGGAACTGGTCGCGTTCCTCCAGCGTCGGCGGCAGACCCGTCAGGTCCAGCGTCGCCCGACGCAGCCAACGTACCGGCTCGGCTTCTGCTGCAGGCTTGATGTCGTTGGCTTCCAGCTTGGCCAGAACGAAATGATCAATCGGTTGGCGAGCCCAAGCTTTGTCTTTTGTTTCCGGCAACGTTTGAGGCAACGGCTTTTCGAACGCCCAATGGTTGCTCCACTTGGCACCCTGCTTGATCCACTGTCTGACCAATTCAACTTCGTCTTCGCTCAGCCCGGCACCGTGATCCGGCGGAGGCATCTTTTCATCCGCGTCGTCGGTAAGAATCCGTTCCATCAGTAGCGAATCATCCGGTTCGCCCGGTTCGACGATCCAGCCCTCCGGTGCAACGACCTGGTCGCGGTAAACGAAAGAAATATCAGCGGCCTGTTTGACGCCGCCATGACAGGCCGTGCAATGTCTGTTCAGAATCGGCTGGATGTGGACGTTGAACTGGATCTTGTCCGCATGGTTCGGTTCCTCAGCCGCAAGTTTGTCCGATTGCAATGTCTGAAAAAGAAGTGCGAAGCAAAGAAGCAACGTCAATTTCGAAACACCGATCGCGATCGATGGCTTTCGTTTTTGCGTGAACATCATGTGGATCAATTCAGTTCGTAGGGTGATGGTTTATTCTTGCAGGTGAGACTCCTTTCCCAGCCCAATCAATTTTTGGTCACATGGTAAGCAAACTCAAATCCGTTTTTGGTCCAGAACTCTTTTTTCGGGCAGCTTCCAAGTGGGCTTTGATCTCGTCATCTGACATTGCCCGTTCGTAGATCGCCACTTCGTCGATTTGACCGATGAAGGATCGCTCAATTCGGTGTGGGTAAAGTTGTCCAATCACAACAACGAGATTTTCTGCCAATGGCAACTTCTCCTCGATACTGGACACAAATTTGCCGTCGATGAAAAGCTCAAGTTCCTTACCTCTTTTCCTCGCAACAATGTGTTGCCATACCCGAACCTTGTACTCGTCACCGCCATAGCAGGACGTTCCGCCCGACGGCGCAGGTGGTGCACGATGAAGAAAACGAAACCGGTTTGGGCGTGTGTGATAGTCAAACTCGTGATAGGGGGCTCCAATTTCAAGCATCAAACCATGAATTCTGCTGTTGGGAGCGCATAAGCCAATCATCGCGCCGTTGTGGTAATGCGAAGGCTTTGCCCACAGTTCAATCGTGTATTCTTCGAGAGGTTTTTCTGGCCAATAATCGGTGGTGACGAAACCACTGCCTTGAGCCGAAAGGCCAAATTCCGCAGTCACATTCTCACCGAACTGCTTGCGGTGCACCTTGCCTTTCATGTAAGCGTTGAACCTGTCCGACATTTCGTTATGCACGATGTCGCTGCCTTCAAAGCGCCAGTAAATTCTCGGCTCTGACTTCATGACGGCATCGCGATAATTTTCATCCAGACCAAGCCGGTCAAAAGACATGCTTCGTTTGGATGCAAAACTACTTTCGTCCGCGACCTTTCTCGAAACCGTAATCTCACCATCCGGTTTCAATACAAATCCAGCAGACTCACCCTTGGGGATCTCGATTGGTCCAACCGATTCATCGATCGCATAATAGCTTTCGATTTTCGCGACACCGCCGAAAGAGTGCACGAGGCCTTCCGAAAATCTTGCATCAACGCCAATTGAGGCGTTGCCGGAAAACAGAACCGCACCGTTGGGGATGTCGATGCGAAATTCGCCCACGCTATGGTTGGCCTTCGCCGTCAGCATGCCATTTCGCAATCCCAGCTGTCCGTCGGAACGTACGTAAAAATTTGCCGGACCTTCGATAAGAATCGTCGCTGATTCGCCGTAAAGATTTCGAACGCTAAACTCAGCGATCCCCTCAAGCAGTTGAATCGGCTCTCCGAAACTGAGCGATTTGCCGACCGACGCTGAGGATTCCGAATCCCACACGCAGGCTGTCGTGGCTACAAGCCGTGGCGTTTTTTTGGAGTCCACGGCAACTTGATTTGCGTCGCTAGAGCCCAGGAATACTGAAGTAACGCTCCAACACAGATTCGCAAGCAGCAACACGGCAACGGCGCAGGACAGCATTGTCGAAAGTCGCGGCATATTGCCCCACCGAGTCAAAGATCCACCCGATCCACAGTTTTTCCTGTCGCTGGCTTCCTTGCGATCCAAGCCAGCAAAGTCCAGTCCGTAAACCGGAGACTGAGCTCCGCTGCGTTCGGTCAGCAAAGTATCCATTTCCAGATACTGCAAATATCGTCGACGACAATCCTCGGAACCGTCCAACATATCAGCAAGTTCGCCGGATTCCTCAACTGAAAGATCGCCGTCAACGACGCGACTTACAAGCTGGGACAATCGTTTTAGTTGTTTGTCATTTTCCATAATCAGTCACTAATCTCAGCTGCCAGTCGTCGGTTGACACATTCCAATAGCCTCTCGCGAATTCGGTGCAACAGGATGCTAATCGCATTCGTGGTTCGCCCGAGATCGGCGGCGATCGCTTTGACGGAATTGGAGTCCATATAGCGTCGCGTAACCAAATTCTGTTGCTCTGTGGGGAGCAGGCTCACACAAACTTCCAGTGCTGATTTTCTGTCAACACATTGTAGCTCGTCCTTGAGTGAGGCCTCTGTGTGGTTCAGCTTTCGCATGAGTTCATCCGAAAAAACAAGCCTCTCTCGTGCTTGCATCTGCCGGAAGGAAAGCAGTTCAAAGTGGGCCACCGTAAATGCCCAAGCCATGAAGTTCGAACCCTCGGTGAAGTCACCGGCTTTCTTGCAAATCGCCAAATTGACGTTTTGCAGCACCTCTTGAGCCTGATCAGCACGCGCCAGCCTCCGCAGAAGATAGGAATAGAGCCGCGGTTGAGCTTCTGTCAGACCAAGCACGACCTCAACGGTCAGCCCATATTCGTTTTTTTCTGACATTCCTACACAACACGCTGGACCAGCCGGTCGTCTACAAAAAGCTTAAACGGTTGCGGACGGCCAGTTGCAAACGTCGATCCCTCCCGCACGATCCAGTAACGAAAAACGGATCGCAGGAATTCGGCTTCGAAGCATTGGTCTCAATGGTGGCAGGCACCGCTACGTCTTATTACATCCTCGGCGGTCGCTATCTTTCTTGCCATTCTGAATTTCTCTTCAAATTTCTGGAAAGATAGCTCAGGTGATTGTTGTTCCCTCAGTATGCGATTCTTGTTTGCCTTAGGGGGTCTCTGTGGCATCCCTGGGGACGCTGTGCTTGTTTTCTAATTTCCATTTCTCTATTTTTTCATTTCAGAAGCTGAGCCCATGAGACGAAATCATCCTAAAATCCGAGGTTTTACCCTCGTCGAGCTCCTCGTTGTTATTGCAATTATCGGAATTCTGATCGGAATGCTGCTTCCTGCGGTCCAGCAGGTACGTGAAGCGGCTCGCAGAACCGAATGCGCCAACAAGCTGAGGCAAATCACGCTCGCTTGTCACAACTACGAGTCAGCCCATATGGGCTTTCCAGCTGGAGCCAGCTATTCCCCGTCGCCCCGATCTGAAGGCGGTGGCGGCTACAGCTTTGGCCCCAGTTTTTACGGGAAAATCCTCGCTTTCATCGAGCAGAATTCTCTCTACAGCCAGATGACGTGGCGAGGACGATCGCCCGGCTACATCCACGAAGGCGGCGGAGACGTCAACAACGCTGGATTCGCCAACCGGGACATCGTGCTTGATGCTGGCGTCCTCCCAATGATTCGTTGCCCAAGTTCTTCGGGGCCAGATGCTGCACAGCGAAACGCGGACTTCACGTACTCGCCGTTCGCACACTACGCCGGAGTTTCAGGTTGCGTCGATCCGACGACTTTCACCGAATCACGCCTGTTTGACGATGGCTATCTTGGCATCATCTCCGGTAGCGGCATGATGGTCGCCAATACGGAAGTCGGATTTGGCATGTGTAGTGACGGTTCAAGCAACACAATGCTGTTGGGCGAAATGTCGGGCAAGCTCGAACGTTTGATCACGGGAACGTATTCTCACGTGACCGCTTCGGGTACAACGCACGGTTGGCTGATGGGTACGCGAGTCGACGGCACGCCTCCAAGCCTCGATCCTTCTGATACGACTGGCGACGATCGTGTCTTCAACACGGTTTCGATTCGTTACAACATCAATCAGGAGCCGTTTGCGAATGAACTGTTCCCGGGGATGGGAAGTAACGTCGGTGCCAACAATCCGCTCAACTCGGATCACGCTGGAGGAGTAAACGTTTCTCTCGCCGATGGCTCTGTTCATTTCCTTGGCGAAGATACCCAGTTGGAGTCATTGAAAAAGCTCGCGACGCGGGATGATGGACAGGTTCTTGAATCGATATTTTAGCGGACGGTCAAATCTGTCTTGAAAGGACGAATTTATGTACAGAGCGCAGATTGGTTTTACGCTTGCGATCCTCGGCACCTTGCTGGTTATGGCAGGCTGCGGCGGGAAAGACTTCGGGCCAACGGGATCGATCAGTGGCACGTTGTCGATGGACGAACAACCGCTTCCTGAAGGTACCAAGTTGATTTTCATGCATCCTTCCGAAGGGCATGCCGGTTTCGGTTTCACCGACGCTTCCGGGCAGTTCTCGATTGAATGGAGAAGAGGCGGCAAGAATCGAGACAGCATGCCGGTTGGAGTCTATGAGGTGATGATTGTCGAATCGTCAGCGGTTGACGTCGAACAGATGTCAGCGGACGAGATGCTTGAAGGCAATCTTCCAGAGCCGACGCGGACGACCCGTATCCCGGCGAAGTACCTCCGGGCTTCCACCAGCGGCCTCAGCTACGAGGTCAAGGAAGGTGAGAACAATTTTGATATCAAGATCTCCAGATCCTGAGTGGATGATCCCGATTTTAGAATGAGCCAGTGCGTGATCGAGGTCGCGCACTGGCTTTTTTCTTGTTTAGCCCAAGCTTGATAAGCCCAATCTCTCGGGCAAAGCACATCCCGGTCGGAATTGGCTAACTTTGCGAAAGCGATTCCAAACGCTAGACTGACAGCGTGACCGTACACAGGGATGAAACGTGCAGGCGCTATATGGGAACCGCAGATTCACTGAAGCAGAAGAAGAGCCAATGGCTTCCTGCAGCTGCTGATGTTCGCGGCAACCTGGTGCGAATGATTGCGATTCTGGGCTTCTACGCAGTTCATTTGCTGAACTATTTCTTGCCCGCTCTCGGCGAATCTGCGGTTCGCACCGCTGTCGGACTCAAAGGCCCATCGGTCTCCGGCGTCGTCCACCTCGCGGTCTCGATTCTCGTTTTCGCCTGGTTGTTGCAGGCCATGGGCGTTCATCTGGCTTCGATGACGCGGCCACTAACTCGAAAGTTGGCCCTCGCGGTGATTGTCGGCGATGTTGTCTGGCTGACGGCGGCGCTTTGTTTCTCCACCGGAGCTGCCGGACCGATGGTGGCGGGCTACTTTTTAATCCTTGGACTTTCGGCACTGCGGCTTGATCTGCGGCTGATTCGTTGGGCGACAGTGGCTACATGTTTTGGATACCTGTTCGTGCTCGGAGCAACTCGCTGGCCGGTCGGTTTGCTGAAAGAAATTCAGGTCGAAGCCGTTCCCCGATATCACCAAATCATGACGATCGTCGCGCTGATCCTGATGGGAGTCGTGCTTGGACAAGTTGTCCGTTTGGCTTGGGGCATAGTGGCCTCGCATCGCCGCGTCGAGCTTGGCGGGCAATCGGAGGTCCCACATGAGTAACCCCATCGACCCGGTGGCAGATGTCGTTGTCGCCACGATGCTTTGTCCCGTGTGCGAGGCTGATCTGTCGCCCGACGCAGCGGTCTGTTTTCAGTGCGGATGCGTTTCGGTCGATCCGAACGTGAACCCATTCGCGTTGCCTGCCGAACGGCCCGCGAAGGCTCCGAAAGGTATTGAAAACGAAACGAAGTTTACTTCCTCACTCATCAGCATGCTGCTGACTGGAGGACTGGTCGGCGTTTTGGTTGCCGTCGGTCTGGCGTCGCCGGGACTCGCGATTTTGCTGGCCTTGATGGCGATTCCGCCATGGATCCGAACAACTCTGGTCGTTTTTAAGCGATCCAAAACAGGATTGGCGACGGACAACTTCGCCAGAGCAACGCTCTTTTTCGGTTCCGCAATGGTGAGCTGGCTAGTGCTGGCGGTGTCGCTAGTCAGCTGCTTCTTGACATTCTGTGCAGTTTGCTGGGTGACGCTGATCAATGGTCCGGAACGAATGAATGATTCATCCACCCAATACCTGCTGTACGGAACTCTGGGCGTTACATTCCTGGTGATCCTGGGAATCTTCAGTCCGTGGATTCTGTACCGTTGGAAACGTGACACAACTCGGGAACGATAATGGCCGGCCAACTTAATGCACATCTCTATCTCGGCACGACGCAGAGTCTTTGTCCCGATTGCCTCAACGTCGTTCCGGCAAAGATCGTCAATCGAGATGGCCAAATCTGGTTCGACAAATTTTGTCCGGACCATGGTTCTCGCAGCGACTTCGTCTGCAGTGATGCGAAGTGGTGGGATCGCATGGAGTTCAACGTTCCGGGACGCCGACCGGTGAAGTTCGGCGTCGAACCCAATCGCGGTTGTCCTTACGACTGCGGGCTCTGCACTCAACACGAACAACACACATGCATCGCGGTTTTGGAGCTAACCGATTCCTGCAATTTGAAATGTCCGATGTGCTACGCCGCCAGCGGTCCCGGCAGAAAGCATCTGACGTTCGACCAATGTGTTGCCGCGATCGATCGCCTGGTCGAAGTCGAAGGCCGACCGGAAATCCTGCAGCTCTCCGGTGGTGAACCGACCATCCATCCGCAGTTCGCCGAAGTATTGCAATACGCCTGCGATCAGCCTATCGATTTGGTGATGGTCAACACGAACGGTATTCGAATCGCGAGTGATGAAAGACTGGTCGAAGTTCTTGCTCAGCAAAAAAACCGTTGCCAGATCTATTTGCAGATGGACGGGCTCAACGATCGCAGCAACGAATATCTCCGCGGCGAATCTTTGCTCGATCGCAAAATGAAAGCCACCGAAGTCCTGGGTGCCGCTGGCTTGAACGTGACGCTGGTCGCGACGATGCAGCCCGATTTGAACATGGATCAGATCGGTCCGCTGATCGAATTCGCAATTCAGCGTCCCTGGATCACAGGAGTCAGCTTTCAGCCGGCAACTTACGTCGGTCGCAGTGCGCTGCCGGAGGACCTCTCGCGTCGCATCACGTTTCCGGACATCATCCGCGAAGTCGAATTGCAAACGCAGAGCCGATTCCGTGAAAGCGACTTCTTTCCGATCCCTTGTGCTCATCCCAACGCCCACACGTTGTGTTATGCCTTTCGCAGCGGCACCGAAGTTGTTCCTGTGACTCGGTTCGTCGACATCGAGAAACATTTTGATCTGCTGGCCAATGGAATCAGTTTGAATCGCGAAAACACGCGGCAAATCGTCGAGCAATTGATGCTCCGCGAGTCCTGCGGTCCGGGTTGCGACTGCAGCGGCGGCGCGGAAATCGAAGGCGGGCTGGTTTCGCTGATGCAAAGCAGCACAGCGCCGAAAACCAACGGCAGCGACATCGATTGGGCATCTCTTGCAAGCGATTTTTTCAGCCGTGCGATGAGTGCCGATCTTGGCAACGCCGACATGTTCCGGATCACAACGACCAGCTTCATGGACGTCTACAACTTCGACATCCGTCAGCTGATGAAATCCTGCGTGCACCATCTACTGCCTTCGGGTCACCTGGTTCCGTTTTGTGCCTGGAACGTGCTCTATCGAGACGGCCACATTCCGTTGCCGGATCTGGAGAAAGCCAAACTCGCCGACACGGTTAATCTGTCGTAAGCCAGCAGCGACCGTCACAATAAAATTGCTCTCTCGCTTGTCCGTTTTCCTGATGAAGAATCGACAATGGAACTCAAATCAGTTTCACGCATCCGTTTGGTAGTTTGCAGATCGCTGTTGGCCTTCCTGATTGGAGTCGCTGTCCAGACGCAAGCCAATGCAAATGAAGACGCGCCCCGAAAACCAAACATCATTTTGATCATGGCCGATGATGTGAGCTGGGAAGCGTTCGGGTGCTACGGCGCGGAAGATTACAAGACGCCGCAGATTGATCGGCTTGCTCGTGAAGGCGTTCGGTTCACCCACTGTTACTCGACGCCGATCTGCACGACGTCGCGGGTGAAGATCATGACCGGGAAGTACAACTTTCGAAACTACACGCACTTTGGCTATCTGAATCCGAAAGAGAAAACGTTTGGCCACATGCTTCAATCCGCCGGCTACAAGACAGCCGTTGCTGGCAAGTGGCAACTGAACGGACTCTATAATTCGCTGCCCGGACACGACGACGCCGACCGGCCTCACAAAGCAGGTTTTGATGAGTACATGTTGTGGCAGTTGACGACCGGAAAGGGCGGAGCCAAAGATCTCGGTGGCGAACGTTTCTGGAGCCCGCCGATTGAACACAATGGAAAATTCCTGACCAAGGAGATGAACGAAGGCAAGTACGGTCCGGATATGTTCTGCGAGTTCATTTGTGACTTCATGGAGAGAAACAAAAGCGAACCGTTCTTCGTGTACTACCCGATGGTTCTGGTCCACGATCCGTTCGTGAAAACGCCCGATACGATTGGTGACGATGAGCGACTTTACAGCGCCAACGCCCGGCCGAAAGGCAAAGCACAGAAGAAAAAAAACTTTGTCGCCATGGTCAATTACATGGATAAAATCGTCGGTCGAGTCGCGAAGAAAGTCGAAGACATTGGCCAAGCCGAGAACACGATCATCCTGTTCACCGGCGACAACGGAACGAACCCTTCGATCACATCCCGATGGAATGGGCAAAACATCTGTGGCGGCAAAGGAGGCATGAAGGACATGGGAACGCATGTGCCGCTGGTCGCGTATTGGAAAGGCCACACGCCAAAGGGCGTTGTCCTGGACGACTTGGTGGACTTCACCGATTTCTACGCGTCGTTTGCAGAAGCGGCAGGCGTTGAGCCTGACTCTGATGATCCGATTGACGGAAGAAGCTTCTTGCCTCAACTCGATGGCCGCGCTGGCAACCCAAGAGACTGGGTACTGTGCCACTACGAACCCTATTGGAACAAAAAGTCCGGACAGTTCGTCCGCAACGGCAACTACAAACTTTATCGCGACGGGCGAATGTTCAACGTCCCGGATGACCTCAAGGAAGAAAACGATCTTTCGAAGTCAACGGATCCACAGATTCGCGCCGTCCACGATGACTTTTTGAAGTTCCTTGAAAGCTGCCCGCCCGCGCCGACTGGAGAGCGAGCCGGCAGCAAAACCAAACAACGACCGGTCTACCCCGATTGGAAGAACCTGTTCGGACCAGGCGAGAAAGAGTCTGATTCCTGACTGATATTTCCCAGAGGGTTGGACGCTAGCCATCCAAACAAACGTACCCGCCTTGACTCAAGTACATTTGTAAATGTATATAGTTGGTCCAGCTACATTTGTACTTGAACAGTCGACTGATTGGAAATCCCACGATGGCAGAACGGCCAGCACTTTCGAAAGGTGAGATGACGGTTGCCAGAGCGCTATGGAAAGTAGGGCCGGCGATTGTCAGAGACATCTTCGAAGAGGTTACTGCCAATGAGCGCATGAGTTTTTCAACTGTGCAGACCTACCTGCGTCGCTTGCAATCCAAAGGCTACGCGAATTCAAGGCTAAAGGGTCGATTGCGAGTCTTCTCTGCTCGAACGCGTCCGACGACTGTCATTCGCGAAACCGTTGACGAATTTGTTGATCGACTCTTCGGCGGTGAATCAATGCCTTTGGTACGGCATTTGATTGAAGAAAGAGGCATCAACAAAGCCGATCTGGATGAACTCCGAAACTTGCTCGAAAGCTACGAAGCGGAAGGAAATAGCGATGAATGATACGAACCTGTTCTCGCTGCTCACTACGCAGACATGGCAAGTTGTTGTCGTTGCTGTCGTGGCATGGACACTGTCGCGGAAGTTTGCTTCTGACCGGCCACACCTCGCACATGCACTCTGGATGCTGGTGCTCCTGAAGGCCATCACGCCGCCGATTTGGTGTAGTCCGACCAGTCCATTCAGTTGGCTCGCGTCGCATAATCCAACGACGTCTTTGCAGTCCGTCGAACAATCAGATTTTGAGTTCCCCACACCTTCGCTGGAGTCAAACTCATCGAGGGTAGTGCAGAATCCAACTTCATCGCCCGCTAAGAAGCTACATCAATTCAACCGGGAAACTGGCACGCATTCGTCACCCAGATGGCTGGGAATTGAGTTTTGGAAGAACTCCCTCAAGGAGGTTCTCATAGTTGGCTGGTTGGCGGGCTTTGCAGTCAGTTTTCTGCTGTTACTGGTTCGCTACATTGCATTGCTACGGACGATCCAAAAATCTGAATCCGTTGTTCGGCCGGATATCGATGAGTTGACCGGCAAGCTTTCGAGGCGTCTTGGGATCCGTCGCCGAGTCAGAGTTCTCATTCTGGAAAATGAAATCGGCCCTGTTGTTTTGGGAATCGCAAGTCCGACCATTGTCCTGCCGGCACTTGTTGTCCGCAAGCTGAACATGAATGAGATATCGCTGTTGCTCGCCCATGAGCTAACTCATCTGCGCAGAGGCGATTTGTGGTGGGCGGTGGTGCAGGCTCTGGCAAAGAATGTTCTTTGGTTCCATCCGTTCGTCCATCTTGCGGAGCGTCGTGCTACTCAAGAGGCGGAACGCAGCTGCGATGAGGATACTGTGGCCGCGATGAACTGCAGTCCAATGGCCTACGCGAGATGTTTACTGAAAGTATTGAATCACAAACACCAGTTGCGTTCTGTCCCGGCATTGCCCGGGGTGCGACCGGTAGATATTACCCTGGCTCGAATGGAGAGAATTATGAAACTTGGACAAGGAAGTCCGCGAAGTGTTCCGGCGATAATCTGGTTGGTTTTGCTAGTGGGATGTGCACTCACCCTTCCCGGCGCCGGAATTACCCGTGCTCAGGAAAAGCAGGCGACCGATCGCACTGAATCCTCGAAGAAAGACAGCAACTCTCAACTTCGCCAAGCCTATTTCGGCTCGGAGCCATTTCAAAAATTTCAACAGTCTATGGCGTCGCTTACCGCATCTTCGAAAGCGTCGTCACGTCCAGTCGTGCTGAAGACGAAGTTGTACTCGAAGTTGTACTCGCTGCGGGACTCTGACGTCGAGCAGCTGGATATCGACTGGTCTGCGTATCAGGATTGGGATGACGATGAAACCGGTTTGAGCGAGAGACTCCTGGATGTCGAAAAGGAAATATCGATCGTCTACAACAACCCAACGAAGTATGCCATCCTCGATCACGAGCAATGTGCGAATCTGTTGAGTCAGATCAATCAGCAAAAGCATGCTCGTGAAACGCCGGTTTCTGACGTGACGGTCGGCAACGAGATGGCATTCGTGACTACCGGCGTCGAATCGGACTACGAAGCTGGAGTCATTGAGTTTGAAAATCGGCCGACTGAAACCCGCAAGGTTTTGCGAACTTTCAAAACTGGATTGGATTTGTCTGTGAAGATTGAAACGAAAGAAGACGGGTCTTGTTCAGTCGGTAGCGTCTTTATGTTCTCGGGCGTTACAAATGTGTCAAAGCCTGGCGAAGCGATGAAAAATACTGGCCAGGATTCCAAACCCGAAAAACCGCGAGTCACACATAAAATCGCCATTTCGAAAATTGATTTTTTGGCAGACCAAAAAGCCGCTCTTCTGGTCTACGACGAAACTCAATCTCCCTGGTTGGCTGTCTACGAGTGTCGTCCTGCAACAGACGTTAACTCAGATTCAATGACGGTCCAGGCGAGCTATGAAGCGGACGCAGACGATCTACCAAAGTACGAATTCGTCATCAGTAGCAACGGCGACGCGACAACTGAATTGGGCGATTGCCGCACGCTCGACTATTTTGGCCACAAGTTAGCGGTTACCAAAAGTGTTGTGCTTTCGAAAAAGGACGGTCGAACTGTGCTCATTGGTACCGACATTGAATGGAGGCGAAAGAACCGGATCGTTGCTTCTGCAAGGAGTGGACAATTTGAATTCTCGGATGACGGAAAGTCTTACGTGATCAGCCTCAAGGGCAAAGCGCGGTGCTGGATGGGCGAATCGGAGCTTGTCGAAGCTGATGAAATCGACACTAGCTACAACGAGAACTCAGTGAAGATGGATTTCCGTGGGGCAGTGCAAATCACCCATGCCGAACCGATCTATTCTGGAGACGATTACCGCGGCCCCAATATTTCTGCGGACCATGTGTGGCAGGAAAATGGATCGGTTTTGAAATGCTCAGGGAATGTTTGTGTTGTGGAAAGAACCATTGATGGTAGGCCTACAACGACTCGGGCCGAGGAAGTTCAATTGGTTCCCGCAAAGACAAAAACAGCTTTTGGCAAAAACGTGAAAGTTGAAATTCTCGACCATAAATAGGGTGACTCAAATCCAGTTTGTGGAAATCACATCGACACCATCGGTCAGGAGCAAAAGGTGTTGCGAAAGTGACACCTTTTGGCCATGAACATCCCTCACTTTTTGACAATGCTGCTCGCGCTCGCGGCCGGGTTTGTGCTTTCGCGGTTTAGCCAAAAGAAGTTGCCGCTGACGACGGCGCAGAAATTCGGATTAGGCGTTGGCGGTTTGATTGGCGCGATGACCGGAGCGAAGCTTCCGTTTCTGTTTACCGATTGGGATCAGTTCATTTCGGGAGCCGCGTGGTTTTCCGATGGCAAGACAATTCTGACGGGACTGGTCGGCGGATACCTTGGCGTGGAAGCCGCGAAGTGGGCGTTCGAAGTCAAAACGAAAACCGGAGACAGCTTTCTGATTCCGGTAGCCATCGCAATTGCAATCGGAAGAGTCGGTTGCTTCTTCGGCAGTTGCTGTTTCGGGACGCCAACAGAGATGCCCTGGGGAGTCGTGTTCCCGAAAGTCGATGCGATCGCTCGACATCCAACGCAGCTTTACGAAACCATGTTCCACCTTTCGGCCGCCGCGATCGGTTGGTGGGCTCAGTCGAAAAACTGGTGCACGGGAAACCGGATCAAGATCTATATCGCCAGCTACGCCGGCTATCGGTTTGTCAGCGAATCGATTCGTCCCGAGGCAAGGATTTTCGCGGGCTTCACGAGTTATCAGATAGCCAGCCTGTTGATCGCCGGGCTGATGATCTGGCTTTGGCTGCGAGACGTTCAGTCGCAAGAATCATCGGGCAGCGAATAGACCAGCGGCCCTGCCCTCCCAACGTCTTGCCGGGAGAACACGGACTGCTGCGATCGCAATGTTGCAACGTGAGTTCGATTTTACTTCCGCAAAAACGAATTGAGCGGCGTAAGAAAACGATCGTAGGCTTCGATGTGAGGCAAGTGACCGATCCCGTCCAGCAACACCAGCTTCGCATCCGGAATTTTGCTGGCCGCGTTTTTCCCGAGCTCCTGATACTGCCCCAGCGTCGCCTTAACTTCAGGACTAACCAGGTCCTTTCCCAACGCCGTGCGATCGCGGCCACCGATGATCAACAAAGTCGGCGGCTTGATTCGATCGAGATCGTGAACCACCGGTTGTGAGTAAATCATGTCGTAGGTTTGAGCCTGTACCAGCGCCAGTTGCGGATAGTTTTCGCCCATCGACATCCCCGCCAACACATCCACCCAAGGTTGGTACTCTGGTTTCCAAACGCCATCGTAGTAGCTTTCCAGCTGATACTTTTTGATTCCCGCCGCTGACTTTTTGAGTTCGCGTTGGTACCACGCATCGATGCCGCGATAGGGAACTCCTTTGACGGACCAGTCTTCCAGTCCGATCGGATTAACAAGTACCAACTTCTCAGTCAGCTCCGGATACGTGAGCGCGAAACGGGCCGCCAGCATGCCGCCCATTGAGTGACCAAGAATCGTCGCCCGTTCAATTTTCAGCTCGTCCAACAGGGACTTCGTCGAAGCCGCCATTCCGATGAACGAATATTGAAAGTCCGTGGGCTTGCTTGATTTGCCAAACCCGATCTGATCCGGAATCACAACTCGATAGCCCAACGCAGTCAGGTCCTTGGCGGTGCGTTCCCAGTAGGCACCGGAAAAGTTCTTTCCGTGCAGCAGGACAACGGTGCCCTTGGATTCACCTTTGGGCGTCACGTCCATGTAAGCCATTTCGAACTCGCGATCGGCGATCGACTCCTTATGCCATCGGACTTCGAAGGGGTAGTCGTATTTTTCCAAGCGTATGCCCAGTTCGCGGATGGATGAATCGGAGGTTGTCTGAGCGGAACTTTCTGCAAGTCCGGACAGGGCTCCGCATGCCAAGGCGACAAGAACCGCCACGGGGATGAGGTAACCGGATCGTGATGTCCGCGAAGCGATCAGTTCATGAATTGGCGTCATAGGTTTCTCCGATTCTCAATCGAATGCGAGGTTTCTGGGGCGTCAGATGCGAAAAGGAAATCGCGACACTAACGAGGAAAAGGCCAATGGGTATTGGCGATACTTGCAAGAATGACCGCGCTTACAGCGATCTGCAAAGATCGGCCGATTATTAAGAAACTTTCAAAGATGATGTTGAAAAGAGTCGCCTATGGTGCTGCGAAAGTACCTTTGAGAACACTTCGCACCGCGAAGAGCACTATGCGTAACATTAAGACTTTCGCTTCGT
Source organism: Mariniblastus fucicola (assembly GCF_008087665.1). Taxonomy (GTDB): domain Bacteria; phylum Planctomycetota; class Planctomycetia; order Pirellulales; family Pirellulaceae; genus Mariniblastus; species Mariniblastus fucicola. Next base: position 96,051 of record NZ_CP042912.1, read on the forward strand.
GCTTGTATTCTGGCAAACGTTTGTTCGGTGGCAAGAATCGTACTGGATTAGCCCGCCGCGAAGGGTATCCAGTCGCCCGACTTCTCTTTTTGGCCGCCTTCGTGAATGATCGTTTCCATAAATACGTGATGACCAAGCCGCGTGACTCCTCGCTCCACCAGATCGATCAACGTCCACCAGTCGCGATCCCTGGCATGGTTGGTGGAAAACCAGAGTCCGGGCAGAGCCTTGCTTTTGATGACGCCAATTTCATCCGGAGGTACCAAGACGAAATTCGATTCGGTTCCAGTGACAAGTCTGATGCTGATCCGCGTATGTCGCAATGTACTCCGCAACACCAAACCGTTCGGAAATGGCACGACGGAATTTGTGTTCGTTCACTTCATAGGCATCGAAGACATCAAAGATAAAAATCGGCGGACCGGCGAATCCATTTTCCGTTGCATCGCACTGTTTTAGTCGACCATGGTTCACCTATGCGACCAGCCCGGGCACGATTCGCGTTTCTGCATTGAGAATTGCGCGTACATGAAAGCACACGTAGATTCCAGGCGTTGCAAGTCAGTAGCGATTGACACATAGTCGATCGTCCGTAAGCAAAATGGTCTTGGGGGAGGGAGCCCAGGCATGGGAGTTCGATTCGGAGGGCAAAGAGACCCCAGGAGAATTCCAGCTTTCCTGACAGTCCACGAAAAAAGCAGCCGATGGTGAGTGACGTCATCGGCTGCTTCCCGTTAGGCGAAATTCAATCAGCAACTACTGGAGTCGCCGACAAAACGTTCTCATCCCCCAACTCGTTTCTTCATTCGCTGGTTGATTCGTTCGCGAATCTGATCGTTGATGTTGTTCGGCTTGTAGTCAAACTTGTCGCCGGAAAGCTCTTTCAGCTTCGCCTGTTGGGTGGACGTCAGCTCCGACAGAAGCTTGCCTTTGATTTCTTCCTTCAGCTTCTCCATTCGCTCGGCCAATTCCTTTTTCAGTTCCTTCTGGCGATCCTCGATACGCTTCTTCTGTGCCTCATCGATGCCCAGCTCTTCCATCACCTGATCCGACAGCAGCGTCCTGGCGGCCCCGCTTTTCTGCATTTGAATCTGCAACGCAACCTGCTTCAATCGATCAAGCTGGTGCGGCAACAGCATCGATTCCAGTTTCGCCTGGCGCCCTTTTTGAAGTTCCGCGATCTCCATAGCGATGTCCTTCATCTGCGACGGATCCAGTTTGCCGCCAGCCATCGATTGAGCCTTCTCCCTGATCTGTTCCTGTAATTCGTTTTGAGCGCTCTGGAACTGGTCCAGTTGATCGCCAACCAGTTCCAGTTCTTCGCGAACGTCTGTGTTATCAAGCAACGAAAGCGGATTGATCGCGCCCGCGTTGGGAAGCCAGTCGCCGGCAATGCTGTCTCCAGTGAAAATTTGGAAAGACGATTCACCGCCCTCGAGGTCTCCAGCGAACGACATCCGCGAGGAAGAAATCACGACTGGAGCCCCGCCAGAGTTGTCGACCGACATCTGGATCTCCATGACTTCCTCGCCGACAGCCGGTTCATCGTCCTGAGCCAGGGCCGGAGAAGAAAGTACACCGCCGAGGCAAAGGCCGGAAATGACGAGCGAGTGAATTGCTTTACGAATCATGGTATCTCCTGAGGAAGTCGAATTTGTTTTGGCAGTGTGTATAAAAAAAATGAGCCCCACTCGGAAACGAATGGGGCCTGTTGAAACTAGAAATCTCCGCGATCTTCGCCACGCATTCCGCGACGCATTTCTTCCATCCGCTCTTCCATTCGGCGGATCTTTTCGTTGAACTCGTCCATCATTTCAAGACGAATGCCGCCGCCAAATCCGTCTGCGAAATCGCCTCCCTCACCGAGAATGATTCCGGGTCCAAACTGTTTGAACTCAAAGTTCATGCCGGGACCAAAGCCAGGAAAATTCTGGCCAAAGTCAGGACCAAGTTCGACCATCATCTGGTTGACGCCTTCGCGTTCGGTTGGCGTGACGGTCAGTGAGATCTCTTCGCCACCGCGTAGAACGGTGAAGACAACATCAAGGCCCTCAGCGCCGGCTTCATTGACGATCGTCGAAAGATCTTTCTGCGTCATGACCGGTTTCTGATCGGCGTACATCACGATGTCATTTTTTGCAAATCCAGCCTGCTCCGCAGCACCGCCACGAAGCACGCGAGTGATCACCAAGCCAGTTTCCTCATCGATTTTCAGTTGCGAGCGAAGCACTGCAGAGACGGGTTGGCAGGAAACTCCGATCATCCAGGTTTTGGGTCCTTTCGATTCGGAAACGACTCCACCGAGCCCACCGGAACCGAGGTCGATTTCACGACGAACTCCGTCGGGGCCAACCAGAATTGCCTTGCCGGTCGACTCCAGTTTTTGCTGGCCGTCTTCACCGACGACTGTTTTCGAAGACCGCGTGATCGTGACGCTTTTGGCATCCGACATTTTGAATTCTTCGACACTGCCGTCCGGTTTGACCACGGTGATGACGCCATTTTCGATCGTCGCCGATCCCTTCTCGGCATCCCCGTCCGCATCGATCCTGATTGCCTTGCCGACGACGGTTCCTTTTTCTTCAAGGTCTTTTGCGATGCCTACTTTTTCACCGTCCTGATTTAGCAGGATGATTTCCTGAGCAAACGCTGACGAGCAGCAAAGAACAACCATGAACAACGGAAGAATACAGGTTTTCATTTGAATCTCCTGTGAGGAAATCTGGTTCGTAAATAAGGTGTGAAACGTAATCGCGCCGTGCAGCCTAATGTCCCTGGTTGAAGCGAATGCTTCTGACCGGAACCACGAACTGACGTCCGTCCTCAAGGCGGCCCGACATATAGTTGGTTGATTCGTCGATGTCGTATCCCGACTGGCTCAGCCGTTGACGTGCCTCTGGCGAGAAACCCGAATCCGGCAAAATGTCGTCGAGCGAAACTCGTTGCGTCGCGTCGCCGTTACTGACCAATCGATGTAAATCGTTGTACCGATACAAGTCGACTTCTCCGTTGATCGCTTCGCCGTCCGGCGTCAACAGTTCCATCCGGTATTCGGGTTGAAGATCGACCGGCGTGACTTGCGGGCTGACCGGGTCGTTGCTTGCGATCATCGCTGGGCGGTCCGTTGGATCAGGCGACATGGTTGGCCCATCGCTCCCTGTCAGATAGCCAACCAGTCCGGCAACGGCGAGGCTGGCGGCTATCGCCAGTTGACGGACCAGAGGCATCGGTTGGGAGGTTGTTTCTTTCGCTTCAGGCTTGACCGGTTTAGCCGTCTTGGTGGACTTGGCCGGGCCAACCGCGACGTCATCAGCCAGCGTTTCAAATTGTTTGCTGAACAATTGATCTTCCGCAAACGCACAGGCGATCATTCGCCACTGGTTCGGATGCTGATCGGCAAGCTGCAGCATTTCGCGAACCTCGGCGGCAGAAAGTTCGCCGTCGATCAGACGTTGAAGCTGATTCGGATCGGTTGAAGTTTCATTTGACATTGGGAAGGTCCTGTGGATCGATGTTCAAAACTTGCAACGAGCTTCTCATCCTGTTGCGGGCTCGGGCCAGTCTCCTTTCGACGGCCTTCTCCGTGATACCCAAACGATCAGCCAACTGTTTGTAGCTCCAGTTTTCGGTGTACTTGAGCATCAAAATTTCTCGGCTCTCTTCGTCCAGGGAACCGATCGCAGATTCCAGTGACTGACTCTGTTCCTGTTTCAATAACCAATCCAGCGGTTGTGGTTCCGGAGCCGTCAGTTCGCTTTGCAGCGTTTCGTTCAGCTCCGGTTTTGCGTGTGATTTACGATTGGCTTTGCGATGAAAATTCGCAGCCTTTCGCACCGCCACGCCGTACAAAAAAGGAGCCACTTTCGACGGTTCGCTGGGAACCGCGGCGGCCGATCCGTTGCTGGACTGTTGAACCACCGCGAGGGCGACTTCCTGCATCAGGTCATCGATCGAGTGCGGGTCTCCAATGCGACTTTGCAGCACCTTGCGCAACCAATTGCGATGCGTCGCAATGGCTTGCAGCCAGTCGATCGTTTGGGGACTCGATGCGGATTCCATGACGTCTGAGCACGCTCGGTAGTTCAAGTCTGCGTCAGCAATTTGTACGCATTGATAGTTGCGCTGGGAGCATTTTTCCCCCTCGAAAATTGCAGAAAACATTTTTAGGCCGGTTCTGAACCGAGTTTGGCCCTGTTTTCACCGCGAAAAACGAGGGCTGGGCGCTTTGGTCCTCGCCGAAGTCTTGAAGCGACAGCTACTTTGCCAGCACCCAGCGAGCCACCGAACCTTCGGGGCCGACCGCCCAGCCTGTTCGGCCGGTATCGGAAAAGCCAACCGAGTTGAAACCCTTGTTGGAAATCCGAACCCATTTGTCGCCAAGATCGGTCGACATGTCCGTGCCGTTGGTACCAACCGCGACAAGTTTGACTTCGCGGCCGTTTTTCCAGGCTGCGACGCAACTACGATAGCCACTAGGAGCAACGCGAGGAGAAGGCGTCGTCCAGGACTTTCCACCGTCGCGAGTCACCGCGTAATTGCTGCTCGTATCGTCGGCTTCGAGATAGTTGCCTCCAACCGCGACGCCGTGGCGATCGTCCAGAAAGCAGATCGAGAAAATGCCGCTCGACGGAGAGCGCTCAATCGGGATCGGACCGCCGAAGGACCAGGACTTGCCGCGGTCTTTGGAGATCAGGATTCGCGAACTGCTGCGGGTCTGGTCTTCTTCGGTTCCGCCAAGCCCGATGAAGCACAGGTCTTCACCGACGACACACATGTTGGTTCCGCTGGCCGCAAAGCCGGCCTCTCCTTTTTCGGTAATCGGAAGTTGGTCCGTGTGAAGCGACTTCCAGGACTTGCCGCCGTCCTTGGTTCGAGCCAGCCAGATTCGGCCATTGATCGGGTCGCTCATCACGATCCCGTAGCGGTGATCCCAGAAAGAGATCGCGTCGAAGAAGGCGCCTGATTTTGAACCGCAGGAGTTCCACGTGCGGCCTCCATTGGTGGTGCGGAAAATCTTGGCGACATCGCCGGAACTGATGATCACCGCGGTGCCGTCATCGAAAGCGTGGATGTCGCGGAAGTCAAGTTCTTCGGCGCCTTCGACCGGACGGGATCGCCATGTCTTGCCGCCGTCGGAGGAGACGATGACCGTGCCTTTGGTGCCCGACGCCCAGATGACTTTGTCGCTGACGACATGCAGTCCGCGAAAGCTGGCGTCGGTGCCAACGTCGACGGCTTGCCAAGGCGATGTGACGACTCGCTGAGTCGTGCTACCGGCGAGTTCGATGTTCTCTTTTTCCTGCGCGAACAGAGGGGAAGTGATGAAGGCAAGCAGGATAAGTGTGGCGAGAGTTTTCATGGTTTTGAGAATGGGGAGACGTTTGCAAAAGGCACGGTGGTCTCCACCGTGTGCTGGTTGATGAATGCAATCACAGGCTGGAAGCCTATGCCACCGACGATGAATGCAATCACAGATCGAAAGCTTATGCCACCGACCGAAATTCTACAGCACGGTTTCGCCAGCCGGGAAACTTCCGAGCACGGTCAGGTTGGAGCAATGAGCGCGGGCTTCGCCGACGACCGTGGCGATGGCGACGTCCTTGCGATGGCCTTCGATCTCAATGAAGAAAGTGTAATCCCAATTCTCCTCGCGGCTTGGGCGTTTTTCGATGTGCGAAAGATTAATCTGGTTTCGCTTGAAAACGCTCAGCACATCAACCAGGGATCCCGGATGATGGTCCGTGGTGAACATGATTGACGTTTTGTCTTTCTTGGAGATCTCAGTTTCTTCGCGCGACAGGATCAGGAATCGTGTCACGTTCGACTGACGATCCTCGATCGCCTGGAACAGCGGGTGCAGCCCGTAAATCTCGCCGGCCAACGAAGAGCCAATCGCCGCAGCGCCGCTTTCGGGGTCGATCAGATATTCGTCAACAGCCTGACGCGCCGCCGCCGCAGTGCTCTCGGCCGGGATGCGTTCCGCGTTCGGGTACTGCGTTGCCAACCAGTTGCGGCACTGGGCAAACGCTTCCGGTCGCGAGTAGATTTTCTTCACGTCTTCAGGTTTGCCAGTCGAGAGCAAACAGAAGTGAATCCCCAGACGGACTTCGCCGTAAATGTTCAGCCGATCGTGGTAGGTCATGAACGAGTCGAGCGTTTCGTTGATGCCACCGCCGATGCTGTTTTCGATCGGAACCAGACCATAGTTCACGTGGCCGCGGGCGACTTCTTCGAACACGCCTTCGATCGCGCGAAGGTCTTCGTACTCGCAGCAGGCGCCGAACTTTTTGGTGGCAGCGAGGTGGCTGAACGTTCCGATTGGACCGAGGTAGCCGATCCGCAGTGGTTGTTCGAGCTTGAAACTGCCGCTCATCATTTCGCGATAGATGGCTTCGATGGCTTCCTGGGGAAACACGCCTCCCTTGTTGAGCTGAGCGACTTTTTTCATTACGGCTGCCTCGCGATGCGGCGCGTAAATCGGAATGCTGGAACCCTGTTTGATCTTGCCGACTTCGATCACGTGGCGAGCACGTTGGTTGATCAGGTCGACCAGTTGGCGGTCGACGTCGTCGATGTTTTTCCGTAGTTCCGCCAACGGATCTTCGTTAGTTTCGTCAGTCATGAGCGTGGTGTTTGAGGTGATTGGTATAGGGTTAGTTTAACGGCAAGCCGCAGGCGACGGTGTTGGAGTGTAGGAACGCAGTCGCCTGCGGCTTGCCGTTAAACGAAAAGGATTGTGCTTGGGCAATGCGCTCGCGACGCTACCAAGCTACTCTGATTCTGGAAACGATGGTTTCATACCCAGATGTTTCGCCAGAAAAGCCCACTGATCCGCCACTTCTTCGATAATTTTCGAAGTCGGCTTGCCCGAACCGTGGCCGGCCGACGTTTCGATGCGAATGATCGTTGGGTTCTCGCCGGATTGAGCTTCCTGTAAACGAGCCGCGAACTTGAAGCTGTGACCAGGCACGACACGATCGTCGGTGTCGGCTGTCGTCACCATGGTCGGCGGATAGGCCGTGCCGTCGGTCACATTGTGCAGTGGCGAGTATTTATAGAGGGCTTCGAATTCCTCAGCACTGGCCTTGCTGCTGCCGTAGTCGTCAACCCAGAACCGTCCGGCGGTGAATTCCTGGAAACGAAGCATGTCCATCACGCCGACCGCTGGCAAGCAGGCGCCGTAAAGATCCGGTCGCTGAGTCAAACAAGCGCCGACCAGCAAGCCACCATTGCTTCCGCCCTGAATTCCAAGGTGTTCAGGAGACGTGTACTTGTTGTCGATCAGATATTCGGCCGCTGCGATAAAGTCATCGAACACGTTTTGCTTTTGCGTCTTCGTGCCGGCCTTGTGCCAGTCCTTGCCGTACTCGCCCCCGCCGCGGAGGTTTGGCATTGCGAAGATTCCGCCCATTTCCATCCACTGCAAGCGCGAAATCGAAAATCCGGGCGTGAGTGAAATGTTGAAACCGCCGTACGCGTACAGCAGCGTCGGGTTGGTGCCGTCGAGTTCGATGCCTTTCTTGTGAGCGATGAACATCGGAACACGTGTGCCGTCTTTACTGTTGTAGAACACCTGGCTGACTTCGTAGTCGTCCGGATTGAAATCCACTTTGGCTTCGCGAAGCAATTTGCTTTCGCCTGTTTTCAAATCGTAGCGATACGTTGACGGTGGGCGATTGAAGCTGCTGAACGAGTAGAACGTTTCGTCGTGGTCGCGTCGGCCGCCGAATCCGCCAGCCGATCCGATGCCCGGAAAGGAAACTTCGCGGACAAACGTTCCGGCCAGATCGAAAATTTTGACCTGAGATTTGGCATCCTTCAGATAGTTCGAGATGATGTTGTCGCCAACCATTGAAGCGCTTTGCATCGCTTCATCGGCTTCGGCGATGATCACGTTTCGCTTTTCCGGATCGCTGATGTCGATCGTGAGAATGCACTTCTTGGGCGCTTCGAAATCGGACTTGAAGTAAAACGTGGAACCTTCGTTGCCAACGAACGAGTATTCGTTTTCAAAATTGTCGATCAGCGTTACCAGCTCTGAATCCGGATCGCTTAAATCTTTGTACATCACACGATAACGATCGTCGGTGCCCTTCCAGACGGTCAGAATCAAGTATTTTCCGTCCTCGGAAACCTCGGGCGAAAATCCCCATTCAGGATGGTCCGGATCGGAGTGAATCAGTTCGTCTTCCGATTGGTCATAGCCGAGTTCGTGGTAATAGACTTTCTGGTTCAGGTTCAGCGACGTGAACTCGTCTTCCTTGCTTGGTTCGTCGTAACGGTTGTAAAAGAAGCCCTTGCTGTCCTTGCTCCACGACGCGCCACCGAACTTGATCCACTCAAGTTTGTCAGCCAGCATTTTGCCAGATTCAATTTCCATGACCTGCCAGGTCCTCCAGTCCGAACCGCTTTTCTGGACGCCGTAAGCCAGATACTTGCCGTCGTCGCTGAAGGCTAGTCCGCCAAGCGCGACGGTGCCGTCTTCGGACCACGTGTTCGGGTCGATCAGCACTTTCGGTTCTGCGTCGAGCGCATCCTGGGAGTACAGCACGAACTGATTTTGCAGGCCATCGTTTTTCTGGAAGTAGTACCGATCGCCGCGACGAAACGGAGCACTGTACTTTTCGTAGTCCCAGAGTTTTGTCAGCCGCTGATCAATTTCTTTGCGAAACGGCAGCGTCTCGATGTATCCAAAGGAGACTTTGTTTTGGGCTTCGACCCAAGCGGCGACGTCTTCGGATTGCCGCACGTCGTCTTCAAGCCAGCGAAACGGATCGGCGACTTCGACGCCAAAGTATTCATCGACCTGTTCGACTTTTTTGGTTTCGGGATAGGACAAGGTGGGCGAATCTTGCGACATAAGCGATTCTGAATTTGTGTTGAACGCGGAAACGAAAACAAGGATCGCAAAATAGAAAGCAATCGATCGGTCGTACATGCTCTTTTCCTGATAGGTCGAGTTGCCGTAGGTGTCAGCTAGCAACGAGTTGAGACACTTGGGAGCCAACAGTCTAGCGATTTTGTGAAAAAAAATCGATTGTGCGGACTGTGTGGCCGATAACGACAAGGACCCTACAAGATATGGCACCCCCTTCGGAGAGAAATAATGTATCGCCACATGTACCGCAAATGCCTTTTGATTGCTGGCCTGGCGGGAGCATCTTTGTCAGCTGTTCAAGCTCAGGATCACTTGATCGATGGAGCCAAGGAAGAAGCTGCCCGCGTGATTCAGTTGAAAAACCGTATCGAGATCGAGGCGGAAGAGACCGCGGCTGACGTGTCGTCTCGCGCAACGCGACTGGCGTCGAATCCGCTCGCACCCGTGAATGCGGGTGGTGCATTTGTTCCACCGACAGCGACGAAACTGACAGCACCCCAGGTTGCTTTCGACGAGATCAATTCTCCGCAACCGCTGGTCCCTGCTCCGACATCGGCGCAGGTGAGTGCTCCACAAGTTGGCGTTCCACAAATCAAGAACTCGTTCGTTCCGCCAAAGGTGTACGTCGAGAACAAGACACCGGCTTCCAACGCGTCGTTTGCGAAATCTCCGCGTGCAACGTCACCTGTGGCGGCTCCGGTTCGTCGCAGCGAAAGTGCTCCGTTTGTCACGACGACCATTTCGGCGCCTGAATTTGTTAACGTCAGCGAAACCGCACCGGTTCGAATTGACGTGCGAAATCCGGGCAAGTCAACGGTTTACGATGTGACCTTGATTGCGACGCTTCCGCCACATGTTAAAGCAAGCTCACGACAGGCTCAGATCGTAGACGGAAAGTGCATCTTCAAGGTTGACTCATTGCAGCCGGGCGAAAACCGACAGTTGTTGTTGGAGATCGTCACCGAAGAAAAACAACCACTGAATATTGAAACGGCTTTGACGCTTTCGAACCGCAACAAGGTTCAAGTTGGCGTTCGCAAGCCACAGTTGGTGGTTTCTGTCGAAGGGCCAACTCAAACAAACATTGGTTCCAAAGCGACTCATGTCATTACCGTGACCAACACGGGCGACGGGATTGCCAGCAACGTCAACTTGATCGCTGACATTCCAGAATCGCTTCGTATCGTTCAGAAGTCCGGCTTTGAAACGCCTGAAAACTTGCGTCCAGGCCAACAGGCTCAGGCTCGCATCGTGACAGTACCTCATCAGCCTGGACAGGCAGAGCTCGCGTTCGCGGCTGAAGGAAACTTTTGCAAGGCAACGCCTGCAGAAGCCGGGCTACGAGTTACGCAACCGGAACTTCGCGTCGCTGCGGTTGGTCCAGACATGAACTTCGTGGAACGTGACGGGATCTACACGATCACGATCGACAATCCGGGCGAAGTCGATGTGAACAATGTGGAAGTTCAATTCGCGATCCCGGAAGGCGTAAAAGTTACGACCATTAGCCGTCAGGCGAAAATGGATGGTCCGCAACGTACGCTGACCTGGAACTTTGATCGAATTCAAGCCAGCACCGAGCAGACGATTCAGTTGAAGGCCATCGCCAGCAACGAAGGCGAGAAAACGTGCCGAATTCGCGTTGCCAGCGATGAAACGAACGAGAAAGAAGTATCGCTTAAAACCGTGATCGCGACCCGTGCCGAGTTGAGCATTCAGATGCAGAACGTTGGCGGTCCGGTTCAGGTTGGTAGTGAAGCGACGTTTGTCGTCATCGTTGAAAACCGCGGTAGCAGCGTCGCCAACGACATGGAAATCGAAGTTCAATTGCCTGCAGGAATGCAGCCAGCAAGTCCGCGTGACGGCGTCGTCGATGACGATGCGAACTCGATCCTGTTCGCAGACTCCGAGTTGCCTCCGGGCAAAACGCGTGAGTTCAAGTTCTCTGCCGTTGGTGTTGAGAAAGGTGAACACATCGTTCGCAGCTCACTTGAGTCCGTTGGCTCCAAGCAACGCATTATCGTTGAGAATAGCGTATTCGTTTACGAGCCAGCACAGGCTCGCGTCAGCGAATCGCTTCAACCTTCGATCCCACGCTAGGCTTGCTTGCCAAGACTCGCGAGGCGAATCAAAATTTGAAAAAATACAACGCTCCGCAGCAAATGTTGCGGAGCGTTTTTTTTTCGTGCGCCACGATCAAATTTTTCAATTGGACAGGCCACTTCTTTGCCAGCTTCGAGCACTGGTTTCTGCGTGTACCTCAGTTTCGAAAATACTTTCGAACAGCGTTTTCCAAATCGCCGATATAGATCCGAGCAGCTTTTATCTTTCCGTTGCGACCAATCAGGTAAAGGTGGTCTCGACCCTTGCCCAGGTTATGCCAGAGCTTGGCTGATTCGCTGGCTTTGTCGACTACACAGGGCCACTGTACGTCGTATTCGATCAGGTAGCGCTTGAAAAAATCAAGTCCACCGCTGCGATGCACGCCGACGACCTGAATGTCGGCGTCTGGGAATTTGGCAATGACTTCGGCAATGTGGTCCGATGGAGGCTTCTCCTGATTGTAAGGTCGCGACCGCCAAAAATGTACGATCGTGGGTTTTCCGAAGAACTGACTCAGGTCAAATTCGCCGTCCACTGCGACAATTTTTGGTGGTGCTTTGCCAATCAGTTTAGTCAATCGGCTATGAAACTCTTTGCTTCCTTCGATCACAATTCCGTCGATATTTTCGACCAACTCGCGTGGTTCCCGCTGTGAGAGATTTAGCATTTGCAGTGAGCTGGAACGCTTTTTCAACGCCGCGATCGACTCCTCAGAAATTTCCTGATTGGCGGAAATTTGCAGAACTCGAAGCGAAGGCAAATCGCCAAACGCGAGCACGCTTTCGTCGTTAAACTGGCCGGTCAGGTCGACGATTTCGAGCTTGTCGAGTTGTTTCAGCCTGGCAACTTCTTCCGACGAAAAATGACAGACTCCAAGGTCGAGGAACTCGAGATTTTTCATGGATAGAATGGCATCGATCGCAGGCGTTTTCGCAAGGACCCGGGTTTCACATTCAAAGTGCTGCAGATTCTTTAGCTGTCCGATCGTTTTCCAGTGCTCTTCGCCAAGCAGCATGCCTCCGATCATTAGCCGTTCCAATTTTTGTAATCGAGCAAGCTGTTTCCACTCGTTAGCTGGCCAAGTCTGGAAGATTTCATCCGCGATCCCAAATCGTAACGCGACCAGATCAAGTTTCGCAATTGATTCGAAACACTTGGCCGTCGCATTCGTTCGGGAAATCGCAACGTCTTCCAGTTGTGGCATCGATTCGAGATGTGTGATGCCTTCATCCGTCACCGGGCAGTTCTGTAACGATAGTCGCTTCAGGCCTTTCATTGTTGCGATCAATTCCATTTCGCGATCGGTGACTGTGTCGGAAAGAGAGATCGATTCAAGCTTCTTCATTTTCGTCAGTTGCTCGATACCCGCCGGTGTCAGATTCCAATGCGCCGTCACCTTGCGCAAATTCGGAAGTTTGGCCAGTTCTTCAGCAGCACGGTCGCCCAGTTGCCCTCGCTTACGATAGAACCTGAGTTTTTCCAGATCTTTCATTCCTTCGAGCGCAGACAGGCCAGCGTCAGTGACGTTGGTATAGTCGAGAGTCAGGCTTTTCAGCATTGTAAGCCGTTGGATCTGTTTCAGGTCTTCGTCAGAAATGCCTGAACCGGAAAGATTGAGATGCTCCAGTTGAAACAGGTTTCCGAATTTCGTCATTCCTTCCATGTTGACGGGCGATCCATCATCGTACGCACCAAGTGACAGCGATTTGAAGTTCTGCAACATCAGTAAACTGTTGATTCCTTTCCCGGTAACCTTGCTGCCATTTAAGGACAGAGTTTCCAGATCTTCACAACTCGCAAGATGCTTCAGCCCTTCGTCAGTCACCGGGCAGCTTCGCAGCAACAATTTTTTCAGTTTGCGCATCTGTCCGAAGACTTTCATCGATTCATCGGTCACTCCAAAACCTTTGTCTTCAAATCCGTAAACCGAACACTGGATGGATTCAAGGTTTTTCAATCCGGCAATCTGTTGAATGTCTTCATCCATCACTGGGCAGCCGCGGAGGTGAAGAACTCGCAATGATTGCAATCTGGAAATGTGTTTCAACTGTCCGGATATTGGAGATTCGATATTGAAATAAAGAAAGTGAATCGCATCGGAAGGCAACTGACCCAGCGGACTCAGGTCCTCACAGCCACCAGCGGAAACATCCAGGCGAATAAAGGCACCTTTGGGGACCTCAACGAGCCCCTTGGCAGGTCCGAGCGATTTGAACTGGTCGCGGAAAACATCGAGCTCAGTAAACTCAATGTCAGCTGCCGGGCCCGCGTAGACTATTCCCAACGAGCGGTCGCTTGGAAACTCCAGAGTACGAGTCTCAACAGAAATGCTGCTCGTTGTTTGCGCGTTGGCACTTGGTGAAAGCGAGAGCAGAAACAGAACTAACACGCATGCAATTTTGCAACTGGTATTGAATGTCATCTGGAACCTTTCGTTTCGATTCGTGTCTCATCCACGATATCGAGTTTCGAAAGGCAATGCACTTCGTTGGCGAATAATGACGCAAAAAGGCGACTATGGAGCGTTCTTTTTCAGTTTCCGTTGCAACGTGCGGCGCGGGATGTCCAAACGACGGGCGGCTTCTGAAATGTTGCCACCGGCTTCTGCCAAAACGCGTTGAATGTGTTCCCACTGAGCCGACGCAAGCGATGGCGGCGGGAACTCAGGGTCGGACTCAACCAACTGCTTTTCCTCAAACGAAGCCAGAACTTCGTCCGCGTCCGCCGGCTTGGTGACGTAGCCAACGGCTCCGATCTTAACGGCGTCCACTGCGTTGGTGATGCTGCCGTAGCCGGTCAACATAACGACTTTGGTTTGAGGAGAAACATTGACGATCTCCTGCAGCAGATCGAGCCCGGACTTGCCAGGCATCTTCAGGTCCAGCACTGCCTTGGATGGCTTCTCCGAAGTCACCAGCTCGATGGCTTCGTCATAGTTGGCGGCGACGTAAACTTTGAAGCCGCGATTGATGAAGGCTTTCTCAAGACGATTTCGCAGCACGTCATCGTCGTCAACGACCAGAATGGTTTCTTTTCGAATCACGGGTCTATCGTGGGTTTTGGATGGGAGGCCATTTCCTGTTCATAATTGTAAACCGAAAACCGGTCCTTTCGCTAACTCAGATTGAATATCTGCTATTCCACGACACTCAATTTTTCGTGGAACAGCACGACCCGTACAAGCGATCCAATGATGAATAGCTCGAGGATCGCCGCCGGAAAACCGCCCAGATTCGACAGAATTTTGATCCCGTCGGTGCAGCCCGTGAAGCTGATCATCGTCCACGCGACCGTACCGACAGCAACGCCCCACACGATTTTCAGCCACTGCTGGCCTTCCGGGTTTTCGGGGGAAATGCCGCTTGATGAGATGCTGGCCATCGCGGACATGTTCGAATCGGACGAAGTCACGAAACACACAAATGCGCTGACCATGTAGAAAATGACAACGGCGGTCGAAAAAGGAAACTGCTTGAACACGGCATAGGAAACGGCTTCCTCTTTTTCGGCATCGATGAACTGATACAGGTCGACGCCGTTGATCTCCTGATAGAGCGCCGTGCCGCTGAAGATCGACATCCACACGATTGCAAACAGCGACGGAAAAATGAAGTTCACCAACATGAACTCGCGAACTGTTCTGCCGTACGAAATTCGTCCCAGAAAGCAGGCCGTGATCGGTGCCCACGCCAGCCAAACTGCCCAGTAAAAAACCGTCCAGTTCTTTCCCCAGTTTTCCGGGAAGAACTGTGTGTTGCGAGGCACGAAGTGAACGACGTAGTCGACCAGAGCTGCGCCGCTCTGTGTCAGAATCCAGACCGTCGGCCCGCAGATCAATGCGACTACTGCCAGCAACATCAATAGTTTGGTGTTGATGTCGGACAGGATTCGGATTCCGTTCATCAAACCTGTGGCACTGGAAACGATAAACGTGGCCACGATCGCAAACGTGATTCCCGCCCACACGGCCGAGTTCGACGGGATGCCAGCCACGTCGGTGAGGCCACCCGAGAGCATCAGAATTCCGGACCCAAGCGCCGCTGCCATTCCGGCAACCAGCGAGTACAAACAGACGGCGTCGATAATGTTGCCGCCTTTTCCCGTCGACCAGTCACCAAACAGTGGTGTCAATGTCGATCCCAGCGAGAAGGGCTTCTTCATGTTGTAGTAGGCGAACGCGAACATCAGCGAGGCGACACAGTAAAGCGCGTACGGGGTGAACGACCAGTGAAGATACATCGTCGAAAGCGCGAACGTTGCCGCTTCGGGAGTTCGGGGCTGGGCGATGTCCGCCGGAAGCTCGACATAGTGAGTCACTGGCTCCGCCGTGGACCAGAACAGAATTCCAATCGCGATGGTTGTACAGATCGTGATCGAGAACCAGTTCCACATGCTCATCAGAGGTTTAGCTTTGCTGCCGCCGATGCGAACTTTTCCGAACTTCGAGAAACAGATCCAGATGCACAGGCAGAGAGCCAGAAAAGCGCAGAGACTAAACAGCCAGCTGAAGTGATCCAGAATCCAGCCGTTGGCTCCGTTGATGACTTTTGAGAATCCGCCGGGGATGATTTTTCCGTCGTCTCCCACTTTGTCTGGCGAAAGGAAATTCAGCCCGACGGCGAACAGCAGTAGCAAAAATGGCGGCCAGAAAACGACATGATTGAGGGCGACGGAGTCCAGTTTCGGCCTTGGGGGTTCTTTTGACATGCCGTCATTGTAGTGCCACGAAGCCACGTATTTTTTACTCTAATTTTTCCGGCATCTCCGTGTTACATTACCAGCCCGAAATTTACCGACCCAAATTATCATCGATCTGCCGAAAATGGCCACAGACTCGCCGCAAACCGAAACTGAAACGACCGTCGAAACGACGCCCGTCCATCGTCTTTATATCGACACGGTCGGTTGCCAAATGAATGTCCTGGACAGCGAAATGGTCGTCGCGGACCTGCGCCGTCAGGGATACGAACTCGCCGGTAGCATCGCCGAAGCCGACACTGTTTTGTTCAACACTTGTAGCGTTCGCGAACAGGCGGAAAACAAAACTTACAGCGCTCTCGGCAGGCTCAAGGACGAAAAGAAAAAGCATCCTGACAAGATCATCGGCGTGATGGGATGTATGGCGCAGAAGGATCAAAAGCTGATTTTTAAAAAGGCGCCCTTCGTCGACATCGTCGTTGGCCCCGGTCAACTCAAAGAGATCCCTGGCTTGATCGAAAAAGCACGGACCGAAGGAGGCCAGCACACGGCCGTCGGGCTGGGGCGGAAAGATGGCAAGCTGGACATCATCAAGCGTTCACACGAGACCTTCGATCCGCTGCGCGATCCGTCGATGCGACCGACTCCGTTTCAGGCTTATCTGCGAATCCAAATCGGCTGTGACAAGTTCTGCACTTATTGCATCGTGCCGATGACCCGCGGGCCAGAACAGGGACGCGACCCGCAGCAGATCTACGACGAAGCCGTACTGCTGGCGGAACAGGGCGCGAAAGAGATTACGCTGCTCGGCCAAACAGTGAACAGCTACAAGCACGTCGCCGAAGACAAAACCGTCACGAAGTTGGCCGACTTGCTGCACAAGTTGCACGACATCGAAGGCATTGAACGCATCAAGTTCGTGACCAGCTATCCGAAAGACATGACGTACGACTTGCTGTATGCGATTCGCGATTTGAAAAAGTGCTCTCCTTACTTGCACGTTCCTCTGCAAAGCGGCAGCGACGCGGTGCTCAAGCGGATGAAACGCGGCTACACCGTGGCCGACTATCGCGACATGATGTCTCGCATCCATGAAGTGCTGGGCGAGCGGGCCGCGATCTCAAGTGACTTCATCGTCGGTTTCTGCGGGGAGACCGAAGAGGAGTTTCAGGAAACCATCAAGCTGGTGGAAGAATGCCGCTTCAAGAATAGCTTCATCTTCAAGTACTCCGAGCGTCCCGGTACCAAGGCATCCGATCATTTGCCCGACGACATTCCATTCGAGGTCAAGAAGCGTCGGAACAACGAGTTGTTAGAAGTTCAGAACCGAATCAGCGAAGAGGACAACAACAAGTTCATGGGTCGCACGGTCGACGTTCTGGTCGAAGGCCGCTCGAAGCGGAGCGACAACCCGGTGAATCAAATCGACGGCAACACCGATGCTGGATTGCCAGGCTCCGGACCGGTTCAGCTAACGGGCCGTACGCATTGCGATCGCATTGTTGTGTTCGATGGCAATGAGCGACTGGCGGGAACCGTGGTTCCGGTCGGAATTTACGACGTTTCGGGCCAAACATTGTTCGGCACAATCGTCACCGATCACGTCGACAACGCCAGCATTGTGAAGCTGACGTAGTCGAACGGCGAGACGGCCGGTTTTCGCGACGCTAGAGGAACTTACGCGGCGAATGATCAAAAGCTTCCGGAAGTTGCTCTGTCAGTGCGACCGCGTGCAGCAGAATTTTGTCAGCGAAGACCGGTCCGAACTTGCCGCACAGCCACACGAACGACGTGTTGATGATCTTGTGAAGCTCTTCATCGGTCCCGGAAATGGAAGACATTTCAGCACCGGATTTCGCCCACGACACCAGTTTGGCAGCACAGTCTCGTGACAGATTCATCTTAAGAGCTTCTTTCATGAAGTGCTCTCGATAGGCTGCCGCGCTTTCGGGATGACGCTTGACGACGGCGGCGCTAATGTTGCCCAACAATGTATTGAACACAAGATCGCGACCGCTCAGGATGACCCTTCGCTGAGGCGACGGACTCGCAGGATTGGCCGTGCTGCCTCCGGAGTGATTTGTTTGAGGAAGCGACGATGCCGGATCGGGACCGATCTGATCAGCTGGCTTGTTCCGTACCATCATGATACGGCCTAACAGATTGCCGCTTCGAAATGCCGGGTGCTCGAAACTTTCGCGCAGTCGCTTGATCAGTTGTGTGTAACGAATCTCGGGTTGGGCGCCGAATTCGTTCTCAAGCAGATCGATTGCGCTTTGGACGACTTCGATTGGAGTGCCCTTGTCCAGTGAATTGAAGAGGATTCTTCGACGTAAAGATTTTTCTGTATCGCTGACGCTCATTGTGCTGATTTCGGTAGGAAAGAGTGAAGGATAGAACCGGGCGAATCGTTTGCGAACGCCCGGCTACAATTGACCCGGAAGGCTAGTTATGCAACGTTGCCTGGAATTCCGGATAGCCAACTTCGTGATGCTCGCTGAAATCCAGTCCGCGTTGTTCGTCCGTCGTGCTCACACGAAGTTCGATCACCATCGAGACGACCTTGAAAGCAGTCCACGCCATCGTGAATGTCCACGCCGCACAGGCTGCGATACCAATAAGTTGCACTGAAACGATGTCCCAGTTGTACATGTCGCCTTTCAGAAACAGTCCGGCAGCCAACGTTCCCCAGGCACCACAGACGCCGTGAACCGCAACGGCTCCGACGGCATCGTCCCACTTCCAGCGTAGGCAAGCCGCAGACGCAGCAACACAGATCACGCCAGCCGCCAGGCCAGTCGCGACCGCATAGGCTGGCGACATCGTGGCACAGCCCGCAGTGATACCAACCAGTCCGGCAAGGCCCCCATTGACCGTGTCGGTCATCAAGAGCTTGCCATCGAGAAACAGAATTTTTGTCAGAACGAATCCAACGACTCCGGCAGATCCGGCAAGGTGAGTGTTGAGCAAAATCTCTCCGATGCGACCGTCGGCCGCGAGTGTACTTCCGCCGTTGAAACCAAACCAGCCGAACCACAGGATCATGCCGCCGAATGCGACCAGCGGAAGATTGTGTCCACCGATTTCGCGAACTTCACCATCTTCACCGAAGCGACCAAGACGTGGACCAAGGACGACCAGACCAGCCAACGCACACCAGCCTCCGACCGAGTGGACGACACTACTTCCAGCGAAATCGATGAAGCCCATTTGTGCCAACCAGCCGCCTTCGTTCCAAACCCAACATCCAAAGACAGGGTATACAAACGCAGTAATCAGGATCGCAACCAGAACGTAAGCACCAAAGCGAATTCGCTCAGCAAGCGCACCCGACACGATCGTCGCGGCGGTTGCGGCAAACATCATCTGATACATCATCACCATGTAGTCCCATGGCTCGCCTTCTGCCATGAAACCATCGGTACCAAACAGGCCCCAACCATCGGTTGTCGTACCGAACATAATTCCATATCCGACAGCCCAGAACACGAGAGCACCGAAACACATGTCGGTGTAGTTCTTCATGATCACGTTGATTGCGTTTTTACTTCGAACCATGCCGCTTTCGAGCATCGCGAAACCGGCTTGCATAAAGAAAACCAGCGCCGCACAAATGGCGACCCAAAGGAAATTCATGTTGGTTTGCAGGCTTTCCGCAACCATCTCGATGTTGTTCGTTTCCATCTTCGTAACTCTTGAAAGATTGTTAGGTGGGAGAATGTTTGGTTCATTGGTGGCCACAAAAACTAGGTTTCGGATTGAAACAACAAGCTGGATTTCCTGATTTTCATGACACCGGTCCCTGATTCCCAGTCGGGATTTCCTGCAGTGATCCCCACAAGCCGAAGTGACGGAACATTGGGAACCGCCAAAAGAGCCACGAAAGTGTCGTTTCTGACGAGCGAATATCTGGAATTCCGGATTCAACGACCAGGTGACCAGTGAATCACGAAAGAGCTGATTTCGGGGTGGCGAGCTTGATTCGGCTCAAGCTGGACTCAAAAAGAGCCGTTTTGAGCAGTATTTCCCGGTTTTTGGCTCTTAGCGCTTGTTCGCTGTTTGGCTACAATCCGGAGCTTCAAATTACGAAACACCAAACAAAACACAGCAAAATGTACGCAATCATCGCAGACGGCGGCCGCCAATATAAAGTCGAAGAAGGTCAGATTCTTGAGATCGATTTTCGCGAAGTCGAAGCCGGCTCAGAACTGAAATTTGATCGCGTGTTGGCTGTTTCAGGAACCGATGGGCTCAAGCTCGGTGCACCGACTCTTGATGGTGCTTCGGTCACTGCCAAGGTTCTGGAAGAAACCAAAGGCGAAAAGTTGGTCGTCCAGAAATTCCGTCGCCGCAAAAACAGCAAGCGACGCAACGGCCACCGCCAGAAGTTCGTCAAAGTCCAAATCGGCTCAATCGCTGGCTAAGCCGCCGAGCTTACAGCTTTAAAAATTAAAGAACCCGTGATGTCATATTTTTTGACGCCGCGGGTTTTTTCGTAGCTCGATTTGTTGAGCACGTAGCACGAACAGCAAAGCACGAAGCATGAGCTTTGCAGGATCTCAGTTTTGAGTATCAAGCAGCGCGCTCACTATTTCGACTGCCCGATCGTGGGAGCCAGTGAATCTGACGATTCCTTTTTGGTCGATGACTACGGCCAGCGGAACCGCCCACGCCCCGAATTTTGGACAAACGGAATCATGCATTTCCGGATCCACTGAAAACGTTTTGACGTAGCGACTTAGTTCCGGTGGAAACTTTCTGATGAGTTTGTCCATCGAACTCGGAAAACAATGGAGACTCAGTATCGCTAGCGGGTCGTCGTTCTGGACTGACGACTTAAGAGACTCAATTGCTGCGTTACTGGCAGGAATCTGTTTCGAGGTACCGTTCCAGAAGTCCAGTAAAACCACTTTGCCGCGTAGGTCGGCCAAAGACAATCTTTCTTCTTCGCCAACCCCAAGCTCAGCATTGGGTGCAGGCTCGCCGATGGAAACCGGCGGTTCAAACGGAACATCGATTGACGGCAGTTCGTGGATTCCATCCTTGACATCAAGAGTGCCGTGATAGGACAGGACCGAACAGATCGTGACGTCGGCCAGCGAAGAAAGCGGTCGACCCTGGAAAGATGCAGCGAACTGATAGGTTCCTGGACCGGAAAGAAAGGCTTCAACTGAGCCGTCATCTTTGATGAACCCACTGGTCGATTCGGTGGCATTGGAAAGGATGAAGTACGTTTTCCAGTCCTGATTTTGTCGAGCGAAATCAAGCGTATCAGAGTAATTGCCACGATGTGGGTTGGACGCGTTGAAGTCTGCGGGTAGTAGCTCTTCCCAATTCGCCGTTTTGGTAAATGCGCAGTTTGCTCCATCGGTTCGAACATGTTCAAACAGTTCCGTATTTCGCAGCACGGTCTGGAATGGATAGTCAAAATTAAGGTTTACCGTTGAAGCCTCGCCCGGTTGAGGATTGAACGGCACGTTAATTCTGCAGTGGGTTGATTTGCCGTAAGCACCCCGTTTGACGATTGTGAGAGAGGCCGGATGAGAGCCAACTTTGGAGAAGTGAAAATCACCGTTGGAGTCGGTGGTTGACGAGCTTCGCGAATGAATCTGATTGACGACCGTGGGGAAATGTGCCAGCGGGCCGTGCGAGATACTTGTGTCTGAAACAGGCTGTCCGCCGATGGTGACTGTTCCTTTGATGGAGGCCCAGCGATCAATTTCAATTCGCGGGCCTTCTCCTTTCGCCAACTCCGTTTTAGAAAGCTTCCGTTCTGCAAATCCTTCCTTGTGCAGCACGACCAGAGTCGTCGGATCGACGAGTGCCTCAAATTCAAACTTGCCATTGGAGTCAGTTGTCGCATCGGGGACGCGAAAATTCACTCGATAGTTGTTAAGCCTAAGCGAATTGAATTTGTCAACCAAAAAGACCTCTGCGCCTGCGACCGGCATTCCTCCAAAGTCGACCACCGACCCCGTCGATGGATTGCTTTTTTCCAGGCTAATCTCCATCGTTTCCGGAAACTTTTCAGTGTCAAACGCTTGCGAAATAAATGGTCGGTAGCCCTCTTTTGAAAACTCAAGACGATATGTGAGATTGCTTCGGCTCAACTGAAACACGAACTCGCCCTGGGCGTCAGCAACGACCGCATCGCTATCCCGGCGGTTGCCAGGCATGCCGGCACGATGCTCAATGATTGGGGTGACTTTCGTGAATCGAGCTGGCTTTCCGGTGTCAGCGTAGCGGATTGAACCACGCAAACTCGGTTTCTTCTTCAGTCGGATCACGTGGACGTGATCTCCTGCGGCCAGCGGGGTTTCGTCGCTTGAAAGATAGCCCCTCATGGAGATGCTCCAAACGACATCGTCAGCTGGAGCCCAATCCCACTCAAAAATACCTTCGTCATTTGCCTTATATGGAATGCCGGTCGGTTTTACATTCGGATGGATTTGAGAGTAAAGACATCGCGAGTTTCGCCAACGTCGAAGTGACGCGTAAGCGCCGGGAATCGGAATGTCGTTTTCGTCGGTAACTTTAATGCGCAGTTTGCGACCTGGTTTGAGTTCAAAGTTGACCGGCGGCATGTCGACAGCGATATCGACCATCTTCGATGTGGGTGCGTATCCCTTTGCCACCACGGTGACTCTTTTCTTTGACGGAACCTGTGGTAGCGTTCGAAACTGACCGTTGTCGTCGATTTCAATTTCCTGCGAGCCAGATTCCAGATACGGATCGTCACCCAAGACGACCAAGCCGTCATCAACCACGTTTCCATTGATATCCGTGACTTTGCCCGTCACCTCAATGCCGCTGGAAAGAGCTATTTTCGCGGACTTTGCGATCAGGGTATCTCGATCAACCGCCACTGACTTACGCGGCAAATAGTCCGTGTGCTCAACCTCGGCACTGAAGGTCGCTTTTACGTCGGGCAGCAGATTATCAAACGACCATTTTCCTTCTTTATCTGTCTCAACTACTCCGTAGATTCCCATGAATCGCGTCGGTCCTTTTATCTCAACGCCGCCGCCTCGCAACGAAACCTTGGCTCCGGCAACAGGCTTGCCTCTCGCATCCAGTACAAAGCCTCCGCCAACGCTGCCTCTCAACATCGTCACGGACAGTGTTCTGGGAGGCGTTTTTCCATCGAGGATTTCATGTTCTTCCCACGCCGCAAACATCGGCACGTAGCCGTCGCCTGTAATCCATAGTCGAACGATGTAGTAGTTGTGTGGAAGTTCAACATTTGTCTGACCGGATTCGTCAGTTATATAGTTTCGGTTGGGTGGGAAAACTACGTCTGCGATCGTTCCATCACCAGACCAGACGCCGGCATGAATTTTTACTTCAGGAATAGGCTTACCTTCGGAATCGACAACCGTGACGGCGATGTCCCGATTTAGGATCATCGGATCTTTTTCCGATTCCTGTTCTTGCATGGCAGTCGATGCGATTGCGACAACACCCGGCAGTAAAACCAGCAGAACGCACAGGCCAAGCATCGCCGGAGCAAAACTGGAACGCTGGTTGGTCCTCGTTGAAGGTCGAGTCAGCCGGCGGATCCGTTCAGCCAGATTGCCTCCTTCAGCGTTCAGCGCCAACTGACCGTGGCGAAGTCTTGATTGCTCAAGAACCAGCAACGCCTCCGCGTAAGATCTGCGGCTTCCCACGATTTTTGCAGCCAAATCATCACAGCAGTTTTCTCTTTCGTGCCGCACTTTTGCAGAAGCCCACCAAACACAGGGGTGAAAGAACAGCAGCGTTTCGATGACGCACTGCAATACGTTGACGGCAAAGTCGCCACGACGAACATGCGCCAGTTCATGAGCGAGCACTGCTCTGATTTGCAACAGGGAAAGCTCTTCGGAAATGTTTACTGGCAATAGAATTAGAGGTTGAAACCAACCAATCACGAGCGGATTGGCGATCTTCCTGGAGACTCCAACCACCACGTCGTCAACAAGGCCGAATTGTTTCTTCAGCGAAGCCATGCACGCGGCCAGTTGAGGAAATTGAGCTTTTGTAGATTCGAATCGCAATCGATTGAGCATCGCCCAACCCGAAAGCAAGCGAGAAGCAGCCAGAACAACGCCAACGAACCAAAGCAATCCAACCCAGGGAGCCAGCGACTCGAGTTTGGTCTTGGTGGAAGTCAGCAAGTGCAGCGTCCACGAACTATTTATCGGCGGGGCAGACGAAGGTGTGCGAAACTTTTCGAAGGTCGATTCCGCAGCCAATGGCTTCTGTTTCGCCGCAGACATTGCCGTGTGCTGAGCGATCGCGGCACCTTCCGTGCTGACAGCGATAACACGATTCGAAATTGGCAAACTGGCCCTTCCATTGATCGCGCAAAACGTGACCACAGGAGCCAGTGCCATCACCAACAGCCCTCCGCAGGCGACAGCATAGTGAACCGTGGCTGAATGACGTCGCAGCGTCCTTAGCAGCAACATCGTTGCGGCTGCGATAAGCAATCCTTGCCAGAGAAAGTGAATGGAGGTCCATCCGATCGATGTCGCAAGGTCTGTGTAAAAGTCCCAAAAAGAATCTGCTTGCGTGCGGCTCGTGTTCATTCGTCTGCTCCCATTTCGTCCAGCATTTTTCGAATGTCAGCAATTTCGGCCGGCGTCGCTTTCTTCGTCGACAGAGCATTGAGTACCAGTTTGCCGGTTGAACCACCGAAAACTTTTTGCACAAAGTCATTCACAAGTCGTCGCTGCGTGACCTGCGCTTTCTGCCGCGGCCAATACATGTGAGAGCGGCTCGTTTCGTCTCGATCCAATAACCCTTTCTCAAACATGATTTGCATCAGCTTGAGAACCGTCGTGTAACCGACGTCGCGTTTCCCGGATAGCTCCGTGTAGACCTGTCGCACCGTCGCTTTCTCAAGCGCCCACAACGCCGACAGAATTTCCTGCTCTCCGTCAGTCGGCTTCATTTGAGTCGACTTGTTCTGTTTTTTTCCCATGACTTCCTCGCCAAACCCTCAAGACAAGCTCATCATACGAAATCGTTCGTACGTTTCAACGAAAGCTTTCGTAGTTTGTTTTGAAATTTGAGCCGTGAAGCATTGGCAGGAATCGAAGCGTCTGGGATCGGATAAAAGGATCAGTCGACGAGCTCGTTTGCTCCAAAAACACATTTTCTCATTCCTGATTTGCCCAACCGGTACTGCGGTCTTGTGCCATTTTTTCCGGCATAGGTGCCTCTCGATTATGCAAATGAGGCGTTTCTGCCCTTGTCTAAAATTGTACGGCTGCTGAAATAGAGAGGTCACCACCACCTATCGACCTGACCATGCCGATCGACCCCAAATCTCGTTTTCAGAACGTGGACGATTCGCCGCTTGCTGGACTCATCGGAGAGTCCGTTGCGATGCGCGAAGTCTATCAACTGACACGCAAATTCGCGGCCAGCGGAGCCTCCGTTTTGCTGATGGGTGAAACCGGGACCGGGAAAGAGCTGATCGCGTCTTCGCTGCACGAACTTAGCGACCGAGCCAGCGGCCCATTCGTCCGAGTCAACTGCGGAGCTCTCACCGAGACGCTGCTCGACAGCGAGCTTTTCGGACACGTCAAAGGCTCCTTCACCGATGCGATCCGCGACCGGACTGGACGATTCGAAGCGGCTCACGGCGGCACGATTTTCCTGGACGAAATCAATTCCACGTCGCTAACGCTGCAGGTCAAACTTCTGCGGGTTCTACAGGAGCGAGAGTTTGAGCGAGTCGGCGATACGCGAACGATTCCCGTTGACGTGCGTGTGATTGCGGCGTCGAACCGGGACTTGAGCGAGTTGGTCGCAGAAGGCCTGTTTCGAGAAGACCTTTTTTGGCGGTTAAACGTATTGCCGATTCGATTGCCAGCGCTTCGCAGACGCG
The DNA here is from genome assembly GCF_008087665.1 of Mariniblastus fucicola. Taxonomy (GTDB): domain Bacteria; phylum Planctomycetota; class Planctomycetia; order Pirellulales; family Pirellulaceae; genus Mariniblastus; species Mariniblastus fucicola. The sequence goes on from NZ_CP042912.1 coordinate 121,607, forward strand.
GTGCCGATGTCGAACTTTTGGTGACCCATTTTTTGAAAGTTTACTCCGAACTCAATCGCAAAGAGATTTCCAAAGTCGAACCTGCCGCGATGCAATCGTTGCTGGATTATGGATGGCCTGGCAACGTTCGCGAGTTGCAAAACTATATCGAGCGGGCTGTCGTGCTTTCGGAAGACAACGTGCTGGAAAAGAAGCTGCTTCCTGCGGCGGTCACCGGTAACACCGAAGCGGCTCGTACGGCTGTGTTTCGGCCGACTGATGACGAGTCACTGATTCGCGAGTTCGTCTACAACCATATCAGCAAGGCCGAAGATGAAGCCGAAGACCTTCACAAGCAAGTCGTGGACCCGGTTGAGAAAGAACTGCTGACTCAGGTGATGGAAAACTGCAACCAGACACAAACCAAAGCAGCTCAAGCACTGGGCATCAATCGAAACACGCTTTACAAGAAACTGGTCGAACACGGGTTGGCCAAACAGAACGGCAAGGCGTCTTCGTCAGCAACCCAGTCCTGAGTTTGCCTTGATCCGATTTTAAATCGACCGCTCAGTCGTAGCCTTTGTACGCTGTCATCGTTCCCGAATTTCTCTCAAAGCCACCAACATGAATTGGCTCGCGAAAATATCGATCACCTGTTTTGTAGCCAGCTATCTGGTCGTGCTCGCGATCGAATTGTTGCGAATCTACATGCCAAAGTCAGCGATCCGATCGACCATCAGAATCGGTTTTGCGGCGGCGGGCCTGTTTGCACACTCGGTCTATCTGGCCTATCACACGAACCTGAGTTTTGATCAGTCACTGTTGTGGTTTGGAGGCTGGTTCGGATGGTCTTTGGCGGGAGCATGGTTGCTGGCCGCTGCGTATTTGTGGCTGGTTTTTCAAAAGCCCAACTCGTCGATCGGGCTGTTTCTGTTGCCGGTCGTTCTGGGGCTGATTGGCTGGGGCACGTGGTTGGGGAGTGAGTCACTTTTCACGGCGGACCGCGAAAAAACAATTTGGAACATGGTCCACGGAATTTCGTTGCTGTTGGGCACAGCAGTCGTAGCATTGGGTTTTGTTTTCGGCATCATGTATCTCGTTCACGCACGGCGGCTGAAATCGAAAAGTCTTTCAGCGTCCGGCCAGTTTCGCCTGCCGTCGTTGGAATGGCTGCATCAGCAAACGGAACGATCGCTATTGGTTTCAGCGGTCTTTTTGGGGCTGGGGTTGCTATCAGGGATCGCCTTGAATCTGACAGAGACCCCAGAGGGGATTGTCATTCCGTGGCGTGATCCGGTGATTTGGTCTTCAGCAGCGCTCTTCGGATGGCTGACTTTTTCCTGTCTTGGCAGTCGCCTGTATCAGCCTGCTCGCAGCGGTCGAAAAGTCGCCTTGCTGGTACTGTTGAGCTTCCTGTTTTTGGTGATTGAACTGGGCATCGTCTGGTCGGTCGGTCACGGAACAGGAGTCAGTCCATGAACATGATGGTCATCGGCTGCTCGCACCATGTCGCCGACGCAGCCTTTCGAGAGCGAGTCTCGTTTGCTCCCGATCAGATTTCGGGCTTTCTGGATTCGTACTACTCCAAACATCCGCAAACCGAAGCCCTGTTGTTGTCGACTTGCAACCGCACCGAGTTGTACGTTCTGTCCGAACAGGCCGGGGCCGTTCCCTCCCGAAGCGAACTGATCGAACTGCTTTCGTCCCGGCACGGCATCACGGCGGAAGAGCTCGATTTGGCGTTGTACACGCATCGTGATACCGACGCCATTTCGCATCTGTTTTCGGTCAGCAGCAGTCTCGACAGCATGGTTGTTGGCGAGTCTCAAATCATCGCGCAGGTCAAACAGGCATATGAGGCGGCGATTGACGCGCGACCGAAAGCTCCGCTGATCCACCGTACTTTCGATGCGGCGATCCGCGTCGCCAAGCGTGTTTCGACGGAAACCAAAATTCACGAAAACAGAATCAGTGTTCCCAGCGTCGCGATCAATGTGCTGGCCAAACAGATTTTCGAACGGTTCGACAACAAGAAAGTTCTGGTGCTTGGTGCTGGAGAGATGGCGGAAGAAACGCTGACCTATCTCAAGGCCGCGGGCGCGAGCCAAATCACGATCGCCAACAGGACTCACGAGCGAGCCCTCGCGGTTGCCGAAAAGTTTGGTGGCCAAACCGCTCCCTGGTCCGACTTGCAGCAGCAACTTGCTCAAGCCGATCTGGTCGTCAGCACCACCGGAGCCAAGCAGCCGATCGTGGACGTCGACAGCTTCAAGCCCGTGATGAAGGCGCGGAATCAGAAAATGTTGTTCGTGCTGGATCTGGCGATTCCAAGAGATTTCGACGACCGCATCGGGCAGCAATTCGACAATGTGTACCTATATTCTCTGGATGATTTGCAGCGTGAGTGCGAGCGGAATATGGACTCGCGAAAAACTCAGTGGCCCAAGGCTCGCAAGATTGTTCAAGACGAAACAGAGTCGTTCTTTCGTGATACGCGTCGCCGCGCCAGCGGATCGACGATTGCTCAACTGAAGAAACAGGCGAACTCCATCAAGGATGACGAGTTCAAGCGTTTGATGAACCGGCTGGATTCTGTTTCGGATGGCGATCGCCAGCAAATCGAGAAAGCGTTTCATCGGTTGGTGAACAAAATTTTGCATCCGCCGCTGGAGTCTATTCAGAAGGAATCGAATACGGACGAAGCACAGCCCGAACCCGTTGGCTTGGTCGAAGCCATGAAGCGATTGTTTCAGCTGGACTAGGGTTGGCCGACAGGCAACGCAGGGACGTGGCCTACTATTCCGCTACGTGATTGCATCATGTACGTCGCCATGCCTATGCCACCTTCAGCCACTTTCCGATACAATCTCGGCCATGAAGGTGATCTCGCTGCAATCAGGAAGTAACGGCAATTGCTTTTACGTCGAAACGCCCACAACGCGGCTGCTGTTCGACGCAGGAATCAGTGCCCGGCAAGCACAGCTCAGACTTGCTCAACACGGTCGCGATATCAACGATGTCGATGCCTTGTTGATCTCGCATGACCACAGCGACCACGCCAAAGGAATGGGCGTCTTTCAGCGAAAGTTTGGCTTTCCGGTTTACCTGACGCGGCGAACGCTGGCCGCGTCGCAGCGATTTCTTGGTTCCCGATCAATGAACCGGGTCAGGTTTTTTGCCGCTGGCAGTACGATCGCTTTTCGGGACGTTGCCGTTCACACCATTCCGACGCCGCATGACAGCGCAGAAGGCGTGGCTTTCGTGGTCGAGCACGCGGGACAGCGAGTAGGAATTCTGACCGATTTGGGGCACGCTTTTGACGGACTTCGCGACGTTTTGCGATCGCTGGATGCAGTCATCATCGAAAGCAATTACGATGATGGGATGCTGGAGCACGGACGCTATCCGCAGCAACTGAAGAAACGGATTCGCGGCAACGGCGGGCATCTTTCCAACGAAGATGCTGCTCAGCTGTTGCGGAACACCGTCGACGAAACCAAAGACAATTTCCGATTGCAGTGGGCCTGTCTGTGTCATCTTTCGGAAGACAACAACACACCTGACGTTGCCCGCGAAACTCATCAGAAACTGCTTGGTGACCTCGTTGAGATTCACGTTGCTTCACGATACGACGTGAGCGATGTGATGGAAGTAAAATAGATGCGACTGTAGACCCTGGCAAACTTATTTAGAGTCAAACGAACCTTTAACCCAACTTCAAAATGAAACTTCTTCGATACGGAACGCCCGGCTCCGAAAAACCAGGCATGCTCGACGCTGACGGAAAAATCAGATCGCTGGAAAACGTGATTGATGACCTCGCCGGTGACGCACTCTCGGATGCCAGCCTGCAAAAGATCGCGTCCCTGGATCCAACTTCGCTTCCCGAAGTCGATGCCTCAACACGGATTGGACCGTGCGTCGCTGGCGTCGGAAAGTTCATGTGTATCGGCCTTAACTACAGCGACCACGCCGCAGAATCGGGTATGGAAGTTCCCAAAGAGCCAGTGCTTTTCATGAAAGCCACCAGCGCGATCTCTGGCCCGAACGACGACGTAGTGATTCCTCGCGGCTCGGAAAAATCGGATTGGGAAGTTGAGCTTGGCGTCGTGATCGGCAAGCACGCGAAATACGTTTCGGAGTCCGAAGCTCTCGACTATGTCGCTGGCTACTGCGTGGTCAACGATTTGTCAGAACGGGCATTTCAGATCGAGCGTAGCGGGCAATGGGTCAAAGGCAAAAGCTGCGACACGTTCGCGCCGCTGGGGCCATGGCTGGTTACTCGTGACGAAGTTGCCGATCCGCAAGATCTCGGATTGTGGCTTGAGCTCAACGGTGAGAAAGTCCAAAACGGATCAACGAAGACGATGGTCTTTGGTGTCGCTCACTTGATCAGCTATCTCAGCCAGTTCATGTCGCTGCATCCAGGCGATGTGATTTCGACCGGAACACCTCCCGGAGTTGGCTTGGGCATGGATCCACCACGATACCTCGTTCCTGGCGAAACGATGCGTTTGGGAATCGATGGCTTGGGCGTACAGCAACAGATTACCGTTGCCGATGTGTAGGGCTGCCGATCCAGACTTGATCAAACACTGGAAGATCATCGAAGAGAATTTGCTCAACGCTCGACGTTTGCTCCCCGACGAAGTGGCAACTGGCGAGCTGGGCGAATTCGCGATGTACATCGACCACAACGAACTCGAATTGGCGATGGACGAACTCGACCGGATTGGTCAGTGCCAAATTTGACCGGCAGAGTTTTGGCGAAATCTGGAACGTGCTGCGGAAACGATGGGGCTATCGAAACGTGCGCTGGAGATGCGTCAGCGATCGATCGATGTGAGTTAGTTCCGGTCCAGGCCAAGCGTGCTGATCTCAAGCCAATCGACTATTCCTGCGGCAGGTCTTTGCGGATATCCGCAAGCATGTCGCACAGGTTTTGAATCTCCGCGCCGCTCAGCCTCGCGGTGTGGACCATGTATTCCAGCATCGGCATTGGCTGTCCCTGGAATACGGTGTGCAAAAGCTGATCGCTGACCTGTTCGACGCATTCGGCTTCGGTGAAGCGAGATCGATAGAGGTAGCGATTTCCTTTACGCTGAAATTCCAGAATGTCTTTCTGAACCAGTCGATGCAGCAGCGTCTTGATCGTTCCAGCCGACCAGTCGGTTTTCTCGCGCAGCCGCTGATGGATTTGGCTGGACGTAACCGGCTCTGCCAGCCAAATTTCGTGCATCACGCGCCATTCCGCGTCGGAGATGTGAGGTTCTTCGATTGTCGCCATGCTATTCTCCAGGTAGGGCATATCGGCTAACAGATACAGATATCGCTGGGCGGCGTCAATTTGAATTTCTGCTGTCAATGAATCGCCAGAAGAGGTCGCCGGAGCGTTCAAACTTGCGTCGCGGATGAATCAGACGGAACGCGAGCGGCTATGGGGCGTAAATTTTCAGAGCCCATTTCAAAACTGATTCCGTGAGCTTGTAGTACCGCATTTAACCGGAAATCGCATGACTTCCGGCTGAAGCCGGTACGACGAAAACGCGTTTTGTAACTGCCTTTAGTCGTCAAGCGCAACGATTGAGTTGGCGATACGCCAATCCATCCAGTGGCTGTCCGGGTCGCGAATGGACTTGCCCAAAAACCCGAGATGACCGCCGTGCTTCGTTGAGACGAGATTGACGTACGTTGAAAAATCGAAATCCGAATAGATATCAAACGGAACGATTGGATCGTCCTCGCTGGTTAAAATGATCGTCGGCACGGTGATGTTTTTCAACTGAGGCCCGGAAGAGCAGACTTTGTAATATTCTCTGGCTCCGGAATAGCCCAGCACCGGAGCAACGAACTCGTCGTCGAACTGCAGCAGTCGGTCCGGCAGCGGATTGAGACCGTTGTCCTTGAGCCCTTTGACTTTTCTGCGTCGCAATGCCAGATGGCTTTTGAGCCGTCGCATAAAATAGAGCTCGTAGATGCGATTGCCGAACTGTCGCAGGTTCCATGAAGTTCGCTCCAGGTCGACCGGTGGCGAGACTGCGAAAATAGAGTCCACGTTTGGGTGCGGATGGTCTCCCCATTCACCGGCTGCCTTGAGCGCGATGTTTCCGCCGATCGAAAAACCGACGACGCTGATTTTCGAAAGCGGGCTGTGTCGGTGCACGCTATCGATGACGTCGTCCAAGTCCGGACTACAGCCGCCGTGCAAATGCGAGTGCGAAATTAGCGTCGAATCACCGAACCCTCGCATGTCCACCCGGATCGTACGAATTCCATGACGGGTAAGTTTGTCCGCACAGCGAACGACGTAGGGCGAACCGTGGCAGCCGACCAGCCCGTGCAGCAGGATCACGATTCGATCGCCCGTAATCCAGTCTTTGGGTTTGTCGTCATGCACGACCAGCCGATCACCATCGCGTAGATGGACAATGTGCTTGGTTGCTGAATAGACGACGCGCTTGCCACGTTTGAACAGCGGCAAAATCGTCTGCATGTGGCAATTGGCAAGCCACGTGTCTGGTCGAAATGGAGGAAACTCTGCGATCAACATGCCGAAATCATAATCCGGGATCGTCGTTGTGGCGAGACTGGAAATGACGCTTCGGCCTTCCAGGTCGCTGAACACGATAACTACGAGCAATCAAAATTCGGCGTTGAAAGTCGTCGCGACTTCCACCACATCGAACAGTTAGATAATTTCGCGGCCTTCGAGGAACTCGATCACTTTGGCGACGCAATCGGCTGCTGGGGTGTTTTCAGTATCCAGAACCAAGTCGGCGTTTTCAGGAGACTCGTATTCGAACAGCGACTCCTGAATCTCATCCGGACCACGTTGCTTGGCGGATTCGTTTCGCGTCGCACACAGTTCAGCCGGAGCCGACAGGTGAATCACGATGAAGTTCTCCGTGCCCACGACCTCGGCGGCCCGGCTGCGGTCAATCTCACGCGGCGACACCAAGGAGATCAAGCTGATCATTCCCGCGCGGTTCATCAAACGGCTGACTTCGGCCACGCGACGCATGTTTTCGCTGCGACCGTCGGTTGAGAAGTTAAGATCGCGGTTGAGACCCATGCGAACGTTCTGACCGTCGATCACGGAAGCACTGCGGCCAAGATCAAACAGGCTACGCTCGACACCATAAGCCGTCGTCGTCTTGCCGGCTCCCGGAAGTCCCGTGAACAGAATCGTGACAGGTTTCTGGCCGTAGCGAGCCGTTCGCTCTTCGGCGGTGACCTTACTGATCTCACGAGTCAACGTTTCGCTGGCCGGAGATTCATCCCACCACGCGCCCGTATTCTCGCTGGTGCGTTTGTCCAGAATCATCCCCGCAGCAACGGTGCCGTTGGTAATCCGGTCGATGACGATGAAAGCACCCGTCGATTTGTTGCTGCGATAGCGATCGAAAGCGATTTGCTGGCTCAGCTCGATGTTCACGCGGCCGATTTGGTTCAAGCCAAGCGACGGGGCCGGTTGGCTGTGCATCGTGTTGACGTCCACTTCGTATTGCAGCGTCTTGATCACGCCAGGCACGGTTTTGGTGGTTTGCTTGAACAGATACTGCTTGCCGGGAACCATCGCTTCGTCGGTCATCCAGACCATCATCGCGTCGAACTTCTGTTCGGTCTTTGGAAGGTTCTGTGGCTTGACGATCATGTCGCCGCGGCTGCAGTCGATTTCGTCTTCCATCGTCAACACGATCGACATCGGAACACAGGCTTCTTCCAGGTTGCCATCCTGTGTGACGATTTCCTTGATCTTGCTCTTCTTCCGGGAAGGCAATGTCATGATTTCGTCGCCGACTCGCACGATGCCCGATGCGATCGTTCCAGCAAAGCCACGGAAGTTAATGTCCGGGCGAATCACCAACTGTACGGGCATCCGGAAGTCAGTGAAGTTTCGGTCAGAGCCAATGTTCACGGTTTCCAGAAAATCCATCAACGTCGAACCGTTGTACCACGGAGTGTTTTCGCTGCGGTCGACGATGTTGTCACCAAGCAAAGCCGAGATAGGAATGAAGTGCAAATCCGGGATGTCGAGGCGATTGGAAAAGTCCAAATAGTCACGTTTGATTTCTTCGAATCGGTCTTCGCTATAGTCCACCAGGTCCATTTTGTTGACGGCGACCAAAACGTGCTTGATGCCCAACAGCGACGCGATAAAGCTGTGTCGTTTGGTCTGCTCCATCACGCCGTGATCGTCGCGCGCGTCAATTAGAATGATCGCGAGGTCCGCAGTCGACGCACCAGTCGCCATGTTTCGCGTGTACTGAATGTGGCCCGGCGTATCGGCGATAATGAACTTGCGTTTCGCGGTTGAAAAGAAACGATAGGCGACGTCGATCGTGATGCCCTGCTCGCGTTCTTCTTCCAGGCCGTCCATCAATTCTGCAAGGATCGCCGGATCGAAGCCGTCTTCTTTTTCGGCGCCGCTGGAGAGCTTGGACGTGTTTTTGATTTTGTCCAACTGATCTTCGTAGACCATCTTGGAATCGTAAAGCAGTCGCCCGATGAGCGTACTTTTACCGTCGTCGACGCTTCCGCACGTGAGAAAGCGCAACATCTCTTTCTTCTCGTGCTGGGCGAGATACTCGTTGATGTCTTTTTCGATTAAGTCAGATACGTTAGCCATGGCTTTGCAGTGTTCAGAGAGTTGTGTTCAGGTTTGAGAAGGAAATCGTGGCTGCGGCTTCCAACCGCAGTGCAGGACCGGGCTGTGTCGCCCAAATTTGTCGCCTAGAAGTAACCTTCTTCTTTTTTCTTCTGCATCGATCCGCCGCCATCGTCATCGTTATCGATCACGCGACCCTGGCGTTCCGAAGTCGTCGTCAGCAGCATCTCCTGAATGACGTCCGGCAATGTGACGGCGTCGGATTCAACCGCACCGGTTAACGGGTAGCAGCCCAATGTTCGGAACCGCACCATTTTCTCGACAGGCTTTTCGCCTTCCTTGAGCTTCAGCCGATCGTCGTCGACCATGATCAGAACACCGTTACGTTCGACGACAGGTCGCATCTCGGACAGGTACAGCGGAACGATTGGAATTTTCTCGAGGTGGATGTACTGCCACACGTCCAGTTCCGTCCAGTTCGAAATCGGGAACGCGCGAATGCTCTCGCCCGGCTTGATCTTCGAGTTATAAAGATTCCAAAGCTCAGGGCGTTGAAACTTTGGCGTCCAGCCATGATGCTCGTTGCGGAAAGAGAACACACGTTCCTTGGCGCGAGACTTTTCTTCGTCGCGACGTCCGCCACCAAAGGCAGCATCGAATTTGTATTTGTTCAGCGCTTGCTTGAGCCCCTGCGTCTTCATCACATCCGTGTGAGCCGGATCGAAGGGATCGAGGTTCATCGCCCTGCCCTCTTCGTTGACATGGCTGATGACTTCCAGGCCGAGTTCTTTCTTGGTGTACTCGTCACGAAACTTGTACATGTCCTGGAACTTCCAGGTCGTGTCGACGTGCATCAATGGGAACGGAGGCTTGGCCGGATAAAAAGCTTTCATCGCCAGGTGAACCATCACGGACGAATCTTTTCCGATCGAGTAAAGCATGACCGGGTTATTGAATTCGGCCGCAACCTCACGGATGATGTGGATGCTCTCGGCTTCAAGTTGCTTCAGGTGAGTCAGCTGGTAGGGACTGGACATATTTCGTGGTCGAACAGTTAATTGATAACGGCGGCGATGTCGCCAGGCTATTGCTAAGGGATCGGCAGATTTTGCTGCTAATGTGAACGAACCGACCAATATACTTGAGCCCCAGATTTCCGCATCGGCCTATTTTGAAACGCCTTCTTGGCTCGATATTTGCCCCTTTGACGCAGATTCCGTAATTTGAAACCCCACAAAGAGAACGTTGAAATGGAATTGTCCTCAACGGCTGACCAAATCGTCGAACAGGTCACCAAAAGCCGGGAATGGTTGCTGGGTCTGGGCGAGAGCATCGTTCGCCACAAACCCTCCGCGGATCGATGGTCGATCGCCGAAGTCGTGGGACATTTGGTCGATTCTGCCAGCAACAATCACCAGCGATTTATTCGCGCCCAAGAGCAGGAGTCGCTGACGTTTCCGAAGTACGATCAGAATTCATGGGCCACGAAAAATGCGTGGTCATCGGCGAATTGGGAGTCGTTGGTTGAGCTTTGGTTTCACTACAACCTTCAGTTGGCGCGAGTGATTCGGGCGATCCCATCCGAGAAGTATTCGATTCCATGCACGATCGGTGGGAACGAGCCATGTGCTCTCGAGTGGTTGGCGACAGACTATCTGGATCACCTGGTTCATCATCTGAAGAAGATCGAAGAACGCGTTGGGTAGCAGTGGAGTAAGTGGCGCGGTGGTCTCCACCGTGAACATGCGGCACATGGTGGAGACGCCGGGCTACTATGGATGCAGTCACAGGCTGGAAGCCTATGCCACCCTGGAACACGATGGAGACCACCGTGCCACGTTTTGTCGCGCTAATTCTCCATCAAGTCAAACGCTTCGATCACCTTCCGACGGTGCTTGGATCCGAAGACCAGGATCATCAACTGAGTCACGATCTGTCGTTCATCGCGCGACAGAAAGCTCTCTCCTCCGCCGACTTGTGCGATTCGAGTAAACGCATCCAGCGGTTTCTTCTGTCGACAGGTCACCGTGCTGACAATTCCGCGTTGCTGGTGGCGAAAGTCAGAAGCCAGTTTCTGGCAGTCGTTGACTTTGCTGGCATGCGGCGGAGCATCGCCGAAGACCAAAACAACCTTACGCGCCGAACGTCTCCACGAATTTTGACTGATCGCCCAAGCCAGTCCGGCGTCCACTGCTTCCGGGTCGTCCCCACCGCCAGCAGCCGAGATGTCGGAAAGGAACGTGACGACTTTGCCAAGCTTGTCGGTCAGCACCTGGCCTTTGACGATGAACTCGTCTCCGTTGTCGCGGTACGTGCAAACGCTAATTCGCGTACGAGGAATCAGTTTAAACAGCGTGTTGCCGATTCGCTCGATGCGATTCTTGACCTGATCGATCTCTTTTTGCATGCTGCCCGTTGAGTCGAATACGATGCAGATGTCGAGCCCGTCTTTCTTCAATCGCGAAACCATTTTGCCGAAGTCTTCTCGACCGCCGGCCATCACCGATTCCTGATTGAGCGATTCGATGTTGAACGAAAGTGATCCTCCGCTGACGGGGGCACCGATCGTCACGTCGAATTCTTCCATCGACAGCGGGCTTTCCGACAACGGCGAAAACAGGCCGCTTTCAAGAGAATCGGACTGGCTGTCGTCCAACGGGTTCTCGATTTCAACGTTCTGCAACTTTTCGGTCGGCGTCTGCACCAGCTGTTCACGCGAGAGTTGACTGATCAGGATTTGGTCGCCCTCCCCCATGTCGCCGGTGGAGAAATCTCCCCAGGGGATCAACGCCAGCGGGATCAGAGCCAGGATGTGGATCAGCAGAGCACTGAACATCGACAGCGCTGTTTCCATCCATCGGCTGGGAGGATCGAGTCTTCGTTCCTTTGCTCCAAACTGCAGCTTGGACTTGGGCAGCATCACGGTGCCCTTGCAGTGCGGACACTTTCCCCGCTTCCCCAGCTGATCAGCTGTGATCGAAAAGGACTCGCCGCAATGGATGCAATAAATGTTCACAGCTACATTATGGCATGTTTCAGAAATTTGTCGCTTCGTTTAACGGCAAGCCGCAGACGACGGTGCTTCTTCCGATCCAACACAGTCGCCTACGGCTTGCCGTTAAACGATGGAAATCAGGTTCGCGCAACAGCCCAAACTCAGCGATTTTGGTTCAGCGGACTTTCTCGCGAGCAGAAAACTCAGCCCACACCGGCATGTGCTCTGAAATCGCCATCGCATCGCGGAAACCAAGGTTATAGACCTTGAGAAAATCAATCACACCGCCATTGCCAGTGAACTCCAATGTCGCCATCTGATTGAAGACAAGATTATCGTACTGGGCATCGTTCATCGTGTTCGTAGCCTGATCCGAGACAACCCAAGTCATGCCGAACTTCGCTTGCGCGTTCTTCAACGCCCGATCACCAGATTTGAAGTCGCCCACAAAGATCACGTCGTCTTCGCCACGACCATCGCGCCGAATCGCATCGTAGAGGCTTCCGAGGTACGCAATCTCGTTGCCTGGATGTTTTCGGTCTAACTGAATGTTAGCGACGGTAAACGTAAACGCTTCGTTTGGGTGAGCCATGCGTGCACGGAACCAACCAACCAGCGGCTCTCGCACCAGCACGTTGTCCGGATCGGCAACCGTGTACGTGTGGCCCATTTCCAGATCCAGCGTCGAGGTGTTGTAAAGAAACGCGTATGTCGGTTCGTTGCGGGCAACACGAACATGATCGCTCGCGTGGCGATAGATCAGCTGACCGTTGGTTTGGCGAGCGATTTCCGCCGTCAGTTCATCCAACCATCCGGGCCGATGCCCGTCAACTTCCTGGAAAGCAATCAGGTCATGGCGAAGACAGATGTCGGCGATGACTCGCAGCGCCAGTTGCGGATTTGAATACTGCGTGGAACCCGAAAGCTTGAACGAGGCGATGCGAATCCTATCTGACAACGCCCGATTGCCAATGTTTGACGGCTGCTGATTTCCGTTGGGTCTCGAGACACTGTTTTTACTGCCGGCTTGTAGAAACGGCCCGGTTGACTGGCTGTCTTGATCCATGTTGTTCGGGTTGGCAGCGTTCGAACTCAGACGTTGACGCGCAAACGCGGTCAAGCCTCCGGCTTCCTGAATGCGATCCTGATTTAAAAGAATCCAGCTGCCGCCAACGACGACGAGTGCCAGAAAGATCGTTGCCCAGAATTTTTTCATGACCGTTGCCGAAAGGAGGGAGTTCCATCTCTCTTTTCGGCAGTTCGAAACCCAATTCCCGGCGAACTCCCGGTTGTGACGGTTTTGACTCTTCAGCAGCAGCCCGGTGTTACGATTGCGCAGATCATGTGCGTGACTCTCTCGATTTCACGCTGGCCAGCCATTTGATCGACCGGCTGATCAGTCTTCTGCGGAATCTTTTGCGGACTTCAGCTTCTCTCTGATCTGCTTAAGTCGCTGGGAGATCTGTTCTTCAAACCCGCGATCAACTGGCTGGTAGTATTCGCGATCAACGCCCAGATAATCCTGGGCCGAAACGCCGTCGTCTTCGTTGTGCGAATATTGATAGCCCACGGCATGTCCCAGTTGTTCGGCAGATCCAAAATGACTGTCGCGCAGATGACGCGGAACAGGAAGTACCCGGTTTTCGCGAACGTCTTTGCGAGCCATCGAAATCGCGGTCGTCGCAGAATTCGATTTCGGTGCAACAGCCAGATATGTCACCGTTTGTGAAAGCGTCAGTTGACATTCGGGAAGACCAATTTGCTCGCAGGCTTGAGAGCACGCGACCGCCAACGGCAATGCGTGCGGGTCCGCGTTGCCAATGTCTTCGCTGGCAAGGATGATCAATCGACGACAGATAAAGCGGATGTCTTCGCCGCCTTCAAGCATTCTTGCCAGCCAATAAAGTCCAGCGTCCGGATCGCTGCCACGTATGCTTTTGATCAAAGCGCTTGCACAGTCATAGTGCTCATCGCCAGTCGGATCATATTGTACGGCTCGCGTACCCATCGCGTCGACGATGTCCTGTCGCGACAATGAATTCGAGTCCGATGCGATCACTGCGGTTTCCAAAATTGAAAGCGACTTTCTCGCGTCTCCATCACAAATGTTGCAGAGAAAGTCCATCGCGTCGTCGTCAAGTTTCACATTTTGCTCGCCGAGTCCTCGTTCCTGATCGGCAATCGCCCTCTCAAGCAGGATGCGGATGTCATCTGGCGAAAGAGGCTCGAACTGAAAGATTTGACTTCGGCTAACGAGAGCTCCGTTGACGGCGAAAAATGGATTCGAGGTGGTTGCACCAATCAGCGTGACCACTCCGTCTTCGACGTCCGCCAACATTGCATCCTGCTGGGAACGATTGAAACGATGAATCTCGTCGATAAACAGCAACGTACCTCCCTGCCCTGTCGCGAGGTCATCGCGTGCCCGCGAGAGGACTTCTCGCAGATCCTTGACGCCGTGCAGAATGGCAGAGAGCTGGGCGAATTTCCGCTTCGTCGCCCGCGCCAGAATTCTGGCCAACGTTGTCTTCCCCGTTCCCGGAGGTCCAAAGAACAAAATTGAGCCAATTCGGTCTGCTTCCACCAGTTTTCTGAGCAGCTGTCCTTCTCCGATGAAGTGCTGTTGCCCGGAAAATTCTTCCAGCGTTTGAGGTCGCATTCTGGCAGCCAATGGCTTGGCCGCGTCCCGGTTGGCTCGTTCAGATTTTTCGAAGAGCGACATTGTTATCGTCGACCGATTTGTTAGATGCATAGAATGTGTTATACTTGGCACAGCGTGCCAGACGGAAATCGCGATGTGGACAAATTTATAGACAATGAATGTGTTCCATGCCGGTCAGAATCCCAAATTTTCCTTTTGAGCCTGGCAGGCCCTAATTAGAATCGGGCTTTTAAACGAGCCTTCCCACCTCTGAAAATATCGAGCAATATGCCCAACACGACGAAAAATAAGGCCTCGCGATGCGTCATGGCGAGGATTTCACGCAACGGAGAAAAGTATCAGGAGAACTTTACGCTCCGCGAATACAGGACCTGGAAGGCTGCTGAAGCGGCTGCCGACAAGTGGGTCAAAAAGATGAAAAAGCAGTTGCCTGCTGCGACCCCACGGAAGAACCGGATGACCAAACGGAACTCGTCGGGAGTCGTCGGCGTATGGGCGTTTCTGGATGACTCGAAAAGCAATACTTATTGCCGCTGGTACGCCCGCTGGCCAGGCTGTCCTAACCGCGGTGGGGTCAGTTTCTCAGCCGACATGCTGGGTGACGACGAGGCGTTTGCATGTGCCTATCTCGCTCGAGTCAACGAGACGACTGATCGCGATTGGATTTTCAAAAAGCTGAACTCGTTCAAGAAAACCAAGAAGTATCAGAACGTGTTGAAGCTGAAGTCCGTCGATTTCGTGTAGTTGCGGCTACAATGGCGGCATGAGGTATCTCAAACTCATTCTCGCCTTGCTGACGATCGCGTCGGGGCTTCTCGTATTTCCAAACCGAATCCCGGAGTTTGCCGGGCTTTGGTTGGTCTGGTGCAGTGTTCGAAATTTCCAGGACAGGCTAACCCGATTTGAATTATTGGCGATCCCGGCTTGGCTGGCGATCAAGTGGCCAGAGCCGACGGTGGCACTGGCCGTTTTTGTTTTAGTCGTCGTTCTGGCAAGTGTCACGCTTGGTCGGTCGCGGGACGCATCACAGGTTTCCAGATCAGGACGGCAATTGAGTTGCCTTCTGGTGCTGTGGCTCAGCTGGGCTGTGTGGCTTGCCCATCATCATTCCGGATACTCAGGTTCGCAACGAACTGGCAACCCCGACGGGCCCGTCGTTTGCCTCGGCGACAGCCTGACTGACTTCGGCTATCCGGAAAAGCTTGGAACTCGAATTCCGCAGCCCATCGCTGACTTCGGTTTCAACGGCTACACCACCACCGACGGCTTGAAGCTTGCGCCGGACATTGTCGCGCTCAACCCACACACAGTTGTGATTGAGCTTGGCGGCCACGATTACAAAAACGGTGAATCGCGATCGCAAACAGAAGTGAAAATGCGAGAGTTGATCCTGCGGTTTCAGGAATGCGGCGCAAACGTTGTACTGGTTGAGATTCCGCGTGGATTCATCAACGATCCGTGGTACGGGCTCGAACGTGAACAGGCGCGAAGCCATGATTTGGCTCTGATTCCCGACACGATGATTCGTCGGCTAATTTATTGGAGTCCAATCATTCCTCCAGGCAGCTTGGTCCCCGAAGCCTCGCGGCTCAGCAGAGACGGATTGCATCCGAATGACGCCGGGAACCAGATGATGGCGGAAACAGTGGCAGGCTATCTGGATTTTGGCCGTTAGCCTGCCACGCTTCAATTAAGGCACGGGCTGTGATGGGTACAAGCTGTAGCCCCGTAGAAATGTGCTTGCCTTAATCCCGCAGTTCCCGAACTTTTGGCTTCGACGCCTATTCGGATTCCAGTTTCGCAGCGTGATCAACCCAAGCTTCTTGCACTTTGAATACGACGGCAGCAAGTGCACCGCCGATCATTGGGCCAGCGATGTAGAGCGCAATGTTTGCCAACGCCGCAGGATCGCCGCCGATCGAGCCACGAATAATGTTGGGCCCGACGCCAACAGCCGGATTGAAGGCGCCGCCAGAAATTCCTCCGCCTGCAAACGCAGCGACGACAACCGTAAAACCGATGGCCAGACCGTAGAACGAGTTACCTTTGGTGCCCGAAGACGTCGCGGTGTTGAGGACAACCAGAGCCAGAGCAAACGTAAACAGGATTTCAATCACCCACGGACCTAAAGTGGTCATCGAGTGCGGCGCTGCAGGTGCAACGTTCGCATAAACGCTCATCGCGTCCTCGCCAACAACTGGCAAAACAACACTGGCGAGGAATGCCGCGACGCAGGCTCCTGCGACTTGTGCGATCCAGTAGGGAATGACATCGACCCAACTACAGGCGCCGCGAAGAAAACAAGCCAGGGTGACTGCCGGATTGAAGTGGCCACCAGAAACGTGACCACCCATGTAGACCATGATCATCAGCGTGCTGCCGATCGCGATTGCTCCCACAATTCCTGTGTGATCATTCGGCTGTGTCGTCATCAGACAGACGACGAATACCAGAAAAAACGTACCGATGAACTCAGTCAAATATTTGGCAAATGTCATGAGGAGGGACTCGCAATAAGGAAGGAAGTTGGTCACCGGGCGAATGAACATAAGACACCGCCCAGCGCAGAAACGCCAACAATTTGGCGTCGGCGTGGAAAGGATAGGGTGCCGCCGCAAGGAATCAATCGCCGGACCACGAATGCGGCCATGCCCCCGTATTTGAGGGGTGAGCGGAGCAATTTTTGGCCAAAGACACTTCACCGAGTGATGGTGAAGCCTTCAAAGAGAGCAAATTGCAGAACAACGCTTTGACGTTGCCGTACCTAGCGGGCAACCACAAACGTGACCAGCATCACTGCCCATACGACGTCAAGAAAATGCCAATAGCTCGCACAGTTGTCGACGGTCCAGTGTCGCTCGTGATCGTATTGCTCTTGCCAGGCGTTGTGGATCACAAAACCCAGAAACACCAATCCGCCAAAGACATGCAACGCGTGTAGAAAAGAAAGCGTAAAGCTCATGCCGTACACTTTCATCGAACCGTCAGATTTGCTGAAGTGTTCGCCCAGCAAGTGCGCCATTCCGAACGCCTGAGCGATCACAAACACGGACGCAGCAACGCCGCCGACGATCAGGAAAAAACGGAACTCTTCCTGTCGCTCACGCCTGACCATAAAGCACGCTCGGTGCATCGCGTAGCTGACAACGACCAACAAAACGGTGCTGAGCCAGAACGAAATCGGCAGCTTCAACGGAGTATAGGTTTCCGGACCCATCGTGGCGATCGAGTTCGGGATCGCATCCGGAATCGGGTTGAAAGCCTGGTCGCGAATGATCAGATACGTGATCAGGCTGCCCAGAAAAAACATTCCCAGCGACGCCAGGAACAGATAAAACGCCAGTTTCGCCTGATAGAGCTTTTGCCTTGCAGGAAGCAGATGGATTGATTGCTTCAGCATGTTAGGCCTGACAGACGAGTGATGTTAGTTGGCAGCAGGGTCCGCTGGAGCGACGGTCATGGCAGGTTCTTCCGCTCTTGGGAACAAGTCGATATTGTCCTGATACTGACCGGTGTCCAGTAAAGTTACACCGATAAACAGCGAAACGAACAACAGCGAAGACAGGAAAAACAGGATGTTGAATCCCTTGTCCCACCACATGTGCATGAAGAATGCGCAAACCAGAAATGCCTTGGCCGTCGCAATCAACATCGCGATACCGAACGCAAACTGAGCCAGTTCAATGTTCGAAGTCACCAACGTCAAAATGGTCAGAAAGACCAACGCCAGAAATACACCAATCAGCAACGGCAGAGGTGCCGGATGATTGAAAGCAGGATGATCGCTGTTGTGTGAGCCAGCCATGATATTCAGTCAGCAAAAAAGTTCAGGTTCAACAATATCGGAGAGTCAAAGCACCTGTCGGAACAGGCACCAAAAGCGTCGCTCTAGTCAATCAAATACAGAAGAGGAAACAGATAGATCCAAATCAGGTCCACCAGGTGCCAGTAGAGACCAACATAGTCAACAGGTCCGAAATAGTCCGGCCGCCAGTGAAGCGACAGGCTGCGCCAAAACACCCAAGCTAGTGCCATGATTCCCGCGATAATGTGAATCGCGTGCAATCCGGTCATGCAGTAGTAGATGCTGAAGAAGATTCCGATGTCCCGATCCATCGGATCCTTGTTGGGGTCATCGTGAGCCGCATGGTCGTCAGCGTGAGCATGATCTTCATCCGCGTGCTCATCGCCATGGTCGTGATCGTCACCTTCAGCCTGCTCTTCTTCGTCAACTGTCAGCGCCTGCAACACAAGCGGTGATGTCGTGATCTCGCGATTCGCGTGCCCGCCATCTTTCGCCGTCAGAGCCATGAAGCCAAGTCCCACGAAAACGCCCAGGAAGTAACCGCCGACGGTCACGGCCATGCCGCCGCAGAACTTGGAAAACAAATCCTTCTCAGTCATTTTCGCCATCAGCGATGCACCAATGAATCCAACCAGCAACAAAGCCGGAATAGCGCTGATGTAGATCAGATAGGACGAAATCCCTTCCGCATGATGATCGGAATAGTTGAACGCACTGCGAACAAAAATTCCCATGTCCCATTTGTGACTGTATTCAACGGCTTTCACACCAAGGAACATCGCGGCACAGACCATCGTGATCAGCGTGTAGATCGCACACTTCTTATTGTCGCCGTTCTGGGCGGAATGCACGCCAAGTGCCATCGTCAAACTGCTGAACAGCAACACGATCGTGTTCATCGCGCCAAGGTTTTTGTCCAGGAAGTGATGAGCCTGGTCGAAAATCTCAGGGTGGTGGATGCGGTAAAGCGTGTACGCAACGAACAGTCCGCTGAAGAACAGAACTTCCGTGACCAGGAAAATCCAGATTCCGAATTTACCCGAATCGAACTGCTGCTCAGCATTATCAAAATGGTGAGCGATGAACGGATCGTGGTGGTGATGTTCTTCGAGGATGTTGTCAGGATCAGCTACGGCCATGATTGGCTCCGAGGCATTCGGCAAAATGTGTTGGTGAATAAAGCGTAGTTGGGACTTTCACCCCAACCGGGTTTCAACGCTAGTGGTGAGCAGGCGTTTTCCGAGGTGGCACTTTCGCAGGATCGGCAAGCTCACGAGGAATGTAGGTATCCAGTGTCTCGTCGTAGACCTGTGAATCAAAATCGTACGGGTCGGTCATGACCGGCTTGTGAATGAAGTTGTGGAAATCGGGAGGCGAGCTTGTCTGCCACTCCAGCGACGCCGCACGGAACGGATTCGATCCGCAACGCTTTCCACGGAACGCGGCGTAAACCAGAACGACAAAGCTCAACACGATTCCAATCCCCAGAACAAAAGCACCAACGGTTGAAAGCTGGTGGAAGATCTGGAACTCGGGGTCGTAAGAAGCATATCGTCGCGGCATACCGCGTGAGCCCATTACGAACTGTGGGAAGAACGTCAAGTTGAAGCCCGCGAATACCAGGAAGCAACCCACGCGTCCCATGAAATCGTTGTACATCCGACCGAACATCTTCGGCCACCAGTGAAACAATCCGCCAAGGAAAGCAGTCAGCGTTCCGCCCACCATCACGAAGTGGAAGTGAGCAACAACGAAGTACGTATCGTGAAGGTGAATGTCAACCGACAACGTTCCAAGGAACAGACCCGTCAGTCCACCGATTCCGAACAGGAAAATGAAACTCAGTGCGTAACACATCGGCGTGTTCAACAGGATCGAGCCCTTGTACAGGGTAGCCAACCAGTTGAAAACTTTTACCGCTGATGGAATCGCAACAGTGAACGTGATGGCACTGAAAATCAATGTCACCACAGGCGACTGGCCACTGGTGAACATGTGGTGTCCCCAAACCAGGAAGCCCAACAGTGCGATCGCCACGCTGGAGAAAGCAATGAACGAGTAACCGAAAATTCGCTTCTGACTGTAAACCGAAATCAGCTCACTGATCACGCCCATCGCCGGCAGGATCATGATGTAAACCGCTGGGTGTGAGTAGAACCAGAAGAAGTGCTGGAACAGAACCGGGTCACCACCGTAAGTCGGATCGAAAATACCGATGTGCATCGTACGTTCGGCAATCAACAGCAACAGCGTGATGCCCAGAACTGGAGTCGCCAAAACCTGAATGATCGACGTCGCATATAGTGACCACAGGAACAGTGGAAGCTTGAACCACGTCTGCCCTGGAGCTCGCATCGTGTTGATCGTAACCAGAAAGTTCAGCCCTGTGAAAATCGAGCTGAAGCCCAGCACAAATGCTCCGAACGTCGCAAAGATCACCGCAGTCGAGGTGTCGATACTGTAAGGCGTGTAAAACGTCCAACCCGTGTCGAGTCCACGACCGGAAAGAATCGCCGCGAACAGACAGCCCGTTCCGATAATCCACAGATAGAAACTGGCAAGGTTCATTCGAGGGAAGGCAACGTCCTTCGCACCGAGCATCATCGGCAGAACGAAGTTTCCAAGAGCCGCCGGCACGCTGGGGATAATGAACGAGAACACCATGATCGCCCCGTGCAGGGTGAACATCTGGTTGTACATGTCATCGCTCAGCATCGCTCCCTTGTACGAAAACAGATGAGATCGCAAAACCAGAGCGAAGATCCCGGCAAGGATCAACGCGGCGGTTACGCCAATCAGATACATCAAACCAATGCGCTTGTGATCCAGCGTGAAAGCCCAGGACTTCCAGCCTTTCGCATTGTTGAGGTAACTCGTCGACGGTGTGTCGAAAATCTTGTTTCTAATTTCTGCGGATGCCATGATTGCTACCTGTGTTTCAGGAACCTAGTTCCAAGAACATTGTTCAGCACGCTGAACGGTAAAATGTGTCAATTAATAATTGGCGTATTGGTTGGTTTGTCGCTGCGGCTCCGTGCCGCGGTGGGTTCCAGCCTAAGTCGAAGTCTTGTCAGCTTCCGGCTCTGCTGGTGTTTCCGTTTCCTCTTCAATGACTTCGCCTTCCGGAGTGTTGGAGACAGAAGTCGGATCCTTGAGGTATTTCAGATAGGCAATGACCTGATTGACGTCTTCAGGACTCAGCTTTCCCTGGAACGAATTCATCTTCGAAACCGGACCGTAACCCGCGACGATGTCCTTGTTCGGTTCCATAATGGAGTTGTAGACGTACTGCTCATCAACTTTGATCTTCGAACCGCCCATCAATGATTCTTCCTTGCCCCAAAGGTCACCAAAGCCGGGTCCTGTGCCAGCCTCAGCAGTTTTGTTGTGGCAACCTGAGCAGTTGATCTTGTAGATCCGTTCGCCGTTTTGCCACGCGGGATAATCGGCTTCGATCCATTGCGTGTCTTCTTTGCGTCGCTCGTCACTCGCATGAACCGTAACCATCGTTCGCATCTTCGAGTGCTTTTGCCCACAGTACTCGGTGCATGCCAATCGGAACTGACCTTCCTTGTTTGGTTCAAGGTAAGCGTAGGTGTAACGACCGGGCACGATGTCCACTTTCTGTCGAAACGAAGCAATGTACATGCTGTGCAGCACATCTTCGGACTGCATAACCAGTTTCGTTGGGCGGTTGTTGACGAGGTGCAGTTCGGAAGAACTATCGCCGTCAGGGTAAGTGAATTTCCAGTTCCAACGCGAAGCCGAAACCTGAATCTCTTCGGCATCGGTACGCGGAACACGCATCTGGAAAAAGCCCTCTGCTCCATACCAGAACATTACGACCAGCAGGATGCTCGGTCCGACCGACCAGGCGATTTCAAGGCTCGTGTTGTGCGATGAACTTGGCTCTGTCTCAAGGTTGCCGTCCTTGCGACGATACTTGATGCAGAAGTGAATCATCACGCCGACAATCGCAGCGAAAAAGATCAGCGACACCCAGAAGATGAACATGAACAACCAGTCCACATTCGATGCGAACGTGGATGCTGATTCAGGAAACCAGTACTCCGAAGAGAACCAGTTGCCACTGAGTTCAGAAGATCGCTCGATCGCGTGATCCGGAACCGACGTGTCGTTGTTCTGGGAACTGACGATCGTGCGAATTTCTTCGTTGGATTGTGCAAAAAGTATTGGCAGGGACCAGTTCATTTTTCGCTCGTGGATGGCAAGAGAATGTCTTCAGTGTCGTAATCAGTTGTTTTTTCCGGCGTGGCTTGAGCAGCATTGGAACCCTTGCGGAAGAACCAGTAAGGCAACAGACCAACCACCAGACCAACAACGGTCAGGATGCCACCGGCACGCATCAGTGCCATGGCTTGAAAAGTATATTTTCCGCGGGACTCATCGAAGACAAAACAACCCAATGCATAGGATGCCCAGTCAAACGCCGAACCACCGATTTTGCCTTCTGAAGTTTCAATCAGGGCTTTTTCGATGGTGTCCGGTTCGTAATCGAGTCCCGGAATGTAGCGTACGATTTTTCCATCAGGTGCAACAAGGATAAACACAGGTGGATGTGAGTAAAGCTTCTGCGACGGAACGTACTTGTATTTGAATCCGCAAATGTCAGCGAGATAGTCGATCGCGTCTTCGTCGCCGGTCAGGAAGTGAAAGCCGTCGATGCTTTCGCCCTGGTTGTACATGTGGACGTATTTTTCTTTTTGCTCGCGAGCACGCGAAGTTTGTTCCAGCGGATCGATGCTCACGGAGACCATATCAAAGTCCACTCCGACCTTGAACTTGATCTGCGCCAGGCACTTGACCATGTTCTCCAACTGAACACTGCACAGCTTTGGACAGTTGGAGTAATTGAACGACAGCATCAGCGGCTTGTCGCCAAAGTAGTCTCCAATTCGCACGAAGCGATTGTCGTGATCGTGGAAATGGATGTCGGGATCAATCATCGCCCCGATTTTTGGCTCAACGCCCGTCCCGTCGGTTGCTCGTGGCACACGGTTGATGCCAAAAGGATCGCTGTCCGTTTCGGGTTCGTCCGCAAAGACGTTTGATGAAATGCCCATCGCACACAGCAACAGCACCCACGAAATTGCTTTCGCGATGAGTGATGAATTGAATTGTGCGTTTGCGTGTTGCATGAATTTGGTCTGACTTGGTTGTTCGATAACGAGGGCTTCCAACCCCGGCCTTGTTAGTGGCTTCCGTACTGTTCCAGGACTTTCTTGCTGGCTTCTTCAATCGAAATCGTGCCCGCACCGCCCTCAAGCAGTTTCTTCTGCTTGTCAACTTCGAGATTCGCCGGCGTCTCAACGATTTGCGATTGTCGCTTGGCTTCGAAGCTCGCAGTCATGGCGTTGAGCAAACCTTTGACAAACAAAAAGGACAGAAGCGTACAGATAACCGCAATCGCGCCGTAGTACAAAACACTTCCGACCGGAATGTCGTCATAGCGATTCTTCCCATGCCCACCAGAAGAGTGGTCATCAGCGTGATCGTGAGTTGCGTGAGCTGTTTCAGTCATGGTTATGTCAGTTTAAAAGTGCATGTCGGTGACACTGGCTCAAGGCCATTTGCCACCTGATTGTCTTGTTTAGTGAACTTCGTGGTTCAGTGCCTCACCCAATCGAGGGTCCTGCAAAGTTACCAGTGGCTTGTCGCCGACGATCAGGAAAAAGATGCCAGCAAACAATCCAAGGACTCCGACGGTACAAGCGGCATCGCACAGCAATGTTCGAACTCCAAACTGAATCATGCCGTCCGGTTCGATTGCGTGAGCATAAGCGCGGTCGTACTGTGGCATCACCAACCAGTACAGATCGATCCAGTGCATCACCAACAAATAGATCACGGCAATCAGCAGCAAGTTTTTGTTTCGTCGCATGGTCCGTCCCATCATGAACAGGAACGGGATGAACAAATGCCCGACCAAAAGGATGATCGAAAGCACGCCCCATCCATCGGTAAGACTCATTCTGTACTCGTACCAAAACGTTTCTTCCGGAATGTTGGCGTACCAGATCAGCAGAAACTGGCTGAACGCGATGTATCCCCAAAACACAACAAAACCAAACATCAGTTTGCCCATGTCGTGATAGTGTTCCACGGTAACTTCATCGGTGATGCGACCGGTGCGTTGCAGATACAAACAGGTCAGCGTGATCAACGCCAAAGCACTCAGCACACTTCCGGCGAAAAAGTAAACCGGGAACATGGTGCTGAACCACAGCGGCTCCAGTGACATCAACAAGTCCATCGAGCTGAACACGACCGAGGCGGCAAACGCGATCATCGCCGGAGCGGAAAACGCTTGCATCCGGCTGGTGAGTTTCTTGTCTCCGGTTTGATCCTGCTTGAGCGAGGTTCGCAAAAAGAACGTGGCCATCCCGCCCCAAATGCAGAAGTAAACCACCCAGCGAATCGCAAAAAATGTCTTGTTCAGGTAAGCCTTCTTGAGTTCTTCAAGTGGCGGAAGCTTGGCGTCTGCTTCGTTGAGTTCTGCAATGACCGTAGTGCTGGCGCCGTCAATCGACCAACCCGCCTGGTTCCAGACATATAGACCGTCATTGGAAAACAACAGTGGAATCAGAATCGGCAGGAACAGAATGAACAGAACCGGAAGGCACTGGGCATAAAGTTCCGCGATACGACGGACAGTCACATTCCAACCGGCACGCGTCAGATGAGAGATGGTGACGAAGAACAGGCAACCGATGCACATCGTCAGAACGAACGCAAAGTTCACCAAGTAAATGTGTGAAAACCGTTGGAGGTCAAACGCATAAAGTGCGTAGGTCAGACCGACACCAATGGCACCTACGATCAAGGCAATCGGCATCAGCTTCAGGTGGGCCCCGCCAAGGTCCACGATCGGCGACGTGATTTTCGCTGGACGTGTTTCGTGCATTTCAGTTTGGCTTGTATTTAGTGTTGTTGATTTGTATCGATATCGTGGTGGCCATCAGCCGCCGAACTATTCTGTGTCTGCGTCGTCCGCTTCAGACGCTTCCGCTTCTGGCTCGGTAGTTTCTGCAGCTGGCTCCGCCGACTCGTCAGCCTCCGGCTCGCCCGCTTCTTCAGCTTCCGATTCAGTCGCCTCGGCTCCCGGAGCAGTAATGCCCGTCGCCTGCAACGCTTTCACGTAAGCCACAATCGCCCAGCGGTCCTCAACCGGAATCTGATCCCTGTAAGGCCCCATCGTGTTGCGACCGTTCGTGATCGTGTCGTAAATTCGGCCCGTTGGATTCTTTACCGAATCGGTAACCGTTGGATCGTGCAGTGACTTGGCAGCCGTCCATGAAGCCTTGCCGTTGGCCGCCAGAGCAATCGCTCGTTGATTCACCAGGCCGTCACCGTTGCCGGCGTAACCATGGCAGACAGAGCAATAGATTTCGAATCGTTGCTTGCCGCGAGCAAGTGTGTCTTCGTTGACTTTAAAACCTTCCGGAAATCCGGTGATCCACTGATCAGGATTTTCCTCTTCCTGAACCGCCGTCGAAGCAAGCACGTTGGACTTCAGACCAACCGTCGCCGCTTGACCAGAGAACTCTTTCTTGATCCCGCGGAACATTTCCGAATCGTCTTCCAGAGAGCCAAATCGAACGGAACCTTCAACCGGCTGTCGCATCGCACGGCGATTCTCAAACAGGTAAACAGGATCGTCTTTTTCCGCAATGTTCGGGCTCAAAACCTGAGTCTTGAATTTGTGTTGCCAGTCCATGTCGGGAACAACATGCAAACGTGGCTTGCGATTGGTCGAGCCGTAAACGCTGAAAATCGCAACGGGTGGAATCAACAGCAACAAAGCGCCAATCAACGCCGCCGGAGCCATCCAAGAAGGAAGCTTCGTATCAGTCAGATCCTGGTTGACCTCCTCGATCGCAACAGCACCCCACTGGTTCAAATGGGCTTCCGAATCTGAAGCGTCGAACTTGTCGTCCTTCGCCTCAAGCATCAGGAAAAACTTGTCGTTGGTAACTCGCTTGAAACGCGAAACCCGATGCAGCGGATTCGAAAGTCGCGGCAAGCGGTTGATGATCCACATGCCGAAGAACGTGGCGAAGGCACTGGACAAAACGATGACTTCAAACGTTACCGGAATGTTCGCGGGAAGGCTGAAGTACGGCTTGCCGCTGATCATAAACCGGTAGCCGGGGAAGATCGCCGCTTCGTCAGTCGACCAATCTCCGATCCCACCACCGTTGGTGTAGAACTGCATGCCCAGTCCCAACACGACAGCGCCCAGGGCAACCGCCAGAACGATGAACGGCAGGAAAGATCGCTTGATTCCCAATGCCGGATCAATACCGTGCACCGGAAACGGCGTGTAAGCGTCCATCTTCGTATAGCCGGCTTCGCGAGCATTGTTGCAAGCCGCCAACAGCGAAGTCGGGTCATCGAACTGAGCCAAAAGGCCGACCAGTTCTTTGTCGCTGGAGTTGTTCGTTTCGTTTGCCATATCGTTTTGCCAAAAAGTTAGGCGGCACAGGCTTCCAGAGTTTGAACGCTCTGGATCGCCACCCGATTAAAATGTCAATTGTCTCTACATCTTCGGCAATCAAAGTTGCCGATGTCACAACACGGACTCACGCCCGTAACTCAAATCGTTAATGGTGTCCGTCTTCGACCGGCATGATGCTCTTCACCTCAGCCATCGCGATGATCGGCATGAAGCGGCAGAACAGCAGGAACAGCGTGAAGAACAAACCAAAACTTCCCACCAGCATGCTGATGTCCACCCACGTCGGATGGAAATAGGACCAGCTTGAGGGAACAAAGTCACGCGACAGCGAAGTGATCGTGATCACAAAACGCTCGAACCACATACCGATGTTCACAAAGATACAAACGATCACCATGAACCACGGCGTCGTTCGACACCACTTGAACCAGAACACCTGCGGCGCCAGAACGTTGCAGCTCACCATGATCCAGTAAGCCCACGCGTAATTTCCAAAAGCACGGTTACTGAGCGCGAACTGCTCGAACTCAACTCCCGAATACCAGGCCATAAAGAACTCAATCCCGTAAGCCATACCAACCATCATGCCCGTTGCCATGATGATCTTGTTCATGTTCTCAAGGTGGCGAATCGTAATCAGATTCTCCAGGCCGCAAAGCTTCCGTGCCGGAACCAGCAGCGTGACCACCATCGCGAAACCGGAGAAAATCGCACCGGCAACAAAGTAAGGCGGGAAGATCGTTGTGTGCCAACCAGGCAACTGCGAAACCGCAAAGTCAAAACTAACGATCGTGTGTACCGAAAGAACCAGCGGCGTCGCCAACGCGGCCAGAATCGTGTAAGCAATCTCGTAATGATGCCAGGCTCGTGACGAACCGGTCCAACCAAGCGAAAGAATGCCGTAGATGAATTTGCCAATCTTGCTGCGCGTCCGATCGCGGAACGTGGCGATATCGGGAACCATGCCCATGTACCAGAACAACAGCGAAACCGTCGCGTAAGTCGAAACCGCGAAAACGTCCCACAGCAGCGGGCTGCGGAAGTTGGGCCACATCGCCAAGTGCTCTGTCGGGATCGGAAACAGCCAGTAGAAAACCCAGACGCGACCAATGTGAACGCCGGGAAACAGTCCGGCACAGACAACCGCAAAGATCGTCATCGCTTCCGCCGCACGGTTGATACTCGTACGCCAGTTCTGACGGAACAGAAACAGAATCGCACTAATCAGCGTTCCTGCGTGGCCAATACCGACCCAGAAAACGAAGTTAACAATAGGCCAACCCCAATAGACCGGGTTGTTGTTACCCCAGACTCCGGTTCCCGCCATCAACAGGTGATTCACGCACGCACCAAGCAAACCAAGCAGGCTTAGCGCGATCAGCAGCAGCACCCACCAAACCATCGGCGGACGTTCGGCATCCCAAACGGCAGCAGCAGTATCGGTTACGCCTTCATAATCAAGGCCACCAAGAACCAGCGGCGAACGTTCTGCAGGATCGTCGAGGGTGTTGTTGAGTTGTTTTGGGTCAACTGTCGTTGCCATGTCAAATTCTCTTTGGTTCGTGAACCGGAATGACGGTTTGCGAAAATGGTTTTCGGTAGCACAGCCTTCCGGTCTGAGATTGCATTCAGGGAAACGGATCCGATGCAATCACAGACTCAAAGCCCGTGTCACCCTGTTCTGTTAGTGCCCGACTTTGGATACGGAATCACGATCGTCGTGATCCACCAAAGCTGGATGTGGGTTTGCAACCCGAGCCAAATATTTGGTTCGCGGTCGGTTGTTAAGTTCCTCCAGCATCGTGTAAGCCCGCGGGTTGGCGTGAGCCTTCGCGACCTTGGATGCCTTGTTGTTCAAGTCACCGAACTCAATCGCCTGGGTCGGACATGCATCCTGACAAGCGGTTCTGATTTCGTTCGGTCCGATCTTGCGATTGCCTTCGGCCTTCGCCTGGATCTTGGTGTTCTGAATCCGCTGCACGCAATAGCTGCACTTCTCCATCACGCCGCGGCTGCGAATCGTGACTTCCGGATTCATCATCAGATTCTGCAAGTTGCGATCGCCATTGGAAAGCTTGTCAGCTCCTGGGTACTTCAGGAACGTCTTCGCGTCGCTGTAGTTGAAGAAGTTGAAACGACGAACTTTGTAAGGACAGTTGTTGCCGCAGTAACGAGTACCAATACAGCGGTTGTAAACCATGTCGTTCAGACCTTCGCGGCTGTGTACCGTCGCGGCAACAGGACAAACGGTCTCACAAGGAGCGTTTTCGCAATGGTGACAGGCAACCGGTTGGTGAACGATCACTTTGTCATCCGACTCCGCCGCTTCCTTGTTGTAAAGGTTGTTGCCGTAGTAGCGGTCGATGCGAAGCCAGTGCATTTCGCGACCACGCCAAACTTCCGCTCGCCCAACAACAGGAACATTGTTCTCCGCCTGGCAGGACGTCACGCAAGAGTTGCAACCGATACACTTGTTGAGGTCAATGGACATGCCCCAAACGTTCTCGTGAGCCGGGTTCTCTGCGGTGTAATCTTCGCGAGCACCCTTGGTCAGGTCGAACAACTCGTGATGCATGTGGAACGCTTCAGGCCATTGGGCTTTGTGTCCGTGGCCATGATCGTCGTCGTGATCGTGGTCGCCTTCTTCTTCAACCTTCGCAGGGATCACTGCCGGTGAAACCGGAACACCGGTGCCAGGGTTGAAGCTGACATTGGTCACGATTGGCAGCGAAGTGCTCTTCGGCAACTTCGTGCTGCGAGCCTCATCGTGATCGCCTTCATCGTGGCCATGATCGCCGTCGTCGTGGCTGTGGTCATCGTGATCGTGTTCGCCGATCGGATGTTTTTCGAGGAATGCCTGGTAGCTTTCCAAAGTTCCTTCGCGAATCAAAGACGAACGATCTGACTCGTTCTTTTCCTTGTTGCGGAACATGCGATTCTGAATCTCGCCGCGACCCTTCTCGTCGATCGTCCACGGTTCCTGAATCAAAGCCAGTTTGTAGTTGGTGCCCGAACCCGTGATGATCGAAGCATCCAGTCCGCTGGCGAAGTTCCAGGTATCGGCCGTTCGAAGTTTGTCCGAACTCTGCCCAACAGGCTTGACGCGATTCGCCAAATCACCGCCGACTCGACCCGCCATCGTGCGGCCATAGCCCAGTGGCAAACCGATTGAACCGTTGGCTTGTCCCGGCTGTACGTTAACCGGAAGTCGTACGCTTTCGCCGTTGTCCAGCGTGACCGTTGCCTTGGTGCTTTGCACCAGCCCAAGCGCCTCAGCGGTTTTCGGAGAAACCGAGATGATGCCATCCCAGGTGTGTTTCGAAATGAAGTCCGGAAGTTCCTGAAGCCAACCGTTGTTCGCGTAACGGCCATCGTAAACGCTGCGAGATGCGTGGAACACAACTTCCAGCTTGCCATCCCATTCGCCCTTCCAAGCATCGGTGGCTTCGATCGAAGCTTCGCCAGCTTTGACATCCGCAGGCTTGGCCTTTGTATCCGCAACAAAGCCATCGTGAACCGCTTTGGTCCAGGCTTCGCCCGAAACGCCAACAGATTCTTTCACGATGTCGATGCCCTTGGCTTGTTCGCCCGTCGCCAGAACAGCCAGCGTTTCAATCACTGACAGGCCGCCGAACAATGGATTGATCAAAGGCTGACCAACGCAGACCGAACCGTCCGAAGCCGCACCATCGCTCCACGACTCAAGCGGATGACAGACATTGCTGACCCACTTGCAAAGCTTGGACGTTTCGTTGCGGTAGAAAGAAACGTGCATCGAATTTGGAACCGAGGCAATCGCTTCGCCGACACCTGCAATACCTGCCGCCGCAAACGCCGGGTTGCCGCCAAGCACGACCAGCGTGCCGATCGATGCCGCTTCGTCGACGAACTTTTGCAGCGAATCAAGACAGCCATCACGATCGGCGTCCGGAGATTCGGTGTAGACAACTGTTTTTCCGGCGTTGCCGTACTTTTCGTTGAGGTAGTGAGCCATCGCGTGGACCTCAGCAGGCTGGCTGTTGCCAACCACGATCACGCCGGAGCCCGGATTGTCGATGAAGTCCTGAGCCATCGCTGCCAGAACGCGATCGCGATACGGCAGTGATTTATCAACCTCGGCTTCAGCAGTCGCGCCCTCAATCGCAGCGACCAGCGAACCGAGAAAACCGCCCATGTCGCTGGAACGAACCGAAAGGCGATGATCGGCCGAAGCACCCGTTTGCGAGAACTGACTTTCGATCGAATACATGCGACTCATCGAGCCGTGATCCGCGTCGCGTCCTTTGCCAAACCCGATCGCGTTGGAAATCGAATCCGCATCCATCCCGCCAAGAATATCCGCATCCAGCGTGATGATGACTTTGGCTTTATCCAGTTGGTAATGCGGACGGACGACTTTGCCAAACGCGGCTTTGGCACCGGCCCGAACGTTGTCATCGTTAACCGAAGCAAACGTGTACCATTTGGCCCCTTTGGCTTCGAGTGCTTTCTTCATACGAAGCACTGACGGCGATGAAGTTGGTTCGGCCAAAATCGCCAGCGAGCCTGCGTCCTGCGACGCCGCAGTCAGTTGGCCGAGAATTTCATCCGTTGTCGTTTCAGTGAACGCACGAGCAACCAGTTTCTCTTCCGGGTTTACTTTCAGCGGAGCACGCAAGCGATCCGGATCGTAAAACTCAAGAATCGTGGCTTGTGTGAAAGCCGTCGACGCACCCATCGAGCTTGGATGGCTTTTGTTTCCGTCAAGCTTGATCGGACGACCGTCGAAGTTCGTCGACATGATCGGCTGAGCCACGCCACCGAACTCGATCATCGAAGCAAACGTTTCCGGAATCCCGGGGATGCGACCCTGGGGACGGAAAGCAAACGGCACGATTTTTTCTTCTTCGAAACGGCAACCGGCAGCACCACCGAGCGCCAAAGACGCGCCCATGATCTGCAACCAGCGACGACGCGAAACGCCATCATCTTCGAATCCTTCGGTCGCAGAACCGAAATCGCGATCGATGGCTTCGTCGAAACCGTCCATGTTCTGGATGTCTTCCAGATCAGGAACAGTGTTGGACCCGGCGATGATTTGCTGGGCTTCTTTTTGATTTGAGTAAGGCTTGTTCATGTTCAGCAAGCTTCGCGTGAGCAGTTAGGTTGATGGCGATTGCAAAATGGCGATCGGACTAGCGGTGACAGGTCGAGCAACTGACATTTGGGTTGATGTTCAGCTTTTCTTTCCACATCGCTCCGTTAGCGACCGGATCTTCAATCTTCAGATCCAGTTGCGTGACCAAAGCCGGATCACGAAGGTGCTGTTCCGGTGCACGGTGGCAATCAAGGCACCATTTCATCGAGAGTGTTTCTTTCTGTTCAACGACTTCCATTTGATCAATGCGACCGTGGCAGGAAACACAACTGACGCCGCGTGAAATGTGAGCCGCGTGATTGAAGTAAACGAAGTCCGGCAAGTCGTGGACTCGCTCCCACTGCACGGGCTTGTCGTCGTTTTCCAGGCTGGTGCGGATCGGCGTCAGCAGCGTGCTGTCAGGGTGCACGATGCCAAGGTCACGACCGGCTTGCATGGTTCCGTTGACCATCGTTCCCGTCGTGCGGCTTCCGCCATGACAGTTGCCACACGTTGCCGAAGGCGGAATCGCAGCGTGTCCGGCTTTCTCGACCGTGTTGTGGCAGTAGCGACAATCCAGCTTCAGTTGGCCGGCATGCAGCTTGTGACTGAACGGAACGGGTTGCTTGGGCTTGTGCCCTACGTTGACGACCGAAGGATGAATCCCGGCGAACAGACAGGTTGCCAAATATCCGGCAACGCCTAGCCCGCCAAGAATCAACATGACCGTGAACTTGTTGACCCAGGTTGGAAAGTGGAACTCTTGCATAACGTTCACTCACCCGCGATTCGCGTGTCTGAGTGCCCTGATGGTTAAGTCGTTTTGTGATTGGTGCAGGAAGAAGACGCATCATATACAGATGCCATGTACGGACAGCTATAGACCGTCCGCGCACACTCCCTCCGAATGTTGCACAAGGATACCGCGTTTATCGGCTCGCATCGACCTGATAAAAAGTCGCACCCTCAATAGTGCAGTGTTTGACGCGTAATCTAGTTGCCCTGAAAAAGCCGCGGCAGATGTGTCAAAGTGTCGCAAGCCATTTGGTGCAATAAACTGCGCAAAGTTGGCGCGGCGATCGATACGATAAGCAAACTCGATTTCAAGCGATTAAGTGTGAGTTTAAAGGAATTCGCTTCGAGAAAGTTTCCTGATTTTGCTGGTAAGGAAGATTGCGGGCCGACAGTCGATGTGCCAGACGTCGCTACTCCAAGTCGGCCTAACTAATTGTGCAGCAACGCCGAATCGAACGATTGATTCCCGAAAAACGGAAGTTACAATCTGATGCAAATTGCTAAACAGGTTCGCTGTTTTGGAAATGCGTTTGTTCATATGGGTTTAGTAAGCAAGGCCAGCGTAAACCATGCTATCCAATGCTGCTCCGTTCAAGTGATCCAGAAAGTCCGCCAGCGGAACCTCGCGTCAACCTAATTATGGTTGCGGACCGCGGGAAAAAATCCGATCTCTGTATTCATTGCCAAATTATTTGGTCCACCGCGGATCTCTATGGGTCGAGGTCGAGTCCACCGCAGTAAAAGAAGATCGCTGTTTTGTAGTTTTGCCTGTTTCGGTAGCCGCCAACTCGTCGCTTGATCGACTGGATCTTGCTGTTGATTCCTTCGGCAACTCCGTTTGATATTCCACTGAAGGTGCAGTAGCTGACGACGTTGTCGATGCGAGTTTTGATCGTGCGTGCGACCTTCTTCATTGGCTCCAGCCGAGTGTGAATCACCTTGCGGTACCACCACCTGAAAAACTCTTTCGCCTCCTTGGCGGTGTCGTGATGCCAAAGATCGCGAAGCATCTCTTTGTAAGTCCATGCCTTGCCGGTTTCGAGTTTGAAAGAAAACAACGCATCAAGACGCTGCTGGCTTGATTCCTTGAGGTTGTCATAGTTCTTCAGAAACAGGTAACGAGTCCCTGTTAGCGTGTCGTCACCTTCGCTGCGGAGACGCTTGTTCTCTTGCTTGCGAACCTTGTCTACCGCTTCGTTGACCAGCTTCATCACATAAAAACGGTCGTGCACAATCTTTGTTTCTGCCAGGGGAATGTTGGACTTTGCAGCGTTCACAAAAGCAGAGCTCATGTCCATCGCGATGGCTTCGACGGTTTCGATTTGACCCGGTAAAAGTTGAGAAAAGCATTCGTTGGCGGCCTCTTTGTTGTGGCCTTCGGAGATCGCTTCAACCGTACTGTTGTCGAGGTCGTAAATCAGAGTAATGTAGTTCTGCCCTTTCTTGAAAGACTTCTCGTCGATGCCAATGTGAGGCAGTGGACTGGATTGCTTTCGAGCTTGCCCACGCTCGACGGCTCGCTCAAGAATCGTCCAGGTCGCTTCCCAGCCAGTTCGCAGAATCGTGCGAGCGCCTTCGATCGTTTGTGTTGCCTTGAGCAAGCGGATCGCAAAGGCCTCGAACATCAACGTGAAGCGACTGTTGGGACTGGACCAGGGAACTTGAACCAGTTTCACGCCGTGTTCGGGACAATCCACTCGGGGGATCGAAGCTTCCAGCATCGTCTTGAATTGGCAGCTGTCCAAGTGACGCCAGCGACGCGATGGAGAATGGTCATAGCAGCTCAATTTCTGATCGCACTGAGGGCAGCAGAACTTCGTGCCTTGTGCGTGACGCACACTAACGACGATCTCCCCAAGTTCCATGTTCAGATCAACGTTCGATACTTCCCAAGGCGTCTCAATGCCAAGGATCTGTTGA
The DNA here is from genome assembly GCF_008087665.1 of Mariniblastus fucicola. Classification (GTDB taxonomy): domain Bacteria; phylum Planctomycetota; class Planctomycetia; order Pirellulales; family Pirellulaceae; genus Mariniblastus; species Mariniblastus fucicola. Next base: position 155,966 of record NZ_CP042912.1, read on the forward strand.
TAAAGTTCCGTGTCTTGCATTTGCGTTCTCCTTTACAGAGAATTCTGCAAGACCCACAAACTTCCGCGATGGACCAATTATTGTCAGCACAATATCTGCCAAACACGTATCGGTTACAAAACCATCCAAGAATATTTCGATGCCATTTTGACCAACCATATGGTCATGTTCGACTTTGCCATATACATCACATCGTTGCCGGCAATGCAGAAAATTGAGCCACGCCTCTGTTTGCTGCAAAATTTGAAGTCGTCTTCGCTTTCAGTTGCAAAAGAAGCAAGCACCACGGACTCGACGAAAATATCAAAGTGCTCCAACTTTGTGTTGTTACACGAGTAGGTGGTGCATCCAACGAGGTTATCCCGTGCCTGACTGAAACGCATCTCCATGCGAGATGCACGTTCAAGCGGGTTTTAAGGCTTCAGTTCGTATCCGTGGTTCAGCCAGAAAGCCGGGTGATCGTCACTCGTTTGGAAAAACAGGCTTGAATGTCGCATCCGTCCAGCTGTTGGCGATCATTGTATTTGCCGACGAATTGAAGTCGCGTAGAATCGCCGACGAGCTGTGTGCTGTAGTTGGCTGGTCGCGGGGAAGGATCGAGCGGACAGGGGTCGACGATCTCCGCCTCCGGAAGTTGATCGTGGTCTGAAAAGTCCGGCAGGTTGATGTTGATCAGCGTACGCGGCGTTAGAGTTTTAGCCAGGCAATGCCGCAGGGATCTGGCCGTCAACGTTGCCGCGTTCGACCAGTCAAACGGTTCACCGAAGTACAGTCGATGCTGGGAGATCGCGATCGCAGGTCGCCCGAACAGAGTCGCCTCCCGGGCGGCAGCGACTGTGCCGGAGACATAAACGTCGGCTCCCAGATTTCCGCCATTGTTGACACCGGACAGCACCAAATCAAATTTGGTTTTGAGCTGTGTTTCGAGTTGCGTCAGCGCGATCCTCACGCAGTCCGCTGGCGTCCCGTCGATCGACCAGGCCTTCGCCGAGCGTTGTTGCAGATTCAAAGGCCGATTGAGCGTGACCTGATGGCTGACTCCAGACTGCTCGGTTTCCGGCGCGACGATCGTACAGTCTCCAAACTCACTGGCCACGTCGGCAAGCGTCGAAATCCCGGGAGCGTCCCAACCATCGTCGTTGGAGATCAGAATCTTCATGTTGTTGATTGCGTCGAAGCGAGGGAAGAACTAGCCGACTTTGAGAGCGGGCGCCGATTTCGGAGCGGGGCGGTCCAGTTGAATTTCCCGAGCCCACGGCAGGTTGTACAGATACCAGTCAGCACACTGTTCCAGTCCGTCATCGATCGAAATCGTCGGTTCCCAGTCCAGTAGCTGTTTTGCTTTCGAGATATCCGCCCATGTGGACTGCATATCAGCTTCGTGCGGGTCACGATATTCGACCATTGGTTTGCGGCCGAAACGGGAAGCCAGTTTTTGGATGATCGCGTTAAGCGACACCGGTTTTTCACCGCCGCCAAGATTGATGATCTCAAAGCCCAAGGGCTTGAGCGCACGAACGGTTCCCTCTGCGATGTCGTCGACGAAAGTGAAATCTCGTGACTGTTCGCCGTCGCCAAAAATCTGAATCGGTTCCCCTTCCGCGATCCAGCGGACAAAGCGAAAGATTCCCATGTCGGGTCGTCCTGCCGGGCCATAGACCGTGAAGTAGCGGACGACCGAAACGTCGATGTCAAACAGGTGATGGTATGACCACGCCATCGATTCCGCGGCCTTTTTCGATGCCGCGTAGGGTGAAATCGGAGTGTTGACTGGCAAGGATTCCAGGAACGGCATCTGCTGTCCGGCGTAGAGACTGGACGTCGACGCAAGCACGTACTTTCGAACACCCGCGTGGCGCATGGCTTCGAGCAGGTTCAGATTTCCGACCCCGTTGGTTGTCATGTAGACATGGGGATTTTCCAGGCTGTAGCGAACACCGACTGCTGCGGCGAGATTGATTACCGCGTCGAATTTGTGTTGTTCAAAGATGCGATCGACTTGGTCGCGATTTTCGATGCCGGCCTGATCGAACGAAAAACCGACCTGCATCAACAAGGGCTCGAGCCGGTGGAACTTTAGCGAGATGTCGTAGTAGTCGTTGAGGTCATCGACACCATGCACCTGATGCCCTTCGCCAAGCAGTTTTGCTGCAACGCGAGATCCAATGAAGCCAGCACACCCTGTGATCAAATACTTCACAACCAACGCTACCCTGCCGGAGCCAATCTTCCTGATTCACGCATACATTGTGGCGGAATCAGGGATGTGGCCCAATAGCAGTTGCCGATAAATGCCGGCGCTGTCAGCGGGGTTCGAGTCATGGAAAACGGAAAACGATTGCTTACTGTGCAGCAGTTTTGTTCTTGTCGAGGAACTTCTGACGCAGGATATCACGTGCTTGCAGATAGCGAGACTTGATCTCGTCCTTGACTCCGGGTCCAAGCTCGCCGTAGTGCTGAACGAAAACCTGTACCTGGTAAGTTTCCGAGCTGAACAAACTGCGACGCACGCGATGCGACATCCGGTTCTTGGCACGAGTCAGGAACGACTCCAGCGTTCCGACATTGATCGGCGCCTGCTCTGGTTCGCCAGCCCCGTTGAAGTGACTGAACAGCAGGTAGGCTTTTTCGCCAGTTTCCTTCGTAAAGGTAGCTTCCACAATGTCCCAGGTTTCTTCGCCGTCCGGGACGTCAGGTTGGATAACGACGCGATTGGAAAGTTTCCAGCCGCTGTTCCGATAACAAGTCGTCAGCTCATGCCAGCCCGGGAACGTTTGATCAAACGAAACAACGGCGTTGCAGTTTGGAGCCCGATACTGCCAAACGTCTGAGCGACGTCCCAGGTCTGAACCGCGGTCACGCTTTTGCATCTGATAGCCAGTGCCCTCGACGAGAGCCCAGTTTTGCAGCTGGGTTGGCATGTCTTCTTCAACCATCGGCTGAGTGATGTCGGCGTCGAAGAACTGGACTTTTAATCCCGGTTGGAACAGAGCCCGTGCCACGTCGGAAGCTTGCCACAAACCGCCGACGGCAAGGATGATCGCCACGATCCATGCGAATTGCGTCGACGAAGCTTTAACCGAGACGACTTTGCGCTTCTTCTTTTTCTCTGAATCGTTCAGATCCTCCTGGCCCGAAACCAGCTGATTCCAGAACTTGGTGATCAGTTTTCCGAACGGTCCGGCCTCGCCCATTTCGGTATCTACAGGACCGAACAGGAACAGCAGCAATTGATCAGTACTCAGCAACAATGCCAGTCCGATCACCAAAGCTCCCCAGCCCAAAAAGATGTGACCGATGCCGTGAGTCAGGTCCGCGATACCGTTTACGTCCAGAACTGGAATCAGCAGGATTCGCAGCACGTTGATAAACATCGCCCAGAAAACAGCCGCATAGACCAGAGCCATCGCACGGAAACCCACCAGTCCCCAAATGATGAAAGCGACGCCTATATAAAACATGAACGGTAGCGTGATGCTGGCCGCGAGACAGACAAGGCCCAGGATCGACAAAATCGTTCCACCGGCGAGGTTTGTTTTGATTCGCCGGAACACCACCATCATGACAACAGCGATGAACAGCAGCGTAAAGAACGACTGAACGCCACTGCAGGCCTCTTCAATTCCGTAGCCCACTTTTCCCGGAACCAGGATCTGAGTTCCGTCCAGATAGTGGCCAAGGCCCAACAAATCCAGCAGTCGGCTGGTCAGCCACGCGCTTTGACGCTGCAGCGTCGTGATCAGAGTCGTGTCCCAGCGAAACGGCAGCGGCAGGAAAACGAACAGCGGCAAAGCAGCCGTCCACAAACTGTTGCTGCGATCGGTATCGACGACTTTCAGCAGAAAGCTGGTGATCAACAGCATCACGCTGGCAGCGCAGAACCATGGTTCCACAAACAGGAAAGATCCAAAGCCCATCATCAGCCCCAAACCGAGCAACACGTTGCTGGCGGTGCTTTCACGGAACGGAACCTTTTCCTCTCGCGGCCAGCGAGACCAGACGATCGCGGCGGTCGCGAACAACGCCAGCCAAACCGTTTGGTAGTGCGTCTTGCTCATCATCTGTCGAAAGAACAACAGGAACATCGGCAGTTGGGCTCCGATCGCCACCAGATAAGGCAGCCCAATTTTCATCAGGCTCTGGTTGCTGGTGGAGGAAGATCTCGATTTTGAATCGCTCGAAGCGGCAGTCGCTGTGGCCATGAGATTTGGATCAAAACGTTGTTCGGTACTAGGGAAACAATGAGTTTAGCTGAGTGTCCCGGTGAGTCCAGACGAACCTGTTGAGGGACACTCGTGCAAAAGGCGACAAAATCGACATTATCGAAAAATCGCGAACGGAACTCACCCCAGATTGCCGATTTGCCAATAATTGCGGAAAAGGCATTTACGGTCCTTAGCTCGTTGATAAGCTTGACCTAACCGGCTCAAACCTCGCCAATTGTGGAGTTTTGCACCAAGCCGGACTGTTGGCGACGCTGACAGAAAATTAACTTTCGCGAATTTGAGTTGGCAGCCAGATCGGCTGTTTCTGTTCTGAAGGGGCATTCAATGTGTCACCCAAAGGGACGGAGTCCGTTTCGGCAAATTCAAAAATTCGACTCTCAAAAAATCACCTTCCTGATGCAAGACTGGTCAAAAAAGAGAGCTTTCGTTTCTGGCCATCGCGGCATGGTTGGCGGAGCGGTCGTTCGAGCTCTGCAGGCTTCGAACTGTGGTGACATCGTAACGCGAACCCGAGCCGAACTGGATCTTTGTGATCAGGCGGCCGTCAATTCGTTCTTCGCGGAATCTAAAATCGATGTCGTGATCTTCTGTGCGGGAAAAGTTGGCGGCATTCACGCCAACAACACCTACCCTGCCGAGTTCATGCATCAAAACCTCTCGATGGCGGTTAACTCCATCGATGCGGCCTACCGCAATCAGGTTTCCAGGTTTCTGTATCTGGGAAGCACGTGCATCTATCCGGGAAAGGCTCCTCAGCCGATGACGGAAGACAGCCTGCTGACCAGCCCGCTTGAAAAAACGAACGAAGCGTACGCCCTTGCCAAGATTGCTGGCCTGAAAATGTGCGAGTTCTATCGCCGCCAGTACAACGTCCTGTTTCATTCTACGATGCCGACCAATCTTTATGGGCCGGGCGACAACTACCATCCAGAGAACTCCCATGTGTTGCCCGCACTGGTGCGGCGGTTCCACGAAGCCAAAGAATCAAACGCTGATTCCGTGAGCATCTGGGGAACAGGCACGCCACGCAGAGAATTTCTCCATGTCGACGATTTGGCGTCCGGGCTGTTGCACTTGTGCTCGTTGGCCGATCCGCCTGATCTGGTGAACGTGGGAACCGGAAGCGACATTTCAATTTTGGAATTGGCCACCAAAGTCGCGGAGGTCGTCGGTTTTCAGGGAGAAATTGTGACCGACCCGACCAAGCCTGACGGAACGATGGTCAAGCGAACGGACATGACGTTGATGCAGTCGACTGGCTGGCAGGCGTCGATCAGCCTGGACGACGGATTGCGTCAGGCTTACGCAGATTTTCTCGCAGAAGTCCAACAAGGAGTCTTGCGAGAAGTCTGAAGATGGACGCGACCCTCACAATTTCTGAAGTAAGAAATTCCGTTGGCCCACTTGGCTCACGCTTTTCCTGGACCGGTTCGCCGAGGCTGCCATTAAAGAGATGGCTAACACTTTCACTTTGTTCCGAACTTTCGAACCAAAGCACACTTAAACTGAGAATACCCAATGAGTGAACAAACAAAAATCTGTTGTCTTGGGGCCGGCTACGTTGGTGGCCCAACGATGGCCATGATCGCGCATCAGTGCCCGGACATTGACGTTCACGTTGTCGATTTGAATCCGAAACGCATCGCCGCATGGAACTCGGAAGAACTGCCCGTCTATGAGCCAGGTTTGTATGACGTGGTTAAGCAGGCTCGCGGCCGCAATCTGAAATTCACAACCGATGTGCCGGGTGCGATCCGCGAAGCCAACATGTGTTTCATTTCGGTCAACACGCCCACCAAAACGTTTGGTATCGGAGCCGGCCGCGCGGCGAACCTTGAATTCGTCGAAAAGTGTGCTCGCACGATTGCGGAATACTCTGACAGTGACAAAGTGGTTGTCGAAAAGTCGACGCTTCCTGTTCGCACCGCCGAGTCCGTCCAGCGGATTCTGAATTCGTCAAGCTCTGGCGTCAAGTTCAGCGTCCTGAGCAACCCGGAGTTCCTTGCCGAAGGAACCGCGGTGGATGACTTGCTCAATCCCGATCGCATTCTGATTGGTGGCGACAATGACGTTGCGATCGAGAAACTTGCGGATGTTTACAAGCATTGGGTTCCGGATGAAAGAATCATTCGTACGAACCTGTGGAGCAGTGAGCTTTCAAAATTGACCGCCAACGCATTTTTGGCTCAACGAGTCAGCTCGATCAACGCCATTTCGGCGCTTTGCGAAGCGACCGGAGCCGACGTAGATGAAGTCGCCGGTGCGATCGGCACGGATTCAAGAATCGGGCCGCGGTTCCTCAAGGCTTCGGTTGGCTTTGGGGGATCCTGTTTCCAAAAAGACATTTTGAATCTGGTTTACCTTTGCGAACATTTCGGATTGCCGGAAGTTGCCCAGTATTGGGAACAGGTCATCGTCATGAACGACTATCAAAAACGTCGTTTCTCGACTCGCATCGTGAAGAAAATGTTCAACACGGTTTCGGACAAGAAGATCGCGATCTGGGGTTTTGCGTTCAAGAAAGACACCAACGATACACGTGAATCGGCAGCGATTTATGTCTGCCGTGACCTGCTCGAAGAGCGAGCCCGAATCACGATTTACGATCCGCAGGTCAGCCTTGAGCAAATTCGTCAGGACCTCGAGTACCTGATGGCCGGTCCGGGTGGCGTGCTGACCGAGGCTCAACGGGAGCTTCTTTACAACAACGTCACGGTTACATCGAGTGCCAAAGCGGCTGCTGATGGAGCTCACGCGATTGCCGTGATGACGGAATGGGATGAGTTCAGCGACCAGGACTTTGATTCCATCTATCAATCCATGATGAAGCCGGCTTTCGTATTTGACGGCCGCAACGTTCTCGATGCTCAACAGCTTTCCGATGCCGGATTTGAAATCGAAAGCATCGGTAAGTCTTAAGCCTATCCTTACAAACTTCTTCCAGGCAAAACTCAGAAAATGAAAAAAGCGCTCATCACCGGTATCACTGGCCAGGATGGCTCCTACCTCGCCGAACTCCTTCTCGAAAAGGGATACGAAGTTCACGGCATCGTTCGTCGCAGTAGCTCGTTCAACACTCAGCGAATCGATCACATTTATCAGGATCCGCATGAAAAAACACCGAAGCTGTTTTTGCACTACGGCGATCTGACCGACGGACAAGGCATTACGAATCTGGTTTTGGACGTGGAGCCGGATGAGATTTATAACCTTGGCGCTCAAAGCCACGTACGCGTCTCGTTTGATGCTCCTGCCTACACGGTAAGCGTTGTGGGCATTGGCGCATTGAATATTCTGGAAGCTGCTCGCCAATTGAAGCAAACGAAAGAAACTCGCGTCTATCAGGCATCTTCGTCGGAGATGTACGGTGACGTGTTCGAGACACCGCAGACGGAAAAGACTCCGTTTTGTCCGCAGTCGCCTTATGCTTGTGCGAAAGTTTATGCGTTTCATCAAACGGTCAACTATCGCAACGCTTACGACATGTTTGCGGTTAATGGAATTCTGTTCAATCACGAATCACCTCGTCGTGGTGAAACGTTTGTAACACGCAAGATCACACGTGCAGCGACTCGGATCAAGCTGGGTCTGCAGGAGAAATTGTATCTTGGCAACCTCGATGCAAAACGTGACTGGGGTTATGCCAAAGACTATGTCGAAGGCATGTGGATGATGCTTCAGGCAGAAAAGCCGGACGACTACGTGTTGGCGACAGGCGAAACGCAAACGATTCGCCAATTCCTGGATTACACCTTTGAGTACCTGGATCTTGATTGGAACAAGTACGTCGAGATCGATCCCCGCTACTTCCGTCCAACGGAAGTGAACTTGCTGCTAGGTGACTGCACCAAAGCGAAAGAAAAGCTTGGCTGGGTCGCCAAAACCAGCTGTAAGGAATTGGCCGAGTTGATGGTCGATCATGACCTTGAATTGGCGCAACAGGAAACTGTCCAAAGTGGTATCGCTTAGTCTTTCCTGTCGGTTTCGATGCGGTTGTTTGGTGTTGGCGACCGAAGATCGAAACGGCGATAGTTTTCGGGCAATTTGCCCAATGTTTTCTTTTTATAAAGGTATTTGAGTATCCCCAATCCTTACCTACTGACTGGCTGTGCCGGATTTATCGGAGCACGAACGGCGCAGTTGCTTCTTGACGAGGGTCATGAAGTTGTCGGCATCGACAACATGAATGATTACTACGATGTGCGGCTTAAAGAGCATCGCCTGAATCTCTTGAAGGAGTACGGTTCATTTGAGTTTCGTCAGATCGACGTCGAGCATACAAACGACGTGTTGGATCTCTTTGCAGAGTATCAGTTCAAAACGGTACTGAATTTGGCTGCGAGAGCGGGCGTGCGGTACAGCATGGTCAATCCGTTTATCTACATGGGGACAAATGGAATGGGAACGCTGAACTTGCTTGAGGGGATGCGAGAGCACGGTGGAAAGAAATTCGTTTTGGCTTCGACGTCTTCGCTCTACGCGGGACAACCAATGCCGTTTTTGGAATCGCTGCCGGTGAATACGCCGATCTCTCCGTATGCATCAAGCAAAAAATCAGCGGAAGCGATGTCATTTACTTACCATCATCTTTACGGAATCGACGTTTCGATTCTGCGCTATTTTACCGTATACGGACCAGCTGATCGTCCCGACATGGCAATCCATCGTTTCATACAGTGGATTGATAAAGGCGTGCCGATCAAACTCTACGGTGACGGCGAACAATCTCGCGACTTTACTTTCGTGGACGATATTGCAAACGGAACAATCGCCGCAACCAGGCCGCTCGGGTACGAGATCATCAATCTTGGTGGCGGTAACAATCCAATCACGATCAACTCTGTAATAGAAAAAATCGAAAACCTGCTGGGCAAGAAGGCTGAGATCAATCGTTTGCCAATGCACAAGGCTGACATGGTTTCGACTTGGGCGAATATTGACAAGGCAGGTGAAAAGTTGGGTTGGGGTCCAGGAATCTCACTTGATGAAGGCTTGGAGCGCTGCGTGAACTGGTATCGAGAAAACCTTCCTTGGTCGGCGACGATTGACCTTGGGGCAAAAAACTGAACGCTTGCCACTGTCCGGAACCAGGAGCAGCAAGTTTGCATCTCCAACTGGGCAAATCACACAAAGTATGGTTAAAGACAATATGAAAATTCTGGTAACGGGCGCTGCAGGCTTTATTGGGAGCAATCTTTGTCGTTACTTGTTGAATGACTGTTCCCACTCGGTTGTTGCAGTGGATAGCCTGACCTATGCAGGCAACTTGGCCTCGCTGGACGATTTGCGGTCAGACGATCGCTTCATATTCGTTGCCGCAAGCATATGTCATGAAGACGCAATGAAAGGCATCTTTGAAACGCAACAGCCGGATGCCGTAATGCACCTTGCGGCTGAGTCACACGTGGACCGTTCGATTGATGGGCCGGACGAGTTTATTCAAACCAACATCGTAGGAACCTATAAGCTATTGCAAATATCTCGCAACTACTTCGAGTCCCTTGAAGCGAGCAGAAAAGAAGTTTTCCGCTTTCATCATATTTCAACCGATGAAGTGTACGGTTCGCTCGAACCTGATGCCCCTGCCTTTTCGGAGAAAACGCCTTACGACCCCCACTCGCCATATTCAGCCAGTAAAGCAGCCTCCGACCACTTGGTCAGAGCTTGGTGTGATACATATGGGCTCCCTGTTGTACTGACGAATTGTTCAAACAACTATGGACCCTACCAATTTCCAGAAAAGCTGATTCCGGTGGTGATCCTGAAAGCGATACGGGGTGAACCAATACCCGTGTACGGAAAGGGTGAAAACATACGTGATTGGTTATACGTCAGAGATCATGTCCGTGCTCTTGAGCTTGTATTGACGAAAGGGCACGTCGGCGAAACGTACAATATTGGCGGTGACAACGAGCAACGAAATATCGACCTTGTCAACATGGTCTGCAAGATTTTGGACGAGGTTAGCCCGCCGATTCAGAACGGACTGAGTATCGATTCCTACTCAGAGTTGATCACTTTTGTGAAAGACCGCCCCGGGCACGACATGCGCTATGCAATTGATGCTTCAAAAATCAAGCAAGGGCTCGGTTGGGCTCCGGAAGAAGATTTCGCAAGTGGCTTTCGGAAAACGATATCGTGGTATCTCGAAAATGAGGCTTGGTGGAAAGAGATTCTGTCAGGGAATTATCAATTGTCGCGTCAAGGCTTGTCGCCCACAGGAGAGTCATCGTGAAAGGCATTATCTTAGCTGGCGGATCTGGGACTCGTTTGCATCCATTGACGGTTGCCGTTAGTAAGCAACTTCTTCCAGTTTACGACAAGCCAATGATCTACTATCCGCTGTCAGTATTGATGCTGGCTGGAATCAGGGAGGTACTGATCATATCGACACCCCATGACCTTCCTCAATTTAAACGACTTTTAGGCGATGGAGCGAACTTGGGTTGCAGGTTTACCTATGCGGTGCAGGAAGTCCCCAACGGACTCGCACAAGCGTTCGTCATCGGTGCGGAGTTTATCAGTGACGACAAAGTTGCATTGATTCTTGGCGACAATATTTTCTACGGTTCCGGATTCGCGAATCTAATTCGGCAGCAAAACAATCCAAGCGGCGGCGTTGTTTTTGCATACGAAGTGAAAAATCCATCTGCGTATGGCGTAGTTGAGTTTGACGAGAACGGAAGAGCGGTTTCGCTAGAGGAAAAACCGGAAAACCCAAAATCAAATTTTGCGATTCCGGGCATTTATTTTTACGACAATCAAGTCGTGGACATAGCGAAAAACCTTCAGCCATCAGCACGTGGCGAATATGAAATAACCGACGTCAACAAGGAGTATTTGAGGCGTGAACAATTGAAAGTTGCACAATTGAGTCGTGGTGTCGCATGGCTGGATACTGGGACGTTTACTTCGTTGGCTGATGCCAGTGATTACGTAAGGGTAATTCAGCAAAGACAGGGTCTTAGCATTGGTTGTATTGAAGAAGTTGCATTCCGCGAAGGTTTCATCAAGCACAACGACTTGATTTCACTTGCGGAAAAATACGGTAAAAGCGGATATGGTGACTACTTGAAAGGGCTGCCCAAATGATTGCACTTCTCGGATCTACGGGATATGTCGGCAAGTACTTCGCCAAACATTTGGCAGATCAGAACATTGATTTTCTAACTCTGAGCCGCAGTGACACTGCTGGCTACTCTGTAGACAGCCTTGCGGCCAAATTAAGAAAAGAGCGAGTAGATTTTCTAATATGCGCCGCTGGGTTCACTGGCAAACCCAATGTCGATGCGTGTGAAATACAAAAAAGTGAGTGTATTGATGGTAATGCAGTCCTGCCAGGATTCTTGTCGCGCGTCGCTGCAGATGTTGGGATTAGATGGGGACACGTTTCATCTGGCTGCATCTACAACGGAGAATCGCCGAGTAAGGACGGTTTTAAAGAAACAGACGCACCAAATTTTTCTTTCCGTACCAACAACTGCAGTTTTTACTCTGGAACCAAGGCTCTTGGTGAAGAGGTTCTGGCAGATGATAGAAATTGTTTTGTTTGGAGGTTGAGGATTCCATTCAGCAACGTTGATTCGCCACGAAATTACCTTTCGAAACTTATGCGGTACGACCGTCTATTGGAAGCGCGAAACAGTCTTTCAAACTTGGATGACTATGTTCGCGCATGTCTAAAATGCGTTACAGGTTCAGTCCCAACGGGAGTGTATAACTTGACGAATCCAGGTTCGGTAACGACACGGCAAGTGGTCGAAAAAATGCTGGAGCTGGGCGTTGCAAAAGGTGATTTCTCATTTTTTGACGACGAGGCAGCGTTTATGATCTCTGCAGCGAAAACCCCGAGATCAAATTGTGTTTTGAATTCTCAAAAGGCCGTTGATGCAGGATTGGAAATGCCAGATGTTCTCGATTCGATTGAGCGTTCTTTGCAGAATTGGCAATCTGAATGCGAAAAAAAATAAGGAAAGAATTTGTCTCAACCCAACCAGTTTAATCCAGCATACGTCGGGTCAAGATCCGACGTTCGAAATCTTGTACCTCAGGCCGTCAATAAGCTGCTCGATGTAGGGTGCTCCAACGGATCGTTGGGCAAGCAACTCAAACAGGATATACCTGAGCTAACTGTGCATGGCATTGACTATGACGAAGCGATGCTTCGTGTTGCTGAAAAGTCACTTGACAAAGCATGTCGTGTTGACCTCAACGAAAGACCAATTCAAACTGATTTCTTGGAGAAGTACCAATGCATTCTATTTGCCGATATTTTGGAGCACTTAGCCTATCCAACTGAAATTCTGAGCCACTTTGTCGAAAACCATTTGGCACCTGATGGTTGTGTTGTTGTCAGCGTTCCGAATGCTTCACATTTAACGATGTTGTTTTCATTGTTGAAGTGCCGTTTGCCTGCGAGAGATCGCGGCATTTTTGATCGCACTCATCTTCGTTGGTTTTGTAAGGCTAACGTCTATGAATTGGCGGAAAGTGTTGGAATGGTTGTTGTCGATATGAAGCGGAATTATCGATTTCGTGATCAGCCGGGTGGAAAATTGAATCGAATGGCAAGACCGATTGGTCAAGTACTATGGCCGTTCAGGGAGTTTCTTGCATATCAGTATGTTGTTCGGTTTGAATATCGAACCTGAAACAATTGCACCTGTTCCCAAGAACTCGTCCAAGCTTTTCAGTGATGCAGGTGGTGGCGCTGAAGTTATCAAAGTTGGACTTGGGAGGTCGTTTTTAGGCAGCACTTTGGTGACAGCGGTCGCGAACGTGTTGGTTGGGGCAATTGCGTTGTTGGCTTCAATTCCAATTCAAAAATTGCTTCACCCAAGCGATTATGGACTGCTTGGAATGGTAGTTTTTTTTGTTGGCCTTGCCAACATTTTAAAAGACGGAGGTCTCTCTGCTGCCACTGTCCAGCGGAAAAACTTTTTGGAAATTCATGCGTCTACACTATTTTGGGTCAATGTAGGACTAGGCTTAGTCGCGGCGACTACTATCGCCATTTCTGGTCCACTGTTCGCATGGATTTACTCTGAACCACGATTGAAGCCCATTGCTCCGCTTTTGGCAATTCCAATCTTCATTTCTTCTCTTTCGCAACAGCATCTTGCAATTCTACGTCGAAATTTACACTTCCGCTCCATCGCAATCATTCGGGTAGCTTCAGCGATCATTTCAGCTGGAGTGGCGTTTGGAGTGGCTTATGTTTTTCGAAACTACATCGCGATCATCGCAATGCAGATTACTTCTGGACTCTTGACTTTGGTCGGTGCTTGGGTTGCAGCTAAGTGGATGCCAAAGTTCAGGGTTAATTTCTCCGAAACACTTGGATTCCTTGGTTTTGGCAAGAACGTCACCTTTTTTTCGATAATGGTTTACTTCACGAGAAATTTGGATAATTTTTTGATTGGTAGGCAGTTCGGAACTATAGAACTTGGTCAGTATACGCGGGCATATGCATATCTGTTGAATCCACTTTCCCAAGTTACATCTCCAGTAAACGGGGTTTTAAACAGTTATTTGCCAAAACTTTTAGATGAGCCGGCGAAGTTTAGACGCATTTACGTAAAGTGTATCGAGACCGTCCTGTTAGCCGCTTGTCCAATAGGTATCGTTGCAGTTTCGACGGCGGATCTGTTGGTAGAAGCCGTGTTCGGAAACGCTTGGTTGACAAGTGGCCAAGTAATCAGAGTCTTGGGAATTTGTTTGTTCGCTCAGCCCTTAACTTCTCTGTTGGGAGCTTTGTTTCTGTCTCAAGACAGGTCAAGAGAAATGGTCCGGTGCGGTGTCTGGACAAGCTTGGTTACTGTCGCATCTTTTTTCCTTGGTCTGCCATGGGGGGCTTTAGGCGTAGCGGTCGCATACACATCTGCCTTTTTTCTGTTGCAGTTGCCGCTTGCAATTTATTTTTCTGGCGGGCGTGGGATTGTTCGTAGTAACGAGCTTGTGTCGATAATTGTGAGTCACCTCGGATATGTCTTTTGCGCCCTTGCCATAACGCTGAGCTATCGATATTGGATTTTTGACCAGCAAGAATCACTGTTGATCTCTCTCTTGGTGATTTGCGTGGTTTCCCCAATAGCTTGCGCATTTGTTTTTACAAGGAAGCGAGCCCTCATTATCGAGCTAGTTTGTTTGGCCAAGAACTTTGTATTTACGAGGTCGTCGTAATATGGGGAGTGTGTCACCTGATTCGGAGCTTCAGTCATTAAGCTTTTCGAACCGCGTTTTGGCATTGGTCGTTACATTTAACGGTGAAAAATATATACGTGAATGCTTGCGGCGACTATTGGAGTCCGAGTTGCCAACGGATGTACTGGTCGTGGACAACAATTCGAGCGACCAGACGACGAAGATAATTGCTGATGAATTTCCTGAGGTACATTTGTATCATTCGCAACGGAATCTTGGTTTTGGACGAGCCAACAACGTGGGAATGAGGCAGTTTCTGAATTCGGATATGTCCTATCTATTCTTGGTCAACCAAGATCTATACGTCGAGCCCGATACTATCGGTGAACTAATCAAATTGATGGAAGGCGATTCAGAAATCGACATTTCAGGACCCGTGCAGCTTGATGGCACCGGGGAAAATGTTGATTTCATGTTCCGTAGATATTTGGCAAGGTTCACACCCACACTGTTGGATGACTTTCTGTTGAACGGAAAGCTGGAAGATTTTTATCCAACACGGTTCATCAACGCTGCTGCGTGGATGATGTCTAAGGATTGCGTACGGAAACTTGGCGTATTCGATCCGTTGTTTCCCCACTACGGTGAAGATACGGACTACCTCAACCGCGCTCGGTTTCACGGTTCAAAAGTCTGTGTTGCACCAAATGTGTTTGTAAGACATGATCGACCCCAAGTTCGTAACGTTAGCGGATTTAGAAAGAAGTCCAATTGGCACTTGGTCAAGAACTTCATTGTTCTAAAAGATGTTAATGAGAATATTGTTAGTGCAATAGGCAGGCTGCATTTAAAGTTGGTGCATCGAACAGCAAAGGAACTGTTTGTAAATCGAGACATTGTTGGACTCTTGGCTTTAATGTCTGCGTCATTTCGGACCGTATTGGCGCTGCCGAAAATTCTGCGACATAGAGGTGTATCAAGTGGCAGCGATGGTGCATTTATTTGCAATGGCTCCAATGATTCGAATGCCGAACAATCGGAATGAAATGGAATTGTCTGCGGTTGAAATGGGGCAAAAGCGACCGAGTTGTGATGTTTGGGATATATGTTCTAAGCAATGAGTGAGCTCATATTCAAGCGAATTCATCCAACGGGCGTCATTTCGTACGGGAGACTGGCGTTGCAGTATCAAACAGCAATCTGGTCCTAGGGAGCCTGCAAAAGAAGTGTCGAACTGCAAAATTCTATACTTTCATCACTCTGTTGGCACTGGAGGCGCTCCGCGCAGTTTGGCATATTTAATAGCTGGACTGGATAGAACCAAATACGATCCGGTGGTTGTAGTTCCGAAAAAGTCCAGCAATGCATTCGTCCGAGAGATTTTTGAGGCTGCCAATGCGACTGTACTTGAACATGTGGATATTCAGCCGTTTCATGGATCTCAGGTGGCGCCATACCATAGTTTTCGAAAAAGGGCACGTGCGCTTTGGGTATATCCAAAACTCGTTAGGGCTGCGAGGCAACTTGTTGGCGATGTCAAGCCAGACATCGTTCATTTGAACTCAACTTGCCTGGTAGGCGCGGCAAAGGGGGCACATCAGGCGATAGCAGGGGTGCCTACAATTGCTCATGTGCGTGAGCCATTGTTGGAGAATTGGTGGGGCAGGAATCTTGCGTCCTTGAATCGAAAACATGTTGACTATTTTATCGGTATCGACCAATACGGTATCGATTCTCTCCAACTAAAAGAGAATGACGCATCTGTTATCTTCAATTTCGTCGACAGGAAAAAATTCGCGCCGGTAAACGAGGAGGTTCGAGCAAAGTATCGAGAGAGCTTTGGGTGGAAGCCAGGCCAAACAGTGTTTCTCTCTCTTGCACGAATCGAGCCATACAACGGGGCTGCAGAGTTAGCCGAACTTGTCGGTGAATTGGACTCTCGCCTCGATAGATCGGCAACGTTTGTTTTTGCAGGCTTTCGCGAGACAGATACCGCGTATCAAACCCGAGCACGAACGGCAATTGGACTTAGTTCGCGATGTCATGCGCTCCAGTTCACTGAGGATGTTGTCAAAGCAATCAATGCCGCAGATGTGATTGTAGTGCCTTATATTACTCCCCATAGTGCCCGCAGTGTTTTCGAAGCTGCGGCAATTGGGAAGCCAGCACTCGTCTCAAAAGTTCCAAATTTGGAAGAGCTGGTAGTAGATGGCAAGACGGGATTGGTTTTTGATTGGAAGTTGCCGGAATCCATCGTCGATCTGGTTAATCAATTGTGTTGTCCCATCCGTGAAACGCTGGGGACTGCAGCGTTTGAACGTGCCGCAGCAGAGTTTGATCAAGTTACGAATACGCTTAGAACGGAAGAAGTTTACCGTAAGCTTTTGCACTTGGAGGACAGCTGATGAACACCTCCATCGTTGGGGAGAAACTCATCATTTGCAGCGGGATGAAACGGTCCGGCTCTACATTGCAATTTAATATTGTCAGAGCGCTCTTGGCGGCAAATTCGATTGATTTTGAAAACTTAAAATACTTGCCGGGAGATCAACTTGGATTGCTCGCTAAAAGCAGGCAGCTTGGCAAGCCTGCGTTGCTGAAATGTCACGAACTCGAAAATGTCGTAAGTCTCGATCTACCCAAGATAATTCTATATACCGTTCGAGATCCTCGCGACGCTTACCTGTCTGCAAAACTAAAATGGAACAAGGATATCGGAGATCTTCCAGAGATTGTTGATGCATTCGTCTGCAGTTATCGTTTAGCCAGCCGCACAGAGGGAGTCCTGATTCAAAGGTATGAAGAGTTGTTCGGCAATGAACGAGAAGCAATCGAGACGGTTGGGCAGTTTCTAGGTTTGAATTCTAATCAATCTGTGAAAGATTCAATATTGAATGAGGTTTCGGTTGAGAGTGTAAGAGCTGGTTTGGCGACAAGGATGCTGGTGGCGGCGCGGAATCGATTTCGTCCCATTCTGGTTAATTATCCAATAGCAAAAAAGATGTCTTGGCCACTTCGTGTTGGCTATTCGTTCTGGAATCATCGTCGATTGGCCAAAAGCAAAACTCAGTTGCACATTGACCATATCTCTCGAAATAACGGACAGATCGGAATGTGGGAGAGCCAATTGGAATCAGCTGAACTGGACATGTTTGCGAACAAGTACGCATCTGTCATTGAAGAAATGGGATATCGGAATTGCAAGTGACGTTGAATTCAATTTGCAATGAGTGGAAGATCAGATGAAGGTGCTCATTTGTTCCGCAATTCCGCTTGACCGCACGACGGCAAATCTAAACCGATTGACAAGGATGCAGCAGTCACTCGAAATGCATCAAGTCCACGCTAGGATTGTTGGATTTCAGTCTGGCTTGGGTGTTGCCTGGAAGGAAGTTGTCATGCCCTGTGGAAATTCGGCGATAGCGTTTGACCCGAAATTGACAGGTGCAAAGGGGTATTGCAACGCGATTCGCCAAGGTGCTCAGGCTGCCAACTTTTATCGGAGCTTCCTTCCGGATTTAGTTAAGCAGTTTCAGGTAGACGGCGTAATTGCCTACCACCCACAAGGGCAGACAGTGGGCGCAATTTTGGATGCCGGGCACGCAAGCGGCTGCTTTGTCGTTGCGGATATGGTCGAGTTGTTTCGTTTGAATTCGTACTATTTCTTCAACGGCACAAACTATCAACAGTATCGGTTGCGGCGAAATGTACTTCCAAACGTTGATGGGGTGATTGGAATATCGCATGGATGGTGCGACTGGTGTGATCAGCGTGGTATTCGAAACGTCTGGTGTCCATCGTTTGCCTTGGATCAACCCTCAAGAGAGTTGCCGACTCCCAAAGGAAATCCTTTTGTGCTGGCAGTTGCGGGACAATGGAATAGTCGAGAGATGCCGATGGCTTTCTTGGCAGCCGTAGAAATTTGCGTTTCAAGAGGATTGGACGTGCGGCTCCGGGTTGTCGGAAACACAGGGAAGTCCCGGCAGCAGCGCGTGGCCATGCAGATGGTTCAGTCAAGCGGGCAATTAAAGGATCGAGTTGAGTTCACGGGTTTCATTAAAGATCCGAAAGACTTTAGCAAAGCCTTTCTCGATGCTGACGCATTTATTTTGTTGCGCAACGATACGCTTGAAACGAACATGTTGTTCCCGACGAGACTTCCGGAGTTTATGGTGACTGGCAATCCTGTCGTTCTTTCCGAAGTTGGGTGTTTTTCACAATGTTTTGAACACCGGGTCGATGTGTCCTTTGTTTCCCCAGACAACGATCCAGAGGACATCGCGGATGAAATCGAGTTTTTGATAAAGAACCCTGATAAACGCCATACGATTGGGCAAAACGGTCGAAGAAAAATGCTGGAAGAGTTTTCTTTGGCAACGCTCGGTCGGCGTTTGACACAATTCCTGAAAGAGACTCAAATTCGATCCGACCTTGGATCTCGCAATGGTGGACCGAGCCATGCATAGCGAAAGAGTCGCGACCCCCTTTTCTCCTTTGTGTCGTTCAGAACTTCTTTTTCTCTAAGTCTTTCAATATGGAAATCCGCCAAACTCGACGAAATATACTGGGGCACCAGTACAGGAAACTGAAGTTTTCCCATCGCATTGCAGCCCTACTGCCTGTCTTCGCATTGATTCTCCCCGCGCAACTCGCATTAAATTCTCCGTGGCAAATGGCGTTTAATGTTGGACTGCTTGTGTTCATCCTGGGTGGGCTGCTACTTCCCGTCAAAGTTCCGATTCAGAGATATGACGCGGTACAATTTAGCATATTGATCTTGTTATTGGTCTCGGCGTGCGTGTCAGCCGCTTTCAACCGATGGCCACGTTCGCTCCTGGTGTATGGCGGAATCATGCTAGGGTTTATTTCTGCAACTCGATCGATCGAGTATGTGAAAAACCCCTCGGCCTATGTGAAGTATCTTGTACTCGGGTTTTGTTTCACCAGTCTCGGAATTGTCGCCGCCAGTTTCGTAGTGCAACCTCCTACAACAATGCGATACAGTGGCATATTCTCGAAGCCAAACTCCATGGGTTGGTTTGGTTCGAGCGCGAGTTCGCTATTGCTTGGAGTATTTGTCTACTCACGTGCGAAATGGAGGACCCGAGAAACTATCTTGATGGCTGTGGTCTTCACGCTCAGTTTACTGCTTATGTTTATTTGCAATGCGCGTTCAGCGTTGGCTGGAGTATGTACATCGCTTTGCGTATTTGGAGTGGTTTTCTTTCATTCCTTTGTAATGCGTTCGAAAGCGAGAAGAACAAGGCTAATTTTCGGGCTCACTTTTATCGTTGTTGTAGCAGCAGTTGCATACTGGTTAGGGTTTTTCGATCGAGTAATTGAAAAATTCCAGAACACAGCGTTGAGGGGAGATGTTAGTCAAGGGAGGTTTTACGTATGGTCTGTTCACTTGGAGAATTGGAAATGGTTTGGCAATGGGCCAAAATATATTTCCAGATATATCAGCCATAATACGTATGTTGATCACCTGACGAAATATGGCTTGGTTCCGCTCATCCTGTTTGTGATGTTTCTCGGGGTGCTTTTCGTGTCTGGTTACTACTACACGATCAGGGGAACTTATCAATCGGCCCCAATACTTTTGTCGGTCGTAAGCTGTTTTATGGCCCAGGCTATGTTTGAGACAGGCACCTCCACTCCCGGGCTTTGGATTGCAATCGTTTTCTACTGTTCCTTGCGATTTGAATTACATTGCTCGAAGTCTGAACGTTCGCCCCGCACTGCTAGTCGCCCAGCGTATATAAGAACATGACTAAATGTTGAACAAGTGCGCTGAGCATATGATTCAAGCTCACCGCAAAAGGTGTTGCTTTACGAGCTAATCAAGCGGTGTGCCAGACATGACGGTTCTTCATTCGGATCGCCAGAGAAACGTTTGATCCACAATTGAGAGGCATTTTTACCTGAAGGGAAACGATGCGACGGATACTGAAAAAGCTACTGTTGACTGTATTTGGCAGAGCCATATACGAAAAAATTCAATACCGGTATTGGTTGAAAAAAATCACGTCAATCAAGAATCACGAGCCGGCGCTACGTTTGTCGCGGCGGATGTTTCAGTCAGGTGATGTGGTCTTGGATGTCGGGGCGCATTTTGGACGCTATACCGTTCCACTCGCCCAGATTGTTGGTCCAGATGGAAAAGTTTTTGCTTTCGAGCCAGTCGATTCCGCTTACAAGCTTTTAACGAGGATTGTGAGCCAGTCCCAGTTGAGCAACGTCGAGTTGTTTAATTGTGCAATGGGTGACGGCGACACCGCTCAAAAAATGGTTATTCCACTAAAAGATGGCGTGGAGGTACAAAGTCGCGCGGCTTTGAGTGTTGGCGAACAATCTGCAATTGATTTGGAAAATAACAGCGTGCAGGATGTCGAATGCGAAACAGTGGATGCATTTGTAAATCGAGCTAAACTTACAAAGCTGAGCTTCCTGAAATGTGATGTTGAGGGGGCTGAGTATCTTGTGATGAAAGGCGGGCAAAATACCCTTCAGAGATTTGCTCCTGTTGTGTTGTTGGAAATCGAATCACGCCATACGAGCAAGTTTGGGTACACTCCGGTAGAAATGGTTCAGTATATGAAGAGTTTGGGCTATCGAGTGTATGTCGTTGCTGAGGGCAAGCTGTCTGAGGTGAGTGAACCGTCATCTGATTGTAACAACTACTTTTTTGTTCCGGATGGTTGGGAATGTTCGGTCAGCGACATCTTTTTGTAAACTTCGAGTTGTACCTGCCCTTCAATCTTATCGTAGAGACCAGTCCGAATTCCATTTTTGAACTGTAGTTTTGTTTCCGATTCGATCGCTCGCATCGAGGTAATGTCAAATGCCAGCCATCTCCCATGTTAAATAAAGAGGACTTAAGTGTGCCATACAAAATTCCGGACAAGCCTCGGCTAGGAATCTTTACACGGCCGATTGACCAAGGACGCAGTGGAAGCGGAAAGCACGCAGACAGGCTGCTGACGGAATTTGTGAGAATAAACGATACGTTCGACCTGTTCTTTATCCATTACGAAAAGTCTTCGCATCCCATCTATTCCCACGGAACGGATGTCATTATTCCGCGAAATCCACTACGTGCGAGCCTGGCTCTAAGAAAGTACAACCTGTCGATTGTGCACTACCACCCACTAAGCATTATGAGTCCTATTGCAATGCTACCTGGCAAAAAGGTGGCTACAATTCATGGGGCAGCGGAAGATTTCATTCCAGGCCATTACAGCCTTTCGCGACGATTGAATTCGAGGCTTATAAAGCCAGCGTTTAGCCGAAAGATGGACTTGATTTTTACTGTTTCCGAAACCAGTCGGGTGTACTTGGCTAAAAAGTATGGCGTTAACCAGAATCGATTTCGCGTCGTATACAATGCTGTGGATTCGCGATTCACTGAGTTGCCTGAAGTTCAATTAGGTGGCATTCGGGAAAAATATACCAAAGGTCGTCGATTCGTTCTTCACATTAGCAACTACTCAATGCGAAAGAATCCATTGACCGTGTTGCACGGGTTCAAGCAATTGCGGAATTCCATGCCAGATACTCCTTTGGCGCTTGTTATCGTGGGAAATGGCTGGGATCAGGATCGCCAAGTTCGCGAAATTATTCAAGATGAAGGGCTGGCGGGCGATGTTATTCTCCCAGGCTATATACCAACTGATGACGTTCCCAAACTGCTAAACCTTGCAGATGTGTTTGTGTTTCCTTCCCTATATGAGGGTTTTGGAATGCCCAATCTTGAAGCGATGGCATGCGGGTGTCCGGTAATCACTTCTTCAGAATTCGCGATTCCTGAAATCGTGGGTGAGTCTGCAATTACACTGGTCAATACAAAAGACCCGAAGGAGCTGGCTGACAGTATGCGAAGCGTGATTTCAGATTCCCAACTGCGACAAAGTCTCGTTTCCAAGGGCCTTAGGCAGGCCAAACAATATTCGTGGAAGCAAAGCGCTGAGGCTACCTTGGAAGCTTACGAGCAACTGCTCACGAGTAGTGGCAAGTGACCACTTCAATGCGACAGTAGAAACGTGGCTGCGTAAATTTGACATGCTTGGTAAGACTTCGGTAACAATTTAGAATTCCTTATTTTTCGATCATTGCCTTGATTATAAGCCACAAACATAGATTTATCTTCGTTCACTGCAGGAAAGTCGCAGGCAGTTCCATCAAGGTGGCGCTGGCTCCGTATCTCGGTGACGACGATATCGTTATTGGGAGTATTCACGAAATTTTGGATGCAGGATATCCATTGAATCGTGCGGCGAAGACAGCGATATTCCGTCCGGTCTCGCTTCTAAATGTTGCCGGTGCAATTCTTTGTGGAAAAAAAATCAACGAGGCTTTGAATATCGGAGTCAAATCACATTATCGAGGTCGTCTGTCGCAGAACCCGCCTCACCCGACTGCGGTCGAAATGTCAAAGTTCTTTGAAAAAGAATGGAATTCGTATTTCAAATTCGCATTTGTTAGAAATCCGTACGAACAAGCGATTTCAGATTACCATTGGCGCCGTAAATCGACTGGCGTGCACATATCGTTTCGCGAATATCTCATTGAGCTACTCCAAGGTTCAAATGCTGCGAACAAATTGGCCCATGCCAACTCGGTATCGAATCTGGACATGGTTGCGATAGATAATGAAATTGTTGTCGATCGACTTGGCCGATATGAAGATCTGGAGAGCGATTTCTCGGAAGTTGCCTCATATTTAAATCTCCGCGATGCAAGTCTTGGCAAACGTCAGAAACGTGGTATGAAAAACGTTGGGCTTGCGAGCTTTTACGGTTCCGAGGAATTGCAGATTGCAGGAGAGTTGTTTGCTCGCGAAATGGAATGTTTTGATTATACAGTGCCCGACGAGTTGCGCGGTACTGTTGCATGATCGGTTGTGAGAATAGATTGAACCGTGGTGATATGCCATACTTTCGTGTAAGGAGAGGTCTGTTTGAATTCTGAATTGGCTTTGCGGTTTTGTTGTCTCGGACCACAACGGACAGCCTCATCTTGGCTTCAAGAAGTTTTGGTATGCCATCCGGGCATTTGTCTGCCCAATGGAGTTAAGGAAACAATGTTCTTTGATGATCGATACTCCAAAGGCTTGGACTGGTACAATAGGCATTTTCAACATTGTGACAAAGGAAAGATTTGTGGTGAAATAGCACCAACCTACTTCCATTCAAGTCTGGCTCGCGAACGTCTGTGGAGGCTGTCCCCGGATCTCAAGATAATTATTATGGTACGGAACCCAATGGAAAGAACATTTTCGTTGTATCGTCACCATCACTCCAAGGGACGCATTCGGTCTTCATTTGCCAATGCACTGCGTACACATCCTGAATTGGTAGAGACCGGAAAGTACTCAGTCCACGCAAGGTGTTGGGAAGAGCGCTTTGATGAATCGCAATTTTTGTACTTGCGTCAACGGGAGATACAGTCACAGCCACAAAATGTACTGGATCAAGTTTGCGATTTTGTAGGTGTTAGTCGTTTGAAAATGCCAGCGATTGCCTCGGAAAAGGTAAATAGTGCCGAAGCACCTCGGAACATTTATGCTGCGCGTCTCCTTTCTGCATCAGCCACCGTATTGCGATCCATGGCATTGCACAAATTGGTCAATTTCGGCCGCTCGCTCGGGCTTAAGAAGGTTTATGCGGGTGGAAAACCCGTTGATCGCCCGACGGCAGAGGAAATGCGTAAATTGGCTGAGCTGTTTGAGCCTGACATATTATGGTTGGAGGAGAGACTCGGGTGCAGTTTGGATTCGTGGCGCAACAAATATCTCGTCAAGGAACAAGAGTCTGATTCTGCACAATCAGCCTATTTGTAGGCAGCGTATTAGAATCGGATTGCGCTGCCCCCCCGAATGTTCCAGTTGCAACAGCCCAAGATTTCCGGACTCTGGCGGACGATTTGAGAATCCGTTTTTAAGGAATCAATGTCAGAGTAATGGAAACACCACGTCGAACATTTTGAGAAGAGTTCACGCGATGCGGTCAACCTGATCGCGGAGCAACTGCAGCTGCTAAACATGAATCCTGAGTCCGCCGGTCTTGGGCTATCGCACGAAGATTTCGTCAGGCAGCATTCAAATCAATTCGATTGCGAGTCAGTTGGTCGATTAGAATTACTGAAAATAAGATTTGGGGCTATGATGGAATGGTTGCAATGTGCAAGCCGGGTGAATTTCGGGCCTGGTTTCAATTTGTGTCAATGGGCGTTTCGGAAAAAGTTCGTTCAAAGCATAGATGCACTGCGTTCTTCCAAAATTTCATATTATTGAAACAGAATCTTGAGTAGAAAAATTGCTGTTGTCTGCGGCGATGTTACCGCAGCCTTAAACCGTCGCCCGGAACTAATGAAGCTGTTCGTTGAAATTAGTGAACCCGATCCGCTTTTCGTTTGCCCTGCCGCAGAAGAAAAGCATATCAATGCGATCGAATCGATCGGTTTCAAATGCACGGTCATTGATAATGACAAGCAATCGTTGAATCCGCTATCCTCATTTCAATACTACAAAAAGCTTTTTAAGCTTTTGAAAGACAGCGCGCCGGATGACGTGTTCGTCTTTCATATGTTGCCCATCATTTCTGCATCGCGTGCTTGCCGAATACTGGGGATTCGATGCCATTGTTTATTCGCCGGCTTGGGCTACGTTTTTTCGAACGACAAGTCGTTCAAACGGAAAGTGGCAGGCTCGCTGGTAAAGCGTGTGATGCGCAGTTGTATGAAAGATGTGACTACTATTTTCTTTCAGAATCCTGATGATTGTCAAACATTCAAGCAAAACCGAATGGTATCCGGAGATACAAATGTTGTCGTCGTCAATGGATCGGGCGTCGCGCTCGACCACTTTCCGCAGTGTAAGCCCAAAGTCGGTGAAAAAGTCATCTTCCTCTTGGTCGCGAGAATTTTGCGAGACAAAGGGATTCCAGAATTCTATGCTGCGACCAAACGTTTGAAAAAGAAATGGGGCGATCGAGTAGAGAGCCAGCTACTGGGACCGTTCGATGACAATCCCAACGCGATGCAACGTAGTCAAATCGAAGAATGGGACCGGGAAGGAATTGTTAAGTACCTTGGTGTAACTGATGATGTACGGCCGTATTTGCGTGAAGCACACGTGTTCACGTTGCCATCTTTCTACATGGAGGGAACCCCCAAAATCATTCTGGAGACTCTGTCGACGGGACGGGCAATAATTACTGCTGACTCGCGTGGGTGTCGAGAGACAATTGACAACGGGAGAAATGGGTATCTGGTTGCGCCACGTGATGTCGATTCATTGGCTGATGCAATGGAGCAGTTCCTTGAACACCCAGAGTTGATCGTCGAAATGGGGGCAGCCAGTCGAGCGTTCGCGGAGTCGCGATATGATGTCCACAAGGTTAACGCGGAAATGATTGAGAGTATGGGGTTTGCAAAAACAGAGGCAGAAACCTAATGAAAGTATTGATTACAGGCGGAGCAGGATTTATCGGAAGCTATTTCGCTGAAACGTTAATTGACATGGGGCACGATATCATTTCGTTGGATATCGCGCCGCCGTCGAAAGCGGTCGACGATGTTGACTATCAAATTGGCGACATTCGCAATGCACCACGTTTACGGTCGTTAGTTGACGGTGTCGACGCTGTGCTTCATCTCGCAGCAGCACATCATGATTTCGGCATCAGTGAGTCGACGTTCGAATCGGTCAATGTTGATGGAACTCGAAATCTCTGCGATGCCATGAGTGATGCTAATGTTAAGCATATTTGCTTTTTCAGCACAGTCGCAGTGTACGGCAACGAGGCAGTTCCACCGATTTCGGAGGTATCAGAACCCCGTCCGTCGTCACCTTATGGAGTTACAAAATTTCGGGCGGAAGGAGTCCTCGAAAACTGGACGCATCAGGAAAATGATCGTAAATGCCTTATCATTCGGCCAACAGTTACTTTTGGTGCCGAAAACTACGCGAACATGTTTAGCTTAATACGACAAATCGAAATGAAACGTTACGTCAAAATTGGGGCAGGTAAGAATATTAAAAGCCTCAGCTACGTTGAAAATATCGTTGACGCGGTCATACAGATATGGCTTGGGGATCGCCCTACTCGACAGCAATATCAAGTATTCAACTACATTGACAAACCTGATCTTTCGAGCGAACAAATTGCGGACATTATCTACGATGAACTTGGATTCAAGCCGCCGGGGCTAAGAATTCCATTTCCGCTTGCCAGAGCATTGGCATTGCCCTTTGATCTCGCCATCCTGCTTACGGGTAAGAATTTTCCGATCTCGGGAGCTCGCATTCGAAAACTCGCGAAAGATCAGACAAAGTACGAATCGCAAAGTATTATCGACCACGGTGTCTCGACGAAAGTGCCGTTGGAAGAAGGGATTCGAAAAATGGTTCGCTGGTACATGAAAACTGGGCGACACCGCAAAAAATCAGAGATACGGCGTTCAATACCATCCAAGTTAGGTTGAATCTTCTGGCGACGCCAAGCAGCGTTTATCGGTTAACGGAACCGAAACATGCTATTTATCTGTGGTTGGATACAAACTAGCAATGAATGTGGATTAAACGAAAATGGCCAGAGTAGCTGTATTTATGGGCACTCGGCCCGAAGGTATCAAGATGGCGCCGGTTGTGAAAGCGATCGAGGCGGCTGAGGGTCTTGAACCGATCGTTGTTTCAACCGGACAGCATAAGGAAATGCTGCAGCAAGTTGTTGATCTGTTTGAAATCAATGTCGATCACGACCTGGAAGTCATGCAGCCAAACCAGACGCTGCCTTCGTTGACCGCTCGGCTGATCACGCGGATCGATGAACTGTTGGAGAAAACGCAGCCAGACATGGCACTGGTTCAGGGTGATACGACGACCGTCTTTACCGCTGCACTGTGCTGTTTCTATCGCGGCATCCCGGTCGGTCATGTTGAGGCGGGATTGCGAACGGGCAATATGCGTTCGCCGTTTCCCGAAGAGGCAAACCGAAAACTTGCGTGTCCGTTGGTGAGCCTGCATTTTCCGCCGACTGAAAATAGCAAGAACAATCTGATTCTTGAACACATTGATTCATCAATAATTCATGTCACGGGCAACACTGTGATCGATGCTTTACATCTCGAAATTGCGCGACAGGAGTCTGCAGATAATGTGCCGATTAAAGCAAAACTGATCGAAGCGATTGGAGAGGACTTCACGCAAAAGCCTTACGTTCTGGTTACGGGACACCGACGCGAAAACTTTGGTGGTGGATTCGAAGAGATTTGCACGGCCCTTTCGACGCTGGCAAAGGCTCATCCCGAGTACCTATTCATCTATCCGGTGCATCTGAACCCGAGAGTTCAAAAACCGGTCTACGATACGCTTGGCCAGTTCGAAAACATTAAACTGATTCCGCCGCAACCGTATTCCGAGTTCGTGATGCTGATCAACAACAGTCGAATCGTGTTGACCGATTCCGGCGGCGTTCAGGAGGAGGCTCCTTCGCTTGGCAAGCCGGTTTTGGTCATGCGGGACACGACCGAGCGTCCTGAAGGCGTCGATGCCGGAACCGTCAAGCTCGTTGGAGCAGTTGCTGAAAATATTATCAGAAGTGTCAGCGAACTGATTAAAGACCACGCCAAGTACGAGTTAATGGCACATGCCAAGAATCCGTACGGTGACGGAAAGGCTGCGATGCGGATCGCCGAGACAGTGAAGTCGTTTCTGCGGGAGTGACAGCATGCGATAGCCCAAGACTGGCGGACTCCGGCGGAAGATACGAGAATCCGCTTTGGAGGAAGCAATGTCAAGCAATGGAAAACGCACACGCCGGATTTTTTCAGAAGAGTTCAAGCGTGATGCGGTCAATCTGATCGTCAGTGAGGGCTACTCGTTTCGAGCCGCCGCTGAAGCCGTCAATGTCAACGAGAACAGCCTTCGCAACTGGCATAGAAAGTATGCTCCGGAGCCTGAACCTTGCGGTCCCGAGGCATCGCTGCAACAGGTTCTTGAAGAGAACAAACGCCTTCGCAAGCAGCTGAAGCGTGCGGAACTGGAACGTGAAATCCTAAAAAAGGCGACGGCGTACTTCGCGAAGGAGTCGCAGTGAAGTACGCGTGGATCAAACAACATCGCGACCAGTATTCCATCACGCTGATGTGTGAAATCTTCGGTGTCAGCAAGAGCGGCTACTACGATTCGATTGATCGGCCCGAGAGTAAACGTGCGGTTCGTTCTCGCGCGATTCGCGAATCTGTGAAACAGGTCTACGAAGAATCAGGGCAGATCTACGGCAGCTACAAGATCGCTGAGGAACTTGCTAACGACGCTCAACTGGAAACGGCTTGTCGCAACACGGTAGCGACAGCCATGCGAGAAATGGGGCTTAAAAGCTGTGTTTCGCGACAGTTCAAACCAACGACGACCAAGTCAGACCCTGACAAAAAGCCTGCTGAGAATCTTCTCTCCCAGGAGTTTGATGCCGAGGCTCCGAATCGCAAGTGGGTGGCAGACATCACTTACTTGCCGACGGTCGGTGGTTGGGTTTACCTCGCAGTAGTGCTGGACCTGTTCAGCCGCAAAGTTGTCGGTTGGCAGATGAGCGATCGATTGACGACACCGATCGTTACCGAAGCCTTGAGGAAAGCGATTGAATCTAGACGGCCAGAGTCCGGAACGCTGCTTCATCACAGCGACCGAGGCTGTCAGTACACCAGCGACGCGTTTCAGGGAATTCTTCGCACGCTGAACATTCAGTGCTCGATGAGCCGAACAGGATGCTGTTACGACAATGCCGTCATGGAGCGCTTCTTCTGGTCGCTGAAGCACGAATGGACGAAGCATCGTCGCTACGGAAACCTTGAAGAGGCTCGCATCAGCGTCTTCAAATACATCGAGGCGTTTTACAACTCGAAGAGAATTCATCAAACTCTGGGATACCAGACGCCCGAAGAATTCGAAAGAAACTATCGTGCAGCTTTAGCTGCTTAACATGAAACCGGAGTCCGCCGGTCTTGGGCTATCGCAGCACAAATTCCATCTGCAGGTGGACGATAATACGGGAAAAAACTGTCCAAGCGTCAGAATCCAATTAATATGGTGGCCATAATCTATGCATTTGTCGAAATAGAACCAGTATGCAAAGTTTCTATTTTATACTGATTTAGGCGATGTTTCCTGCGATTTTGGCGGCACTGTGTCCAGATGAGATCGTTGTGTTTCGCCGAATTCACTTCAATGTAAGCACAACAGGCATTTGAAATGTACCGCAGCATTCTGAACTCTTTGCTCTTCCTGATTCTGGTCTCTGTCGTCGGTGGAAACACACAAGCAGATATCATCATCGATGACTTCACTGATGAGACGAATGATCGGTTCACAAATTCTGGATCTTTTATTGGGGCTGGATTTGATTTTAGCGGGGTTGGGCGGCGATCGGGTTGGAGTACGCTAGTTAGCCAGAATGTCGTCATTACAGCTGAGCATTCCAGAGGCAGTGGTCAGGTTAGTTTCTATCCTTCCAATGACCCCAATTCTACTCCCGTCGTTCGAGAAATTCTTGCGGGTGGTCAACAAATCGGTTCAACCGATCTCTACTTGAGGGTGTTGGATGAACCAGTGTCATCTGATATCAAAATTTATGATTTCGCGACTGAGTCAATTTCTGCTCCTGCTTACGATGAAAACACCAACTCAGGGCTTTTTAATGCTGGCTCATTCCAAAATGAGATTGCCTATATGATGGGAGTTTCTTCCACCGATCATGCCAGTCCTCGAATCGATCAAGCGGTCGGACGAAATGTAATTTCCGGCTATATAGAAGACATCCCTTTCGATGGGAAAACTGACAACGATTCGCTGATCCTCCTTCGGGAATCGCCAGGGGACGCTGCCTACGTTCAGTACGAGTCGAGGTTTGTAACTGGTGATTCTGGCGCACCGTTGTTTGTGGAAAGCAATGGAGAATTGCTGCTTCTGGGGGTAAACTCATTTATCTCAACAACAGGAACTGAACTTTCTGGAGTGACATACATCGGCAATCACGCCGGTGAAATCAATGCGTTCATTTCTGCGAACGCAGTTCCCGAGCCAAATGTTATCGGATTGGGTTTGCTGGCATTAATCGGACTGAGCACGCGTCGCCGAAAGTGATTCTTTAAATCACCTCCAGCAACCCCTCGTCCATCTCGACCGAAACTCCCTGGTTCAAATACTGAACCGTGAGCGAGAAACGTGTTTTTCCCTCGCGGCGAATCACGGTTCCTTCATAACCCGCAAAAACGCCGGACTTTACGCGGACCTGATTGCCAGGCTCGAGCCGGCCTTCGGGAGTCAACGGAACTCCGGTGTCGATGATTGATTTGATCTTCTTCAACGTCTCGACCAACTCTTCACTTTCTTCGACCTTGTTGCACTTGCTTATGCAATTGGTCGTCAGCGCCGCAAGTCGGCTGGATTCGTCGCCAAGCATGAAAATGTAGTTGGGGAACAACGGAATCCAGGACGTGCGCAGTCGCCCGTTTGGTGACCGATATCGCTTCGGAATCACTGGTCCGTAGTGTGGGACTTCCAGCTTAACCAGGCGTCGCATCAATTCCTTTTCACGCCGCGACATCGTGTATACGCACCACCATGTCTTCGATTCGTCACTCAATAGAGCTTCGTTTTCGAACAAGTCGACAGGAAAGAGGTCGTCTTCCTTTTTGAGAATAGGCATGAAAGCGTTTGGGAAACAAGAGTTCGGTGGTCAAGTACTCGTCGGTTGGCTATTCTGGCAAAATTGATCTTTTGAGCAAGCCAGGTTTGATCCGCACATGCGTAGCCAAACACCACAACTAATTGTCATCATGGGAGTTTGCGGTTGCGGAAAGTCTTCTGTTGGCGAGGCGCTTTCGCTGCGAACCGGAATTTCGTATCACGACGGCGACGATTTTCATTCCGACGCAAATCGCAATAAAATGTCTCAGGGCATTCCGTTGACCGACGAGGACCGTCAGCCGTGGCTTGAATCGATTGTCGCTTTTGCCCAGCAACAATGCGAACAGGGACGCTCTTTGGTGGTCGCTTGTTCCGCTTTGAAGAAAGCCTATCGCGACACATTGCGAACGCTGGACGCTCCTGTAAAGTTCGTCCATCTGACAGGTTCAAAGGCAACGATCGCCTCGAGATTGGCGGATCGGAAAGGCCACTACATGCCAGAGACGATGTTGCAGAGTCAGCTCGACACCATCGAGTCACCGACTGGAGAAAACGGAGCTGTAGAGGTCTCCATCGAGCAAACGGTGGACCAGATCGTGAGTCAGGCAATGGAACTGCTGGACCTGACGACGGAAGGCTAGCTGTGCGGAAACGAAAACCGGGAAAGCAGAAAACGCCAGAAGTTCGCATCAAGACCTGGGGCATTTACTCGCAGTGGGATCGGGACTCGAAGGAGCTTCCTCAAATTCTTGAGCGGACGACTCGTGTGGAGGCGGTGATCGACATCGAGTTCGGGATGGTGGTGAATATTGTCGGCGCGAAGAACATGCCGATGGATTTCTGCATCGACCACCCAGGAATTCGGGACGAGGAAGGAAAAGTTCGCCGGCCATTTGATGGCACTGTTTACGTCAAAACTAATGACTGGGATTTCTATCTGGGTGACACGATCTGGGAGCCGATCGAAGACAAGCTTGGTGATTGGCGGATGACGCTAGAGCTTGATGGCGAGTTGATCGCGGATAAGACGTTTGAACTCGTGCGTGCCGAGAGTCAGCCAGATAAGGCGTAGTTGGTGGGCAATATTTTGAGCCACCGACGTCGTCGAGACAGCGGAGGACGGAGTGGATCGCTGTCTGGAGAAAGTGACATAGGCGCTTTCGTTTGATTGCATTTTCTCTGTGTGCTCTGTGACCTCTGTGGCTTTTCAAACTTGCAATGATGCAGGAGTTTCCGAGCCACCGAGAGAATAAGGCGCTGATCGGCAACTGCTGAGGTGCAAATAACGACGGCTGGAAGCCGTCGCTACGATCAGCGCCTGTTTGACAGCTACGAGCGCAGCGGTTCTGGCAACGCGGCTGCCGGGAATCCCTGGAAGCAAACGGGTTTCGCGAATCGGTAAATCGAATGATGGCCGATCGACGTGAAGAAGCTGTGAGTCGCTGCCGGATACGGACCGCCGTGGTGCATCGCATTGCAAACTTCGATGCCCGTTGGAAAACCGTTGAACACGATGCGGCCAACTTTGTGCTGCAAGATATTCACCAGCTCAGCGTGGTCCAGCAGATCCTGCTCGGTGCCGTGGATCGTGGCCGTCAGGTGCCCGTCGAGTCCTTTGGCGAACTTGACCATCTGCTCAAGGCTTTGGCATTTGTAAACCGTTGAGGTCGGGCCAAAGATCTCTTCAAGGTCGTCCGAAGTCGAATCCAAAACCGAGAAGTCAGCCGAGTAGATCGCGCAAGCCGCTTCGTTCGCGTTCTCATCGGCGGCACTCGCCGAGATTCCAACTTGCGTCACCCCAGCCGTTTCGCCAAGCTTCTGACGACCGGATTCGTAGGCTTTGTGGATGCCAGGATGCAGCATCGTTTGCGGTGCGTAGTTGCTGGCCGCATCGGAGGCCTTCGAGATAAAGGACTCAAGTGTGTCGCCTTCCATTCCGAGCACGACAGACGGGTTGGTGCAGAACTGACCGACGCCCATCGTTACCGACTGGATATAACCTTCGGCGATCGAATCGCTTCTTTCCGCAAGGGCTCCCGGAAGCAGGAACACAGGATTCAAGCTGCCCATTTCAGCGTACAGCGGAATCGGATTCGGCCGCGAGCAGGCGATATCGTAAAGTGCTCGACCGCCCTTGAGCGACCCGGTGAAAGCAACCGCACAGATGCCGGGATGGCGAACGAATTCGGCGCTCGACTCATTGGTGTTACTCTGCAAAAGCGAAAACGTTCCGGCAGGCAGCCCGCATTCCTTGACGGCTGCGGTTACGATCGACCCGAGGATTTCGCAAGTTCCAGGATGAGCCGGATGAGCCTTCACGACGACCGGACAGCCGGCTGCGAAAGCACAGATCGTATCGGTGCCGACAGCGCCGATCGCCAGAGGGAAATTACTGGCTCCGAAAACGGCAACCGGACCGACGCCGTACAGCAAAGTGCGAACATCGGGCTTGGGCGGCGTACGACCCGGGTCGCCGACGTCGATTCGTGCCTGTCGCCACTGCCCATCGCGAGCCATCGACGCAAAGATTCGAGTTTGGTTGCAGGTTCGGCCGCGTTCGCCCTGCAGGCGCCCCATCGGCAGCGCCGTTTCAGCGTGAGCCCGATCGAGAAGCGTGTCGCCGGCTTCCTCGATCTTCGTGGCGATCAGTTCGATGAACGTGGCAAGTTTCTCACCGCTGAGCTTTTGCAATTCGTAGAACGCTTCGGTGGCTGAATTGACGGCCGCGTCGACTTCGGCGCTCGTCGCGTCGTGAAAGCTTGTTGGCAAATCGTCGCCCGTTGACGGATCGACGCCCGTGAAGGTTGAGCTGCCGGTTGCAGAACGTTCGCCCGCGATGAAGTGTTGGCCTGTAAGCGTCATGTGTTTGTTTTGGTGTTGGAGTTTGCGTTAAAAGGTGGCATAGGCTTCCAGCCTGTGAACTGCATGTTTGTCGCGTCCACAGGCTGGAAGCCTATGCCACCCGGATTCTATTCTTGAACGTCGAAGGACTCAACGACGTCAGCCGAAATCGGCGTACCCCGTGGGATCGCTTTCGCTGCGGACTTGCCCAGCAGCGACGAAAGAAATTTTGGCTTCAGGCCATGGCCGGGCCGGATCGAACGCACGTTTTCGTTGGTCAGAGCTTCACCCGCCGCGATATCCGCGACGGCGTACAGCGAGCGACGAAAGACCACGCTGGCTTCTTCCTTGTCGGAACGCTCGTATTTGACTTCGCCAAGCGCCTGTTCCACGATCCGAATCGCATCGACCATCTCGCGGAACTCGGCGGGCTCGAGCGAGAACGAACTGTCGGGGCCTTCGTCTTTTCGAGAAAGCGTAAAATGCTTTTCCACCACGCTTGCGCCCAGCGCCACCGCAGCGACCGGAACCGTCGTGCCCAGCGTGTGATCCGAAAGGCCCACGGGAACGTCGAAGCGCTCCGCCATGTCTCGCATCGTGTTCAAGTTCATGCTGCTCGGCGGCGACGGATACGCGCTGGTGCACTTGAGCAGCGTCAGTGGAACGCCCGCTTTTTTAACAACCGCGACGGCATCCGAAATTTCTTCGATCGAACCCATGCCCGTCGACATGGTGATCGGTCGGCCTTTGGAAGCGATGTACTCAATCAGCCCCACATCGACCAACTCGAAGGACGCGACTTTATAAAACGGCGGGTCAAACTGCTCCAGAAAGTCGACCGCTGAGTTGTCGAACGGCGTTGAAAAACAGTCCATGCCCAGTTCGTTTGCAAGAGCGAACAGTTCCGCGTGCCATTCCCAGGGCGTGTAGGCGCTGGCGTAGAGATCGTGAAGTTTCTGGCCTTCCCAGACGGTGCCGGCGCCGATGACGAAATCCGGTTTGTCGCAGTCGATCGTCAGCGTGTCAGCGGTGTAAGTCTGCAGCTTGACCGCGTCGGCACCGGCTTCTTTCATGGCGCGAACGATGGCGACCGCGCGGTCGAAGTCTCCGTTGTGGTTGGCCGACATTTCGGCGATCAGGTAGGCTTTTTTGTTGGACGTGGGGTCGTTCGTCATTCTTTTTCGATTTTCAGTTCCAGGAAGTACCTCTGTCCGTCGACTTCAAAGTACGCTCCGCGATGCGGCGGAAACGTTCGTGCTCGCAGGACGTCGATCAAGTCTCCGGCTCGAACAGTGGCGTCCAGATCGATGCGATCAATGTTCGCGGTGTCGCTCGCCCGGTGCAAGCTGGCAAGCGAATCGTCTTGCGGCAATGGCTGAAGTTCGCCGCTGACGAATTTGGACCAGTTGGATTGCAACAGTTCGACCGCTGCGGTTTCTAAACGTTGGTTGAGCGAAAGCCCTGTGTCGTCCGGGAAAAGCGGGATTTGATTTTGAGCCAGAATCGGTCCGGTGTCGACGCCTTTATCGACGAGGTGCATCGTTGCTCCAGCGGCTGTTTGATCAACGATGGTCCACACGTTGGGATAGGATCCGCGATGCAGCGGAAGCAACGACGTGTGCAGGTTGACGATTCCACGCGGGAACAGATCGATCGTCGGCTGCTTCAGGATGTAGCCAAAGAATGCTGACAGGCCGCATTCGGGTTTCAGTGCAGCAATCTGTTCGAGGGTGGCCGCGTCGCTCAGCTGGCTGGCGGTGAAGATGTTTTCTTGAGGAAGGTTCGCGGCTGCGATGATTTCGGTCGTGCGTTTTTGCTTCGCTGGTTCGTGCACGACGAGAGCCACGATTTCGGTGCCGGCTTTGCGTAGATGGCGGACGGATTCGAGTCCGACAGTGTTGTTCGCAAAGCAAACGACTTTCATGGGGGCTTTCGGGTGAGGTGGGTTGGTTGTCGAATGATGGGCGGCTGGAGGTGGTTGCGTGGTGAATGGCTGTGCAGCCAGCAGGATCACAGGCTGGAAGCCTATGCCACCGAGGTGCAACCACAGGCTGGAAGTCTGGCCGCCGAGGTGCAACCCTGCTTCTGTCGGCAACGACAATTCTACAGCCGCAAGTCGCGTTGGCTACGTGCCCCGGAATGTTCCACGATCGCAGCGATGGTTTGCTTGTCCGCGAGGTCGGAACTTTCGATCGTCGCCAACAGCGTGCGAACCTTCGATTCATAGACCAGGTGGTTTCGAATCAGCCGAGCCAGCGTTTCCTCACGCATCGATTCCAGATTTTGACAGCCCTCGCGGTACACGATGCGGCTGGAAAGAATCGAAGCAATCAACTGCCGCCGATACGTTTTCGGAAATCGGTCGAACAGTTCATCGCCCGCCGTGTCGGTCAGCGATTTGGGTAGGTAAGCCCGAATGAACTCGTTGGCCAGACGTTGTTCATCCGCGGTCCAGCCGCCAATCGAGTTGTCGATGATGTCCGCGACACGAATGATTTGCTCACTGATTCGAACGCTGATTTCCGGAAGCGTCAGGTCCGGCATCCGGGAGCGCTCGTTGAAAAGGCTGATCGATTCAATTTCGGCCAGCGAACACAGCGTCTGCAAAACTTGCGAAACATAGTCCGGCTTGATCGCCAGGAACTGTTCTTCCGTTAGCAACATGCCTGCAATGATTTCCATGCTGCTGCAGATCACGCCACATTTGTTCGCCGAGGAATCTTTAACGATCGCCACGCCCGAGTCGGATAACAGCTTCCTCGCCGGATCAGTGATAAACAGATTCGCGCCTTCAACGATGATCGGGGAACAGGGAACGCCATCGCCATCCAAAAAACGGTGCCAGTTGTTTTCGTTGATCGTCGAAGGCCGACCTCCCGCCGGAAGAAACACATCGGCCTTGATTTGATTGTGCAGTTCGTTGCGACGCGTGACTTCGGCTTCGGAACCCAGTCCTGTGACAGATCCTTGCGCCGAAAGTTGACCCGCATCGAAACTGGCAATCCCCTGCCCTGCTTCCACCAGTCGCAAAAGCTCTTCCAGGTTCAGACCGTCAGGATCGCTGGCTGCTCCGGTGCCATCAGCCACTGCCACAATGCGGGCCGTATTCGGATAGTCGCGAATCAGGATGCGAATCGCATTGCCGCCCACGTCTCCATCGGGACCGCCAGTGAGCTTGATCGTAAAAGGTGACTTGTCCGGATCGATGCCGTGTTCGATCAGCGACTGGCGCAGGAAAATCAGCACGCCTTCGCTGGTGACACCGAACTCCTTATGGTTAATTCCAGTCGACGGCTTGCTGCTCATGATCGTCGCCGGAAAACGATAGCCACGTTCGGCACTGTGATCCACGATCCAGTTGATCAGGTCGTTCGTCACGTTTTCGTCCGGACCGAGATAGAGATATTCCTCTCCGATCGAGTCCAGATCGCGAGCCGTTGTCTGGTCGATGTTCAACAGCAGGTCCAGCAATCCGTCAACGAAATCGCGACCCGCTCGCTCTGCCGAATTGTCCGGCTTGATCACGACGACCGCTTTCGAGCCACCTTCCGCGATGTCCTTGTTCTTGAGTTGCTGCGCCGTCGCCAGTCGCCAGGCTTCTTCAAACACGCGATTGGACTCGAACAGATAATGCGAAGCGTTGCGAGTCGGCACGAGTCTCATTCCGCCGCGAGCGACGTTGCGAAAGCGAACGTGAAATCCATCGAATCCGTTTCCGTAGACGTAGAAAATCGCGAACGGTGTGTTGCCATGGTCCAGGTTTTCGAACACTTCCCCAGGCAGCCGAAACGCAATGCAACGTTTCCGCTCGACGCACAGATTGGCTCTTTCGATCCGATGCACCAATCCAAACAGCGTCCGCATCGTCGTGCGTTCTTTGGGGTCGGCGATCGATTTGAGCAACGCATGTTCTGGAGGCGCTTCTTCCGGGTCGTCTTTTCGAAAACGGGATACGAAGTAGCGGATCGACTGCAACGTCATCGAATCGTGTTTCCGCATCGTCCGTAAAACTCGCTCGGCGGAAACGTCGAAAGCTTCACAGAAGTTGATCGCGTGCTGGGTCAATTTCGCCAGGCAGCAGAAAAGTTCCGCCGTCTGCAAATCGATGTCGCTCGAATCGCCGAGCAGTTTGATGGCTTCAGGATCAACGCGAAGGTAGTGCTCCATGTCGCGAGCCAGCGATTCCGGATTCACTGGTTCGTCGATTTGCACGTCGAAAGTCAGCAACGCCACGGGGATCGTCTCGCGGAACATCACATTTTCGCAGATGGCTTTGACGATATTGATTTTGCGTTGCCCGAAAAAGTCAGCGGCTCGTTCGAACATCGTGCGAGTCGTCGAACTGGCCGCGGAAACGGTTACCTTCAGCAGGCCGTCTTTCGCTTTCCCGCATAGCACCACAATGTCGTTGATGTGAGCCGTTTCGCGAAACGCCAGGAACTGATGCGAAAGCTCTTCTGGCGACCCAAGGATTTCGTGTTCGTGATGGTAGCGATCGACAAACGTCTCCACATCACAGTTTTCGGCTCCGGTCTGGTCAGCCACTTTTTGAATGATGCTCTTCCGCCGCTCCGACGTCCGGTCAGAACGAACTTCGTTGTTGGAGTCCGCGTGCTGAAAGTCGAAAACGTCGACAATAAAATCGTCGTCGGTCGAAGTGAAAATCTTTGCCCCAACGAGAGGCAGTTCTTTCGGCAGCCCGCGGATCAGGCGAGCGAGCAGGCCCGGGTGATTTTGGTGCGAGACGATTGTGATGCGGCGACCGTTGCGGTGCCGAATGGTGATCTCCTGGCGGATATCGCAGACTTTGATTGCAACGAGCGCCTTGAAGTGTTGCAGGTGGTCTTCGCGCGGGATCTGTTGGAAATATTCGCGTGGAAGCTTTTGCAGCGAATCCGCGATTCGATCATCCATCTGGTTGATGATCTCCGCACGTAGCTGTTGAATCTGCGGGTGGTCAAAACCGGTGGGCGGATTGTTCTTGGATTCGGTCACAGGCCAGGCAGGAAAATGACAGCGTTAGGGATGACCTTTTTTAGCCGCTGTGGCAAGATCTGTCGATTGTCCGGGCTGTCGTTTCCCGATGGTGGCAGATTCCCGGATCAATCACAGAGCGATGGCTTTTTCGTGGTACATTGCGGTCGTGTTCGCAACGAAGTTGGCTTGTCGAAAATCGTGTGATGTCTTTCTTTACCAAAATCATATTGTTTCTGTTTGGGCTGGCCGTGCTCGCGGTAGTGAGTGCCTGGATCATGGGTGGCGAGTCATTGAAGCATTCGAGTCGTATTTCGATCGAAGCCAGTCCAAGGCAAGTGTTTCCGTACCTGGCATCCGACGAAAGAATCAGTCAGTGGGCAAGCAACGTCCTCTCGGCCGGGCCATACTCGGGCGATAGCGAATCGGAGGCGATGCGTTTGTCGCGAGTCGTTCTCGAAGATGGCGAAGAAACCGTCTGGCAAGATTCGGTGCTCAGGTATCTGCCGCCCGAAGCGATTTCGATCCAGTCAAAGAAAGGCGGGCTGACGAACACGCTGGTGTTTCAGCTCAATGAAAACGAAATCGGCGGCACGACCCTTCTCTATCGTTTGACCAAAAGTGCATCCGGGTTGGAGCAGTTTCTGTTTGCGTTGCAGGACGACAATTCCAAAGTGACGATGGCTGACGATCTGGCCAAACTGAAGGCTCTCATTGAAAGCGAAGTTGAGCTTGGCGACGACATCGAAGAGTTCGACGAATTGGGCGATGAAGTTGCTGAAGATGAAGACGAAGGTGAAGATGAAGCACCGGTTGTGACGTCGCCGTCGAGTGGCAACAATGCAAACGAACCGAATCCGAAAGCCCAGCCGAAATCGACTGGCGTGTCAGTGATCGATCAAGTACTCGGTCCTGTGAACGGCAAAGTGGACAACAAGCCAAAAGATGGCGAGCGGAATTTCGAGTCGCTTTTTGGAACCGGTCGTTAGCGGATGAGGGCTTGGCCTCGCACATCGAGGCAAAGCACATCGAGGCGACGCACTTCGAGGCGACGCACTTCGAGACACCGCAATCGAATCGCCACATATTGAATCGCCGTCTTGTGCGGTTGTTGCTCAAACTCAGGATTGAACAGAATCTATGACCGCTCAGATCATCGATGGCAAAACGATCTCAAAGAAAATTCAGGCTGAAATCGGAACCGCCGCGGGTCAGTTCTTTGACGCGACTGGTGTGAAGCCCAAGTTGGCGGCAGTGCTTGTTGGGGACGATCCGGCCAGTCAGGTTTACGTTCGCAACAAGGAGCGGGCCTGTGAGCGAGCGAACATTGAAAGCGAACTGTTTCGGTTGCCCTCAAGTGCGACCACGGACGAGGTTGTTGGTCTGGTTCAAAAGCTCAACGAAGACTCGCAAGTCCACGGCATCCTTGTCCAGCTTCCGTTGCCCGATCAAGTCGACGCTCTGCAAGTTTTGGACACCGTCGATCCAAAGAAAGACGTGGATGCTTTTCATCCGGAGAACGTTGGACTGCTGTCGCAGGGTCGGCCAAGGTTTCTGCCTTGTACCCCGTTCGGCATCATTCATCTGTTGGCGAACTCGGGCATCGAGACCAGCGGGAAAAACGTTTGCATCGTCGGGCGCAGCGACATTGTGGGCAAGCCGATGGCGTTGATGCTCGCGCAGCGTGATTCCGAGCTTGGTTCGCAGTACGCCAACGCGACGGTTTCGCTGTGCCACAGTCGTACGAAAGATC
The DNA here is from genome assembly GCF_008087665.1 of Mariniblastus fucicola. GTDB lineage: Bacteria > Planctomycetota > Planctomycetia > Pirellulales > Pirellulaceae > Mariniblastus > Mariniblastus fucicola. The sequence goes on from NZ_CP042912.1 coordinate 196,590, forward strand.
TGGTGGCTTACACCAAAATGGCTGACATCCTGATCGCCGCAATTGGCAAACCGGAGTTCATTAAAGCTGAGCATATCAAGCCGGGAGCCGTCGTGATCGACGTGGGTATCAATCGCACTGACGACGGGCTGGTCGGAGACGTTGACTTTGATTCCGCTGCAGAAGTCGCTTCGCGGATCACGCCAGTGCCCGGCGGCGTCGGTCCGATGACGGTGACGATCCTGCTGGACAACACGCTCAAGGCGGCGCGGCTGCAGCAATAACAGGTGCCGATCGGCTGCGGGGTTGTCCTGCGGGCCTTTCAGGGACCTTTCAGTGATGCCTGCTGCGAATTTGGATTTTTCGCAGGTGTCTCACGACTGAAGGTTGGCCAACGCCGATCAAATGACTGAATCGCCAGTTTGGCGAACATTCTGCCGTTGACCACGCAGTCTGACAGGGATATCTTTACCAAATTGAGCCATCCTTCAGGGGCGGCTCCAATTCCGGGCTGATGAATCATCTCCAACCGTTGCACGCGTTTATCGCGATTTGACGGTTGGTTTTTTTTCAGCCACAGTTTGATTGGCTGCAAATGAAAGCGATCGAATTCGATTCGGTGACGAAGACGTTTCCGGATGGAACTGTCGCGGTTGATAAGCTGTCGCTCGGAGTTGAAAATGGAGAAACGATGGCGCTGATTGGCCCCAGCGGTTGTGGCAAAACCACGACGTTGAGGCTGCTGGCTGGTTTGGAAGATCCAACGGCCGGTTCGATTTGGTTGGGGGAGAGTGATGTCACTCGTGTTGCTCCTGCCAATCGAAACGTTGCCATGATGTTTCAGAGCGACGCGTTGTATTCGCACATGTCCGTACGAGGCAATTTGTCGTTTGGACTAAAAAACAGACGAAGATTTTGGAGCAGAGCTTTCAGGTCAGGTTCGGTGGACGCCAACAGTTCGCCGGAGAGGATCGTTGAGGGTATCGGAAGCGTGGCGAAGAGGTTGGGCATTGAGCCTTTGCTCGATCGCAAGCCACACCAGTTGTCCGGCGGGGAACGACAGCGGGTCGCATTAGGGCGAGCCATGATTCGGGATCCGGCGGCATTTTTGTTGGATGAACCGTTGTCCCGGTTGGACGCTCGGCTCGCTGGTGAACTGCGAATCGAGCTTCGGCAGGTCTTTCGCGACCTTGGGAAACCGGTGCTTTATGTGACTCACGATCAGCGTGAGGCCATGGCGCTGGCGGACCGATTGGCTGTGATGGATCGGGGGAAGGTTTTGCAGGTTGGGGAGCCGCTGGAGGTTTATCAGCGTCCTGTCAATCTGTTCGTGGCGAACTTTGTGGGCAGCGTGCCGGTCAATGTTTTGCCAAAAGCGTTGCTGGCGTCGATGCTTGCACCGGCAGGAGCCGAAATTTTCGGTTTTCGGGCGGAGCATGTTGGTGTGAGCGGAAAGCAGGAAGGAGCCGGGGGGGCGTTGAGTTTTCGGGCACGAGTCCGGGAAGTTGAGCGACTTGGGGACCACGCGTTGGTCTATATGGACGCTGATGAATTGGAAGGTGCCCGACTGGTTGCCCGCTGCGATGCGGAAACAGAATTTCGGCCGGGTGACCCAATCAAGGCATCGGTGGATGAAGAAAGGTTGATGTGGTTTGATGCGTCTCAACAACGGATCAAGTCAGTGGCGGAGTAAATCGACCTTGGATGACAATTTATACAATTAGAACTACTGACCGGAGAACAACATGAATGCCCACGAAGTGCTGCGAATCGTCGATTCCATGCATCGCGACAAGAACATTGAAAAAGAGATGGTCTTTGTCGCAATCGAATCAGCCATGTTGACTGCAGCGCGAAAGCACTTCGGTGAAGAGGCTGACATCGAGTTCATGATCGATCGTCAGACGGGCGAAATCTTTGGTCGGATCGGCCAGGAAGAGCTGGATCACGAGGAAGTCATCGGGCGGATCGGAGCTCAAACCGCCAAACAGGTCATCATCCAGAAGATTCGCGAAGCGGAGCGCGACGCTCTGATCATCGAGTTCAATGAGCTCATTAACGACGTCGTGACCGGTTCCGTTCACCGCAACGAGGGGCGCGTCACCACGGTTACGCTTGGGCCAGTTGAAGCCATCCTGCCTCGCAGTGAGCAGATCGCTGGCGAAAGCCATCAGCCGAATGAGCGGATTCGTGCGCTCGTGACAGAGGTCAAAGCTCAGGGAAGCCGCGTCAAAGTCGTCCTCAGCCGTACGCGTCCGATGTTTGTTCAGCGTTTGTTTGAGAGCGAGATTCCCGAGATTGCAGACGGCGTGATCGCAATCAACGCGATTTCGCGAGAGGCCGGCTATCGCTCGAAAGTAGCTGTCAGCAGTATCGATTCCCGGGTCGATTGCGTCGGGGCCTGTGTTGGCGTTCGGGGCAACCGAATCAAGGTGATCATCGATGAATTGGCTGGCGAGCGTATTGATATTGTCCGATACGATGATGATCCGCAGGTCATGATCCCCAATTCTCTGCAGCCAGCAGAAGTCGACGAAGTCATCCTCTGCGAGCAGATTGGCCGAGCTATCGTGCTGGTCCGTGACGACCAGTTGTCGCTGGCAATCGGTAAAAGGGGGCAAAACGTCCGCCTTGGAAGCCGATTATGCGGCTGGGATATCGAAATAACGACCCAGGGCGAGCTCGAACAGAAAATTGAGAAGGCGACTATGCAGTTTTGTCAAATCGACGGAATTGGGGATGAATTGGCAAATGCACTGGTCGGTCAAGGGTATTTGTCTTACGATGATTTGGAGGTTATCGAGCCCGATCGCCTCATGGAGTTGGGAAATCTGACTCCAGAGCAGGTTGACGACATCGTGACCCAGGCTGAAGAGAGAGCTCTGAAGCAGGAAGCGATCGATGAGCGTGAAAAGCAGTTGGCTCGTGAGAAACGTGCCGCTGATAAGGCCGCAAAAGAGTTGGCTGAGAAGCAGGAGGCAGCTGAAAAAGCTGCTGCTGCGGCAGCCGCCAAAGAAGAAACAAAAACGGAAACACAACCCGAGGGTGATTCCGATGCGAATACGGAAACCGAAACCGGAAGCACAAGCTCGTAAGATGCAATGTGTTTTTCTGATTTCGTTTACAAGCAATTCGATGGGAGCGATCTGATGCAAGTCAGTGTCGCTACATCGGTTGATTATAGAGCGTCTGTGCTTGACTTGTCTTTGTCTTGCGAGGCTGATCGTACGCGATCGGTTCGTCAAAACAGTCAGGACCGAAAGGACGATTTATGTAGGATTTTTAGCCAATATGATTCAAGTTTTCTTGCCGTCGGTGTAAGGCCGCAACTGGGCTTGAATTTACAAAGAGAAGGTCGCACCACGTGCCAGCTGTACGCATTTACGCGTTTGCAAAAGAACTGGGGCTTGATAACAAGCAATTGCTTGAACTCTGTGAAAAAGCAGGAGTCAAGGGGAAGGGTTCTGCGCTAGCGAGTCTCGAAGAAGACGAAGTTTCGGCCGTTAAGGCCTATATGAATAGCGGTGCTGTCGAAACCGCAACGGTAGACGACGAGCCTGCCCCTCTACGACCCCCGGCAAAATCGATTGATACCCGGGTGCCAGAAATCAAAACTGCTCCGGCTACACGTGCGCCTGAAGAATCGAAAACGGATTCTGTCGACGCAGAAGTCGAGTCGACAGAGGTCGGCGAAGCAGAACCGGTAGACGTCGCGGATTCAGGGCAAGCTGAGGCGGAGGTTTCAGTAGAAGCCGATGTCGAGGTCGAGGTGGCGGCTGAGGAAGAGGTTGCCGTCGCAGCTGAGGCTGCTCCTGAGGAGGAGCCAGTCGCTGAGGTCAAAGAGGTTCCAGCGAAAGTTGAGGAGCCTGCCGAGGTTGCTGCCGAATCGAAGCCTGAAGAGGTGCCGGTCGAAGCGAAGGCTGCACCGGCAAAGAAACCTGCCTCAAAAGTTGGCGGGTTGCTTGAGCGTTTGCGAGGCGCGACGAAAAAGACGGCGGCCAAGACGACGATCGCCAATACGGAATCGCGAGAAGCGTCCGCAACCACTTCGACCCGAAAGCGTCCTGCCGCTGCCAAGGATCCGCTGGCTCCACGTCGCGACAACAATGCCAACAAACCGCTGCGAAACCTTGACGGTCCTTCGCGAGGTGATGGTGATGGCTCGCCGAAAAAAGGTGTCAAGAAAAAGTCAGGTCCCAAGTTCAACATTGCGGCCATGCCGGAAGTTAAACAGCCGACGGCTTCGGCTCCGACTGAAAAGGTTCAGAAGCCGGATATCGCGCTTCCACAGGACGCTCGCCGCACGATTCAGGCCGGCGGTACTGCTCCGCTGGAGGACTTTACGAAGGACAAACGGAAAGACAAAAAGAAGGGTCGGCTTGGGGAAGATACAACCGATGACAGTGCGAAGAAAAAGCGCCCGTCACGTTTTGGGAATTCGCCGCTTGGCAATCGTCGGATGGGTGGACGACCTTCGCGGATGCGTTCGTATCACCGGCCGGGTTCTCGGAAGAAGTCTGGCAAAAATACTGCGGCTCCACGTAAAGACAGCGTCGTTTTGCAGTTGCCTTGTACGGTTCGTGAATTTTCAGAAGCCACTGGCGTTCCGGCGATCAAGACCTTGCTGACCATCAAGCAGATGGGCGACGAATCGAATCCAAACATCAACTCTCACATGTCGGACGAGATGGTTGAGGTGTTGGTGGATCACTTTGAAGTCAGCGTTGAGATTCGCGCTGCAGTTTCTCTCGAAGACGAAGTGTTGAGCGAGTTCGAGATCGAAGATGCGGAAGCCGATTTGCTTCCACGTCCCCCGATTGTGACGTTCCTGGGCCACGTTGACCACGGTAAGACTTCGTTGCTCGACGCCTTGATCGGTATCGATGTCGTTTCAGGCGAAGCTGGCGGGATCACGCAGCACATCCGTGCCTATCAGATCGAAAAAGACGGTCACAAGATTGCGTTCGTCGATACGCCGGGTCACGAAGCGTTTACCGAAATGCGTGCTCGTGGTGCAAATGTGACGGACATCGCCGTTCTGGTTGTTGCCGCCGACGACGGCGTGATGCCGCAAACGGCAGAAGCGATTAACCACGCCAAGGCGGCTGAAGTTCCAATCGTGGTCGCCTTGAACAAGTGTGACTTGCCAGGAATTACTCCGGACAAGGCAATGCAGGATCTTGCGGCCAATGAGTTGCTACCAAGTGAATGGGGCGGTGAAACAGAGGTTGTCAAAACGAGTGCCATCACTAAAGAAGGCCTCGACGACCTGCTGGAAACCATCCTGGTGACCGCTGAGCTTCACGAATACAAAGCCAATCCTGACCGTCCGGCATACGGAACCTGTCTCGAGTCCGAGCAGCAGTCCGATCGCGGTGTCGTCTGTAAGGTTCTGGTTCAGGGTGGAACGCTGAAGATCGGAGACGTCGTTGTCTGCGGTACTTCGTTCGGTCGTGTCAAATCGATGAACGATACGCTCAAGCCAAGCATCCGTCTCGAAGAAGTCGGTCCATCCACGCCTGTGAACCTGACCGGTTTTAACACCCCTCCGGGTGCAGGTGAGAAGCTCTACGTGGTCGATGATATCGGTAAAGCTCGTGAGATCGCCGAATCACGTGGTCACGCGGAACACGAACAGAACGTTGCGGGTTCTGTGATGGTCTCGCTCGAAGAGATGGCTCGTCGACTGGAAATGGGTCGTCTGGCTCCTTCGGATGCAGAGATTGTTACGCTGAATCTTATTCTTCGTGCCGACACGAAAGGTTCGATCGAAGCGATCAAGAAAGAGCTTGGCAAAATCGATCATCCGGAAGTCCGCATCAAGATTGTGCAGGCGCTTGTCGGTGGCGTGACCGTTGCTGACGTTCGTTTGGCTCAAGCTTCTGAAGCCGTTATCTGTGCGTTCAATGTGGTTCCTGATGAAAACGCCCGCTCGTTGGCGGAAGAGGTCGGAGCACAGGTTCGCCGCTACGATGTGATCTACAAGATTACGGATGACCTGAAAGCGACGCTCGAAGGACGGCTCAAGCCCGAAGAACAGATCGTCGAGCAAGGCATGGCGATGGTGCTGCGAACATTCAGCATCAGCAAGACCGGAACGATCGCCGGTTGTCGCGTTATGCGTGGCTCGATTCAACGAGAATGCCGCATGCGTGTCATCCGCGACAGCACCATCATCGGTGACTATCCCATCGAATCCCTCAAGCGTGAAAAGGATGACTCGAAAGAGGTCCAACGCGGGATGGAATGCGGTATCAAACTCGATGGATTTAACGACATCAAGGAAGGTGACACGCTGGAAGCTTATCGGATCGAAGAGGTTGCACGAACGTTGTAGTGCTCGCTTTGATTCTGCCTCGAAATGTTCGAAACCAGATTCATTGTTGGCCCTACAGCCTTGATGCGAAATTACCATGAGTAACCGCCGAGTCCTAAAAGCAGCCCAGGCGATCCGCGAAGTTGTCAGTATGTCAATTCTGACCGACCTGAAAGATCCACGGGTTCGTGACGTCACCGTGACGTTCGTTGAAGTCTCTCCTGATATGCGTATGGCGAAAGTCCACGTTTCGGTGATGGGCGATGAAACCAAGCAGAATCTCTGCCTCAAGGGATTGCAGAACTCCGCCGGGTTTTTGCAGTCCAAGGTCGGTAGACGAATCGATACCCGGTACACGCCTAAAATCCAGTTCAGCCTCGATAAGGGGATGCAGCACGCGATGATGGTGACGCGAATTCTTGAGGAAGTCCTGCCTAAAGAGTCTGCTGATAACGAGTCTGCTGATAACGAATCTGCCGATGCGGAATCCGAAGACGTGGAGACCGTTGAGGCTGACGACCAGACAGACGTCGGCTCGGTTGACGCTCAAGGACTCGACGCCGATTCGGACACCGAGGACAACTCCGACGCAGATTCCGAAATTGAAACGTCGACCGACAAACAGGACAACCAGATGTAGCCTGCTTCGCCGCTGGCTAAATCGATTGAAGTCGAAACAAGACCCAAAACCCAACTGATAATCAATGTCTTCAAAAAATCGCGGTGACGTGCTCACCAAACTTCACAAAGTTGTCAAAAAGGAATATTCGCCGATCGCGACTCCGTCGAACCGAACTGTTCTGGAGCACATGGTCTATGGCGCCGTCCTCGAAGACTCGACTTTCGAAGCCGCAGATGAAGCGTTCGCAAAGCTGCAGGAAAACTTCTATGACTGGAACGAAGTCCGTGTGACGACTCGCAAGGAACTGGCCAGTCTGATGAAAGGGCTCAGCGATCCAGCCGCGGCCGGGTCACGCGTCAAAAAATCACTGCACGGCGTGTTCGAGAAGTATTACCAGTTCGACCTTGAGTTTCTTAAAAAGGAAAACCTTGGCCGCGCGGTTCAGTCGATGGAAACTTTCACCGGCGTTTCTCCCTTCACGATTTCCTACACCGCACAGAACGGTCTTGGAGGCCATTCGATTCCGATCGACCAGAGCTTCATGAATCTGATGTACGCCATTGGCGCGATCTCGGAAAAGGAACTTCGCAACCGAAAGATCACCGGTTTGGAGCGAACGATTCCCAAAGCCAAAGGCGTCGAGTTCAGTGTTCTGGTGCATCAACTTGCGGTCGCATTCACTTCGTCACCGTTCAGCTCCAACGTTCGCAACATCATTCTGAAAGTCGCGCCCGACGCCAAGGAACGGTTTCCAAAACGCGGCGGCAAGAAATTGGGTGTTGAACCGGTAGAAGAAGTTGCTGAGAAACCCAAGAAAGAACCGGCCAAGCCAACCAAGAAAGTTGCCAAAGCTCCATCTAAAAAGTCGACAGCCAAAGCACCTGTGAAGAAGGCTCCGGCCAAAAAAGCTGCTGCCAAGGCGTCTCCGAAAGCCAAAGCTTCTGCGAAGAAAAAGGCTTCGGCCAAAACGACCAAGGCAACCAAAAAGAAAGCGTCAAAGTCGAGCTCGAAAAAGCTTTCGAAGAAAAAGCCTCGTTAGGCTGCTCGATCCAATCGCAAGTCATCGCGGGAGGTTTTGGCTCCTGCCGAATCAGGAATTTCGTCAAACATTCGCATGAGGATCCGTCATGGCAGGCCACAGCAAATGGGCCAACATCAAACATCGCAAATCCGCGGTGGATGCAAAACGCAGCAAGATCTGGAGCAAGCTCTCCAAGGCGATCATTGTTGCAGCAAAGATGGGTGGTCCCGATCCGGACGGTAACTCACGTTTGCGAAACGCGATCGCAGATGCCAAGGCTGCGTCTGTGCCCAAAGATAACATCGCCCGCGCCATCAAAAAGGGTGCTGGTGAAACCGAAGGTGACAACTACGAAGAGTTCATCTACGAAGGCTATGCCTCGGATGGTGTTGCCGTCATGTGCGATATCCTGACAGACAACCGAAACCGGACGGCTCCTGAAGTCAAAAAGCTTTTCGAAAACCACGGTGGCAAACTCGGAACCACAGGTTGCGTTTCGTTCATGTTCGACCGCAAGGGTCTGTTCCTGATCGAGCAGTCAAAGATCGACGAAGAAGCGTTGATGGAAGTTGTAATGGAAGCCGGCGGGGAAGACATCGCGACCGACGATGGTCACTACGAAGTCACCTGCAATCCGGACGTGTTTTCCGACGTCAGCGATGCGTTGGAGAAAGCCGGGGTTCAGTGTGCTTCTGCTCAGGTAACGCAGATTCCTCAAAACACCGTTGATCTTGATGCCGACGGTGCGAGGAAAGTGCTGAAACTGATTGACGCACTGGACGATCACGACGACGTGCAAAAAGTTTCTGCCAACTTCAACATCAGCGACGAAGTCATGGCGGAAGTCGGCGACGAATAGTTTTTCCGACATCAACGGTCCTGATTAAATTTGTCGTGTCCGCCCGGAATCGGTCCGGCAGTCTGTAGCGCTTCGCAATGCGGGACCGCGGCTTCGAGTGAGCCGCTCCACGAGTGAGCCGCAAAAAAGGAAATCATCGTATGCACAAGCTTCCGAAAATCGCAGTCACGATGGGTGATCCTGCTGGCGTCGGACCGGAGCTTTGTGCCCGACTGCTGGCGGAAACGAACGTTGCTGATCGCTGCTCTTTGATCATCTACGGTACGGCGAAAGTGCTCGATGCGGCGGCTGAAAAGCTTCAGTTGCAACTGCCCGAACACTGCCGGGTCGAAGAGCATCCGCTGCAGGAAGACGTGGTCCCCGGCAAAGTCTCAGCAGCCTGCGGTCAGGCATCGTTCGACTACATCGATCAGGCTATCGCCGCAGCGCTCAACGGGACCGTCGACGCGGTTGTCACCAATCCGATCAATAAGGAAGCATGGAACGCGGCAAACATCAGCTATCCCGGCCATACGGAACTGTTCGCTGATCGATGCGACACCGATCGGTTTTGCATGATGATGTACGCTCCGTCGTTCAGCGTGGCAATGGCAACGACTCATGTTGGCTACGACGAAGTCCCATCGTTGCTGACGACCGATCGAATTGTCGAGGTGATCGAACTGGCAGCGGATTCGATCCAGCGAATCCAGCAACGCCCTGCCCGGCTGACGTGTCTGGGGCTCAACCCACACGCCGGTGAGAAAGGCCTGTTCGGCAACAGGGAAGAAGAGCTGATCATCGCGCCTGCGATTGAAGCTGCACGCGCGAAAGGAATTCAGATCGATGGTCCGCTGCCTCCCGACACCGGGTTTTTGCCTTCACGCCGCGAGAGCACGGACTGCTATATTTGCATGTACCACGATCAGGCTTTGATTCCATTCAAGGCATTGAATTTTGACACCGGAGTGAACGTCACGCTTGGCTTGCCGATGATCCGTACCAGCGTTGACCACGGCACAGCGTTTGATATTGCCTGGCAGGGGATCGCCGACGTGTCCAGCCTGGTTGCTGCCGTCGACCTTGCAATCAAAAGCGCGGGATAGATGCGCGTGCCAGATTTGCGACACACAGATGTAGCCAAGTCATGAAGTAGCCAAGTCTGTTCCAGGCTTGCAGGTCCAAACCGAAGTAGGCACGTCTGTCCCAGACTTGCACGATCTCATCGGCCTTGCCCTCAGGAGTTTACAATCGCGAAACATGGCAGAACCCAGCGCGATCAGAAGTGGAAAGCCTCCGCCCCGCAAACTCCCAATTCCTACGAAAGCAGGAATTCCGCACAACGCTCGTCGAACAGGCCTTCATCGATCAACTGCTTCCAGCAATCCTGTGAAACCGTCGTCGCACGAATCTCTTTCATCAACGTTGCCGTCCGGTGCGGAGTCGTTGACGTCAATACGCAACGATTACAAATCTGCGGATAGGTTACCAACGCCTGACCAGCGAACTCCGCGGCCAACACACGCCGTGTTACGGAATACTTGTCAATGACTTTCTGTAGCTTAACCACGTGATGCAACGCATCATCGGAAGCGTTCTGATAGTTCGCGACAACCCGCTCGACGCGGGGCTTTTCAAACTCGCCATCAAGCGGATCGTTTTTGGCGTACAGACCGCCATTGAGGATACCGCCCATATCAAGTTTCAGCGGACGACCGGCAGCAGTTTCACTTTTCGCGAGGTCCAACAGATCGCAAAAGCTCTTCGTCGCCGATGGATTACATAGCGTGTGCATGATGTAATCGAACTTGCCAGGAAACCGTTTAACGAACTCGACCATCGTCGGAGCATGCTTGGTCGCCATCCCGATGTTTTTGATCTGCCCCGTTCCCTGATGAAGTTTCAAAGGCGCGATCGTTCCTTGCTCAATGAGATCCCATTGAGGCCCGGTTTCGAAATCGTACTCCGCATCGAAGCGTTCCTCTTCGTAAAACGCGACTCCATCCTGAACGTCGATGAACCCGGCGTCTCGCATCAGATGGTCCGCCGGATCGTGAATCGCAACGCCCGCAAACTCGATCACATTCAACGCCGCCGCCTGAGCCATGATCAGGGCTCGGGTCGCGTTCGCGTCGTACAGCGAAAAGATATCGGTCGTGCCGTCAAAGATTCCTCCGACGTCGCCCGATCGAATGGCAGCCGGTTCGGCGTTGAGATCGTCGGGCGATTGAAACGCCGGATAGCGTCCGATCTTCGTCCAAATGTCGACGCCTCTTGGGTCAAAATCAGACTTGCTGCACCACGCAGAGAACAGCTCAACGAACTGATAGAGAGCGGCGGTGTCGATCGAGAGTTGACCACCGCCGAAAACGAAGTTCATCTCTTTGAACCAGGCTCCAAATCGATCGGTCGAATAGGCATTTCCAACTCCAGACGGGTTCTTGACCGCCTCGCGTTGAAGCTTCATCGAAGGGTGTGTTCCCAAACAGAATTGGTTGGCAGAAATTTCTCGTGGCATGGATGGTCGGGGATCGATTTTCGTTTGTTTTGATCAAATTGTCGCAATTGAAAACAACCCTGCAAGGGTCATTGAACATTTACTCGACAGGAGCTGCCTCAATGATAATCGGATTCGAATCTTCTTCGGTCGCTTTGTTTGTTTTCTGATACAGCGGAAGCAGCCGATGTCGAACTTCCAGCGACAACAGATTCATCGTCGTCACGTAAATTCGACCTCCGAAGGGGGCCCAACGGTCCGGAACTGGTGAATAAGGATCCCAACTACCTGCATTGTCACCTGCCTTTTCCTGGGTCCGAATCAGCAACGGTCGCAGCGCCGCATTCCACTTCTGCCACGCCGGCCCATCGACATGCTTCAGCACTTGGGTTGCGTAATACCAATAGTAGGTGTCCCGCAGCCGAACGGTTTCACCTGGCATCTGCTGATTGACCAGATAGTTCGCTCCTGAAATCAGTCTGGGGTCATCCCGTTCCCAGCCCGTATAGATCCTCATCAACAGCCCAACAGCCGTCATGCTGGGCGTGGCGTTGCGACCCTGGATTCTCGAAACGCCCTGCGAGTTGACGGCGTAGGGGTTGTAGCGATACAGCGACTCGTTGGCCGGATCGGCGGCCACGGCAAGCCACTTTGCAATCGAAACGAACGTCTCGTCTTCCACTTTCAGGCCCGCCAACCTTCCGCTCTGCAACGCCATCACCATCCAGCCGGAAACGGACGTATCCGAAGACCGCTTCTTCATCTCAGAAAAATATCGCCAACCGCCTTTGTTTGGGTGCTGCGAGTCAGCGATGAAGTCGAGCGCCTTTTGGGCAGGCTCTTTCAGCTTCGGATCCTGTGTCATCCCATAGGCTTCCGTCAAAGCAAGCGCTGCGATGCCGTGACTGTACAGACGGCAAGCATTGTTTGAGTTTTCATCGGACGAAAGATAAAGCAGTCCGTCTTCGCCCTGATTGTCGATCAGCCATTGGATCGCGTGATTGATTTGCCTCGCGTACTTGAACTCACGATGATTGTAGCCCGCACCCTGAAACGCGAGCACCGCAAGACCCGTCGCCGCCATGTCGCTGTCGAGTTGACGTTGGTGCAGGCGATGTTCGGTATCGAAACGAGTCAACGACCAGCTTCCGTCAGGCAATTGGTACCTCGCCAAAAACTCCAGCCCAAGATTAATCGCGGCTTCGGTTTTCGGTTCAGCCTGGCTTTGGGCCATTCCGGGAGTTCGCTGGCGAAAGGCTTCTTTGGCAACCGTCGCGGTTGGGTTCATCGCTGGCGCACCGCCAAAATCATCCTTTCGAAAACGAGTCTCCAGTTCCGGTTGGATCTGTCGACTGGTTTCTGACGCGGGACGCATGTTGACTCCGGCTCTTACGTCGGGAGTCATCGCCAGCCCGGCAGGACCTTCAATCGCATCGACTTCGAGTTCGAAACCGGCGTCCGATTGCCGAGACTCGTCGCGGGACATACGTACGTCGGCGATGTCGCTATCGATTGTCTCAGTAGCCGCCGCGGAACCCGTTCCTTCAGTTGTCGACGGCGCCGTCAGAGAAACCTCAGGCGAAATGTTGGGCGCGGTTTCTGAGCGATTGCGAGCGGTCGCGTTCGAGGCGCGAGCAAGCTTACGTTTTGAGGTTTCGGATTCCGACGGTTGGCTGCGTCGAGAGAGCGCTCCTTCGACCACCGGTGCTGAAGTTGCCGCCTGAGCAGCCATTCGCGTCGCGGTTTGCCCCAACAGGTCAGCTGCCGCAATCGCTCCGCCGCTCGAAGGCGATCGTGTCACTACATCTGCCTCGCTGGCCATGCCATCATCTGCCATCGCACCGCCGTCGGTTCCTTCCGCCGGGTTATTGTCCTCGTCCAGGTTCGGAGCTCGGGCCACACGGTCTGCCGAACTGCCGAGCAGCTTCCGCAAGCGATTGGCCTCCTCTTCGTCTTCTTCGTCACCGTCTCCGTCGGCAATCTGATTCAAGATCTGTTCCAGTCGCGAACGCATATCCTCCCTGGCCGACTCACGGCGGTTGGCGGCCAACTGCGGCGCAACACCGCTGCCTTGCTCTGCCGTTGGGGCCACGTCAGGCGCAGCGGCATGGTCGCTGACTCGCGAATCCGTGCCTTCGCTGCGTTGTTCCAGTTCCGCCATCCCCGTCGGTTCCTCGCTGATGGAAGAATCAGGCGCTGAAGCCGATTCGCGCGGTGCAGCCGTAGCAGCAACTTCCGCTGCAGCCAATGCAGGCCTGACTTCCGATTCCGCAGTCGAACGACGGGTTAGCGTAGGGCTCAGGTTGGCAACTTCTGGCGATCCGCCGCCAGAAAGTCGTCGCCGTTGGGCTTCAGCCACGACTTTGGTCGGCCCAAGATTCACCGGAGCAGCACCTTTTTCGATCGCAACCTTCTCTCGCGATTCACGCGACGCCGAAGTAATGTCGGCAGCAGACGATTCGGCAGTTTCCATCGATGGCGACTTCGCACCCGCGATTTTGGCGACCGCGGAAGTGTTGACCTTGAAGGCACTCGTTGGACGCGGCGCTTCCGCAGTCGATCGGCGAATCGTCGACGCCTGCGAGTTAGTCAACATTTGAGTCCGCGATGTCGGACTTTGTTCCTTTCGGTTCAGCATCGCATCGGAAGCCCGAACGGCAGGGCTGGGAAGTCCGCCCTGGCCAGTCTGCAGATTCTGTTGAGCGACCGCGCCGGCGTTTCCTTTTTGTCCTTTGGTGATCGACAGCGTCCGCGACTCAAGCGATTCGCTGTTCGAAGATGAAGTTGGGTTGGGGGCTGGTCGGTTGACGGGTTCAACCGAACGCATCGTTGGAGCATCGTTGGTCGCCAGCCTTGTTGAGCTGGATTCCGCGAGCGGATTGGTGACGGTGGGACGGCTGGGGTTTTCGCGACGAACGATCGTCGTCTTTTTCGGCTGAGCTTTTTTCTTTCGCGTCAACGGCGAAGGCAGCTTGCTGGTCGATGCGGTTTCGCTGCGCCGTGGTCGACGTGTTAGCTGCCCTGCGGCTTCGGCTGGATTGAGCTCAGAAGGAGTTTTGGCTACGTTCGCTTTCGAAGTTGGTCGCGGCGTGCTTTTGGCGGGCTGTTTGCGGACTTCTGCTTCAGCACGAACGACGCGGGCTCGCGATTGATTTGGTCGATCCGCAGCTTTCGTCTCGCGAGACGCGGTTTGCGTCAGCCGGGAGTTGTTGGAGCGAGTCGCCCGGGAATCGGCCTTCGGCATGCTTCGTTTGGCGACCGATGTCTGAGCCGTCTCGCGCGGCTGGACGTCTTTGACGACTTTTCGGTCTGACGACGTCGAGGACGATCGACTGATGTTGTCGGCTTCTGCCGCGGCAGTGACGGACTCGCTCGGTGTCGGCGTGTCAGGTTTTTCGGCTGGCGAGGGACGAGAGACCGCGATCGAGCTTTCTGTGGCTTCCGTGGCCTTCGATACAGTGCTGCTTTTTTCCTCGCGTGACATTCGGTTGCGCCGAAGCTGGGAAAGAGCTTCATCGAGGCGGGGAACGGTTCGTTCGGTCGTTTCTCTTCGACGTGTCTGCGGCGATACAGTGGGTTTTGATTCCTTGACCGGAATCGGTTGTTCGGCAGACGTCACCTGTGACTCGCGCCGCTTGATCTCGACGTCGGGTTCTGGAGTGTTGTCAGGTTTGGTGACCGGAATCGAAACGGAGCTGTTCTGATTTGTGAACTCGATGGTGCGAACGTTGCGTTTGGTGACGCGATTCCAGTTTTTCTTGACGCCACTGTTGAAGATCAGGACCAGGGAAGCCGCGATCAGAATCAGTAGGTGGCCGGCGAGAGAAACAATCAGCGAAAATTGCAACGTGCGTCGCAGTTTCGAGTCGCCCATTTGCGACAACAGAAACAGGGCGCCTGCCGTCATCGCCGGCAACACCAGCAGGCTCAGCCACATCCACGGTCCGGTCAACAGCGTGAGGATGGCTCCGAATCCAATCGCCGATAACACGCAGAGCGCAACCACGACCGGCCAGAACTGATCGTCGAAAGCATCGACGCGTCCCGGGCTGATTCGTTTGATGGTGCGTTGAGTTGACATGTTTTGGGGAGCGTAGGAAATGGCGACACAGGTTTCTGGCCAGCGATTGTGTAACGTTCACGGGCGGGAAGGCTGTGCCATACAGGTTACGAATCGTCGATGGTAGCAGTGAATTCGTTGATGCCGACTTTCTTACACAGACTGATAGCCGTGGCGACCTGCTCCCAATTGGTTTCCTTGTCACCGCGGATGACAACGGTTTGGGTTAGTGGATTGTTCGCCTGGGCGCGGCGCAAAATTTGCTCGACCTGTTCGAGTTGGCGAAAGCCACCGTCGATGAAGAATCGCCCCTCGCGATCGATGTTGATCACCAGTTCATCGGGCTGCATCGAAGACGGCAACGCTTCGGTCACGCTCGGCAAATTCAAATCCAGCTCGCGTTCTTCTTCCGAAAATCGCGACGACACCAGAAAGAAGATCAGCAACAGAAATACGACGTCGATCAGCGGCGTGATGCTTAGCGAACTGATCGCCGACGTGCGTTTGATTTTGACGCTCATCGAGACCTCCGCGACGGTGGTTCCGGGATCGGCGGATAGTCTCCGTCGCCGATATTCTCGGACGGTTCCACAACGGCGTCCTCATCGGCCGGAATGCCTGTCGTGAACCTTAATTTGCCCTCGTATCGCTCGAATTGTGGCAACATGTTGAAACACAATTCTTCGATCTCGTTGAGAAGCTGAACGATTCGATTCTCGAAGTAATGAGACAGGACTGCGGCCGGGATCGCGATCAACAGTCCCGTCATCGTCGTCACCAAAGCCGTGTAAATTCCTTGAGCCAGTGCTTCTGCCCGGTTCTGTCCAACAACCAGTTGTGTGGTGTCGTAGAAAGCCTGCGTGATTCCCCAAACCGTTCCCAGCAGTCCGATCAACGGCGCGATCGCTGCGGCCAGCGTCAGCCATGAACTGACCTGGGCGAGGCGTGTTGCTTCGCGTTGAGCGGCTTCGGAAACCGCGGATTCCAGTTCCGCCTGCGGTCGGCCGACTTTTACCAGCAGCGATCGAAAAATATACGACGCCGACGAAGGGTAGCGTTGGCAGGCCTGGTAGGCTCGCCGCGGATCGAGTCCGCCTTCCGACTGGGTTAGCGAAGAAAGCTGCTTGACCAACTCGGGCGGGAAAATTTTCTCTCGACGGAGTGCCAGGAAGCGTTCCACACTGATCGTGGCGACCAGAATCGATAACAACAACAGCGGCACCATGAACCAGCCACCACGCGTCAACAGTCGCAACAGACTGATGCCGCTCGGTTTGACCTCCTCTGGCGACCCCCGGTCGATGGGCATTTCAGCTTCGCCTGCCGTGTCCGCGTTTGCCGCCACGTTCGCATCGGATTCCTGAATCGGCGCGGCGACGGAGTATCGCGATGCGGCAAAGGCCAGCATTGACGTGGCGATCAACAACAGGATCAGCCAGCGCATTGGATTCGCATGAGTTTCGTTCGACATGGACTTCACGTGAGATACATTTTCGAGTTGTTAGTTGGCAAACTTTTCTTTGAGAGCGTTCAGTTTGCTGATCTGTTTGTTAGCTTCCGCGGCGAGGGCGTGTTCGGGGAATCGGGTGACAAGGTACTGGTATCGATCGATGGCCTTCCCGACGAGGATAACTTTGTCCACGCTTTTGGCCTCATTGATTTGGACCATGTAACAACGTGCTGCTTCGTAAGAAGCGTAGGCCTGCCAGGATTTGACTTCTGCGGGAGCCAGACTTCCGCCATAGCCGTAATAGACGTTGCCATAGGCTTCGATGGCTTCGTTGAAACGCTGCTTGGAAGTTATTGTGTCGCCTGCCTTGGCAGCGTCGACGGCTTGTTTGAAAAAGATGTCGCCAAGGAGCGCTTTCGCATGAGCACCGGTTTCGCCGTCCGCGAGCGAAGCGTCATCCAGCGGACCACTTGCCGCGTCAAGTTCCCCAATCGCAACTTTCGCGATGCCGAATTCCAATTGGGCTTCCTGCTTGACAGATTCAGTGACGTCCGGCATCTCGATCAATGCCTGCGCCATCTCGGCAGCCTGCACAAAGTTCTTTGTTTTGTTTCCGGCCCGCGCCCCGTTGAGCAGCGTCGGCGACGTGTATTTCTTGACCCGTTCATCAAGTTGCGAGTACTCCTCGATCACCGGTTTGGCGACGGTGTACGCCTCGAAGGCTTCATCGAAGTCGTTAGAACGCCATGCACATTGGGCGATCATATAGCGGCCGTCGGCATATAGTTTTCCGTTCGGGAATTCCTCGGCCTGCTTCTTGAACTGGGCTCCGGCGGCATCGAAGTCCTCTTTCTTGTAGTGACACCAGCCGAGTTTATACCGGGACTTCTCGCGGATCTCGTCGCGAGCCGAATCCGAACCTGCGGCAGTGTAATGCTCGATCGCCGTGTCGAAGTCTTTTTCGTTATAGGCCTGCGAGCCCAGCAAGAAATGAGCTTCCGGAGCAAAAGTGCTGGTGGGATAAACTTCAACGAGTTTCGCGAACGAGACCAACGAATCATCCGGTTCTCCGTTTTCCCGTTGAGCCCACGCCAGCTCGTACCAAACTTTGTCGGCGTCAGGCGTGTCCGCTGTCAAGGCATCTGTCATCGACGAAAACGTCGCCACGGCGTTGGGCCAATCGCCGCTGTCAACGTAGGCCAGTCCAAGTTGATACGTGGCCTTGCGGATGGTTTCTTCACCCGTCGCGGTTTCCACCAACTGCTTCAAACCAGCGATGGATTCCTCCGTGTTGCCCGACATTCGAAGCGCGTTGGTGCGTCCGAGAGTGGCATTTTGAGTCAGTTCATGTTTCGGATATTTCTCGAGGAAGTCAGCAAAACGTTTTGCGGCATCCTCACCGTCATCGTTTTCAACCGCCGCGTAGCCAGCGCGATAGATGGCGAATGGCGTCAGTTCGCTGTCAACAAACTTGGTCGCCAGTAGATCAAAATTGCGGATGGCGCGATCGTACTGTTTGACTTCCAAAGACTCATCGCCGACGGCGTAAAGTGCACGACCAACGATGTCGTTCGGGTTCTTGGGAAAGGCTTCGATCATCGTCGTCGCGGTTTGTTCGGCTTCGTCGAATTTCGAAAGTTTCAGCTGGGCGTTCACGAGCGCGAGCATGACTTCGGGCGTTCGATTCCACTTGCGATCAATGTCCAAAGATTGTTGCAGCTTCTCCGCAGCCTCTTCGTACTGGCCGTTTTGAAAATGGCTCGATCCAATCCAGTGCAACGACTCCGCTTTGTGCTGAGGCAACGTAATCGATGCGTCCTGCTTCTCCAGCCACTGAATCGTTTCGTCGAAATTGCCTTGCAGATACGAAGCAAATCCTGCACGCGTGATCCACCATGACAGATCTTTCTTGTTGCCCTGAAAATCGGTCGCGAGATTGCGGAATACCGCCTCGGCCTCGCGGTGTTGGCCCTTCATCAACAACGAATCACCAAGCACTTCCCACATACCGGCCAGCAGTTCATCGCCGGGATAATCTTCTTCAAATGCTTTTGCCTGGTCGATCGCTTTGTTGTAGTCGTTCGACTCATAGTTGCTGAACGCGGACCAATAAAGACATTTGGGGGCCAGAGGATGGCTGGGATACTTACTCGCAATGTCCGCATAAAGATTCGATGACAGGCTCGCCAATTCCGGCACGCCACGGCTGGCATTAGCACGATCCAGCAACACGTCGACCTCCAGTGGATGACCTTTGATTTTGGTTGACCATTCTTCGGTCAGATCAAATGCTTCTTGGCTGCGACCAGCATCGATCAGCCACAATGCCAGTTCGTGCACGGCATCAACAGCGAAAGAAGACGTGGAGTTAATCGCAGATTTTAAAGCCGCCGTGCCGCGATCTTTGTCGCCGGCTTTGAGCCATGAGCTTCCAGCAAGCACGAGTGCTTTTTCACGCAGCTCCGAGCTTTTGATCTGCGACACCGATTCAAAAAGCTCGGCGGCTTTCGCATCGTCACCCAGATACATCGAACAAGACGCATCCAGGAAAATCGCGTCGTCCCTGGCGTCATAGTGCTCGTCCGCGATTACTTCCGCAAGAATGGCCTTGGCGTCCCGAAACTTCTTGTTCGCGACTTCGATGTCGTCTTTTTTGAGTTGTTGAATTCCGAAGTTGATCAACGATTCCGCATAGTTCAGATTGGTGTCATTCAGCAGCGGGTGGCCCTTTTCCTTGTCGACGACAGTGCGAATGCGATCGTACCAGCGGCCGGCGTCTTCGAACTCGTTCTCTTTCAGTGAAAGCCTACCCAGTGCGTACATGGACTCAATTCGCAAGTCGTTGTCCTGAATCTCGACGGACTGTTCGTAGGCTGTCTTTGCGTCGTCATTTTGACCAAGTTCTTCAAAAGCTTTGCCGCGGTAATGGGCTGCGGCTCCGGCCTGAGGAGAATCGCTGTGGTTCAACAGAACCGTGTTCAGATCATTGGCTGCCGTCGTGTACTGGCTGGAACTTTCGTCCGGATCGCTTTCGGCCAGGCGACGACCTTCCATGATCCGGCTGTAACCCAACGCCAACAGCATTTCGGGAATGGCGGGTGATTCATCCTCCTGCATGATGGGCAGCGCTTTTTTGAATGCAAGGATCGCGCTACCATAGTCTTCCAAGTTGTAGCAACAGTTGCCGAGGTTGTACCAGGCTTTGCGAGAGGCTTTGGATTCCGGATAAGTGTCAAGAATCTCTTGCCATAACTTACGAGCAAATTCATAGTCTTTCTCGTTCTGCGCGTTGGCCGCAGTTTGTTCCAGATCGTATGCTTTCTTGTCGGTCTTGGATTCCTGAGCGACCAATGGCGAAGCAACCAATCCGGCGAGGAGCATCCAGCCAGTCAACAAAGCAAAATTCAGCACACCATTCAATGAAAGCGTTTGTTGTCGTACCATTTGAGAGCTCTGTTCCGGATCGTTTCCAAATCAATAAACGCAGTCAGACGCAAAGTCTGAAACTGACCAGCGAAGTCGGACCTACAGTATGCCATGAGCTACCCCGGAGTTGGCGAATTCGATTCGGCAAAACGGGCTCAAGGCCGAGAATTTTCACAAGCTTTAACGTTTGCCAAGAATGAATAACGGCTCCGACAAAACGAAGTCTCAGCACACGATTCGCCTGCGCGGCCCCTGCCATTTGTTGTGGATGCAAAATGGTACGCAGCAAGCCACCGTTCGGGTTCAGGTTCCTTGCGAAATTTCGCCCGATTTGTTCGAACTGTCAGCCGTTTCTGCGGAAGACAGTTTCGTTTTGCGCCGAAGTTTTGCCAAACCGACGCGATTGGAACGGTCGCAAAGCGTGACACTTGAGTTGAACAATTTCGAGGGAGCTCAACGAGTCCTGTTGAACCGTGGAAAAGATTCAGAATTGGCGCAAGGTTTCGAGTCGGGTTACGTTTCGTTGGAAGTCGGCCATGCATTGATCGCGCAGAACCGTTTGGAAGTTGAGTTTCCTTCCTTGCCGTCGGTTGCTGGTGAGATTCAGCTGGTGATCCAGCAGTAGCGCAGGCAGCACTATGCCATCACGTTGACCAGCGTTCCAATCGGCTCGATCGTGATACTGACTTCGTCACCTGACTGCAAACAAAAATCATCTGCAGGAACGATCCCGGTTCCGGTCATCAGAAAACAACCCTGGGGGTGGTCGTTGTTGGAAAACAGATAGCCGACCAACTCTTCGAGCGAGCGTTTCATTTGCGACAGCGTTGTGCTGTCAGAAACAATCTCTTTGCCGTCACGTTTGATGCTCAGGGCGATGCCCGTTTCCGGATCCAGTGGCTGATCAGAAATAAAAATGCCCGGTCCGATCGCGGCGCAATTCCTGAACGATTTGGCTTGCGGCAAGTACAGCGGATTCTCGCCTTCGATGTCGCGACAGCTCAGGTCATTGCCAACGGTGTAGCCAATGATTTTTCCGCCAGCAGAAACTGCGAGCGTGAGTTCTGGTTCGGGAACGATCCACTTTGAATCATCGCGCAGATGCATTGAACCACCGTGACCAACAGTGCGGATCGCCGTTGCCTTGAAGAAGATCTCAGGCCGATCGGCATCGTACACGCGGTCGTAAAAGTCTCCTCCGCCAGCATCCTTGGATTCGTCCATTCGCGCAGTTTTGCTGCGAAAGTACGTCACGCCCGAAGCCCAAATCTCCTGATCCACAAGCGGGGCAAGAAGGTCGAGTTGTTCTTTGTCTAACGCCGCCTCAGGTTCGGAGCTTTCGATCAGGCCACGCAAAGATGCAGAAAGATTGTCGTCAAGAAACAGCTCGTTCCACGACTTGTCGATGCGATACAGGTTTCCATTCGCTTCGACGATCGGGGATTCTTCGGTTCGATAAAGATGCATTGGATTTGAAATGTGGTCGCGATACAGGTCAGTTCGTGGCCCGGTATCATACACCAAATCCAACGCGATTATTTATTGCTGCTGAAGTGAGTCTGGCTCATTCAGACGTTTTCGATCGACTCAATTTCTTCTTTGACGGCTGTGATTCTGCGGACCCACGATGAGTGACCGGTGTCTCTGAACTTGGTCGCTTCGGCCTGAGCCTGTTCCCGGCTGTTGTATACACCAAACGCGACGACATGCCATTCGCGATTTGAACTCCACTTCCGATAGATCGCATAGTCGCCGTTTTGGCTGCGTTCATTAACGAAATCCTGGGCCTCTTCGTAGGTCGCTGCGAACATCAATTGCAGCGTGTAGCAGTTGTCGTCCTGCTCGCGCAGCCATTTTGCATCTTTGGTGTCCGAGACAGTCGCGTAGTAATCGAAGACTTCATCTTCCAGTTTGGCTTCTACTTTTGCTGCGACGTTTCCTTTTGGTAATTCCGTCGTTCCGGTCTCTTTCAGTTTTTTCAGTTTGTCCAGCGGGCGTAACTCACGAGTAAGATCGTTGCGTGTGTTTGAGCTCTCTGGTTCGTCATCGACCAGTTCTTCAATTGAACTTGGATGTCCATATTGGAATCCCTGAACCAGTTCGAATCCAAGTTGCTGCAACGTTTCGTGTTCGGCTTCAGTTTCCACGTACTCGGCCATCGGAGTGATGCCCAGTTCGGTAACCATTTTGACCATCGCAGCAACAAGTCGCTGTCGTTGCTTGTCAGCTCGGTCGATTCCCTGGATCAAGGCACAGTCGAACTTGATGACGTCCGGATCCATTTTGCTGAGTTCCGCCAGTCGAATCTGACCAGCTCCAAAATCGTGGAGTACCAGTTGCACGTCGAGGTCTTTGACGACTTTGAACATCTCGGCGTAAGTTTCAGGCGTGTAGAGCACGTGCTCTGAAAGCTCCAGCATGATCGGCCGCGACGGGAATTTGTTGCGGATCTCGCGGAGTGACTCCTGAATTTCAACACAGTCCATTTCCGCCGGGTGTGTATTGACGAACAACATCATCTCAGCCGGGAGAACTGATTCCGCGGCTTCGATTCCACGCAAACGCAACGCGCGGCTGAGCTCGGATTCTTTTTCCAGATCGGTCGCGATTGCGAACATCTGGTCAGGCGTCTTCAGTCCAAACAGCCGACTGCGGCCCAGAACTTCGTAGCCAATCCGCTGTTTTGAATTGCCAGAGATGTTGTAGATCGGCTGGAAGAAAGGAACGACGCCGTTCTTCAGCAGACGTTCGAATCGCTCTTCGGTGGTTTCTGGAATCGCAAGCTCCGCAGGGTTGCCGACGATCGTCTGTTCCGGCGCGCTGTCTTTACCGATGCAAGCCACGGTAAATGTTGACTGACCAAACTGAACGGTATCTCCATCCTTCAGCGTTGTTCTGGCACGAATTTTTGATCCGTTGACGAACGTTCCGTTGGTGCTGTTGAGGTCTTCGATTAACAACTGATTGCCTTCCTGAAGAAGCTCCGCATGCAATCCAGAAACATTGCGACAGTTCAGGCAAAGATCAAATCCTTCGCGGCGACCAATCCGAAACGGAGGTGTGATCGTGATGCGTGGTGGTATGCCCGCTTCAGGTTCTTTGGCGATGAGATACCAGGTCGATTCGGTGATTAGAAATGTTTGCATTTGACCGGACTTGTTACATGAGTTCTCGAATTCAATTGCGCGAAACTGAGGCCCGCGCAGCGAAGCATGGAGAAATCTAGGTCTCGCCAAATGCGAAGTCGGAAGCAAATCGTCGCAAACCGTCAGCTGTCCAGACGTCGATTCGTGGTCGTAGGGGCGGTGTCGGTCGTAATGAGTTTCTGTGGAGGACGCTCCCTCAGAAAGCCCTACAATCCGATCAACGGAATTAAGTACCACAGCCCAAGTGCCAGTAAAAATCCGACAACCGATACAACGGTCGAGATAACGGTCCAGGTCTGAAACGTTTGCTTCTCTGTCATCAGCATGTAGCGGCTGACCATCCAGAATCCACTGTCGTTGACGTGCGACACGGCTGACGCTCCTGCTGCAATCGCGACGACGACCAGTGCCAGTTGAGGTTGCGAAAGTCCTTCCGCCATGCCAGACATCAATCCACCAGCGGTCACCATCGCAACCGTGGCCGATCCTTGAGCGACTCGAACGAAAACCGCGAACAGATAGGCCAGCACGAGGACGTGAATGCCCCAGTTCTCACAGGCAATACTTAGCGCTTCGCTAACTCCGCTGGCGCCCATAATGCCTTTGAAGACTCCTCCGGCCCCCGTGATCAAAATGATGATCCCCGCCGGACCGAGCGATTTGGTCGTCACGTCCATCAATACGGACTTGTCATAGCCGCGGCCATAGCCGAGGTAAATCAGCGCCCCAAGCGTCGCCAACAGCAGCGCGATAATCGGATGTCCAAGAAACAAAAGCGTCTTGGTGATCGTGTTCGACTCTGAGATTTTGGTTTTGACGGCGCTCTCGTAAGCCGACTTTCTGGCCTTGGCGTTTGTTTGCTGTTCCGGTTCGAGTGACTCCACGATCGCCGCGCGTTCGATGTCCTTGGCAACATTCTCTTTGACGATCGTGCCGACCAGAATCAACAGGATTGGCAATCCGATCAGCACGAGAATCGACGTCAGGCTTGGCAAGCTTGCATCGTTCTCTGTCGCGGCGACTTCCGCATCGGCAATTTCTTCCGGCGGAGCAATGTAAAGTTTTTCGGCCATTCGTTTGGGAACCAGAATGCCACCGATGATTGCTGTGGGAAATCCTACGATGCATCCAAACAGAATCACCCAGCCCAGCCCCACGCCCATCTCGTAGGCCACCCAAACAGGTCCCGGCGTCGGCGGCACGAATGCGTGAGTCACCATTAAACCTGCCAGCAACGGTAGCCCAAACGCCAGAACGGACTTACCGGTCTTTCTGGACAGCGCGTAAAGAATCGGAGCAATGATGACCAGTGCCACGTCCAGGAAAACCGGAATCGAAATAATGAAACCGGTGACAACCATCGCCCACGACGCTCGCTTCTCTCCGAAAATTCGCAACAAAGATTTCGCCAGGCTCTGAGCTCCTCCGGAATGTTCAAGCAACGACCCGAAGATGGCTCCCAGCCCAATAATCGTGGCAATAAAGCCCAGGCTCGAACCCATGCCGGACTGAATCTGGCCGCCAATTGTGGCTAGCTCCAGCGTCCCCGCTCCATTGGTCAGTTCTTTCGATGACCCAATGGCCACGAACAGGCTGGCAAGGATCAACGCCAGAAAAGCCTGCATTCGGAGCTTGAGAATCAGAAACAGCAGCACGAAAACAGACAGCACCAACAGCGTCAGCAAATATGTGAGCGAAAGACTCTGGCTGGAATCCTGAAGGGCAACCAGAAACGTGGACAGTGGCATAGCGTTGGACTCCCGGAGCGATAGCGTTCCACACCATGTTACGTCGAATGAGTGCCCTTCGACAGCCTGCACCGGTTGAAAAACTGTCAATGCGGGTCGGGCATTGTTTCAGCCAACAGAAAGCCACGGTCGTCGAATCTGGCGGCGGAACACAACGTAAAAAGTCAGCCATCGCGCCAGCGACATCGAAATCATGCCGGCATGGTCAGGCTGGAAACAGTCTGATTTCACAACGATCAGACTCGGTCGATCACCCAGCCAAATTTTTGGCAAGCATGAAATTCTTCCTTCGAAGATTTGCAGTGAGAACAGAAAGTCACCGTCGGAATCGAGTGAACTGGCACGCCGTGTGCACGACTATCCTCTGACGCAACTTTCAGCGTCGATGACCAAACCGATAACTGGAGCAAATCATGAACTGGGACCAGATCAAAGGCAAATGGAAACAGGCGCGTGGGCAAGTCAAACAGCAGTGGGGCAAACTCACCGAAGACGAACTGGATGTTATCGACGGAAAACGGGAC
Organism: Mariniblastus fucicola; assembly: GCF_008087665.1. Lineage (GTDB taxonomy): Bacteria > Planctomycetota > Planctomycetia > Pirellulales > Pirellulaceae > Mariniblastus > Mariniblastus fucicola. The sequence continues at coordinate 222,217 of NZ_CP042912.1, forward strand.
GAACTCGTTGGCAAAGTTCAGGAACGTTACGGCATCGCCCGCGAAGAAGCAGAACAGCAGGTCTCTTCGTTTGAAGAATCCTGTAACTGCTAAATGCAATTGCTAAACGCAATTGCCAAGCGCAACTGCTGAACGAAAGCGAGAGCTTTCAAAATTCACACACAATCAAAAATCGAATTGGGAAACAAAATGACTATTACTACAAAACTCGTTGCATCGCTGGCTATCTGCGCGCTTACTTTCACGTCCGTTGGACTCGCGCAGGAAACAGAAGGTTTGCAAAACCAGAAAAACCAGACGGGAGACCTTCAACTGGACAAGGACTCGACGCGGAATGCAAACCGCGCCGGAAACCTTGACCCAAAAACGGTTGGTTCGCACATTCGCGCCAGCCAACTTATGGGACGCAATATCGAAAACAATCAGGGTGAAGACCTTGGCGAAGTTCACGACATTGTGCTCGATGCGCGCACCGGGAAAATCGGTTACGTCTGCGTGACCTACGGTGGTTTGCTCGGGATCGGCAACGATCTTCATGCCGTGCCGTTTGAAGCTTTCAAGTTCAGCGCCGATCCTGACGATCGGGACGAAACGATTCTTGTGCTCAATGTGACGCAGGAGCAAATGGAAGGCGCCAAAGGTTTTACCGAAAGCACTTGGCCAAACTTCGCGGACAAACGTTTCACGGATTCGCTTGGCAAACGTTATGGGACGCAAAAAACTCACACACGTATGAAGCTCGACAAGAAATCGAAGTACGGTGACCGCGAGCGTCAAAACAAAGACAAGCGGCAGGATCGCGACAACAACGATCGCTAGTCCGTCACAGCTGAACTGAATACGAAAGCGGTGCTTTGCCAAAAAAGCACCGCTTTTTCTATGCGCGGGGCCAATCAAAGAATTCGGTTCATCGGTTCACCCGCACGGCATTTGGGCTGTCGTTTGCGGTTATCATTTTGTAATTCCGACTCTCAGAATAGTTGACCATGAACCTGTTCGAAAACGACAAACCAGAAATCTACGAAGTTCAAACGACCGCTGATGGCCCGATCGGCGAGCTTCCTCTGACCGATGAGATTCTGCGGCACCGTCCCAGCGGCGATCTGTTCGGGTGGACTCAGGATGCAGCGATGGGATGGCAACCGGCTCAGCTCAATCGCGACGAGTATCTGATCCTTTCCACGATGGGTGGGCTTCGCGCCGAAGACGGTTCGCCGATCGCGCTTGGTTACCACACCGGTCACTGGGAGTTGGGGCTGTTGGTCAAAGCCGCCGCCAATCACATTCGCGACAAAAGCGGGTTGCCGTTCGCGGGCTATGTCAGTGATCCATGCGATGGGCGATCCCAGGGCACCAGCGGCATGTTCGATTCGCTGGCCTGGCGGAACGATGCCGCGATTGTGTTTCGCCGGCTAATTCGTTCTCTACCGACACGCAAAGGAGTCGTTGGGATCGCGACCTGTGATAAAGGCCATCCCGCGATGATGATGGCGTTGGCTGCGATGAAAGATCTGCCAGTCGTGCTGGTTCCCGGCGGCGTCACGCTGCCTCCAACGCGTGGTGAAGACGCCGGAAAGATTCAAACCATCGGCGCGCGTTATTCCCACGGACTGATTTCACTTCAGGAAGCCGCCGAACTCGGATGTCGAGCTTGCGCGACGCCAGGCGGTGGCTGTCAATTTTTCGGCACCGCAGCGACATCACAAGTCGTCGGCGAAGCCCTCGGTCTGTCGGTGCCGCACTCGGCGCTGGCGCCGTCCGGACAGGAGATCTGGATCGATGCCGCGCGGCGCAGTGTCGAAGCTCTGATGCTGCAAAAGAAACTGGGACTCAACGCGGGAGACATTGTCACCGACAAATCCATTCGCAACGCCATGGTCGTTCACGCTGCATGCGGAGGCAGCACGAATTTGCTGCTGCACATTCCAGCGATCGCCCACGCCGCGAAACTGGCTCGCCCAACCGTTGAAGACTGGACCGATGTCAATCGCCAGACGCCGCGGTTGGTTAGCGTGCTGCCAAACGGACCGATGGATCATCCGACGGTTCGCTTTTTCCTTGCCGGTGGCGTTCCCGAAGTCTGTCTGCACCTCCGCGACCTTGGGCTAATTGATGGCACTGCGATGACCGCGATCGGCAAGCCATTGGACGAGGTGCTGGATCAGTGGAAGACATCCGATCGGCGGACCAGACTACGAGATCGATTGCTCGAAGCCGACGGTGTCGATCCGGACACCGTGATTTTCTCGCCACAGAATGCTCGGGACCGCGGGCTGACCGGGACGCTTGTTTTCCCCAGTGGAAATCTGGCTCCCGACGGTTCCGTCGTCAAAGCGACAACCATCGATCCATCGTTGCTGGACGAGAATCGAGTGTTCAAGTTCCGTGGCGCAGCACGCGTCTTTGCTTCCGAAAGTTCTGCCATCGCTGCCATCAAAGGTCAGTCCGAATCGCCCGTCAAACCAGGCGAGGTCATCGTGTTGGCTGGTTGCGGACCGATAGGAACGGGGATGGAGGAAACCTATCAGCTGACTTCGGCGCTCAAGCATTTGCCTTGGGGCAAGCAATGTCCTTTGTTGACCGACGCCAGATTTTCAGGCGTTTCGACCGGTGCTTGCATCGGGCACATTGGCCCTGAAGCTCTCAGTGGTGGTCCGATCGGCAAAGTCATCGACGGCGACATTCTTGAAATCGAAGTCGACCTGCCGAACGTCAAAGGCAAAATCAACCTGATCGGTTCCAACGGCGCGGTTCACGATGCGGCCTGGGGAGAGCAAGCACTTTTGAGTCGTCGCATGAACGCCGAACTGGCTCCGGTCGACAACCTCCCCGACGACACCCGGCTGTGGTCCATCTTGCAAGGACTCAGCGGCGGAACGTGGGGAGGCTGCGTTTACGATCACGAATCGCTCAGCAAACTGCTTGCATCGAAGCTGTAATCGTCTCGCGAAATGAACTGAAGGCTCAAGTAGGGTTGGCCGAATCGAACTGTTGCACCTGCTAGCGAATTTGCATTAATTCCTCTGAATTTGAGGGTTGAGTGCAACTTTTAGGGCTCAAAACTCGAATCAATAAACTGGCTGTCTGTTCGTAGGTGCGCTTTGTTTCACCTTCGGCTGAGATGCTGAACAGATTTGATTTGTTGCCGAGCCAAATTTCATGGAATCGAAAAACCGACTCGATCATATCATTCACTGCCTGGTGGAGTTCAGGAAGTTGTGGTTGCTGCCTGCGATTGCGGGACTGGTGTTGGCGACGGTCTATGCTTTCTTCATTCAGGGCGAAACGTGGACATCGCGACAAACGATGATCATTCGCGACGATTTACTCGGGCAGAATTTCAAACCCGGTAGTTTCATTTCGGAAGAGGCGATGAAGTCGGCTCAGGAGACCGTCCTTGAAACCGCTCGCCGCCCCGAAGTCATTCGCGAGACATTGGAGAAGCTGGGTCCGAATCAGAAGAGCCTGTTTGGACTTGGTGGCACACCAGAAAGTTGGCCTTCAGATCAGGTGATCGAGGACTTCCGCGGAGCCATTTCGTTCGAAAGCGCCAACGGAGGCGAGATCGGCAAGAGCGAAGTGATCGTTTTGGCGGCCAAAGGTTCCAGCCCACAACGATCAGTAAAGTTTCTCTCGATCCTGACGGACGAAGTCGACAAGAAGCTTTCTGAAATTCGCGCCGACCGATTCGAGAGTATGGAGTCGGAACTTCGTGCGACCTGCACCAGTGCGCTTCGAACGCGACAAGCGCTCGAAAGCAAGATCATGGAGATGGAAGCTGGATTTGGTATCGATATTAGCATTGTTCGCAGCATGAATGAACGTGGCGGCGGAAGTCCTTCCGCGTTCGAAAATCAGCTCAATGATATTCAACAGCAACGTCGCGACACCGTTAGCAAGCTGACGTCTCTGAAATCGTTCAAGCGGTGGCTGGTCGAGGCCAGTCAGGATTCATCTGGCGAACTTCATACTTCGGCCGAATTGTTGGCCAGCCAGCCGTCGCTGGCGGAATTGGTCAGCGGTTTATCGAAAGCCAAGCAGGAGCTGTCAGAAGCCGAAAGCAGATTCACGGCCCGGGATGAACGCGTTCGCAGTGGCCGAGCCAGAGTGCAGATGATCAACCAACAAATCAAGCAGTCAATCAACACCGCCGTTCGTGGCCTCGACAGCCAGATGCGAGTGCATGAAGATCGAATCGCCGTCATCGACAGCACGATCAAAGACCATGAACAACGTCTGAGACGGATCAGCGGAACGCGTGTGCCGTACGCGACGCTGACCAGCGAACTGGAACAGCAGACCAAGGATTTCAGCGAAGCCAGTGCTCGATTGGCTCGTATGCAATCACGAAAGGACGCCAGCGATTCGATTAAATTGCTGACCCGGATCGGCGAACCCTGGATTGGAACTCGGCCTGACGGGTTGGGCAAGAAAGCGCTTTCGCTGATCGGTGCCATCGCCGGTCTGATGATTGGCTTGGGGTTGATCATGATCGTCGCGCCTCCGTTTCAGGAGCAGGAGCAGCTTGCGGCGAACTCGCCAAACCCATCGGATCAGGAGGTGGAAGAAGCTGGATTGCATCGGCTTAGTGAGTTCGTTCCACAGCAGAACAATGCTTCAGCGAATCAGCATCATCCCGCTACGCCAGAACCCGAACGTGCACCAGCAGCACCACGTCCGGCTCCGGAACCTGCACCGGTTTCTACTGCACCGGTTCCAGAACCTGCTCCGGTTCCAGAACCTGCTCTGGGGGCTGTGGTGACTTCGAAGATCAGTGAAACAATTGCTGCTCTCGATCAGGCTACAACACAGCCCGAAGTCCTTGAACGCGCTCCGGTTACGGAGCCAGCTCAGACCGTAGAATCCTCCGTCGATCCTGTCGCGATGCCTGAGATCACGGTCGTGCAAGTACCCAACGCGGCGGCACCGTTTCAGCGAACAGCGTCCGTTTCAGCCAATGAATCGACGTCGCAAACCGCACCACCTCAGGCGGCTCCTGTTCAGCTTACGTCTGCTCCGGTACAGCAGTTTTCGCCGCAATCACAAACAGAGGCTCCTCGGCAGGAGAGCACTGCGTCGCCGCAACCAGTTGTCACGCCGCAAGCGTCCGCGCCGGTTCCACCGCCTCAGCCAGCTCAACCAACTGTTTCAGTTCGACCGGCTTCGAAAACCCTGGCTGCGATCTTCGCCAACATGCCACAGCCCAGAACGGATCTCACTCACGAAGAATCAAATACCGAGGTCTCGTCGGCTACCAACGTGATCACTGATAAAATTCGCAACGTGACCGGTCATGAAGTCGTCTCGGAAGTTCAAATGCCTCGCACCGATTCCGATACTCACGAGGCTCCTGTGCGAGAAAACGCTGAAACGATCCAGCTTGGAACGACTGTCGTCGCCTCTGACTCGATTCCGCTCCAGCGACGATCGGCTGTGCGTCCTGTTGATTTGGCGAGAATGGACGACGATGCAACCAGCCAACAATCGATCGATAATGTGTTTTCCGAGCTAACTCCAAAGCCGCCGATCGCGCGACAATCGCCGCCAACGGAAACTCAGGAATAGTTTGCTTCAAGCACTGTTGCTACTCGGTCCACGGGTTGTCCCAATGCGAACACCCGTCGAGATACTCCTGATACACAGGATGCTGTTTGGCGTTGTCTTCCAGCCACGCACAGGTCGCTTCAACCTTTTCGCATTCTTCTTCCAGCGTCAGGTGACCCATCATCACCGCGGTTCGTAGCAGCACAAAGTAGGTGTCAAGCACGTCACAGCGACAGTAGTCGTTGATCTCATTGAGCCGCCCTTCGTCAAACAGCTGCTGAACCATGTGGCCGGCGATGCCCATTTTTCCAGGCCGCCCGACAAGGTTCGCACACAGATTCAATCCGCCGCTGAGGCGCGTCGCGCCGAAGTTCGTCAGGATGTCCTGCAGGTCCAGGTGAGACGATTGGTTGTAGCGAGCTCTCGGTTGCTCCCAGGTCTTGCCATAGATATTGAACCATTCCGGAATCGGGATCCCATATCGATAGGCCGCAAGTTCCAACAACGGCAAATCAAACGTTCGGCCGTTGAAGCTGACAAGGCTCGGCTGCTTGTACGCTTTCCAGCCTTCCCAGAAGTGCTTTGTCATCACGTGCGAGCGGAATTCCGGTTCGTCGAGCGTCACGATGTCCATCAAGTTGAACTGGTCATCGATTTTGACGACAGCGATCGAGACGGGCAGATGGTAGGTGTAGGGTATGAACTCACTGCCGAACTTTTCCATCAGTTCGCCCGTGTACTCCTTGATCGCGTCAGCCGCCGAGAGCTTTTTTTCCGGGTAGCGAATTTTGGAAATCAGGTTGCCGTCGGCGACACTTTCGATGTCAAAAACCAGATAGCGAACGTTTCCGTTGCCGGATGCCATGGGAATTTCGGGGCAGAGTCAGAGGGAGCGTCACAGTTTAGCCGATCACTCGTCCAAATGTGAGCCGTGAAAATCATTGGGTCGTCGTCATTCGGCACGGGTTTCAACCGAGAGGGCTGCTTTTCCAGCGACGTCTGGAAACAGATGCGAACAGGTTCTACTGAACCCAGGTGAACTTGCCGTCGTTGTGTTTCGCAATGAACTGCATCAACTCCGCGCCAAGCTCGTTGGGACCGAGCGAAACCGTGTGGATGGGAACCTTGTCGATGCCGGCCGAGCGACTGGCTTTGTTTTGCTTTGCCAGCACCTGAATGGAGTTGTCGGCCAGTTGCCCATCAGAAAGCAAAAAGATGGCGTCGGGTTTGAGCGTCAGGCTATAACTCAAGGCATGCGCCGGCCGCGTTCCGCCAATGGGAACCTGAGTACGCAACCACTCGCTCAACGAGGTCTTGAACTCTTTCGTCACGGGCAACATTTTCAGCTCGTCGGGAGGCGTGTCGAACATCGGAAAAGTTTGGAAGTTGTACAACAGCACCATTGCCTGTTGATCTTTTCCGAGCTTCGCAATTGATTTTTCAAGCTCGCGACAGGCCTGCATCCAGCGGAAGCCTTCATTCATCGAGTCACTGGCATCGATGATGAACACGAACCTTGTTCCGATGGCTTCGGTGCCAAAGAAACGAGTCGAGCCACCGTTGGTCTTTCCTTCAATGCCTTCGTCGTCCTTTTTGGGCAATGGCGTCAGCCCGGTTTGAGCCATCGCTTCCAAACCGATGCCGTCTGACATGCCTTCCATCAGCGATACGTCGAAGCCGTCTTCGTGAACGATCTCGGCCGTGTCTTCGGAGGCTTCCGAATTCAAAGCCGCCACGTCGACTTTGAGCAGATTAACGTCGGTGACTTCCAGTTCGCTGAAGATGTCTTCGATGACAGGAGTTTGACTTGCGTCCACCATCATTCCGTCCAATCGAAGCACCGCTTCGTCGCGCAGTGGGGAGGTGGCGATCAGCGCCAACAGCACCAACGCGACTGCGTGTCCGGCGAAGCTTACCGACCAACCAGGAAGCATCGCCATCAAATTCTGAGCTGAGAAAACGGCGGCGCCGGCTTTCAGTTCTCGATCGTGAGAAATATTGATCGCCTGACCAGCCGGTTCCAGTGGTGAGCGATCGGTGGAAATCGAGAACCCGGTTCCGGCCGCATTGGAGGAGCCTGGCTTGGGCGCGTTGGCGCGAGGCGCGATCAACGTTGGCTTTCGCAACGACGGTACGATCGTTTCCAGCTTTCCTGGTCCTGGTTGATTCATCAACTTTCCCGAATTCAGTTCCGGATTCGAAAAGGCACTTTCTCGACCGCCATCGCGGCCTTGGCCTTTCGATTTCGATTGCCGTGCAGGAGTCTCAGCATCGTCCGAAGTTCGTCATATCTCTCTGCAACAGCTATCAGTAATCTCGGCAGCTTCCTATTTATATGTACTTCTATTCTCAAGCTTAGGCAGCACAGAGGGTCTCGAAAAGCGAATTGTCCCCGCAAAGTTGGCAGAATCACTTTAAAAGGCCCTGATCCGTTCGCCATCAACGGCTTCAGCCAGCCCAGCGACACCGCGAACCCGTGCAGCGATTGCCGGGTTTGCTAGCTCGATCGGCAGATTCGATTCGGCTTGTGACCCGATTCGGCGTTTTATACGCTCCGATCCGTTCCCAGCCAATTTCGAGCGACCCATGTACCAGAATTCCATACGTTCGCCACGATTCGATTTCAACATCTGGATGATCGCCTTTTTGATCGCCCTGCCCTCTTCGCTCGCGGCCCAAACTCAGGTGCCAGATCAGGGACGACAGAACCCGAGTGCCTGGCGGCCGTCGTTCAGTCCGATCGACCAAAGCGCTGCATCTGCCCAGTCGCAACAGACTCAGAACTGGGGCATCAATTCGCCAACACAAGGCCAGCCGAACTCGTCGAATCAGAACGATCGATTTGCCAACCGCAACAACTCCAGCGGCACCAACTCGGCCAATCGAAGTTTCGTGCCTCAATCGGTCGCCGAAGCCCCGGAGGATCGCCCGGGAGTCACACGCGTCACCCGCACGTTTGAAAAATTGCCAAACGCCGCAGGTCAAGTTTGGCGCGAGTACGACATCACGCCTTACACTTCCGAACTTCCCAACATCGAACGACCTGAGCAGGCGGTGATCGACTGGATCGTCAAAGAAACCGGGACGCGACTTTGGTTTAGCGAACCGATGGGCGTTTTGAGCGCGGATCGCAAACGAGTCATCGTTTACCATACGCCGGAAATTCAGTCCGTTGTTAAATCAATTCTTGACCGTTTCAATCGAACGCGAGCCCAGGCTCAGGTTTTTGAGATCAATCTGGTCACCGTCGACAAACCGAACTGGCGGGCAACCGCGTATCCGATGTTGCAGCCCGTCGAAGTCCGTTCGCCAGGCATCGAAGCCTGGTTGGTGTCCAAGGAGAATGCTGCGATTCTACAGAGCCAACTGGCACGACGCGCCGATTTTAAACGTCACTCTGGCGGCCGAGTCGCGGGTCCTGATGGGCAAACTTTCGTGTTGGAGAAATCGACGCCCGTTTCGTTCGTTCAGGCACTTCAATGGACGCCGAACCAGATTCCGAACTATCAGCCAAAAACAGAGACCATTAACGAAGGCTATCGGTTGGCGCTGAGCTGTCTGACCTCGCTGGACAATCGGACGATCGAAGCCATCATCGATTGCGACGTTGACCAGGTCGAAAAACTGACTCCTGTGAAAGTCGATGTTCCGGCACCCGGCGGCGCTCTGACTCAGCTGGATCTGAACGTGCCGGAATTGATCAGCTGGCGGCTCAACGAACGTGTCCGCTGGCCTTCGGATCAGGTGCTGATGCTCAGCTGCGGCATTGTTGCCAGCCCGGAAGCCAAACAGGATCTGCCGCGAGGAGCGTTTCAGATGCTATCCCGATTCCAATCCAGCAAACGAACCAATGCGTTGCTGTTTATCGAGTTTCGAGGCCCGCAGTCGGGAGCAACGGTTCCACGTGCCGCCCAAACCTCGAGTGGGCTGGTTCCGATTGATCGCCGCTAAAGATCCTCAACCGCACAGTTCAAATCGCCGATCTTCAATAACGCGGATGTACGCTCGACGCGGAACTGTGTCTGCGTAAAATAACCGCTCTCCTGAACATGCCACTTTAGTCTGCCTCATGTCGTCTCGCCGCGTAGTTATCACTGGATTGGGCTTAATCAGCCCGCTGGGAAATTCGCCTGAATCTCTCTGGAATGCACTGTCCTCTGGAGTCAGCGGCGTTGACGTATTGCAACGCGTGCCTGCCGACCACTTGACGACCGATATCGGTGGCGAGTGTCGCGAGTTTTCCGGCGACATCGCGGATTTCGGTGAAGTCGAAAAAAAGCTGAAACGAAACATCAAGAAATCATTGCGTCTGATGTGCCGTGAGATCCAGTTGGGCGTCGCCGCGGCTCAGTTCGCGATTGCCGACGCGTCGCTTGGAGACCACCACGATCCCTCACGCGTGGGAACGTTGTTCGGCAGCGACTACATCATCACGGAACCAGCAGAGTTCGCCTCCGGGGTGGCCAATTGTCTCAATGATGATCACGAATTTGATTTCTCAACGTGGGCCGAAAATGGATTGACGAAAGTCGAACCGACATGGCTGTTGAAGTACTTGCCAAACATGCCCGCGAGCCACATTGCGATTCTCAATGATCTGCAGGGGCCGTCGAACTCTTTGACCGTTCGAGAAGCTTCCGCGAATCTTGCGGTCGCCGAAGCGATGACTATTATCCAGCGAGGTTCAGCCGACGCGATGATCGTCGGTTCGACAGGATCGAGAATTCATCCGCTGCGAACCGTCCATGTTGTTCTGCAGGAAGCACTGGCCGATCGGAACGCTCCAGGAATTGACGGCGATGCCACGAAAGCCTGTCGTCCGTTTGACAGTCATCGCTGCGGCATGGTGCTGGGCGAAGGCGCCGGTTCGATCATGTTGGAGAATCTTGATTCCGCGCAACAGCGTGGTGCCACGATCTGGGGTGAAGTCGTCGGTTACGGTTCGTCATTGGTCGCGCCCGGTGGAGTTCCGGACTATGAAACTGCGTTTGAAAACGTGATCCATGGTGCGCTTGAAACTGCAAAGGTCACTGCTGACGAAATCGGGCACGTTCATGCTCATGGGCTCAGTTCGATCGCCGTCGATCAACAGGAAGCCACTGCGATCCGAAAATTGCTTGGTGAAACCCCGGTCACGGCAGCCAAGAGCTATATGGGGAACCTTGGCGCCGGCGGCGGGATGGTGGAGTTGATTGCCAGCGTTCTGGCGATGAAGAACGATCAGCTGTTCCCCATTCTGAACTACGATTCGCCCGATGAAGCGTGTCCGATCAACGCCGTTGCCGCGTCGACGAATCCCGGCGATCAGTTTCTGAATTTGAGCTGCACGCCTCAAGGTCAGGCGAGTTCGGTCATTGTTCGGAAGTTCGAATAGTTCGCTGCAGAAAAGTAACGCTCACAATCGCAATTGCATCTCTCGACGCTACGCAGGGAATGGCGGGCTGGATGCGTGCCGATTATTCTTTCGTCAGACCGCAGCAGGCTACGTTGGCTGAGTTTCAAACAGCTCGATCACTTCTCGCGCCAGCGACTCGGTCCGGGCGACGACGAATGGCTCGGCCATGAAAAGGTCCAGCTCTTCTCCACTGAAGTTCAGAAACACGCCGCCCGCTTCCTGTAGCACCAATCGCGGCGCCGCGATGTCCCAAGCCGCCTGCTTCACATGATCCGCCGAATTGTCGTGGATCGCGACAGACAACGAAGACTTCGATTCCGCGATTCGAACCGCCACACCCGAATGCGGTGGGTTGGTCGTCACCAGGCGGGCTCCATACTTCGACCGCAAACGCTGACGCATGCTGGAAAACAATTCGGTCTCCAACGAGTTATCCGCGTACTGATTCATCTCTACCCACGACTCCAGCAGCGTCATCGGTTCATCGCTGACGATCAAACGCTTGCCGTCTTTCCATGCTCCGCGGCCCTTGGCAGCGTAGAACCATTCTTCGGTGAGCGGGAAATAAACCACGCTGCTGGTCGTGATTCCGTCCTGCTGTCGATTGATCAGAACCGACGGATATTGCGGACCGGCTTGCGTCAAAAACGCGCTGGTTGCATCGAGCGGATCGACGATCCAGAAATCCGAAACGCCAGCATCAAGTGTCGGCGAAGATTCCTCTGAAAGCACGGGCAGCGTGGAATGCTGATGCAGTACTTTCGCGATGGCAACGTCGGCATTGGTGTCGACTTCAGAGACCAGGTCTCCAACACCTTTGAACTCAACATCGTGCATTTTCCCGGAGCCCTCACGGATCACGTCTCCGGCTGCGAGCGCGGCTTCGATGGCGATTCCGAGGTCCGGATCAATCTCTCTTCCGTGTGTGAGAATTGAGTCAGAAGTCATTGGATTGCGGGGATTGGGCGAATTGAATGGTGGCATCAAAAAACAGGTCTCTCATTGTCAGCTGTGGCGTCTAATTTTGCGACCGTGCAAGCAAAAAAGTGTCTGCCAGGTGTCGAGTTCAACGAGAGGCCGGTTTTCACTGGGCCAATTGAAGGAAAACGGGCCAGTTATGGATCGAAAGTGGGCAATGCGCTAGACTCATGCGTCGTCGATGCCGCTTTGGGTGTCGGATCCCTCCTTTATGATGAAAGAATACTCAATGGATGCAATCAAACTTCTCAGCGGCCTTCTTGGAAACAAGTCGCTCTCTTCAGGCCTCGGCGGCAAACTTCTAGGTGGACTACTGGGCGGTGGTGGAGGCTCAACTGGCGGCGGTGGCCTCGGAAGCGTCCTTGGATCCGTGCTCGGCGGCGGACAACAGCGTTCTGCTGGAGGTGGCGGAATCAGCGGACTTCTCGGCGGTTTGCTTGGCGGCGGCGGTGGTGGCGCAGCGACAGCACAGTCAGGCGGCGGAATCAGCGATCTCCTTGGTGCAGTTCTTGGTGGCGGAGGAAAAGCCCCTGAAGTAGCTCAAGAGCAACGTTCAGCTGCCAACGATCAGGCTACAGTTCTGATCCGAGCAATGGTTAACGCTGCCAAATCAGATGGTCGAATCGATCAAACAGAACAGGACAATATCGTCAGCAAGCTTGGCGACGAGGTTTCAGAAGCCGAAGTCAAATTCCTTCGGGAAGAGTTCGCGGCTCCTCTGGACGTTGCTGGTTTTGCTCGTCAGGTTCCAAACGGATTGGAGCAACAGGTCTACTTCCTGTCTCTGACGTCGATCGACCTCGATACGCAGAAGGAAGCACAATACCTTGGCCAGTTGGCTCAGGCGATGAACCTTGATCCGGAAGTCTGCAACCAGATTCACGATCAGGTTCAGGCTCCGCGAATCTTCGCCTAGGCTTCGGACCGATTCATAAATCTTGAAACCCGGGAGCATTTGCTTCCGGGTTTTTTAGTGACGTCACAAATGTAGACAAGTCTGTTCCAGACTTTTGTCGTGCCCGTTGTAGGCAAGCCGTCCCAAGCTTCGTATCGTCCGATGTAGGCAAGTCTGTCCCAGACTTGCATGCTGCATTCGTGAAAGTCTGCCAACGCACCTCTTCCTACGCGATCCCACACATCGCGATTAACGCTGGAAGTCTACGAGGATGAATTCCCGGAGGCGACGCGAGGTAAACTTTCTCTTCCGTCCCGCGAAAACGACTTTTGTAGCTCGCGTGACCGGTAAGGTTGTAGGCGCGACGATTGACCAGTTTTGAATTGAAAGCCCATTGAAACAGCTTTTGTATCCAAACGCTTTCGCGATACCCGCTGCGGTCAACCGACGCACAAGGCGAAAGGCCAAGCTTCAGTTGTTCGATGCCTTCGGCTTTTAACGTCTCGATAATTCGCTTCATGATTGCCTGTTCGCTATAGATTGGCGCGTCCGGCAATCGGCGTTTGATCGACGTTACATATCCGCAGATTGTTCCATCACGAAAAAGAGGATCAAGGAACACGAACGCGTTAATGTTGCCGTCGGCATCGAACAGAAAGAACTTTCTCACGTTCGGTTCGTCCTGCAAAACGATCGGACGATTCAGAAAACGCACCTCTTTTCGTTTCACCGTCCGCGTTTTTCGCCAGGCCTCAGAAACGGCCTCCACGTCGACATCGCGAACTTCCGAGAAGCTGCATTCGCGGACTTCAAACCCGCGTCGCTTCGTCCAGTTGTCTGCGTAGCGCAGCCACTCCTTGTGCTTTCCTTTGAAGTCGTAGTCGGCCAGGTGGATCGAGGTGTCGAGCCCGATTTCGTTGATCCGATAGTTGTGATTCGCAAGCACATCCGCGGTCGCTGGCGAAACCTGAATAAAGGAAGGCTGTTGATGCTGTTGGATGAACGCGCTCAGCAGAGATTCGATTCGATCGCTGCCGCAAACGGGATCGCCAAGAGCAATCGTCTGGTTCCAGCGAGTCCGATACGCGACGTAGCCATCGGCGTCTCCGAAATGGGACAGCAGGGGCTGAACGACGGTAGACCATGCCATCGAAAATTCGCCATGCTGTTCAAAGGCCGTGACTCTGTCCGGGAGTGCGACGTCGGTTTCGACATCGTCCTGCTCGCGAGCCCACTGGCTCTGCGTGACTTCGCGGCGTTTCTGTTTGCGCTCGGCGCGGCTCAGTTTTCGTTTGGCAGTCTGATTCAGTTTTGTATTGGCAACGGACACGCCATCATCCGGTTAAGAGATCGATTGAGACGCTGAGTTTAGGCAATCTGAATCGTCTCACCAACGCGGATTTACTCCCAGATCCCCGTTCAGGACAGCGATTTCGAGAAATACGCGACATCCGGATGCGGGTTCACGTTGTAGGGATCGATTTCGGAAAATCCCAGCCGCTGATAAAGCACTCCGGCGCCTTCGAGCCTTCTGAGCGTATCAAGGACCATCTTCTGATAGCCGACGTCGATCGCGTCGCAGATCGCCCGGTCCATCAGCGATTTTCCAATCCCTCGTTTCTGAAACGAAGGCCGAACAAAGAGCCGTTTTAGCTCGCAGGTCGTGTCATCGATTCTGTAAAACGCCACACAACCTGACGGCTCCCCATCAGTCGATGCGAGATAAAGGCATCCATCATTCGCCTTCGAATACCTACCGGGCAACGAATCGAGCTCTTCTTCGAAAGACTGAAAGCAGAGCGAGATGCCGATGAAATCCTGGTATTCCCGAAACAGACATCGAACCGATTCAAGGTCGTCCGGATGGTTCTCAACAACGCGGATCATTGGCTTGTCCGGACAGTTTATTCTTCGCCCAGGCAGTAGAGATACTCTTGCAGGTTTCTGCCGCGTCCGACGCCAACGCGAGCGTAGATCTTGTTGTCGGCAATGGCGAACGATGCAAACGAAGAATTGCCAAGCTTGTTTTTCGCGACCTCGACATAGTCATTCGTGCCGGCTTTGATGACCAGCGTGTTGCCCTTTTCAGAGGTGAAGAAAATGTTTCCGTCGACCAGCACGGGCGATGCACTAACAGGCTGTTCGAATCGCTGCTTGAAATGTTCCTTGCCAGTCTTCGCATCCCAGCAATAAACGACGCCGCGATCACTCAGGCCATACAGTCGACCATCGTGAACCAGCATCGATTGTTCGTAGAATTTGACCGGTTTGTCCCAAACGAGTTTGCCAGTCTTGGTGTTGATCGCAAGCGTTTGCTGGGCCGGGTATCCGCCGCTGGCGAAAGCGAGATCGCCGTCCCAAACCATCGTGCCACAGCTTACTTGCCACTTCGTCGGAACACTCCAAAGTTCCTTGCCGGTCGCAGGATCGTAGCCGTTTACTTTCTTCCCGCCGCTAATCAGCAACTGAGTCCGTCCGCCAACCTCTGCGATTACGGGAGTCGAATAGCTGGAGAACTTTCCACCGCGGTTGATCCGCCGAACCTCATTGCCGGTTTCTGGATCGATGCACAGGATCGCACACTCGCCGTTAGTATCGTTGGGGACGAACAGCAGTCCCTCATGCAAAATTGGCGACGATCCAGATCCAAAGGGGAACGAAGTTTTGAACTTGGCGACGTGACGCTTCCAGAGGACTTTGCCATCGAAGTTCAACGCGGCCACCTGGTTCTGACCATTGTTGTTGAACAATGCGAAAACACGTTCGCCGTCACAGGCTACTGTCGGCGAAGCATGCGTGTTCTTTTGATGGATCCGTGGATTGAGATTTCCCTGGTTGACTACGGTGCTCCAAAGTTGCTTTCCGCCATTTCGATCGTAACAGAGGACGCTTTGCGTTTCGTTGCCAACATCAGACGTCGTCAGGAAAATGCGATCGGCGACAATAATCGGCGTCGAAAGTCCACGGCCCGGAATTTCTGCAGACCACAGCACGTTGTCGTTTTCGCTCCACTGCGTGACAACTTTCTGGTCGTCAACCACGCCATTGTTGTTGCCGCCTCGCCACGTCGCCCATTGGTTGACGCTGTCCGACTGAGCCAACAATGGTTCAGCGAACAAGAGGAATGTTAGCGTCAGGACAAGAATTGAAGTGGTTGATAGAATTCGCATTTGTAGTGCCTGGTTCAAGCTTTGAAATTCGTTCTGTATCGTATCCGAAAGCCGAGCAATTGTCTTGATTGCCGTGAATCCACGTACAAACTGATTTGGCCATCGCGTCCTGCCAAAAATAATGCGCTGTCCGAAATCTTCCTGATTTACTATTTGATCGAAAGAAACACATGTCTGAGTCTTCTGTCCGGGAACGATATGCCGTTGGCGCCCAACAAAAAGAACCCGCTTTGTGCTGTCCGGTCGATTATGACCAACGATATCTGGAGATCATTCCTGACGAAGTGATTGAGCGCGACTATGGTTGCGGCGACCCTTCGAAATACGTATCCGAAGGGGAAACCGTTTTGGATCTTGGTTCGGGAACGGGAAAGATCTGTTTTATTGCTTCCCAGGTGGTCGGCAAAAGTGGAAAAGTGATCGGTGTCGATATGACTGACCCCATGTTGGAAGTTGCGAATCGAAACGCTCCGATCGTTGCCGAGCGCATCGGCTATGCGAATGTTGAGTTTCGCAAGGGTCGCATTCAGGATCTGGCACTGGATCTGGAGAAACTGGAAACCTGGTTGAAACAACAGCCGGTTGAGGATGCCAACGGTTTCCTGGCCCTTGAGGAAAAAGCTCAGCAGCTGCGCGAGGCCGAATCTTTGATCGAGTCCGATTCGATCGATGTCGTCGTTTCCAATTGCGTTCTGAACCTTGTTGGCAACGATGCCAGAAAGCAACTGTTCTCTGAAATCTATCGCGTTCTCAAGACGGGCGGTCGGGCAGTGATCAGTGACATTGTTTCCGACGAAGACGTTCCAGTCGGAATGCAGCAAGACCCGGAGCTTTGGAGTGGTTGCATTTCAGGCGCATTTCGCGAAGACGCGTTTTTACAGGCCTTCGAAGACGCCGGCTTCCATGGTGTGGAGATACTGAAGTTGGACAAACAGCCGTGGCAAACTGTCGAAGGAATTGAGTTTCGTTCCATGACCGTTTGTGCCTACAAAGGCGATGACGGACCGTGCGTTGAAAAGAATCAGGCGGTGATCTACAAGGGGCCGTTCAAAGCGGTAGTCAACGACGACGGTCATCCGATGGAGCGTGGAAAACGCTACGCTGTTTGCGAAAAGACCTACGAGTTGCTCAAGCGACCGCCGTACTGCCAAATGTTTGAGTTCGTTGATCCGCACAGCGAAGTCACGTCGGACGCTAAACTTTTTGATTGTTCAACGATTCGCATTCGTGAACCAGGAGAGACCAAAGGGTCGGAATATTCGACGACCATCCAAATCGGTGCATCGAGTTGTTGTAGTCCGGAGAGCTCGGGAGGTTGCTGTTGAGTTGGGAGGTTGATGCCTGTCAACGCGCTTCCGAGTGCCAAGTGCCGAGTGCTTTCCAAAATCGAAAACTCAGCCTTTATCCCCAAACTCGATCCTCAGTCCCCTCATCGCACCACAAAATCACCAAACTGCCAGCAAAATTTCGCTTGACCGGATCCGGCATGTCGACCTAAAGTTGAAATAGATCTTTCTTCCGGGAGCATCGCCATGAACGAGGATAATCCACGCTCAACGGTCCACCGGTATTTTGCCGGTCTGGCCGAGAGTACTTTTCAGTCAGAATTGGGGATCGTTGATCCTACTTTGATCGACTATCTCAGCACCCTGCTGGTGCGCTTCGTCCGTAGCGACGTTGTGCACCGAATTCGCGGAATCTCTGGACGGCCATTGCTGAGTGTGCCAGAAATGGTGGCAGAAGCATCAGCACGTCTGGGTGACGCACGCCGTGAACTTCATCAACACATCGGTGATTTCACTCTTTTCTGGGCCGGCGTCTACCCGGAAGCCCTTCGGGAAAGCGAAGCCGAAAACGCTGCGTCAGAGCAGTTTCTCAACTACTGCCATTTCGGCAAACAGTCATATCACATCGCCAGTACGATCGAAAGTTCCACCGACGAGGCCGTCCCCGGTGGCGTGCTGCACCGATTGAGCGATCAGTTTGATCTGTGCTGCTACGGACTGCGAGAAGTTCGTCGCCAATGGGAAAACGGCGGTGGTGACAACGAAACGATCTTGCTGAACTGACAGTATTTTCGCCTGTGCTGTGCAGCCGAACTCGAATTTGGTTTCGGCGCAATTGCTGAAACTAGCTCACCAAGCCTTTGGTAACCATCATGAAAACGTCTTCGAGATTCGGTTCCTTGATGCCAAAATTTTTGACTTCGACGCCCTGATCCACCAGCGACTTTAGCAAGTTGCCAGTTTCTGACTCTGGAGAGGCGAACTCAATCGTGACTTTTTCTCCATCGATCTGCACATCGCGTACGTCCGGATTGCTGCGGATGATCGACAGACCTTTATCCAGATTGTTTCCAAACTGAGCCACAACCGTTGGCGTCCCCTGGATGCGACGATACACATCATCGATCGGTCCGTGCATCAGAAGCTGTCCCCGTTCGATAATTCCGATCGAAGTACAACAATCCGCCAGCTCTGTCAAAATGTGGCTGGAGATGAGAATCGTTTTTCCCATCCGCCGCAGTTCCTTGAGCAACGCTTTGACTTCCACGCGAGCCCGTGGATCCAAACCACTCGCCGGTTCGTCCAGAATCAGAACCGGAGGGTCGTGAACCAGTGTCTTGGCCAGGCAAAGTCGCTGCTTCATACCGCGAGACAATCCATTGACGTAGTCATCCCGCTTGTAGGTCAGATCCAACAGTTCCAGCACGTCGCGAATGACCTGTTTTCGCTGCGTCCGCCCGATTTTGTAGGCAACAGCGAAAAAGTCCAGAAACTCCCAAACCTTCATGCCATCGTAAACACCGAAGGCGTCTGGCATATAACCCACGCTGCGCCGAACATTCATCGGGTCATCTGTAATGCTGTGCCCGTTAACCGAACCTTCACCGCGAGACGCCCGCAGCAATGTCGCCAGGAAACGAATTGTCGTGCTTTTCCCGGCGCCGTTGGGGCCGATAAAGCCAAACATCTCACCTTCCTCGATTTTCAGGTCAAGGTTTTCAACCGCGGTGAATTCGCCGTAGTCTTTTCCGAATCCGGTAATTTCAATCATGCGTTTTTACTGATCCATCTCTAAAAATTCTTCTTCAGCCTGTTGGTCGATGTTGGAACGTCCGCGGACGAAGTCGCTGATGGCGTTTTTGTCGGGTTTGCATTTTGGCAAATCGGCGTGACGCAGATGCACCAGAACCAACAGGTTGTAATTGGCCTGAGTCGCCGCAGGTTTGTACTTTGACTGATCGAGTTTCTGATCGGTGTGAGCGATCAGGCGAACTTCACCGGGCCCGATTCGCAGATTCGACGCCACGCAATCGAAAACTCCAGCCAGTGAAACATTCGAACCCCGGACTTCCGACAGGGCCGAAGCGAGCATGGACTTGCTAACCGCCTCCATAGACCGGGCTTTTATTTTGTCCCGAAGAATCTGGGACAGTTCCGGCCAGCCTGCAGCCAGTTCGTCGATCGAAGCCAATTCGTCGATCGTCAGCAAGCTGTCGGACTCAAGCCCCTGGCCTTCCCAGATCGCTTCTGCAAATTTTGAATTTCCCGCCAAGGCTTCCACCTTGCTCCAGCCAGAATAGACGGAACCTTCGAGCGGCTTGAAGTCCAGCGTCGCGTCACTGCCGGCTTCGAAATCACCGATCCAGGCGAATTCAAGATCGCCATCACGGTTGCGTCTGAGCACGCCCGCGTCCTGAAGGCTGACCGTCGACTGATTCTCGACTTCGAAGAGACTTTCATCGCCAGTCAATCGAAACGATCCGCCAACATCCAGCATCAACTCGGTGTGCAGCAGTCCCGTCGAATTGGAGCGGATCAGGAAATTGTTCAAGTCAGTCGTTGTCGTTCGGTTCAGTTCAACTTTTCTACTTTGTTCGTCTGGCGAAAAGTCATCTGTGGCGACATTGGCGAAAGGAATCGACTGTCCCGACAGGTTGTCCAGTTCAACGCTGTAGCGAGTGGAAAGCGACGTGTAGAGAGCCGAATAGTCTGTCAAATGGCCCCGTTCAAAATCGCCGTGCAACTCCAAAACGCCGACGTGCGTAACGCTGCGAACGAATCCAATGTCCAGCGACGCATAGCGGACGACCATGAACGCGCCGACGAGTGCAATAATCGGCGCCGCAATCCAGGCCCATTCGACTTTGCCGATCAAGCGAAACACTAGCCAGTTGATCGGAACCAGCACCAGCAAATACAGCCCCAGCATCTTCA
Organism: Mariniblastus fucicola; assembly: GCF_008087665.1. GTDB lineage: Bacteria > Planctomycetota > Planctomycetia > Pirellulales > Pirellulaceae > Mariniblastus > Mariniblastus fucicola. The sequence continues at coordinate 242,419 of NZ_CP042912.1, forward strand.
TCACAAAGCTGGCGGAAGGCGGAGTGATTCTGGCAGCCTTCTTGAGCGTTTCCCGGGCCGCCGAAGCGATTCCGCTGTCGTCGTTCCAGCCCGCGACCCCAGATTGGCGAAACGACTGAAAGCCGCCGTAATGAAAAAAATCATCCTTGTTCCGCGAAAGTCCCGACCCCGACAAAATGTACTCGGATCGACCGCCGTACGCGCCCAAGCCTTCACGCAGAGCCTGATCTGCCGACGACAGATTGGCGTAGTCTACTGCATAGTTTTCGTCGTGTGACTTGTCCGCGGCAATCTCGTTTGTGGCCAGATCACGGCTGAGAAATCGCAGCGTGGAACCGGCCAGCGGATCGTAGATCGACGTGCGGTCGTCCGCATATTTGAAAGTAAGGGACGCCAGTTGGCTTGATCTCGCGAACTTTCGATGCGGTTTTCGAAGCAACGCATTGTGGATGAAGCTGGACAAACTTCTCCACGATTTGATTTGGCGATTGTTGATCGAAAAAGCCGTCGCCACGACACGGCCTCTTCCAATTCGGCGCTCCAACGCCAGTCCGCTGGAACCTTCGATGAAGCTTGCATCAACATGCGGCTTGAACCGGATCGCCGGGAGCGGCGAGTTGTCCCGAATGGCCAAGTCGAGTTTCTCGGCTTCGTTCTTGGCCGACACGATCGACCAATTGGTATTTAGCTCTTCGACATCGGCCTTGTTGAGCACGATCGACTCTTCAAACTGGCCTGGCAAATAGTCGGCGAGAAAGCTGGACTGTAGACGGTCCAGGCAGTCCGGCCCGCTGAAAATGATTTGTCCACCAAAATGCAACCAGTCCACGAGAGCCTGTTGTTGCTGTCTGGAAAGATCATCCGGATCCAGGTCATCCCAGATTAGATACGCGATCGTCGTCCAGTTCAGCGATTGGCCCGGCAGTGGAATTGGGTTGTCTTTGGTCGTCGGTACGACCGAATAGAACACGGGTTGTTCGCCCATCGATCCTGTGCCTGCCGGCAGCGTCACGCAATCCAGAAACGAAAGATACTTCAGCGAATCAGAACGGTTCGACAGCAGTACGACGTGGAACTGATAATCCTCCAGCAGGTTGTGAGGATAAGCCATGTTGATGGCCGGAAGGCTGCCTCCGTTGTTGAGCAGATAGCTGATCGTTCCGGTTTTCGAGCTGCTTTTCTTTCGCGGAAGATAAACGCTGGTTTCCAGTTTCTTCCAGTCGCCTTTGACCAGATTCACAGGTCGCGAAGTCTGAACGTAATAGTCGGTGCCTTCGATCAGATGCGGACGGTTTTGGAAATAGCTGGTCGTTTCCAGATAGCCGTCGGCGTTGAAGTTGTTAGCGATTGCCAGAAAGTCGATGCTGACCCAGTGCCCCAATTTCGTTCGGTTGAATCGAACCGCGGGGTCGATCCGTGAGAGCATGGCTCGCTTTTTGTCGTCGTCTTCGGCTTCCTCTTCAAGCTTCTTCTTCTCTTCCGGGTCGATCGGATAATAGCCAGGCAACGTGACCGGCGTCTGGGACTCGAAGTTCTCTTTCGCCTTCTTTTCTTCTTCCGGTTTTTCGGCTGTGTCTTCGAAACATCCTTTGCAACCGGTCGTCAGCAATAACGATGACATCAACGCAAAAATCAACAGACGTCTGGTTGCTACGGCGGCACGATGGAACTGCTTCATGGTCGATTCAAAGCACGAGGAAAAGTTTCAGCCCTCATTCTAACGTTCTGCGACCACCGCGTGGCGGCTTGATTTGAGGTTAAACGCAAGAAACACAGCCATCACCAGCATCGCAATCAGCGGCCGCTGGTTAAGCACCGGTTTCAGGATTTCCAAATTCGCCGTCGGAAGCTTGAGGTTCGCCAAAAGAAAGATCACCACACAGGCAACAATCAAAGCCGTTAGTGTTAGATGATCCCGCATTCGGCTGGCAATCACCTGCATGGGCAGCAGCAGGAACACAAGGTAGTGCCACCAGCACGTCCCGCCGCAAAACAACATCAGCAAAATCAGCAGCGAAAACTCCGCCAACAAATTTTTTCTGCCGGGAACCGCAGGGCTGAAAATCAGTCGCAAGTAAAACGCTGCCAGAACCAGCGCTCCGACCAGCGAACCGATTCGCACGTAGAGATTGCTGTCCGCGTCGCCTGAAATGGTGGTTCCCAGCTGATGAGCCGCGTTGGCGAACGTGTAGCAGTCATGAGCCGCTCTGACCCACGCCGATACGATCCGCAAACCGTGTTCGGCAAAGCTCTGCCAAAGCGCGACGTCAGTCAGCCACACGCCAATCGCCAGGACCATGACCGAAGTCAGCCCGGAGGTGATTCGACCCCGCACCGCGGAATCGCTTCTCCAGACGAACCACGGAAGCAGCACCAGGGGGTAAATTTTGATTAGCGCGGCCAGTGAAACGATCGCGCAAGACAGGGCTCCGCCGAAGCGTGCCTTGAACCTCGCAGCACTACCCTTCGCCAGGTTGTTCGTCTCAATACCGCTCCGCCCAATGAGGCTCTGACCAGTCCCGCTTTCCGGCAACAGCTGGTATGCGAACAACACCATCGCCATCAGGATCAGCTGAACTTGCGAGTAGTAGAAATGACTTTTGAGAAACGGCAGGAACAGGAAAATTGCCAGAACGAACAGGAATCCGCCCGCTTCGGCCTCATCCCGAACGCACTTCCACGCGAGCCACGTTGCGAACACGAAGGCAAGGATCTGAGCAAGCATCCAGGCCACGTGGGCGACTTGAGGATTGAGGACGGCGAACGGCGCAAACAGCACCAGCAACGGCGGAGGGTTGGTGGCGCCGAAAACGGGCTCCTTGAGATCATTCCAGCCTAACTGCTCGTACAGCGGCGTAAGTTCAACGCCGTAGACGTCTTTTCCTTCCAGCCACAGTTTGCTCGATACATAGTAGTGAGCGAAATCCTGCTGATCGTGTCGGTGTGACAGATAGGAAAACGCTGAATAGCAGTTGAAGAGGATCGCCAGAACCACCAGAGCCCTGATCGCGCCGACGCTGCGGAGCGACATCCAGAGATCGGCGAACCGATCGGAAGTTTGATCTACGCCAGTTGGTTCAGACATTCCATGCCAGTTAAAATAGGTTGACGCGCCCAGCGCCATCGTTGCCGGGCAAATTGTATCTGGCATTGGAAGAATCCAAAAGAGAACGCAAACTGGGTTCTCGCTTCCGTCCAAACTTTGAAAATAAAGCCCCAATGAACGTCAACCGCCAACGGCTACTCGATCGATTTCTACAATACGTTGCCATCGACACCACTGCGAACGAGAACACGGATTTCTATCCCAGCAGCCCCGGGCAACTTGAAATAGGGAAATTGCTGGTTCAGCAAATGAAGGAGATGGGAATCGAAGACGCTCACCAGAACGGCAAGGGGATTGTCATGGGGACCGTGCCTGGCAATGTGGATGCACCGGTCGTGGCATTCAATTCGCATGTCGATACTTCTCCTGAGACCAGCGGAAAAAACGTGAAAGCCCAGGTGATCGAAAACTTCGACGGCCAGGACATCACGCTGCCAGGCGATTCGTCCAAAGTCATCACGGCTGCCGAGTGTCCCGAGTTGCCACTGTGCAAGGGCAAGACCATCATCACGACGGACGGCACGACGCTGCTCGGCGGAGACGACAAGGCTGGCGTGGCGATCATTATGGAGCTGGCCAATATGCTGATCGAGAACCCGGACTTTCCCCATGGACCGGTTCGCGTTCTTTTCACTTGCGACGAAGAGATCGGACGCGGTGTCGACCACGTCAGTATTGATAAAGTAAATGCAACGGTTTGCTACAACTTTGATGGTGGCGGAGAGAACGTTGTCGACAACGAGACCTTTTCCGCGGACATGGCGACGGTCACGATCAGAGGTGTCAATATCCATCCGGCGATGGCCAAAGACCGGATGGTCAATGCGATCCGGGTGGCCGCCCGATTTCTCGAAGAACTGCCGGCAGGATTGTCGCCGGAACGTACCTCAGATCGAGAGGGTTTCCTGCACCCGTATGTGATCAAAGGAGGTGTCGACAAGGTGACTCTGAATATTTTGCTACGCGATTTCGATACGCCGCGATTGGAGCAGTACGCGGAGTTGCTGCACCAGAATGCGACAGCGATGGAGGCCGCGTTCCCGGGAGCCAAAATCAAACTCCATATTCGCAACCAGTATCGAAATCTGGGTGACGGGTTGGCAGACGAACCTCGGGCCGTCAAATTCGCCGTCGAGGCTCATGAAAAGCTGGGTCGAACGTGCAAGCTGGATGCGATCCGTGGCGGGACGGATGGTTCCAGATTGACCGAGCTGGGCTTGCCGACACCAAACTTGTCGTCCGGTCAGCACAACTTGCATTCGCCCCTGGAATGGGCCTGTTTGGACGAAATGATGGCGGCTTGCGAGATTGGGGCGGAAATTGTTCGCCGATGGAGCCAGGAACCAGCATAATCAGGTTTTGCTCGCGAAACATCGTGCCCGTCTTCTGGTTAAAATTAATAGTAACTCGCATCATTCGTTTCCAGCCCTTTCTAAACCCTCGCTGATGAATTCCCGACCTCTCATCCTTTTGATCCTGCTTGCGGCCTTGGCGTCGGTTGATCAGGATGCGTCTGCGCAATCGCAGGAAAAGGATCCTGACAAATCAAAAACGGTTCAGACGCAGAAACTGGAGAAAAAGAATTCTGACAAACCGGCGACGGCGCTGGCCAGGAATGTTAACAACGTTCTGCTGGACGTTGAGATGGAGAATATTTGCAAAGAGAAAGTAAATTTCAAGAAGTACGAAGGCAAAGTTGTCCTGATCGTCAACGTCGCGAGCAAGTGTGGTTTCACCGGTCAGTACAAACCGCTGCAGGCTTTGCATGACGAGTTCCACGAAAAGGGTCTCGAGGTCGTCGCGTTCCCCTGCAATCAGTTTGGCAAGCAGGAACCGGCAGAAGAAACCGCAATCGATAACTTTTGCAAGAAGAGGTTCGGAATCAAATTCGACTTGTTCGCCAAGGTCGATGTCAAAGGTGAGAATCAGGCAGAGCTTTTCAAGCGGCTGACCCAGCTGGATTTGAAGCCGGCTGGCAAAGGCGATATCTATTGGAACTTTGAGAAGTTTTTGATCGATAGAGACGGCAAGCCGTTTGCCCGATTCCGGTCTAACGTTTCACCTGACGACCCGGCGATCGTTTCGAAAGTAAAGTCGGCTCTGGGAATCGAAGACGGGAAGAAGGACGAACCCAAAAAAGCCGATCCTGAAAAGAAGGCTGAGCCAAAGAAATCAGACGCAAAGAAGGAAGTGCCGGACAAAAGCAAAGCCAGCGAAGCTTCCAAACAGGCCAAACAGGACGAAAAGTCATAGCTATGCTCGACGGATACCCGGCTGTCGCCACCCAGCCTGTTCAGTGGGGCGATCAGGATCTCTTCGGTCACGTCAACAACACGGTTTACTTTCGCTGGTACGAAACCTCGCGAGTTGAATACTGGTACAAGTCCGGTCTGCACGAGTTGATGCAGCCTCGCGGTTTGGGACCGATTCTCGCTTCGGTAACCTGCGACTACAAAAAACAGATTCGCTATCCCGATACGATCCGGGTCGCCGCGAAGATCCAGAAAATGGGCCTCTCCAGCGTGACGCTCGAACATGTCGTCTTCAGCGAATCACAGAATGCGATCGCTGCGACTGGAAAATCGGTCATCGTCCTGTTCAACTATCAGAAACAGCATCCCGTGCCGATCGACGGCGATATCCGGGAAACGTTCCTGAAGTTTGACCCTTTCGAGTGACGACCAGCCATGATTCCCAGAAACCTTAGCGGTGACCAGGCTGGACAGACTCCATGGCAGGAACTTGAATTTGGTGCCGCGACGATTTCTGCGTTCGCGGAACTATGCCGCCGCTCTATTATCACGCCTCTCGAATCTGCCATCAATCCAGACATTCTTTCCAATGAAGCCAAAGCGATTCTGGTTTGCGGTGGTGCACGTGGCGTCGTCGACGTTCGAGCTCACAAGGACGACTATGATTCGGTTGAGCGATTTCTCGCGATTTGCATTGAAACCGAACCGGATTCTCACGTTTTGTTTCTGCAACGTGAAGATCCTGAACAAACCGTGGCGTTCCTGGATGGGTTTGCCGAACTCTGCCGCAACGGTTTGGTGGTCCATCATCTCGGACGGGATTTTTCATTCTCAAAATCCGGGTATGCTGTTTCCAAACAACTTTGCGACGAAGGCGCCGGCGATGAGGTTAAAACGCTGATCGATTTCGCGACAAAACTGGATCACTAATGCTATCTCGTGGCCACGTTCTGCCAAGTTTTCTTGCTCCGCCGCCATCGGTCCGTAGGCTTGTGCCCCGCGCGATTGTTGCACTTTTGGCGTTTGTGTTATTTTCGTTTTCGTTAAGCGGCCAAGAAATTGTGCTGCGTGACCTCGACCGGATTCGGGGCGTCTCGGTGACGGCTGTGAATGATGAATTCCTTGAGCTTTCCAGCGGCCAGAAACTTGGCTGGGACAAGGTGTTGCAGGCTCAGGTCGATCCCGCCTGGCAGGACGAAGTTGACCGACGGATCAGTCAGTTTGGATTGCCGCTGTTTCGCTTAAAGCATCGCTTGCAGCAGAAAAGCTTTAGCGGCGCGTTTGAGATTGCCAGCCGCTGGTACGAAAACGGGGAAGACGACGTAAATATCGAAAGGCAGTTCGCGGGAGATGAAGCGAACTTTCTGGTTTGCCGAGCCATGATGCTGGGGTACATCGGTCGCGGCGAAACCGAAAAAGCGGTCGAGCCAATGATCAGAGCGTTGTTGCGGCAGGAAGAATGCTCTGCGGCGTTTCTCGAGTCTTTTTCTGAACTCGCGTTTTCAAAAGGCGAACTGGAGGTCCGAGTTTGTGACGGCTATCTTCCCGTTTGGTCTTCGGCCGAGGCAGCCACAGCGGAGTTGGACCGATTGGAGTCTTGTCTGGATCTGGATCAGTTGGCACAACGCTGGCCCGGATTGGCAGTTTACTTTTCATCGCTGGCTGTGCACGCGTCGCGGCGGCAACGAATGACGGCCTGGAGTCCTGCCATGGCGAGCGTTCCCGAGCTCCGTCGTTGGCAGCGAGTTCTCGGTAGTGACATGTCGCGGATGCCATTGTCCAGGCTGGTTGCGGATACCGAAGGTGGGATTCGCGTCGCGACGATGTTTTGGTGGGCGACCGACCAGGATCAGCAGGCTTCTGCTCCGGAGCGAGTTTTGACGTTGCTCAAGATCGTTGCAAACTATCAGTCGCAGTTTCCCGTAATTGCAAATCTGGCGCGAAAACGTGCAATCGAGTTGACGGCCGATCCACACGAACAAGTGTTGCTGCAAGAGCAGGGAAAGTCGGTGCGGAAAGCAGGAGGTAGGTAAGTCTGTCCCAGACTGGTCGTGCGCGTCCTCAGCCCGGGGACAGACTGAACTATTTGACTACAGCTCGGAAAAATCAGTCGGCGTCAAATTCCATTTTTGAATCTTTGAAACCGTATCTTTGTATTCCGGCAAATCCTTGATCGCAGCCCAGCGATCGCTGGAAATGAACGCCTTCCAATGTTCCTTGTGAGCGGCTTCGCTTTCGGCACCAAGCAGATAGATCAGATTCGGACTGTCTGGACCGGCCAATGTTCGCCCGAAGAAAACGGGGCCCAGTTTGGTGTCTCGCATCAATTGCGTTTCGCCATCGTCAAACATTTTGACTTTTCGTTTGGCCGAATCCATGTTGTGGCTCTCGTAAAGCCGCAGCTCATAAATCCGATCGGGATTGTCTGTGAAAGACGGGATTTCCATTTTTGGAATGCTGTCGAAAGCTTGCGTTACCCACGAGTCAACTCGGTTGTAAACCGGATCCTTCATGTCCTGAGCAAACCAGCCCTGGGAAGCATCCGTAAATTTTTTGTCCGCCGCAAGTTTGACGTTCAACTCCGCAAACTGTTCCAGCGATTCGAACGGAATCACCATGAACTGTGAATGGTCGTTCGGGTCGCCTTGATTGCGGAACACGCCGACGTTCTTGATTCCCAACCGCCCAAGCGCTGGCAACAACGCGTCACGCATCCATGCCTCAAGCATATTCTGCTTTTCAAAGTCGAAGACACGATAGATTCGGATTTCATAAAATTCGGACATGTTGACTCGGTTGTAAGCTGGCAATTGTGTTCCAAACGCGACTGCTGCGATTGAAAGTTTGGATGCTCTTATTGAAGCAGAGCCGAGCAAAATCTGCCATTGAAAAAGAATGAATGCAGTGCAGAAACTACGAACTGTTCATCACGTTACGAAGTCGAAAGCATTCAGCTTAGAGACGGTTTGTCATACGTGCAGCGAGCGCTTTGATCCCGTAAACTCTAGCTCATCAATTGGCACCATTTCCCTGCACCAGAATTCCAAAAGTGATTTGCAATGGCCGAGAAAACGAAACGCCGGGACCTGAAATTTCAGACGGTCGACGATGTAATTGCAGAAGCCCAACGACTTTTGGATTCGGGCTATCAATCCAATGGCAACTGGAACCTGGGCCAAACCTGCTTTCATCTGATCGAGTGGATACGGTATCCCATGGATGGCTTTCCAAAGCCGCCGTGGTTCGTTCGAACCATTTTCGGAGCCATGAAAATGTTTGGCATGATTGAGAAAATGAAACAGGGAATTCTCAATGACGGATTCAAGCCCGGCACTCCGACCGCGCCAGATACCGTCGCGCAACCCGATGCTCTTAGCGACGCAGAAGGAGTACAGCAACTCGCTGCGATCATCGAACGAATGAAGAACCACACCGCCGAGCTGTATCCATCACCATTGTTCGGCGTGATGGACAACGAGACATGGCATACCGTCACATTGCGACACTGCGAACACCACTTGGGGTTCCTTGAACCCAAAACCCACGAACAGGTTGGCTAAAGATTTCCAAACAGGCCGGGCAAACCACCCGGCCATCGGAAACCTCACTACTCGCCCATCAGCTTCTTGATTATCGGCTCCATTGCCAATGCCCAAGCTTCGTAGCCTTTCTCGTTCGGATGCAGCAGGTCGGGCATGATCGACTTTGGCAAGTTTCCATTTTCGTCCAGGAATTTGTCGCCAATATCCAGAAAGAAAACCTGTTCGCCGTCAGCAAAGTCGCTGATCAACGCATTGATCTCATCATTGCGAACGCGGTGCTTGCCTTTCGTGTCGGCATCGCGAGGGAATACGGCCAGCAGCAAAATTTTCGTGTTCGGCAGCCGACTTTTTAGCCCATTGAGAATGTGCTCAATGCCCAGCGCCGTCTCGTCAGCAGGATCCATGCGGTGACCGGTGTTGTTGGTGCCGATCATCACAACCGCCAGCTTTGGGTCGATGTCGTCGATGGCCCCGTTTTCGAATCGCCACAAAACATGTTCCGTACGATCGCCACTGAAGCCAATGTTCAGGACGTTGCGGTCGGCGTAGAACTGATCGAAGACTTTTTTACCAGCCTGTTCCCAGCCGTGTGTGATGGAGTCGCCGACGAAGAGCAAGTCAACTTTTTCCATTTCTTTCCTCGCAGCCAGTTTTTCTTTATGACGAGGCATCCACCATTTCACTGCCCATTCGGCAGTTTGGGTTTCCGGAGTGATTGATTTCGGAGTCGGTTTTACATCTTTGTCGCCACGCCACAGCCACCGCATCGACTCCGGCAGAATCGCGCCGCCGTGTTTTCCGTTGTGACCCTCGGTGCCGTAAACGAACTTGTAATCGTAGCCCTTGTACGCCAGCGCTTTGGCCATCTGCTGGTTCGCCAGCGGCCAGTTTCCGTGCTCGTTGTCCAGGTCGCCGCTGCCGTCCTGCAGGAACACGCGAATTGGTTTCTTTTCCGTTTTGCGAATGATGCCCGGATAGGTGTCGCCGTGGCGGATGTTCGTGAAGCTGCCGATGTGGCTCAGGACCTTGCGGAACTTGTCGGGCCGCTCCCACGCGACGGTGAACGCACAGATGCCTCCGCTGCTGGCTCCGCAAATCGCCCAGCGATCCGGGTTCGGGTCAATGTTGTACTTTTCCAGAATCGGTGGCAGAACTTCGTCCAACAGGAACGTTGCATAGTCCGCGCTGAGCGTGTCATATTCAAACGAACGGTTCTCAGGTCGCGGGCGCCAGCCACGTTGTTCAGGCAGCTGATCTTTCTTGTGCCCGGGATCGACAAAGACGCCGATCGTGACCGGCATTTCTCCGTGGGCGATCAGGTTATCCATCACGACTGGTGCCCGGTAAGAACCATCACGGCTCTCGTAAGCATGTCCGTCCTGAAAGACCATCAACGCGGCTGGCTTTTTCGGATCGTACTGCTTCGGGACGTAGATCGAATATCGCCGCTTCGTTCCCGGAAAAGTTTTGCTCTCAAGGATCTCTCCTTGAGTGATCTCGCCCTGAGGCACATTCTGAACTTGCGAGTCCGGGCCGAGAGCGTACTTTTGATCTTGCTGGGCGAAAGCAGTCGCGCCAAAAAGCAACGCGACAAAAATGACAAGGATATGTTTCACTGTTGTTTCCATGTTCAATGGGGTAACTGGCTGACGGTCGACCGGTATTATATCAGGATTGAAATCAGTTGCTTTGCGAGCCAGGTAAATCGATGACGGACAATCACCAACCTGAAACCGTGACCATCGTGGGAGCCGGGATCACCGGTCTTGCTGCTGCGTGGAAAATCCAACAGCTTTCGCCGCAGACGCGAATCACCGTTCTTGAATCTTCGGATCGCGTTGGCGGAGTCTTGCAAACGAAGCACATCGACGGCTATCTCGTCGAGCAATCTGCCGACATGTTTACTTGCCAGCCACCGACGGCCTTGGAATTGTGCCGCGAGTTGGGGCTTGAGGATCAGCTACTGACGACGGCTGAACCGAAAGACAAAGCCTTCGTCGGACTTGGTGGCAAAGTCGTTCCGGTTCCTGCGGGATTTTCTTTGATGGTGCCGTCTCAGGAAGATTCGATTCGTTCCTGGCCGCTGCTGAGCGAATCCGGAAAACAACGTTTGCTCGACGAAGTCAACGTTGCGGCTCGTGACTACAACGGGAATGGAGATGCCGACGAAGACTTTGCTTCGTTCGCAATTCGCCGCTTCGGCCAGGAGGCTTTCGACGCGCTTATCCAGCCTCTGGTTAGCGGCATCTATTCTGCGGATCCGAAAATGCTGAGCATGAACGCGACGATGAGCCGTTTCGTGGAGATGGAAAAGGAGCACGGTAGTCTGATCGCGGCCGTGAAGCAGAAGGCCACGTCTTCGGACGCCAAGGCCAGCGGGGCTCGCTACAACCTGTTCCGCAGTCCGGCACAAGGTTTCGGTTCACTGGTGTCGGCTTTGGTTGGCGATTTGAAAAACGTTGAAATTCAATCAGGGAGGCAGGTTCGCGAAATCAGCACTGCTGCTTCGCGTTGGCAAATCGCACTTGAGGATACGGCGATCGAATCGGAGGCGGTAATCGTGGCGACGCCGGCAGATGTTTCGGCGCGACTGTTGAAAAGTTTCGAATCACTCAGCGGCGAACTTTCGGGAATCAAGTCGACTTCCTGCGCGATCGTGGTGATGGGAATTGACCGCAGCGAGTTGCCGAAAGACTTCGATGGCTTTGGCATCATCTACCCGCACATCGATGAAGGCAAAACGATCGCCATCAGTTTCGCCAGCAACAAGTTTTCCGGGCGGGCACCGGAAGGTAAATTGCTGCTGCGGTTTTTCATCGGCGGCGCGATGCAGGAATCGCTGGTCGATCTGCCGGACGATGAGTTGACAGGAATCGCGTTGGATCAGTTTGAAACGTCGCTTGGTGTCCGTCCCAATGCTGACTTCACCGAAGTATTCCGCTGGAAGAACGCCATGCCGCAGTACCACGTAGGTCATCTTGATCGGGTCGGGCGGATCGAACAACGGGTGTCGCAAATTCCGGGCCTGGAACTTGCTGGCAAAAGCTATCGCGGCGTCGGAATCCCTGCCTGCGTCGCCAGCGGCTTCGCGTCTGCAGAAAGAATCTTTGGCAAGTGATCACCTTCACGCTGCAAATTTTGTTCGACTGAATCCGTGTCGGATTTTTTGTTGGTCGTAAAGAACCGGTCTCGGCCATCGAAAACGTTTTGCCCAAGGGCTTCTTTTCTTGAGCCTCGTAAGTCTTCCATGCCATCACCAGTATCGATGCTGAAATCGATCTTGCGATTGGGCGACCGTTGATCGAGTGCCTCGTTGGCCACGAATCGTCCGTCGAACCCGGCGTCCGTCAGATTGCCTCGACCGGAAGCCAAGCCAAATCCATTGTCTGCCGGCGGCGAAATTAAAGGCAGCCCGAAGAAGCCGGAAAGATTGTTGCGGACGAGACTGACGTCGGTCGCGTTGACTCGACCGTCACGATTTATGTCGTATGGGTTGGTCGCGTCGACTGTGAAGAAGCCGGACAAGTTGTTTCGCACCGCAGAAACATCGTTGGCATCGACTCGTGCGTTGGTGACTGAATTGCCTGTCTCGCCGACAGCGTTTCCAAAATAGTAAACCTGATCGGCAATCAGGCCAGTCGATTCGTTGGCTAAAACGCGAACCTCCAACCACGTGTTTCGGATTGAGTAATCGTCCCAAAAGAACATAACTCGATCTGTTGCAGCAACTCCCTCGCCGCGAAGCACAATCGCATCCTGAAACTCGATCTCGTCCCAGGTTTCAGGATCATCCGTCCGCCCGGTCGCAAAGCGAAAGTCTGCCCAGTCGACGGTGCTGGGCAGATCTTCCATGTCGATAGCAACGGCATTGATGCCTTTGTCGTATGACGTGTAGTTTTGGAAGCTCGCAGTTTCGCCCGGTCGCAACGCAACCTTGTCCGTGACCATGCTTCCGAATTCGCGAGGACTGTCTGAATCCGCTATTGGAGGATGATCCAGCGGCTGTCGTGTATTGGTCTGCTACGGAATCGAAAACACTGTCGTTGACAAAGTAGGTCGTCGCCAGCATGCGACGCTGTTCGAGTGCCGAATAGGTGAAGCTTGAGTTGTTCGGTCTGCCGTGGCGTGAAATCGATGGCTGCTTCATGAGTCTGCAAAAAGCGTGGAAGGGGGAAGCTGTTGGGGGAATCCAGTATATCGACCGACAATCTGCGTTGCGCAGCGAATTTTGCGTTGCCGGAACAATACGCGTTTCTTCAAAATTTTAGGTGACTTAGAATGGAGCCGTCCGAACGTCCACGGAGGCACCTTTGAATCACCCCGCAATCATCTGTATCTTTCTGCTTTTCTCATGCCTCCTTGGCAGCGCTCTCAACGGCCCCGCATTGGCCCGGTCAATCAGCCAGTCATCCGAGGCTGCTGACTCAGCAGACGCTTCGATCGCTGATTCAGCGCTTGCTGACTCCATCGAGGGCAACGAAAAAGCCGCGCCACCGACGATCCTGAAAATGCTCTTTGGTGGCAACTTGCTGGGCATGGCGATCGTGTTTCTGATCCTGCTGCTGTCCGTGATCAGCCTGTTTGTGATCAGCGACAACCTGTGGCGGATTACGTCTTCCAAGCTGATCCCCGACAAAGTTTTGTCAGAACTCGAAGCGCGAATCATGCACGGCGACATCACGCCGGCGATGGAGATGTGTCGCCAAAAAGCCAACTACTCGATGTCGACCGAAATTATTCTTGCCGGCTTGCAGCGTTTTCAGTCCAGCGAGTTTGGCTATGCCGAATACCGCTCTGCGGTTGAAGAAGCGGGTGAAGACGTCACTGGTCGGCTGTATCGTCGCATTGAAGTTCTCAACGTCATCGGTGCCATCGCGCCGATGCTGGGACTGACTGGAACCGTGATCGGAATGATCGAAGCCTTCACTACGATTGCGTCGCTCGAAGGCATGGCTCGTCCTCAGGAGCTGGCCGGCGGCATCGGCCAGGCGTTAATCACGACGCTGCTGGGATTGCTGGTCGCGATTCCGACGATGGTGGCTTACAGCTATTTTCGAAACCGCATCGATTCGATCGTCGCGGAAGCTGGAAAGCGTATCGAGCAAGTCATGATGCCGTTGGGCCGCAAGAAACCCGGTGACACCTCGGGCCGCAAGAAATCCAAATGAAGCTCTCTCGCACACGACCACATCACACCCTCGCGTTCAACATGACGCCGATGATTGACATTGTGTTCCTGTTGATCATCTTTTTTATGACCGTTTCGCAGATCACTCGAACGGTGGACCATCCCGTGGAGCTTCCGCGAGTCGTCGAAGGCGCTTCAGAATCCAAAACGGCAACCGTTACGATCAACCTGAACGAAAAAGGATCCGTGATCGTCGCCGGCAAGGTGCTTTCACAGCAGGAAGTCGTCACTGCAATTCAGGCTCAGCTGGAAAAGATGGACAACGATCCGGACCGAATTCGAATCCAGATTCGCTGCGACCGAAACTGTCTGTCAAAGTTCGTGAACCAGTTGGTGAACCGGCTTTCGACGATGGGTTTCCGTAAAGTCCGCTGTGCGGTGGCAGACCAGTGAACTTTGTTGCCATTTGACGTCTCAGTAGCCAGTTTCCCGCAAAGACGTAGAATAAGAAAATGAAACTCAATAGCCGACATCGTCAAAACCATCGGCGGCTGGAGCTGTCGATGACCAGCATGATCGACGTCGTTTTTCTGCTGCTAATCTTTTTCCTTGTGACCACCACCTTTGTTCGCCCCGAACGACAACTTCTGTCGGCGATCCAGTCCAATGAACGCGAAGCCGCCAAACAGGAAACGCTGCTCGAACCGGCTTTGGTCGATGTTCGCAAAACCGGTGACAAAGTCGTGTATCGCATCGGCGCCATCACCACCGACAATGTCTCCGAAGTCAAACGCGTTTTGCAGGGATTCGAGAACAAATCAGAAGGAGCCTGGGTTCGCGTGGAGGACGACGTCCCGTTTGAGTTCGCGGCTCAGGCTGTCGGAGCCTGTCGCGCTGCCGGGTTTTCGGCCGTGGCGTGGTTGCCTGCTGAGTAGCATTTTTGCGATCGCGGCGATCCTGCTGTTTGCGATGCCTTCCGTGGGTCAGATCGATGACCGGGAGAACGAAACGCTGGAGAAATGGCTGGCCCAGCGGAACCTCGACAGCCTGTTGCTCGAACAGCTGGAATCGCGGCTCGAATCGACCAGCAACGCTGCCTCCCGCGAGGAAATTGCCAAACGGCTGGCGGAACTTTACGGCAACAGACTGCTTTCGCCCGATGGCGACCCGCAACAATTGCTCAAGCGAACTCGTGAGCTGATCGCTTTGTATCCGCGCTTCGAAACAGGTCGCTTGCGCGTGGCGATTCTGCATGCAAGATACATCGAATCCGAAAAACTGTTTCGCCAGCGAATCCAAACCGGTGGCCAGTTCGAGAAACAGGTTCAGCTGGAGTCCGTTCTGCAGACACTCCACGAGGACCTTTCCGGTGCGCTCACGGCGCTGATGCGACGATCGGAGGAACTGTTTGCTGCCGGGCAACTCAGCCGCGATCAAAGGAACCTCGAATCGGAACGGCAAACGATTGAAGCTGAAGCACTACACTGCCAGTTCCTTGCCGGATGGAGTGGTTACTTCCTTGCGATGTTGCGGCAGGACGAACAGGAAGAGCTTCTGGATCAGGCCGAAGTTCGATTTCGCGAGTTCTTGCAACTCGACCCACAAACATTGCTCAGCGATTACGATTCGCGCTGGTTTGACTTTCAATCCGCGTGGCATGTTCGCGCGATCGCCGGCCTCGCAGCGATCGAAGCGGCTCGCGACAATCAGGCTCAATCGCTGTACCTCTACAAATTGATCGAGTCGAACGCCGTCAGCCGCGAAAGTCGCGAAGCGGTAATTCGATTCCGGTTTCTGGGCAACTGTTATTGCGGCAAATACGAGTTGGCGACCAATGTTGTCCGTGACCGAAAACGGATTGCTTCGATGTCGAGAGCGGGACGAATCCGGTTGTGGTTGACGGTGATGGAAACCACCGAAAGCGCTGGCACGCCCGAGTTGCGAACGTTGGCGTTGGCCGGGTTAACGCGGAATATGGCTGGTGAACTCTTGGTGGCAGAGATCGAGAAAAGCGATGTTGCCGCGAACGAGGACTCGTTCGAATCCCGTTGGGTGTCTGGGTACGCGGAGTTCTGGAAGTCGGAAAATGGGGAGCCGCAGGCGGCTGAGAAAGCTCACGAACTATTGCAGCAGGCCGTGTCGCTGGGGGTGGAGAACGGAGATGCGGACGACGTCGCGCGTTGCCGATATTTGCTGGCGTGGCTGATGCTAAAACAGAATCAAACGGCCGACGCGATTTCTGTTTTCGCTCAGGTGGCTCAACAATTGGCCTCCGCGGATCCCCGGTTGGCCAGCGAATCAGCGTGGTTGGCTGCAAAGTCGTCCGTGCGTTTGGGAGGCCGCGATCCCGGAAAACTGAACGACGCCTGGAATCGGCTGGAGCGGTTTGTGCGCACGTGGCCTGATTCGCCGCACGCCAACAGAGCAAATTTTGAAAAGCTTAAAATCGAGTTGCGATCGATGCAGCCAGCCGATGCGATTCGGCGATTGCAGGACTTCCCGCCCGGTGACGAAAATTATGCTGCCGCGTTGTTGGAAAAAGCTGCCCAGCACTATCGACTTTGGCAGAATCAGGCTGACGATCCAGAAACGTTTGCCCGATTTCAGGAGTCATGCGAAGACGTGAACTCAAGCCGGGAAACCACCGCCGGGCAAAAACTTCGAGCCAGCTTTTTCATGATCGATGCAGCGCTGCGGAAGCCTCCGTTGGAGCTTGCGAGTCTGGATTTGATTCTCGCACGTTGTGAACTGTTGTTGGATCAAGTCGAAGATCCCGAGATCGCTGCAGCGGAATTGCTGTACTATCGGATGCAGATTGCGAACCAAAAACGCGATGTCGAAGCGTCCTTCGAAGCGGCGTCACGGCTCGCCGACATCGGCAAGGAGACACGATTCGAACTACCTGCCTTGATTCAGTTGGCTCAGCATTTGGATGCACGGCTTAAACAGGTCGCCGGAACAAATGGTGATCCATCGGCGGTCGCGGATCTGGTTTCCGAAGCCGTCACAACCTATCAGCGATTGTCGAATCGCCTCGGTCGAAAATCGGAGACGCTGAAATCTTCCGCCAACGCCAGAGTCGCATTGTCGAGGCTGGGTGAGCTGCATCAACGAGCCGGAGATTCGCGTGAAAGCGAACGGATTTTCGAGCAGCTGCTCGGCCAGTTTCCTGGCAACGCGAACTACTTGCGGAATCTGGCGATTGCAAAAGGGAGCCTCGATCGTTCCTCTGCAAAAGAGCTTTGGCAGCGACTCGCGAACGGTAGCCAAGCCGGTTCGGATTTGTGGTTCGAGGCAAAACTCGAACTGGCGAAAAATCTCTCTTCACTGGACCGCGATGCCGCCTCAAAACTATTGCGACAAACGTTGCAGCTTGGTGGCGATGTGCCGCCGCATTGGCAGCGATCATACGATGCCATGATCGAACAGCTTGGCTCCGAGGGAGATCGTTGATGTCCCAGAGCGACGACAATCTTCAGCCACCAAATTCCTCAGAACAGAACCAGGGTGGCGGTCCGCGCGATTCGCGATTGCAAACGTTTCTTCGTCAGGCGAGTGCAATCATCGCCGCGGAGAAAGGGCTCAATAATGCGGCCAAGGCCAAGCTGGACGATCTTGCCGGCCGACTTCATTTGCCAGATGAACTGTTCGAAGCCGGTTTGCTTCAGCTGCAGGATTCGAATTCGCCAATCGGTGATCTGACGGACTACGAACAGGCTTTTCTCGATTTTTTGGTCCGCGAGTTCAGCCAAAAACCCAAGGGCACCGTGCTCTCGATTTCGATCGAAGAAAAAGCAATCAAGCACGCTGAAGACCGGTTTGGGATTTCGGCGCATCGCGCCGAGCAACTGTTTGACTATCAGGCTCAGGAATCCGGCATCGGGCGGCTGTCACGAACCGACGCGAAAGATTTCGGTCAGCAGATGATTCTTGATTTGATCGGCGACCAAACCACGATTGACGAAAAAGTCTCGAAGCGAATTTTCAAGATTGGAAAGCGTTGGGGTTGGGCTCGCGAAGACGTCGAAAACCTGGTTAAAGATCGGATCGCGGACAATGAAAAGGTCGTCAGACAGCAGCGGAGACGTCCGTTAATTCTCGGGTTGGCGTCTCTTGCGTGCATCGCCCTGATCGGGCTGGCATCGTATTGGCTATTTGAAAATCGGGAGTCCATTTTTGGGAAACCGAAGCCAAAAAATGATCCTGTTTCGGTTGCTCGGACCTCCGAACCCGTCCCAGACGAAGGTGTATCGAGAACAAAGCTGGAACTTGCTTTCCCGGAATTTGCTGACTCACTTTCGTCAGAAGATTCGACGACCCGTATCGCGGCAATCGAAGATGTTGTCGATCGGATGCTTACGGAAGAGACAGCGAACGACGAACAGATCCAGGCGGTTGCCAGTTGGTACTATCAGGAAACAGATTCAAAGGTTGCTGGACGGTTTGTTCAATCGCTTGGTGCCGCAATGGCGGTTGAGCCCAAATCGAATCGGAACGGTGCTTTAGAGTCGCCTTATCGTGCGGCATCGCTGGCTTGTGCCGTTTTGCAGTCGGCATCGGAATATGAAGCTGAAAATTCCAAACAGCGTGCCGATTCGTTACACCGCGTTGTTTCCAGCAGATTGGACGGTGCGGTCGAGGTCGCTGACGTCGATGCGGAACAGGTAGCAACTTCGATTGCGGCGAGTCAGTGGAACCAGTTGATCCAGAATTCGTGGCAGTCGCCCGGCCGCAGCTCTATTTTGATCGAGGCTTTGACCACGATCACAAAGCCTTACCTGACGGAAGGTGAGTTGCAACAATTTGCCAGACGCAGTGTTCGCACGATCCTGCTGGCGGACAGATCACAATGGCAGAATATGAAGTCGGCAATCGCGACCGCAATTGAGTCTGCGGATGAAGTTCAGCGAATCGAGTGGATCGAACTGTGGCTCGACGACTTCGGTGGCGGCACGGGCTTTCGAGAGTTCGCGGGCCCGCTTTTGATTGACGGTAGCGATCGGACAACAGATTCGGTTGTGCGAGTTGACGAGTCTGTTTTGCGTGCGGAGGTGGCGGACTGGAGAAATCGGCGGCTTCGCCCTGCTCTTTTACGACATCAGAAGATCGACGAAACGATCGACCGACTTCGCCCGCGTTTCGCGACCGTGGCCGAATCCAATGCGACGCCGGATTTGATTTTTCAGGCGGCTTCGTTGGCGAACCTGTGCCTCGAAGCAAAATCGATCACCGAATCAGGTCGGGCTGGAGATGAGTCCGCGTGGAGCGATGTGGATCTGCGACTGGAGCGGCTCGATTCGCGCCTTCGCGATTTCGTTTTTCTCGATGCCAAAGAGAGTCGTCCTCGCGTTTCGTCGGCTGGATTCGATACCACGATGCGAGACCGAACGATCGCCGCGTTTGGCGATTTGTCAGAGGGCAACCAGGCGAAACGGTTGGCTGCGATCGAAAGACTGCCGGGACTCGTGGCGAAATTCGAATCGATACCCCAACCGATGGCATCGTCACTGGCAAAGTATTTGTTGTCGCCAATCGAGCCCGACGAGTGGTTGCAAGCTCAACGTGTCGTTCCGGAAATCGCGAACTGGCACGAAGTCGTCCTGGCATTGGCCGATCAACTTCCAGAATCGTCGGCTTCAATTGATCAGGTCCTGACCATGTACAGTGTCCTGACCGACGGGCCATGGGAAGAAGTCGTTGGCGAAACCTGGAAGGAAGACATGAGCCTGAGTTTGCTCAAACTTGCACGCGATTCATTGCTGGCCGATGAAGCCGTCGATCCTGACTCGTCGGATAGCGACTGGATTCGCCTGGAGAAATTTTTGCAGACGGCCTACTATCGTCGTCTTTCGTTGCTCGATCCAGAAGCGCCAGGAACCAACCGGTCCGTGATTGGCAACGCCCGGCAATGCGTTCGTGCAGTTGCAGCGAATTCCGAGTCCGTGGATCGTGCCATTCGTCTGATCGAAGAAAGTACTGACAACGAGATTGAGGAGATCGTTCTGTTGAACCAGTTGTTGGCACGTAGCTCAAATGCGAAAACGCCGGGAGGCCAATCGGTTGGACTGCAGTTGTTTGCGAGTGAACTTCGCCTGTTACAACATTGGAATCAGGATCGCTTGCTGCAATTGAATGGGGTCATCGATGAGAACTAGAAGCCCTCTCCAATACGCAACAGCGATTCTCGAGCAGCAGCTACGATCAGGATGGGTTGTGCTTGCGTGGCTTTGCGTCGCGACGTTTGCTATGTTTGCAGCGAACGCTCGCGAGGTCGATGCTGACGCGATTTGGCTGGTCGACAATGAAGCACCGATTTTTGGCATCGTCGAATCTTCCGGCGCCGACAGCATCCGGTTTCGCCACACCACAGACGGAACTAACTTCGACACGCAAACGATCGAGCGGTCCGCGATCGAGACGATTGTGGTCAACTTTGATGCGCCGCGACTTGAATCGCTGGCTCATGGAGATTGGCAGGCGTGGCAGGACTACGCCGAAGAGCTTGCTTCGCAAAAGCGAGATCCGGTCGCCAGAAATTTGGCGATAAAACTGTTGATCGTTGTCGCTGGCAACTCGCAAGACGATCAGGATCGCGAGGCCGCTTTGACGGATTTGATTGCTCTGGCTAGAGACGACGATGAACGAACGCGCTTTCATCGGCTTCGGTATCTGGAAACCGGAATCGAAGAAGCCACAATCCAAACGGACTCGCAAACTCCGATCCCGAATGCCGTCGATCGAATCGCTGCGGCTCAGCTGGTGCAATCAATTCGATTGGGACGAGACGTGCAAGGATTGTCGAGCGACGCCAACCTACAGAAAGCAGTTACCGCGGTTGAGCACATTTGTTCGTGGCAGGAACTGGTGCAATTTTCAAGGTCGAATCGCATCGGCAGCGCGGGGATTCGACGTCTGGTCGCGTTGGAATACGAGCTGCGTTCGGCGAAAGACCCGGCGACCGCGGCGGGAGAAAATGAGACGTCCTGGCATCAATTGGCGGATCGCATTGGTAGCTCTTCGCTGTTGTTGCCCACGATCGAAACAGTGACCGAGTTTGATCCGCAAGCAACGCGTTTCGATAACGGGCAATGGAAGTAGGCAACCGGGTTTCGCGTTTCAAGTTTCTTTCCGTTGCGACGCGTATTGATCGGAAACGTTCAACGATTGTTTTTGTTTCTGGCCTTGAACGCGTCCTTACGCTTTTTGTCGCGAGCCTGTTTCTTCTCAGCCTTTTCCGCTTTGGCCTTTTCCAGTTCCACCAATTCACGCTCGACCATGTCAGGCGTTTCCATCGTAATCGGACCGAGTTTTCCTGAGCGAAACTCGGTGATCAGGATTCGCGACACTCGTTCGTAGTTCACCACCGCGTTCTTTCCCAGGCATCCGCGTTTGTGACCGATGGCATCGAATAGCTCCACGATGTCATTGGGAATCGAATCGAAACCATAACGCTCGACCAGTCGATCAGGATACTGTTCAAGCAGGAACTTCCCTGCGAAGGCCGCGACCTCTTCATAGTCCAGCGCCGTGTCCTTCACCGATCCAACCGACGCGAGACGAAAGCCGCTGTGGCGATTCTCTACGTTCGGCCACAACATGCCTGGCGTATCAAAAAGCGAAATCCCCTGCCCGATATTGATTCGTTGTTGGCTCTTGGTGACGGCAGGTTCGTTGCCCGTTTTTGCAATCGTGCGCCCGGCCAGCTTGTTGATCAACGTCGACTTGCCAACGTTCGGTACACCGACGACCATCGATTTGACGAACTCCTGATTCGGAATCATCTTCAGGCAAATTTGCTTGATGCCCAGGATCTGCGGAATGTTTTCGATTGAAATTGGTTTGGCACGAACGCCCTTTTGTCTTTCAAACCACTCCTGCCACAGCTTCGTTCGCTCTGGATCCGCCAGGTCCGACTTGGCCAACACTTTCAACACTGGTTTGTCACCGCGGAGTTCCTCCAGCATTGGATTCTGGCTGCTGAACGGAATCCTCGCATCGAGAACTTCGATCACCATGTGGACTTTGGGCAGTCCATCGCGAAACTGATTCCGAGCCTTGTTCATGTGCCCGGGGAACCACTGAATTTTTTCGCTCATGGATGTCGTGTGGAGAAAGTCAACTACTCGCTTCCGAACTGTACCTGCAACCAGTCGTGCATTTCAATGCCTTCGGGAAGCTCGCCAAAATAGCGCAGATCCGTGTCGTCAGCATACCATTTAAGCACATCCAGTCCACGCTCAGTCGCTTTGCGAAACTCCTTTCGAGCACGGTCCAGCGATTCGAGCCGTAGCGATTCGTCGTCCTCGCTACGAGAGTCCGCTTCCATTTTTCCGATCTTGCAGGCAATCATCAAGTACTCCTTCGCGGCCATGGCCACCGTGTGTGTGTCGTCGGGACGTATGAACTGGACCATGTCAGACACTTTTTCCATCGCGAATTCGAACCGTTTCGCAGCACTGTGAACACGCGCCAACTGAACCAGCCCCTGAACGGCCCGGAACTTGTAGCGAGGATTTCGCGGATCGATCTCAATTGCTGCAAGATGATATTCAAACGCCTGGTCATGCAATTCCGTGGCTTCGTCGATCCGGCCAAGTTCACGCAACACTGATCCGACTCCGTTCATCGCCAGCGCACAGTTGCTCTTCAAATGTGGCGTCGTCGGATTGGCGGCGCTGATGCGCGAGCGGACTTCCACCGCTTTTTGTCGCGCTGCCAGAGCCAGATCCAGTTTGTTCTGATGTTGATAAACGCTGCCCAGATTCAACATCGCGCGACCGAGTCCGTCCTGATATTCGATGACCAAAGGATCCTGCCGCGTGAGAATTTCATACTGCGTTTTCGAAAGTTGATACAACTCTGCGGCCCGATCAAGATCCAGTTCCGAATTGACGTTCGCGTAGAAAAATCCAATTGAGTTCGCGATCGAGCCGAGCGTTCGCCGGGCATCGCGATCGTCAGGGTGTCGTTCGACCAGAGGTTCCAGGATGGAAACGGCTTCATCGTAGGACGCTATCGCCTTTTCCGTTTGCTGCATTTTCCGATAGATGATGCCGAGGTCACGACACGTGTCGGCAAGGTGCAGCGCCGACCGCAGGTTTTCAGAATTCTGGAGCGTCAACTCCTTTCGCAGCGCGTATGCCTGCATGTAATTTTTAAACGAGCGATCTGTCCGACCCGTACTGCGATCAAGCGTCTCATAGGTCAGCCCCATGATCTGATAATGCGTCGCCAGCTTGGAACGTGTTTCCATCGAATCGGGAAAACGAGCGCTCACATCCTGCAGCACGGTGATCGAATCCTGCAACGATTGCAACGACGCCTCGATGTCGCTTCTTTGCAGGATGCGAGTCTTGATCCCGTAAGCTTCCGCGAGTTCCAACGCGGTCCGTGGATCGTCCGGGTCGAGTTCGTTCAGCTCCAGAAAGATGGCGATTGCCTCCTCGCACGTCTCCAACAATACTGGATTCGCATTGTAAGAACCTTCAATCTGCACCAGCCTCAACAGTGCCTTGCCGGTTTCGAGGCGCAGCGACTCGTCGTTCGCATACTGTTCCGAAAAGTTTCGATAGTAGTCTGCGGCTTCCTGCATCAGCTCCTTGCGAAGCGGTTGAAGTCCGGGCTCTTGCAGCAAACGCTGCTCGCTGATGATCGTGTAAAACTTGTCCACGCTTTCGCGAGCCTCACGGAAATGCTGATCCGCCCGTTCGTTCTGAAGTTTGGCTTCCGTAAGATTCGCTTTCGCCTCCGCGAGCGCCGATTCTGTTTGCCGCCATTGCCACGTGATGCCAGCGATCCCTGCGATCAGACTCAACGCGAGCGCGATGCAAAGCCCCGCAATCACGGGTCGGCGACGACACCATTTGGCCGTTCGCTCGATGAAATTGATTCGTCGGGCCAGCACCGGTTCGCCGCTGAGCAAACGCCGCAAATCGTCTTTTACGTCCGAAGCCGAATGGTATCGCCGTTTCGGTTCCGCAGCGATGCACTTGTGGATGATTGTTTCCAGGTCGCGTGGGATGTGCCGATCGATCGTGCGCAAACGCGGAGGGCTGGCTTCCAACGCCTGTTTCATCAGATCGTTTCGGTCGCTGGCGAAGTACGCCGGACGCAGCGCTGCCATTTCGTACAACGTCAGACCCAAGCCAAAGATGTCGCTTCGTTCGTCAGCTTTTCCGTTGAGCTGTTCCGGGCTCATGTAGCGTAACGTTCCGACCACCTCACCCGTCCGAGTCAGATCGTTGCTTTCAAAATGCTTCGCCAAACCAAAATCGGTCACCCACACATTTCCCGAATGGTCCATCATCAAGTTCGCTGGCTTGATGTCGCGATGTAGAATCCGCTTCTCGTGCGCGTGTTCGAGCGCGCTGGCAACTTGCAGGCCCGTTTGCGCGATGTTCCGCCACCAGGCTTTCGGGTTCGCGTTTGTCGCGAAAGATCGGCTGGCGGAAATTGATGACTCGTCTCCAGACGCCAAACCTGATTCCGGCATCGCGTTCGGTTCCTCGGTCGGGTCGCGAAAACTGCTCGGCGACGAATCGTCTGACAAGTCGTTTTGCTGGAGGTTGGTCGCCAACGTGGCAACTTCCGCATTGGCCAGAGCGACTGTCGCATCCAGCCCACCGGTGCGGATTCGCGAA
This sequence comes from Mariniblastus fucicola, assembly GCF_008087665.1. Classification (GTDB taxonomy): domain Bacteria; phylum Planctomycetota; class Planctomycetia; order Pirellulales; family Pirellulaceae; genus Mariniblastus; species Mariniblastus fucicola. The sequence goes on from NZ_CP042912.1 coordinate 267,087, forward strand.
ACTTCCTTGAGCACACTGTTTAGCGGATGGCCATCGATGAACTGCATTACAAAGTAAGAAGTGTCTTCCTGGCAGCCGACGCCGAACACGTTAACGATGTTTGGATGCTGTAGCTTTGCGGACGCTTGAGCTTCCTGCTGAAAACGTTGCTGACGTCGCTCGTCGAATTGCGCCGAATTGGGCAGTAGCTTGAGCGCAACTCGTCGGCCCAGTGATTCCTGCTCGGCCTCGAAGACGATGCCCATGCCGCCGCGTCCAATTTCGCGAACGATCCGATAGTCGCCCAGTTGTCGAATGGCAGGATCGAGGTTTAGCTGCAGATTCTCAGCTTCCAGCAATCCGCTTTCGCTCAAATCTTCGACCGGAGTCCCGCGCTGCTCCATCATTTCCAGCACAGGAAACAGGCGGTGGATCGCCGTCGCGTGTATCGGATTGTGCTCTGCATAATCTTCGATCCGCGGTCGCTTGCCGCTGCGAATTTCTTCGGTGAAACGATCCGCAAGGTCTTCAAACGACGTTAGTTCAGCCTGTGATTTGTCTTGTCGCATACTCATCCCGGAAAGAAGTTGCTGGCTGCGAAAGCGAGCAAAAAGTACTCGTCGATTCTTCGAGTGTATGTGCGTAATCTTTCATTCAGGGACAAGGAAAACACCATTCTGTCGCCTTGAACCTGCGTAATTCAAAAGCGGCTGTAGATTCCATCTTCCGCTCGTCAATCAGAGGGTATTCTCCACCGTATTGTTTTCACAGAGCACCATGTTTTCCGCTAACGAACTCTTGTGGAGTTCACTCGATGCCGTCTGCGTTTGAGATGGGAGATTGCTGTAACTGGGAGAGTCGTTACGGAAGATGCGGGCTCCAAAATCAAGCAATCTTGATTATTGACGCGCCCATCAGCCCCCCACGGTTACAAAAATGCAGCGTTTTTTCGAGGAATCGACGCATCGCGGCAATCGACGGGTTCCCCGGAACTTCAAGGAGAGTCTCAAACCAAGTGAACCTTGCGTTGCAGATTGGGTCAAGAAAAACAGCAAGAAGACCGATACCGTTTTGGTCCGGAAATGCTAAAATCCTGACATCCCCAAATCGGACGATTAGCTCAGTTGGCTAGAGCGCCACGTTGACATCGTGGAGGTCGTTGGTTCAAGTCCAATATCGTCCACTATATGACCCCGGAAAACACAGTGTTTTCGGGGTCTTCTGCGTGATACAAAGTATGCCGCCATATCGGTGATACAAATTTTGTAACGAGCCGTGCAATTTCGGGGACGCACTTCGCGATGCTTCCGGATTTCGCATTAGCGCCAAAAAATCGACGCAGGTGGGAATCCGTCGTCGCATAGGATGAACTGCGTCATGTTGATGCGGCGATGTCAGATTCATAAATACGTAGCTCAATCGTCGCTGCGGTCCGACAAGCCGCTATCAGTTTGGGCAACACTCCTGCTCTTTGCGCGGCAGCTACATCCATCCGGGGCTTCTTGAGCTCGACGATCAGGTCGTTGGCGGAAGAGTGTGAATGTAGCGAAAGTCGATCAGAAATGACGATTGCTGAAAACCGATTCGCGAACGCGTTTCCGCTGCTAGGCTTTAACGTCGTAGATTAAGGTCGAAGACCAGTCGGTAAACCGTTTGGGTAGACGGTGTCGATAACGTCTTTGATATAAGCTTGTCGATTCGCTGGTTTAGGATGCGTGCTCATCATCTCCGGCGGCCCTCCGCCTCCGCTGGCGTCCTCAAGGATGCTCATAACCTGAATCATGGCTCTCGGGTCATAGCCAGCTTCAACGCAGAGTTCGACACCCCACTTGTCTGACTCAAGTTCATCGTCGCGACCGTACTTCATGTTCACCATGTTGGCGACGGCTGCAGCCATTTGAGCCGATTGCTGACCACCCCCTGCAACGCCAGTCGCGCTAACAAGGCCCTGTGTCAACTTCTGCTTGGCCATTCTCTGTGCACCGTGCCGCATCAGTACATGGCCAATCTCGTGGCCAATCACACCAGCCAGTTGCCCCTCCGTTTCAAGTCGATTGTAGAGTGCCGCAGTGATAAAGACCTGTCCTCCCGGCAATGCAAACGCGTTAACCGTTTTGTCGTCAGCCAAAAGGTGAAAGTCGAACTTGAACGGATTCTCACCATTGTTCTTTCGGACGACTTTTTGAACCGCAACCAGCAATTTACTTCCAATGTCATCGACGTGTTGTTGAGCTTGTTGATCAGGATGCAGGCCACCGTGCTGCTGCGCCATTTCTGGTGCAGCCTGCAAGCCCAAGGCGATTTCTTCATCTGGCGACATCGCGACTCGTTGAGTTTCTCCGGTGATCGGGTTTTCGTCACCCATGGAAAAATAGGAAATCACAGAGAACAGAGCAATCGCCCCGGCAATCAGAAACCGGACAGGGATACCAATGCTTTGTTTTCGAGGACGAGTGTCGCTGTTTCGATAAGCGTAGTTCGTGGACATGATTTATACCTTTTCTGTCGCGGGTTCTCTGTGTGAAACTGTTGATTCAGTTCTTGCGTCTTCGCTGTTCCAGTTCGTTGGTTGAGGCTCTTGTCGCACCACACGATTTCGCTCATGGTGCGGCGCATTAGTCAAGTACTTGGAAAAAACAGCCTTGTGCATCGTCAACAGGAAAGAAAAAACTGCCACCATCGCGAACAGGCTCATCAATGGTGTTAGCGATGCCGTCGTTCCGATGAAAATTGAAAAGAACAGGTATCCGACGTACGCCGGCCAATCGACCGGAAAGAGGTAGTCGATCAGCACCAGCAGGATCGAGGCACCCAGCAGGCTCCAAAGAATGACTGGATCATTCAGAAACAGAAGTACTTCGTTCATGAGAATTTACCTTCGCAGAATTCTTGCCGTAGTTACGCGACAGCCCGACTAATGGAGACTTAACGGTTTCACCGTTTGCAATTGACGTGCCAGCTTGATGGTTCAACGGATTGGCGTGCACATTGGACGATTTGTGATCACTCAAGCTGCAGGTTGATGCGAACGACTGTGATTGCGACCTGTCGAGCCCCAGCATGGTTCCAAGCGACCAGCCTACTGGACGCGTTGTCGTCTACTTGCGTCAGTGTGCGAAGTGCTAGGGAGGCCGCCAACTCTACTTACCCCTCTGGACCAGTGGTTCGACTTGCAAATTTCTTGATTCGTTGCGGCACGCAATTCGTGAATAGCGACGACCTTTGAGTACCATTGGTTCGACCAAATCGGATAGCCTGTTGGAGAGCGAGGCCACTTGTTAGTCGTAGTCAAACCATCTGACGGACGTTGTAAGTCGAGGTGGGAAACGCAAGCAATGTCGATTTTAAATCAGACGCCTTGCCGTTTAGCTTCATCACAACTGCAAACAGATTGATTAAGTCATCGGCGCCCGGCGACAATACATGGGCACCCAGAATCCGATCTGTTTCCTTCTCGATGATCAGCTTGTACGCGGCTGTCGTTTCGCAGACTTTTGAGACTGTTCCCCAATCGGACGCGTCCTTCGCTTCAACTCGAAATGACTTGCCGGTTGCATGCGCCTGACCCTCAGTGAGTCCAACCGAAGCCAGCGGCGGGATCGTGAAAACAACTGCCGGAATGGGGTTGTAGTCGACTTCGATCGGTTTATCGTTTAAAAGATTCTTGGTCACTGTATAGCCTTCTGCACTGGCCGTAGGAGTCAACGGAGCCACCCCGGTCGCTGCACAATCTCCAGCTGCGTAAACCATTGGGTTGGATTTGCTGCGTAAGAACCTGTCTACGGCAACACCTTGGTTCGCATCGAAATCAACGTTACCTGCCTCCAGGTTGAGTTCGGACAAGTTGGGTACGCGACCAGCTCCATGTACGACCAGATCAGCCTGCACGGTTTGTGAGTTGCCGTCTTTTGAATAAGTCACGCAGTAACAGCCATTTGCTTCTTCCACTTTTTCTACCGCCGCTTCGGTCACGACATTGATTCCGATTTCCCTGCTCTTCACGATCAGAGAATCGACAAGGTTCGATTCAAAATGACCCAGCGGTTGGTTACTCCGCTCCAAAATGGTCACTTCAGAATCGGCTCGTGCGGCAACGTGAGCAAACTCAAACGAAATATAGCCGCCGCCGATGAACACGACGTTCTTGGGCAAGTTCGACAAATTCATGAACTCATCACTAAGCGTGATCAGCTCCTCCCCGTCAATCTCCAACGGACGGGGCTTGGCTCCCGTAGCGATCAAAACGTGTTTGGGCTGGATCGTTTCGTCACCGATCCTCAGCTGCGTTGCCGAAATGAATTCGGGGCTGCCGAGAAACGTCTCGATACCTTTTTCTTCGTAGGCTTTGCGGCTATCTTTCGGAATTCCTTCGACGAATGAGTTTTTGAACGCGACTAAATTGGACCAGTTGATCTTGATGTCGCCCGCATCACACAGTTTTCCATCGCTACGACGTGCCGCGTCGACGACTGCTGCCGCGTGAACGAAAACCTTTTTCGGATTGCAACCACGCAATGCACAAGTGCCGCCGAATTCGCGCGACTCAGCGATCCCAACCTCCCATCCCGCCGCCGCACACTTTTTCGCTGCATCTCCAGCGGCCGGCCCCGTGCCAATTATCAGCAAATCAAACTCTCTCATTGTGAATCCTTCAAATCCAGACTTTTTTGTCACCCACGCGGGCTTGGAGAGCATCACGCGATCTTACTCATGCCACTACGAGTACTTCTTGATTGCAAGAGTCCATCGTGCTGCAAGGTGCAATTGCCATGCCGTGACGAACGCACACGCGAACTTGCATTCAATCCTTCTATTGATCAGAGGCAGGAAAAATCAATAGCTCATCTGCCTGTTCGTCAATGATTAAACGAATTGCTTGTTCCTGCTTTTCGAGCGCCGTCTGGGCTGCCGATTCGATGTTGGATTTGACGGTCGACCGAGTCAAAAAGTTTGCTGTCGTTTCAATTTCCAAATCAAGTTTCGTCACAAATTTGGCTTTGCCCTCGTTGTCAGGAACTAACGCTAGCGTTGCGGAGTATTGTTGAATCGGCCCGGAGGGTTGTTTCAGTTTATTGGTAACGTGCAATCTCTCGCGCACGATGTCAACGTTTTGCATCAACACGATGTCGTGTTCACCAAGATAGGCATCGTTGGTTCGGACGATCAGTTCGCCTTCCCCGTCGACTTGCCAATCGCGTTTGAGCAGTGGTCGTTCGATATCAAAATCCATGTTCAGCCACTTCTGATCCAATAGCTCCGCATCAGCCATCGCAACCAGTTTCTTCGCGGCGTTAGTCCGCACCATTATCTTGCGGGCTCGCTCCATTGGTACGTCGACCGTAAAACCATGTTCTGCGGACGATGTCGCAGACAACGGACTTGAAGGAACTAGCCCGTAGACGACAACTGCCAGGATCACGACTGCGGCGCCCGCAGGGATAAAGATTGCCAGTTTCGATTTTAAGTTCTTCATGGGCTTGTTCTGGTTTGAGTTGGAGTCTTGGGGTCGATACCTTCTTCCAGTTGAGCAAGCGTCATGCCAGGATTCTGCAAACTTGGGCTCTCCGTAACGGTTCTTTACCCTCATTGGTTGCTGGTGAATCGAAACTGACGATAGAGAATACTGATCTCGATGACCCCGCGCCCGCGTTGCCAAAACGGTATGTCGTTGCGACCTTTTTCAGAGTTGGCTGGTGGACTTGCAGCCATGCATGTGGGTCAATAGAACGTTCATGCTGAACGAGGTTTCCAGAATCCAATGTAGCCGGTTAGATACGAGCCGGTTAGATACGAGCGTTCTGGTGGGTCAACAATGTCTCATCGTTTACATCTCTCGACGCGACGAGTCGCAACTGATTGTGTCGCTCCGCATCTGCAAACCGCCTCTGCTCATAGCTCGGTTCATTTCCTTCGCGTTCGGGAGAGAGCCAGATCTGATGAAGATCGTCGGTTCCGTCTGCGAAGGATTGAGTTCACTGTGCGTGATACCGGTTCCCGCGCTCCTCCGCTGAACTTTGCCGGACGCAGGATTTTCCATTGCCAATCGAGTCCTTCTCTTCGAGAGCCCCTCGTGCACATCATTCGGAGATGATCGGTCGACCAGATAACAAGAGCATAGAGAAAGTGTCTGTGGGGCGAGTTCAGTCGCCCTAGAAACGTGCTGAAGAGCGGGTCAGATTTCAGGGATCGTTGACTGGTGCTGGCAGGCAGCTCGTGCGAAGCATGGACGGTATTCTTCAGACGCCACGGGGTGCTCGTCCTCCCAGGATCTACGTCGACGTGAGGGGACGAGGGTGACATTGCGACTGGAGCACGCCAATTCAACCAGCATCTCGCCGTAGAAACGAAATTTGATATATGATGGTCGCAAGCCAGGCGGGTTCGCGTCCGGCTAGTCAAACGACCATGCGAAGAATAAATCTCAGGAAATTCGATGTTGCATTCACTCAAACAACCTCTCTGCCGGTTCTTTTCAATTTTGCTAATCGCTGGCACGGTCTGTGGCTCATTGGCTGTCGGCCAGGAACTCGACCCCCAGCAAGACGAATGGGTGGCTCACTACTCCAAACAGCCGAACGCGCCGAAGCCCAGCGAGATGTTGCTCAACACCGATGAAGAGCCCGATCTTACCGAAGGCTTTGAGTCATTGTTCAACGGGGAAGACCTGAGTGGCTGGGTGGCCCGAGGCGGCAGTTGCACTTTTGAGATTAAAGACAGAATCATTGTTGGCACATGCGTAAAAGGATCCAAAAGCACTTACCTGTGCACGAAGAAGGAAGACTATAAAGACTTCATTTTCACCTGTGACTTGAAACTGGAAATTGACGGTAACACTGGAGTTCAGTTTCGATCGCGATCTGCTGCAGGAAAGAAAGCTGGCTTGGAATCGGAGGTCGTTTCGGGGCCACAAGTGGAGATTGAAGGCCAAGGCAAAAAAGGGAGAAACTGGTCGGGCGGTATTTATGGCCAGAGTTGTGGCGGCTACTTCTATCCGTTGTGGTTGAAAGAGCACGAAGCTGCTCGTGCCGCAGAAAGTAAGACCGGATGGAATCGCGTAACGATTTCCGCCAAAGGAAATGTCGTGAAGACATGGATCAACGGCGTCCCCGTAACGCATTGGGTCGGTGACGGAACCTATTCGACAGGCTTCTTTGCGTTGCAAGTCCACCAAGGCAAAGCTGGTACGATTTTGTTCAAGAATTTGAAGGTCAAGGAACTGGCGGAATAGGATCGCAGTTCAACGGTTGGCTTCGTATGAGTGGGTTGAAGCCTCGCTCGCGATATTTGTAAAACCAGAAGGCAAAGCAGCGGCAAATCTGTTGAAAATCGCCGCTTACTTTGACTTCATCTGCCCCGCGACGCTCGTATTGGAATTAAGAGCCGCGAATTTAGATCGGTGTCTCGATCTACCAAGGTTTCATTTTCCACCCAAGTACAAAGCCGACGCCCAAGCAGCACATCGCCACGACGTCCGGACGTTCTTGTGCGTAGTGCTCGAAGCAGTCTAACGCGTCCTGCGCCGTTTCACTCAAGCTCGGCGGCTCAGTTGTGCGGTGTCGACTAGTCGTAACGCCCGGACCAGTTCGGCCACGTTCCGTTGATTGTTCCGTAGTTGCAGTTGAGTTGACTGACACAGCTCTCTCCTTGTTAGTTCTATCGTAAGTTTGATTTGTCGTTAGTTGATCGATGGTTGGGTGCGAAAACCCATGCTATCGACGCTTGAGTGTTTGCTTTAGCCAGTCAACGTTTTTCGAGAACTCAGATTGAGATCGCCTGAAACTGTTACCGGCCTTTTTAAGTTTTATGAATCCAATTGCGGTCACCATCACGCCAACGGAAAAGCTTGCGGCGACGACGATCGCGAATGACATTGCGATTGATGTATCCAGGGTTTCGTGCAGCAGGTGTACGGCAGCGAACATCCCGACCGGTAGGCAGGCCAGCAAAACCAACACCCCCGCAAGTAAAATCGCAGCTGAAACATAGGTCCGCTCAATCGTCTCTGTCGTATCACGCTTCAGCAGTTTCAGTTGCAATTCGCCCAGCGAAATCACATCGCTGAACATTCCTCCCAAACCTCTGGCCACGTTGGATGGCGGAAGCCGTCGAGAACTGTCCACCTTTTGCCGCCGGCGTCGGTCGTTAAACAATGTGTCGGCACTCATTTGTCTATTTCCTTTTCAAAATCAGGCCGGACACAATTCCGATCGCCAAACCTGCGGCAACAATCGTCATCGGTTTTGCGGCTGCGTAGTCTCGTACTTTGGACAGAATCTCGGATCCGAGCTGTAGCTGAGAATTGTCCTGATCAGACTCGCGTTGGTCGTCTCCGACGCGTCGGTCATCGTCTGAGAAACGGTTTTGGTATCTGGCAATCATTATGCTGTCTCGCTATTCGGTGGGGCGGCTTTTTCGCCGAGTTTCTGCATCACAACTCCGGCCGCGGTCTGCATCCCCAATCGCAAAAGTGATTGAGTCAAACCCGCAAACATTCCGCTGCCGCGTTTGACGCGTTGGGGTGGCGCGACAACGAGTTTGTCTTTGCGGACAAGCCTCGCAATCCGGTCAGGGTCTGCGCTGACATAGTCTTTCTTCTTTGGAATCACCATATAGCCCGCAGCGGCGCAGACAGCCAGCGCGAACATCGGCTTGGCTTTTACATACTGTTTCCAGTTGCCCAACGCGTTGGTTCCATCGACAAACTGTTCAACATCGGAATCGAACTCGAGCCTGTGTTGCTGCATCTGAGAACGGATTTGTTCGGCAGTCAGTTGCTCGGGCGTATGGGAATCGGATGTTGAATTAAGTGCCATGGGACTGGTGCATTGGTGGGAGAAGTGAATGATGCGTGAATCGGATGTTGCGGCGTCGCAAATGCTTGTCAAATGAGCGATTAGCTCATGTAGCGGTCCGGGATGACGTTCTCCAGAGTCGATCGGAGGTTGCCAGTGCCCGACTGCAAGTAGTCCCCGACCCGCCGGGTCAGTCGCTCACGGCGTGTGCGTTCCGAAGAAAATAGTGTGCTCAGCAGCAAGCCTGCGCCGACTCCGAGACCAATAACCAGCAAGGCTGAGTTGACCGGGTTTTCCTGAACGCATTCCTGAACTGCTCCAGGCGACTGATTCGTATCCGCTGAAGCGGCGCCGTTTTCGTTGTCTACAGCGTAGTAGCGGTCGTGTTTGAGATTGGATGCCATGACTCAGTTCCTTTTGAATGGATGTATTTTTAGTGTCGTGAAAGCTCGCGGTTTTCGTACTTGTATTCGGCGAAGCGTTCGGCTGGCTGGCTCTAGCGTGATCGCAGAACAAGCCCACCGACGACGCCGATCAGAACTCCAACGCCAAAGCTGACGGCAAGCGATTGAGCCGGGCGTTCACGAACAACGCGTTGCGCCTCTTCGTATCCGGCTTGAGCCTGGTCACTGATCTGGCCCGCAACTTTTTCTGCAGACTCTCGGACTTGAGCACTGGTCGCCTGAGCGTACTCAGTCGCTGCGTCCCGATATTCGCGAGCCGTTTCCATCGCTTGTTGGGTGTAAGCCGCAGCAGAGTCGGAAATGGATTCGACGTACTTGTTAATCTCTTCTTTGGCGGCCCCAGTTTTCTCCTGGATCATTCCGATCATTTGATCGCGCTGACCTTCAAACTTGTCGAGCTCATCATCGGTCAGTTGGCCCCACATCTCCTGGAGTTTTCCTTTGACCTGGTTCCAGTCACCTTTGATTGTTTGTGCATTGGACATCGCTGCCACCTTTCGTTGAGTTGCCAGTTCCCCGGCAGATAAAAGTGAGTTGTTACAACAGGACTCAATGCAGGTGGTGTGCCAATCGTTGAATCTAAGCCGCATCAATCCCGTTCCATGCCGCATTTGCAGGGAGATCGGCGATAGCAACCCCGAAGTGCATTTCCAGAAACCACGTCGCGGAACCAACCTGGTCGCGATGAACCCAGCTTTGTTCGAGAACCGACTTGCGAGCCAACGATCCTGATCGAAACGAGGCCATTGACCGAACAATGGTCGCTGTGAAACCAGTTTTTAAGCTTGTTGGAATAGCGTTTGCTACTTCGTTAGCGGTCGATCGCGACGCTGGATAAATACCAACAGCTACGCAGCGACTCTGACCGATCACCTGTTTGCCCCTGTCTCGAGAGAGCCATGTCTGCTGCAAAACCTACAGCCAAGTTTCGCTCGAACGTCGCGGCGCTCGAGGACGAAAGAAAATATCACCTCGCGGACAGCGACGGCGATCCGCTGGAACGGTCGGCGATCCTTAACAGGGATAGCGATGGTGAGTTGGCTGAATGTTCCAGCCTGACATCCGCGCGAAAAGCACTTTTGCCCACCGCAGCAGCATGCGTCATCGTGTTGGCCTGCCTTGCGATCGTGTACTCGTTGTACTTCAGCAAAGCCGTGATGCTCCCGATCGTGGGTGCGTTTCTGCTGAACTTTCTGCTCAGTCCTGTCGTCGCCAAGCTCAATAAAATTGGAATCCCGAACTTTGTTGGTTCGCTGGGCGTGATGTTCGTTGTCGTCGGAGGCATGTTGATCGCATTGCTGTTCGCCTATCAGCCCGCGACGCGTTGGCTCGAAAACAAAGAAGAAAACCTCAACATTGTTGGTCAAAAACTGCAGACGCTCAGGCAACCGCTGGATGCTGTCCAACAAATGTCGGACCAACTGGAAGAGATTGGCGCGAAGAAAACCCCGGCAAACGATGAGAGCAAGAATGTAGCGGACTCGACGAAAACCAGCGGCGTGACTTTGGGTGACGAAGTAGCGTCGAGGACGTCTGCCACCGTAGGAACCGGCAGTCAGAACCCGGAAAGTGCGGCAACGGAGGCTCAGTCGGCGTCTGAAACGGAAGAAGAAGGCGAACCTGTGAAGGCTGTGATTCCAGTCGAAGTTCAACAGCCAAGTATCTCCAATCGAATCTTTTCCACCACCGGCGACCTGCTCGCGGGAGTCGGGTTGATGCTGGTGTTGGTTTTCTATTTGCTTTCCGCTGGAGATCGCGGACTGGAAAAATTGGTGGAGTTGATGCCGACGTTTCGCGAGAAGAAACGGGTCGTCGAACTTTCCAGAGCGATTGAAGAAAGCGTTTCGGCCTATCTGTTGACAACGCTCTCGATCAACTTCGTGCTCGGTTTGGTGATTGGAATCGGCATGTGGTTGATCGGAATGCCGAACCCGATTCTGTGGGGCGTCGTGGCGATGCTGCTGAACTTTTTTCCGTTTCTTGGCGCCGCAGGCGGAGCGATTCTGGTGTTTCTGGTCGCAGTCATCTCATTTGATTCGATCGCGTATGCCTTGTGGGCACCTGGAATCTATCTGGCTGCAAATCTTCTCGAAGCCAACCTCATCACGCCTCATCTGCTCAGCCGTAGCGTCAGTCTGCATCCGGTTTGGCTAATGATTTTCTTTGTGGTCGTGTCGTGGATTTGGGGTTTGGGAGGAGCCATCATCGCCGTTCCCGTTCTCGCGGTTATCAAAATTTCGTGTGACCACATCGAACCGCTGGAACCCGTCGGACAATTTTTAGGCAGGTAGAACGAAGGAAGTTACGTGTTCAAAAAACTGATCAACCTGATCGCGGTCAGCGCCGAGCGATTCAACGAGAACGACGGGCTGTCGAGTTCTGCGGCGATCGCGTACTACGCTGCGTTCTCTCTGCCTTCGATTCTGCTGATCTCATTCTCGATCCTCGGTTTCTTCGTCGAGCCGACTGACGTGCAGGGAGAAATCGGCCTGCAGGTTGAAGACGCGATTGGTGAGCAAGCCGTTGAGCAGCTGGAAGAAATCGTTACCTCCGCCAACCAGCCAAAGCAAAATGTCTTCTCCACCGTGGTCGGCGGTTTGATGCTACTCATCGGAGCGACCGGCGTGCTCACTCAGTTGCAGATCGCGTTAAACAAAGTCTGGAGAGTCAACCATGGCGATCAACGGAATCCGTGGCTGTCGATGTTGCTAAAACGAGTCCTGTCGCTGGGTATGTTGCTTGTCATGGCCTTTCTGCTGCTCGTGTCGATCTCGATTCGAGCCATCGTGTCGGAACTGGGTGCTCAGTTGGACGCGGTTTTGCCAGCCGTGCTTTCCTCGGGCATGCTGCTTGTGTTGAATCAGGTTTTGTCGTTTGTGTTTCTGACGACGCTGCTCACGGCCATGTTTCGCTTCATGCCGGACGTGCAAGTCCCATGGCGTTCCGTTTGGTTTGGAGCCTTCGTCACGGCCGTTCTCTTTACGCTCGGCAAGCAGTTGATGGGGCTGTATATCAGCTACGGAAATCCCGGCGCGGTCTACGGTGCCGCTGCGTCATTGGCAATTATTCTCGCGTGGGTCTACTACGCTTCATCGATTGTCCTGTTTGGGGCGCAGCTGACGCAAACGTGGACGACACAGGATTTTGAGCGTCAGCGTTAGTCGACCAGGCAGATGGAAATAGAAATTTGTCTGAGGTTTTTTGATGGAAATGATGGCCGGTTTACGCACTGAGGTACAAAATAGGTGAAATTCGGGCCGAAAACGGACGGTCACCTGCCTCAACGCCAAATCCCCTCCAACGCGCAGACGCATGAAATCAGAAGAGACCATCTTCGCGGAAGCCACCGAATTGCCGGCCGCCGAGCAAGCTGCCTTTGTTCGCGAGCAATGCGGTGACGACAACGCGTTGCAGCAGCGAATTGAAAACCTCCTCGCCGCACACGGTAGCATGGATAGTTTCCTCGACCATCAAGACTTGCAGGATACTTTGGTTCGCGATCTCAAAGCCAACGTTGGCGACGACATTGGACCGTATCGGTTGTTGCAAAAGCTCGGTGAAGGCGGGTTTGGCGTCGTGTTCATGGCCGAGCAACGTCATCCGATCCGGCGGCAAGTGGCGTTGAAAGTCATCAAGCCTGGCATGGATTCCAGCGCCGTCATCGCTCGCTTCGAAGCCGAACGACAGGCCCTGGCGATGATGAACCATCCGAATATTGCTCGCGTGTTCGACGGAGGCACCGTTGCCAGTGGCGACCGACCGTACTTTGTGATGGAGCTGGTTCAGGGTGTGCCGATTACCGAATTCTGCGACACGAATTCGCTTTCGACGACCGAGCGGTTGGAGCTGTTTGTGTCGGTCTGCAACGCGGTGCATCACGCCCATCAAAAGGGAATCATTCACCGCGACATCAAGCCCTCCAACGTGATGGTGACGCTTCACGATGGCAAACCGGTCGTCAAGGTGATCGACTTTGGCGTTGCCAAAGCGTTGCACCAACGGCTGACCGAAAAAACGATGTTCACGCAGTACGGCATGATGGTCGGCACGCCGCAATACATGAGCCCGGAACAGGCGGAGATGAGCGGGCTCGATGTCGACACACGTAGCGACGTTTATTCACTCGCGGTGCTGCTTTACGAATTGATGACTGGGGTGACGCCGTTGCAATCGGAGACCTTGCGAGCCGCCGGATATGAAGAGCTTCAGCGAATGATCCGTGAGGAAGAGCCGCTCAAACCGAGCCAGCGTCTGAGTTCGGCGGGTGAGCATCTGACGGTCCTCGCAAAACATCGCAGCATCAGCCCGGATCGGCTTCCCCGGGAAATTCGTGGCGATCTGGACTGGATCGTGATGAAAGGTTTGGAGAAAGATCGCCGCCGACGCTATGATTCGGCCAACGATTTTGCTGCCGACATTCAACGGGCTCTCGACAACGAACCTGTCGTCGCGGGCCCGCCTTCGCTGTGGTATCGCTCCAAAAAGTTCGTCTTGCGAAATCGCAGCGGAGTCGCCACCGGTGCGGCTGTCGTGGCGTTGCTGGCAGCGATCGGATTTGGGTTGGCGGCCAGTTGGAACCAGTACGCGGCCGAAAAACAGAAAGATGAAAACCGCCTCAACAATGCGGTCGACCAAGCAACCACAGCGATGCTTTCGGCGATCGAATTGTCTCCTTCGGATGAGCATTGGGCGAAAGCCGATTCACTCGTTTCTCACGTCCAGGGCTTGGCGGTAGATTCGTCCGCGGGGAGCTCATCGCGTGAACGAGCCGAAGGATTCCTGGGTCGCTACGAATCGGCTCGCAGGGATCGCAAGTTTGCGTTCGACCTGGAGGAGCTGCTGATTCGGCGCGCAACAAATCGTGATCTTGAGAGCTGGACGGCGATGGAGAACGAGTTTCGCCGCATCATGCGCGACCGCGGCTATGATCTCGACCAGCTTTCGCCAAGCGAACTTGCCGAGGAAATGTTTGACGACCCATCGAAAGTCAAGATGACGGACGGACTGGAGCTGTGGATCGCGACGCGTATGGAACTTTCCAGGCTTGGCGGACCCGAAATGGCTCAGGAAGAGGTCGAGCAGTGGACTGATGCGATGTGTGTCGTTGATCCCGATCCGTTGCGAACGGCGATCCGCAAAATTATTTTCAAAACTGCTCCAGCGGATGAAGTTTCGTTGGAAAGCATCGTTTCCAGTAGCGATTTGTCGCAATTTTGTCCTCGAAAGTTGTCGTGGCTCTCGGAGTCGTTTGACGCTGTTGGTTCGCCGAATCGATCCGACGAAGTGCAACAGTTCGCGCTGTCGCTACACGCCGGGGATTTGATGCTGAACTTTGAATACGCGACGGCGCTGTTGTCGCAAGGCAAGTACGAAACGGCAATTCGATACTTCATGCGTTGCACAGCGATTCGGCCCAAAGTGCCTGGCGTATGGCGATCTCTTGCGTCGGCGTATCTGCAAAACGGCGAATTGGACGCGGCGCGCCGAGCGCTCGACATCGCTATCGACCTTGATCCGCAGCACGGTACGGCTCACCTCGAGCGATCGAAAGTGTTGCTTCAGCAGGAAAGCTTCGCGGCCGCGATCGCGTCGTCAAAAACGGCGCTTTCCCTTAACGGAGACCTGATTGACGCCTGGCGACTGATCGGGCGGGCCAACATGAAGCTGAAGCAGTTCAGTCAGGCCCTGGTCGCGTTGGAAACGTATCAGCAAAAGGCGGGCGACTCGGCAATGCGAGTGGAAGACTGGCTGGTAGAATGTCGGCGAGAAATTGGAGCCACGATTGATTCGAATGCAACGGTTCGTTAGTTGAAACAGATCACGCAAATTCTGGACGCACTTGACTCTGGCGATTCCGCTGCGGCGAAGGATCTGTTGCCTCTGGTCTATGACGAGCTTCGTCGTTTGGCGGCTGCGAGATTGAACAACGAACGCGCCGATCACTCGCTGCAGGCGACGGCTTTGGTGCATGAAGCCTGGATGCGGGTCGTCGGTGACGCGGCAGACGATCGGAAGTGGAATTCGCGAGGTCACTTTTTCGGCGCCGCTGCAGAAGCGATGCGCCGGATCCTGATCGATCATGCGCGGGCAGCAAAAGCAGCCAAACGTGGCGGTGATCGGCAGCGAATTGAGCTCGACACGTGGAACCATCCCGCCGCGTCTGAGCCGGAGAAGTTGTTGGCGCTCGACGAAGCACTGGAGAAGTTGCAGCAGCAGGATTCGGTCAAAGCAGAGCTGGTCAAGCTTCGCTTTTTCGCTGGACTGACGATCAAGGAGGCCGCTGCGGCTCTTGAAATCTCCACAGCCACCGCGGAGCGTTCGTGGGCTTATTCGCGAGCCTGGCTGAAGACGGAAATGCAGTAATTGTTGCCTTTTCCCGGCTGCAAATTCTTTTTCAGATTTCCTGATGGAATCTGCGTACTTTCTCGCACTGATCTACAAGCAGGCTGTTTGTCGTGCTGCTTTGGGGCTGCTGCCTAAAAGCCGACGGCGATCCCGCCTAACGCCACTGCCACGATCGGCGGTCCTACGAATGCCACTGCGGCGAACAATTTTTCAACATTCCTTCCGAACGAAAACTCTCATGAATATCAACAACTCACTTCGAACCTTTCTATCAGTCGCAATGCTTTTTGGTATTCAAACCATCGCATCAGCTCAGGTCGCAACCAGCACGGAACCTCAAAACGCATCAACCAGCACGGTTGAAATCGTGACTGCCAAGGACATCAACTGGCAGGCTCTGAATCCAAAACGCGGTGACAAAGGCCCGCGAGCGGGAACGTTGTGGGGCGACCAAACCGGTGACCAGGCGTCTGGCTTTTTGGTCAAGTTCGTCGATGGTTTTTCATCGCCGCCGCACATTCACAACATCACCTATCGCGGCATCGTCCTCGAAGGCAATGTGCACAATGACGATCCGGCCGCCAAGCCAATGTGGATGACGAAAGGATCGTATTGGACTCAGCCTGCAGGCGAAGTTCACATCACGTCGTCCGCCGGAGCCAGCGTTGCCTATGTCGAAATCCAGTCTGGCCCTTACCTTGTCATGCCGCCAGAGTCAGCTTTTGATCGTGGCGAACGTCCAATCAACATCGACGCATCCAACGTAATGTGGCTCGACGCAGCCAACACGACCTGGATCAAAACAGGAACCACCGACAAAGCAACTCCTCAGTTGGCTTACCTTTTTGGCAATCCGAACGACGACCAGCCGAACGGTTCTTACGTCAAACTCCCTGCCGGATTCTCGGGAACAATCAAGAGCAACGGCAAAACGTTTCGGGCCGTGGTGATCGAGGGGCAGACATCAATCAAGGCCGGCGATGAAACAAAGTCGCTGCTCGCAGGAAGCTACTTCGGCTCCGACGGCGAGGCATCGCATCAGGTTTCATGTGACGCCGAATGCCTGGTCTATGTTCGCAGCGAAGGCAAATTCGAAGTCATCTGCGACTAGGCCGTTGGGGCTTTGTCGTTATGGCGAACTGCTCATGGATCGTGGCTGCCGCTTCAGCCTCAGTCGCCCTCGAACCTTCTGCGGACGAGCCGCGGCCACGATCCTTTTTCATAAGACCTAACAGAAAAGATCCAAACATGAATGGCAAAGTTGTGCTGATCACCGGAGCCAATCGCGGCATCGGAAAAGTCATCCTGGAAGAATCGCTCCGCCGCGGAGCGTCGAAAGTCTATGCGGCCGTCCGCAATCTGGATTCAGCCGATTCGCTGATCGAAGCACACGGCGAGCGAGTCGTCGCAGTTTTGGTTGACCTCAACGATCCCGATTCGATTGTTGCCGCATCCAAAACGGCCTCCGACGTCGATGTTGTCGTTAACAATGCGGGCGTGATGCACACCAGCGATCCGCTTGACGTCGACGCGATGGACAACTTGCTCGACGAGTTCAACGCCAACGTGGGCGGGCTGATTCGCATCGCCCAGGCATTTGCTCCCGTGCTCAAAGCAAACGGAGGTGGATCTCTGGTACAGCTCAATAGCGTTGCGTCTGTCAAAGCTTCCGCCAGGTTCGCGACCTACTGTGCGTCCAAAGCCGCCAGCTACTCGATCACGCAAGGGTTGAGTGAAACTTTGCGAGAGCAAGGCACGCATGTCGTCAGCGTTCACCCGGGTCCGATCTTGACCGACATGGCACAGTCCGCTGGCTTTGGTGATTTCGCATCCCCGCCGGTTCTGGTCGCCGAAGCCATCTTCGAAGCTATCGAAAACCGACGCTTTCACGCTTGGGTCGGGCCGCTGGCTCAGCTCGTCAGCCAACGATATCAGACCTTCAGCGATAAAGTCATCGAAGGAGATATGTCGGTGCTTCGAAACGAAGCGTTCGGCATCGGAGAACCAAAGACATCGCAGGATTCAGCAGGAGCTTTGTCATGAAAGAGAAAATGTTTTCTTCCGCCAGGTCTGCGATGCTGCTGATCGTTTTCCTGTCGATCATCTTTCTTGCCACCAGCCAAATCGCGTCCGCGAATCCGAATTTGGCTCAGGATGTCGCCAACGCTGCTGACGGGCTCAGCGGAAACTGGCTGCTTACCATCTTGATCGTCGCGGTCATCGCCTTTGTTGCCGGCGTCGTTCACAGTGGAATTGGATTCGGATTTGGCATCGTGGCGATCGGAGTCATGCCGCTGGTAATTGACGCGCGCCAAACTCAACTGCTGGTCAGCCTGCTGGCGATCCCGGTGCAGATTGGAACTGTTTGGGCCTATCGTCGCGGCTTCGCATGGCGGCCATTGTTGTATGCGTTCGCCGGAGCCATCATCGGGTTGCCGCTGGGGCTGTGGCTGTTCAAATCGATCAACCTTGACTGGCTGACACGAGGAACGGGTGTCGTGATTCTGTTCATGGTCGCGTGGTCGTTTTGGGTTCGGCGACTGGCCAGCCGTCGCGCTGCGGAAAATGAGATCGATTCATCCACTGAGCAGTCTGAGCCGACCGTCAATCCAGTCACGACTTTTGGTGTCGGGCTTGTTTCCGGATTCCTGATGGGCGCCGTGACGATGCCCGGCCCTCCCGTGGTCGCGTGGGCGATGCAACAGGACTGGAGCCAGGAACGATTCAAGGCTTTCGTGAATCAGTTCCTGTTGGCGTTAACGATTTTCAAGGTCGCGGCCCTGTTTATTACCGCAGAAGTCGGACAGCAGATCATCACCGAATCGTTGCTGATCTTCCCGGCGGCACTGATCGGCATCGCGGTCGGCAAGAAGTTCAGCGAACGTCTGTCGGCCGGAAGCTTCCGCACATTGGTCGCCGTCGGGCTTTCCATCGTCGCCGTATTACTGATCACCAAAGGCTCGGGTTAGTGCCAAAGGCAAGTCTGCTTTTGACATGGTTTTTGACGTGTCAATCGTCGTTTTGGATCACGTTTCCGGATGGTCGAACCGCGACGCGAATCGGACGTTGGTCACGGGCAAACTCGAAAGCATCTTGAGTCTCGTCAAGCAAAAAAGTTCGGGAGACGAGGCTCTCAAACGGATATCGAGTCTGGGCAGATTCGAGGAAACGCAACCCGAACGCAAGGTCTTCGGCCAGATAATTATGCAGACCACGAATCGTCAACATTTTGCGAACGACGGTTTCTGGGAGAAGCGGAATCGGTTCGGTTTTGAAGACCGATCCGGCTAGCAGGACACAGCCGCCAGTGCGAACCGAGTCCAACGCTGTGAGGACTGCAGCGTGGACGCCGGCGAAGTCCAGGACGATGTCGAAGCCGCGTTGCTGCGTCAGCGAGCCGGTCAGATTTTCCAAATCCGCCTTGTTGCTTGTCGAAACACATTCAGTTGCACCGAACTTTCGCGCCAAAGCGAGTCGATCGGAATCCACGTCCGCAACCACCACGTTTGCTGCTTTGGCGTCAGTCAGTTGAGCCGTCGCGGTGAGCCCGAGCATTCCTGCTCCGATGACAAGCACGTTGCTGCCTTCGATCCTGTGCGTTTCTGCAATCAAACGTGTTGCCGCGGAAACTGTCGCCGTCGCACAGTTCGCAGGACAGGCGACTTCATCCGACAGCGAATCGGGAACCCGAAAGATCGGCGTTCCTGGCACCAGAACGCAATAGTCCGATAGCCCTCCGGTTGGAGCGCCCGTCCCACGCGGTTCGTGTCCATATTTGAAAATTGATTCGCATTTTTGCCCCATCTTTCGATTGCAGAAGAAGCACTCACCACAACCAACAGCCATCGCCCATGTCACGCGATCGCCTTTCGCCAACGGGCTGCCATGGAAATCAGAGGGAGTTGAGCTTCCTCCCCAGGCGGCGACTTTACCGATGATTTCATGGCCCAGAACACATCCTTCTGGTGCGTCTCGCCGTCCGCAGAAAGTATGCAAGTCGCTTCCGCATATCGTGCAGCATGTGACTTCGATCAGAACCTGACCGGTTTCAAGTTTCGGAATCGAGATCGGACGTTTATGAAACTCCCGAGAGCTGGAGTTCAATTCGAAAGCGTAGTTGGCGTCCATTCACGTTCCAATTTTGGAGTGTTCGAGGTTGTTAAAAAAGGGTTAAGTTCGCCAGATGAGACCAGCGACAAGTTGATCGAAAGTCAACAATGTTTCAACATCTGTGAGTGGCGTCCAGCAGAAAACAGACTTAATCGCTGACGTGTTTGCGATTCGATAGAGGTCACGAATTGCACAACGACCTCGACCTGCTCCTGAGAATCTCGGCAACTGAATGGACAAACACTCAAGCTGGATTTCAAAACGACTTGAAAATTCAGGTCCGGTGACATTTTCAGCCTATTGCATCGCTGCGGCGTTCGGCACGTATTTTTGCATGTACGCCTTTCGCAAACCGTTCACCGCGGCCACCTACGAAGACACCGTGTGGCTGGGGATCGGATTTAAAACGATTCTTGTCGCTGCCCAGGTCGCAGGCTACACACTATCGAAATTCGTTGGCATCAAAGTTGTCTCTGAGATGCCGGCTCGTTACCGCGCGGTGTCCATTCTCGGCTTGATTGCGATTGCCGAGGTCGCGTTGCTGCTGTTTGCGATCACGCCGCCGCCGTGGAATTTTGTATGGCTGTTTGTGAACGGTTTGCCGCTGGGAATGGTGTTCGGGTTGGTGTTGGGTTTTCTCGAAGGCCGCAGGATGACCGAGTTGCTTTCAGCCGGATTGTGCGCAAGCTTCATACTTTCGTCCGGCTTCGTCAAATCAGTCGGCCGCGCGCTGATACAGAACCACGGAATCGATCCCTACTGGATGCCGTTTGTGACGGGGCTGGTTTTTGTTGTGCCGTTAGTGATTTTCGTCGGGCTGTTGTCGCAGATCCCACCTCCTTCCGCCACCGACGAGCAATTGCGAACCAAACGACAGCCGATGAACTCCCGGGACAGACGCAGTTTTGCCCGTCGGCATGCGTTTGGGTTGATCGGGTTGCTATCGATCTATGTGTTGTTGACGATCGTACGCAGCATCCGGGACGACTTTGCCGTTGAGATCTGGAGAGATCTTGGCGTCGCAGACGAACCTGACGTTTTCGCCAGATCCGAATTCTGGGTGATGATCGGTGTGGTACTGATCAGCGGATTGACGATCACGATCAAGTCCAATCGTATCGCGTTTCTCACGTCGATCGGTTTGCTGTGTGCGGGGTTTGCCGTGGTGCTGGGAGCCATTTGGGGTCACCAAACAGGTCGTCTCTCACCAATGCCTTTCATGGTTTTATTG
Organism: Mariniblastus fucicola; assembly: GCF_008087665.1. Lineage (GTDB taxonomy): Bacteria > Planctomycetota > Planctomycetia > Pirellulales > Pirellulaceae > Mariniblastus > Mariniblastus fucicola. Next base: position 288,008 of record NZ_CP042912.1, read on the forward strand.
GGGTTTGGGATGTACGTTCCGTACGTTGCATTTCACACCACCGTTTTTGAGAGGATGCTGGCTGCATTTCGCGAAACCGGCACGATCGGCTATTTGATGTATCTCGCCGACGCGGTTGGTTATTTGGGCTACGTCGCGGTAATGGTGTTCCGAAACACGACGTCCGGCCAGGGCAATTTGTTGAACTTGATGACTTGGACTTCGGTTGCGGTGTCATGCATTTCAACTGCGATTGCGATCCTGTTGGCGTGGCACTTTTGGCTCAAGATTCCAAAGACCTGCGCTGCAGCGGATGACTTGGGAGCCGCAAATGAGCTACCGCCTACCAATGAGCTGCCAGCCGCAAATGAGCTACCAGCTGCGAACGAAAGTTAACTCAATCCATTGCCGACGAAACGAGACAGGGATGCGAGGCCTGCGGTTCTAGAGCCTGGCGATTGAGCACGCGATCCTACGGCGGTACAATTCCGACTCTTCGACGTCAGCGTGCGGATCAAACGAATGCACGTTGTTGGCGTCGCTCTTTTTTCATTGAGTCAACTGTTGTGCCAGACCAAAGCCCGGGCGATTTGTGTTTGCTTGTCGTTGACGACGAGCCCGCGATTGCTGCCCTGTTTAAACATGTGTTCGCTGATTCCGAAATCTCGGTCCTGTCGGCTGGCACTGCCAGCGCGGCACTGGAGTTGATTCAGTCTGCGAAGCCCGATGCCGTCATGCTGGACGTAGTCTTACCGGACGCCGATGGCTTGCAGTTGTTCGAAACAGTCAAACAGATCGATCCACAGTTGCCTGTCGTCATCATGACCGGCGGCCAGGACGGACAGACCGCGATCTCGGCGATGCAACAGGGAGCGATGGACTACCTCGTCAAACCGCTTGATGTCCGGTCGCTGAACAAGGTCGTTCGGCACGCCATGGAAGTCCGTCGGTTGATGGTCGAGCCTGTGTCGATCGAACGAGCGGATTCAAATCGAACGGGATCGTCGATGATCGGATGCAGTCCGGCGATGCAGGAGGTCTTCAAGGCCATCGGACGGGTTGCGGCACAGAACATTTCCGTACTGATTCGTGGCGAAAGCGGAACGGGAAAGGAGCTTGTCGCGCGGGCGATTTTTCAGAACGGACTCCGCAAGGAGAAGCCTTTCATCGCCATCAATTGCGCCGCGATTCCTGAAGCATTGCTCGAAAGCGAACTTTTCGGACACGAGAAAGGCGCCTTCACCGGAGCCGATCGAAAACGGATTGGCAAGATCGAACAATGCGAAGGAGGCACGCTATTTCTCGACGAAATCGGCGACATGGAAGCTCCGCTCCAAAGCAAACTACTGCGAGTTTTGCAGGAGAAACAGTTCGAACGCGTCGGTGGCAGTGAGACCATTTCAGCCGACGTAAGAATTCTCGCCGCGACCCATCAAGGCATCGAAAAGATGTGCGAAAGCGGCAAGTTTCGTGAAGACCTCTACTATCGGCTCAACGGGTACACGATCAGCCTGCCTCCTCTGCGAGAGCGCGACGGCGACATTGAACTGCTGATCGAATTCTTTCGCCAAACCGCCAACGAGGAGCTTGGTAAAGAGATTGGTCGCATCGCGCCGGAAGCGATTTCGACACTGAAAAAGTACAGTTGGCCGGGCAATGTGCGGCAACTTCAAAGCGTCATCCATCAGGCAATTGTGCAGTCAAGCGGATCTGTTTTGCTGCCAGATTTTCTGCCTCCGCTGATCGAGAGAGAGTCTTCGCAGCCAGTTTTACCCACGGCAGCCGTTGACACTACCGATGCGGAACCGGCGTCGCACAGTACTGAACCCGTGGCAGAAACGCAGTCCGTTTCGGAGCTGATCGCGCGGCATTGTTCGCACCATTCAGCAACACTCTACGATGACGTGATCGAGGAAGTTGAGCGCGAGTTGATCGCGACGGTGCTGAACAAATGCGGCGGCAATCTCACGGAGGCAGCGAGGCAACTTGGGATCACACGGACGACGGTTCGAAGCAAAGTGAACAAGCTTGGCATTGGGATTCGAAAAGTCGTCGAATAACTGGGCCACCTTCGGCGTACTGGATCACACCAGATAGCTGAGGAATATCGACGCGCCGCTGAGCACCAGGAAAAACCCACACATGTCGGTGACTGTGGTCAGAATCGGTCCTGACGCGAGTGCCGGGTCGAGGTTCAAACGCCGCATCACCAGAGGCAGCGTACCACCGAGTGAGACGGCGATGATCGTGTTGAGCATCATGGCAACGCCGACCACCAGGCCCAGCCAAGGGTTTCCTTTCCACAGCAACGCTACCGAGGCGATCAGCAGCCCCAGCGCCAGACCGTTGATCAATCCGACGCTAATCTCTTTCAGCCAAACACGAACGACTTCTTTGGGCTCGACCAGCCCCAGCGACAGTTCTCGCATGCTGACCGCGACCGCCTGGTTGCCACTACAGCCCGACATGTCAGAAATGATCGGCAGGAAAACCGCCAACGCAATCACTTGCTCCAGCGTGTCCTGGTAGAACGCAATCACGCTCGCAGCGATAATGTTCAGCACGATGTTGATGCTCAGCCAACTCAGTCTTCTGCGGGCTCGCGTGACTGTCGGCATCGCGCGAATTTCTTCGCTGATCAGGCCCTGAGCTTTCTCGTAGTCATCCTGAAACTGCTCCGACATCGACTCTTCGACGTCACCTCGTCGCAGGACTCCCACCAGCAGATTGAGTTCGTTGACGACCGGAATGCCGAAGAAGCTGTGGGCGTCAAAAATCTGGTGAAGTTCAGGAAGCTTGGTGTGCGTGCTTACGAACAGAGGGTCCTTGATCATCAAGGTCGCAATTTTGACTTCGTCGCGAGAGACCAGCAAATCACGAAGCCGCAAGACTCCGATCAGGTGGTTCTCGACGTCAACCACATAGGCATACTGCACATCAAAGTCGGAAAATTCTTCGATGTTGTCGCGGAGACGCCCGATCACCTGACCCACGGTTTCGGTTTCCGCCACGGCAAAAAACTTGACCGTCATGATGCCGCCGGCTTCGTCGTCATCATAGGTCGCCAACAGCCGGATCGCTGACGCGTCTTCGGCTTCCATCTCCGAAAGAATCGCGTCCATCGACTCCTTCGGCAGCTCGCCTACAAAGTCAGCCTGCTCTTTTTTCGGCAGCTCTTCGAGAATATCCGCGGCCTGGGACGGATCGATCTCTTCCAGAATATCCCGGGCCTGGACTTCAGGCATCTCGTGGATGAAATCAGCAGCCTGCTCCGGAGCGATGTGCGTGACGAGCAACTGCTGTAGCTCTGACGGCAATCGGGACAGCAGCCGCGACCGGGACCTGGCGTCCATGTCTTCCAGCAAGCCCTGGGCGGCACCAAAGTCACTGGCTTCGATCTGATCGGTCAACGCGGCAAGCATCGCGACTTCGTCTACGTCTTTTTCTGTGGCTGCGTTCTCTGGTTCAGGAGTCATCGATCGTTTCCGAGGCTGCAAGTCTAACGTTGCGTTGAGTTTTGGATTCAGTGTTGTGACAAATAAAAAACACGGCCGACATCAAAACGATCGGCCGCGTGGTCATTTTTTCGCAATGACTATTTTTAGTCAAAATGCCGGTCGAAGCCCACCGTAGTCTTGCGATTCGATTCGCTCAGGCAAGATTGGAGTTACAAAGTCCTGCGGCTTGACCGTTAACACCGAACAGTTGACTTGTCGAATCACTCGTTCGGCCGCGTTGCCGACCAGCAATCCCGAGAGACCATTTCGGGCGACACTGCCCATGACCAGCAAGTCTGGATCGATCAGATCGACCGAGTTGAGGATGACTTCGTCTGGATCACCATCTGCGAGAACGATGTCGCTCGGGTCGATTGCTTTGCGGCTGGCGCGAACGAGCGATGCGATCTTCTCCTGAGCCAGCTTTCGTGTCTTTCGTGAATGCTGCTCGACTTTCCGCAACGATTCCCGGTCGAGAATCGGAAAGGCGGATGTGCGAGGCTGGAACGCGGCGACCACGTGCAGCCGGCAATCGAATCCGACAGCGACGGACGACGCGCATCGCAACAGTCGCTCGTTCAGCTTCATCTCATTCTCTCCAGCGTCCGGATTGAGTGCCACCAGAACCCGATGGCAGGCGTTTGGGCTGCGGTCTGGATGAGCCAGCCAAACGGGGATCGGACAGTATCGCAACAGCCTCATGTCGAGGCTGCCGAATACGACGTCACTGGCTTTCGCCCACGCTTCCTTGATGACCAGATCGTGACCTCCCGTGATGGCCTCGCGAACAATCTCCGCGGTCGGATTGCCACTCAGGATTTGCCCGGTCACGTGCTCTGTTGGAAACACGACGCCTCGGCTTTTCTCGCTGATCGCTTTCTTGCGATGGTAAGCCGGCGAGTCCTCGTATTCGTTTCGGAACAGCTCCTGCCAAAAAGCAGAAAGTGGCGGCTGAACGTCGACAACTTTTACGTGCCCGTTGGCCGGAACGATTTTGGCCGCCCACTCGAGGGCTTGTGTGGAATCGCGATAGGCGTCTTCAATGGCCAGGATTCGGTTGAAGATCGGATTCATGTTCGGGCACTGGGTGATGATGTTTTCGCGATTGGTCAGGGCTTTCCAATAAGAGCGGACAGCCTGCAACGTCGTCGATAAAGTGCACGAAGCGTGCCAGTTTGGATTGTTACGGCCTTCAGCGAAGGCGCAGAAAGTTGGTGGAAAGCGTTTGGTCTGCGCGAGCATTTACTGTTCACGAATCGGCTAAGTTCCTGCCGTCTTTCGATCCCGCCCTGCTCTCTGATTCTGCCTCCCGGTCTGTCGCGGCCAGCGGCAAATCGAAAAAGCGAACGTTTTCAATAGCTTTCTGCAGCGAGCGTGGAATCATGGCCAACAAAAATCTGGTGGGCCATGGTTTGGCATGCCCGATGCAATAGTGATTAGCCGTGAGTTAGTCTGCTTCGTCAGATGACGGCGGACAACGAACACGGCCCGAGTGGACCATTGCCGACAGATTCTCGGCTGGTGCCGCGGAGGCCGGGCGTCGCTGATCTTCAGCAAAGTTTGCAGTTCAATCGCTTGTTTGCCTTCGACTACGACATCGCAGGACCTTGTCCTGATCAACAGGATCGGCAACAGCGACAGGAACTCGAAATAGCCAAAAGATCGGCGACGCCCTTCGTTGGAAGGACTATTTCAAAACGAACACATGAAATCTGTAACAAGGATTTTGGAAATGCCAGCAACAACCAGCAAAACCAACAAGCGAACTGAAGCCCGTAAAAAAGCAGAGGCTCAAAAGGCCAAAAAGAAAGCAGTTCGCGAGACCAAAATCGCTGCCAAAAACAAGCCACTCAAAAAGGCCAAATCAGCGAAGCGTAAATAGCGTTCTTTCTGTCAAAAGTTATTGATTGTGTAAATCGAGTCAGGACATGAACCGTCTTTCAAAACGACAATCACTGAAAAAGTGGAACCATCATCCTCGTCAAAAGAACTCCAAAGGCTCTCGAGAGGAATCTCGAATCAAGCATAAGGATGTTCCCAGACGAAAATCCTGGAACGGTGAGGCCGGTCTGGCGACCGAATAAAACCTCTTCTTCCAGATCAACATTGCTTTGCCCAACGCTCTACCATGAGCCAGGCACTGAGCAATGATTTATAGACGACGCCGGCGATTCTGAATCGCCGGCGTTTGTTTTTGTACTGCCTGAGCTGTGTTGTGCTGACAGAAATTCAATCCGCTCGTAGCAACAAGCGTTGCTCAGTTGATGCCGTTGAGCAATGTCTCGATCACTTCGGCAGGAGCATCGGCGCCCAGGTAATTTTCGAGTTCCTGCAGTCCGCTGGGACTGAAAACGTTGACTTCCACGATCTTCTCACCGATCAAGTCCAGGCCCGAAAACCGAATGCCGTCTTGCTGAAGCAGGCTGGCGATTCGTTTGCAGAGTTCAGCCTGACGCTGTGAAAGCTCGACAACCGCTGCTGTTCCACCCAGCGAAATGTTGCTTCTCATCTCGCCAGCCGCAGGCGTACGTCGGATTCCAATCGGTCTTCCCGCGCCAACCAACGAGTCGTCGAGCGTCAACACGCGAATGTCTCCGTCGCTCGCGTCGGGTAAAAATTCCTGCACGATCAAGTAACCGGTTCGCCCAAGGATGTCGACGACCTGACGCGTGTTGAGCGATTCCGGACCGTCGATGAAGAACACGTCGCGGCCCTGGGAACCGATCAGGGGCTTGATCACCATCGGCCCGGCAAGTTCTTTGGCAAACGCCTGAACGCTGTTGAGCGAATGGCAAACCAGAGTCCTCGGGACAAACTCAGGCGGTAGGCAAACCGTGTACAGTTTACTGGTTGCTTTCTGCAATCCCTGTGGATGGTTGACGATGTTGACGCCGTTGTCGCTGGCCAATCTCATGACTTCCAATGCCAAACGGTGGGCCCACGATCGAGTATTGTCTTTGCCCGGGCTGGTGCGAATGAAAACCGCTTCGACGGAACCCAGATGCAACCGATTGCTTTTGCATTTCGACAAGCGGGTAGACAAGGTCTTCGAAGATTTAACGTCTTGCAGTTTCGGTAGCAAGATAGCTTCGGCGAACAGTTCAGACGCGTTTAAGGCCTGAAGGTGTACGACATCCGTCACATAAACGTCGTGGCCCTTTCTCTGACAAGCGGCCATCAGCGTTGCGTTGGTCCCGCCTTTTTTGACAGACCATCGATCATTCAGTAAGAACAGAATTGGTTTCATGTTTGTCGGCCTCTCAAGATTTTGCCTGGTTCATCACGAACTCAATTTGCACGAGTGATCCTCAAGAGAACAGCCGCTGATGGCAGAGAACTTTTGCTGTCCTGCTTCGTCCATCAGGACGCCCAGATGCATGATCCTGGCTCCGGTTTGGCCGAGTGGATTGATGCAGTGCCCGATGACAATGCCGTCTTCCGGCGAATAGTACTCTCGCATCAGATCGCCAAAGATGTTGACTTGCGAGCAGATCGGTTCGCCCTTGCTAACCCGATCGGTAACGCGATGCATGAACTTCATCATCCCGCCTCGTTCCGCGAGGACCCAGTAGGATTTCTTGCAAAGGACCGGCGGTTTGTGGACAACGAAGTTTTGCTGCTTGGTCGATACCATGCCGATGTGACGCAAAATTCTCCGGATGCCTTGTAGTGTTCGTTTGATCGGATTGCGTTGGAAAGTCTGCGGGTCGCAGATCTCAACCGTGATCGCCGGAATGCCCTGCTCTGCCGCGACGCCGCGAAGCGTATAGTCCGACGCCGGATTGTCCACGATGATTTGCGGTTGCAACAAGTAAGCCATCCGCGAGGTGACTGGATCGCTCAGGTCGGCACGTACGTACAGCGAATTGACACGGCCCTGACTGGCCGTGTGAAGGTCGACCAGGTAGTCAAAGTTGCTGGTGACGCGGTCGACCAGGTTGTAGGCGTAAACCTGCGAAAGTTTTCCGTTTGGCTTGCCGGGCATGATGTGATTCAAGTCCTGGCCATCGATAAATTCACGCTTCTCCGCCAACAGTCCGGGCATGTTCGCACCGATCACGCAGACGATGGATCCTTTGAGCGTTTTCAAATTGACTTTGTCCAGCAATTGGTGGATGACCGGGATGCCGTTGAGTTCGTTTCCGTGGAGCGCTGCCGTAATCCCGAAAATTGGACCGTCTTTCTGGCCGCGCGCAACCACGACAGGAACCTGGATGGGGCGGCCGATGCCGTTCTCAACGATCTCAATGAACAGCTTGGAAAACTGACCTTTCGGCAGCGATTCAATTTGAAGTTTGTCGACACGGGTGACATGTTTGACGTTTGCATACCCGTTGGGCATTGGTGTTTTGGTTGGACAGTTCAATTCAGTTTCTTTCGCAAAATACCGCGGAGGCGGAGGGTGATGAAGATTGTTTGGGAGGTGACCCGGTCCATCACATGACGGCACTTTTCTCAGGTTTGTCGAAACCCGATGATCGTCATGTCGTCAGGTTTCGAAGGAAGTGTTTCCGGAGTCTGCATTCTGTCCCGAGCCAATTGGATCAGCAGATTTGCCTGGCGGCCAAAGTGCCCGACGCGAATGACATCGATGATTTCTTCTGTCGTCAGATTGTCGAACAGTCCATCTGAACCGAGGATGAGCGTGTCTCTGGAAGCCATCTCAAACACTGGTCCCAGCTCAATTTTCATCTCCGTCGACCCGACGCAGTTGTTAATCAGATGTCGGTCTTCATGAATGATTGCTTCGAATTCGTCGATCATCCCGGCTTCGACAGCCATCGCGACGGGAGCATGCGCGATCGTCGAAAGCTTCAGCGTTCCCCGATTGCTGCACACCAACGCTGTCGCGTCGCCGACGTGGAATGTTCGAATGCTACGGTCAAGATATTCGGCCACGACAACCGTTGATCCGGCTCCGATTCCCCAGCCGAGCACTTCACGGTTGGCTTCCTCGATGGCGTCCAGAATCTGCGAACGAGCCGAATCGCCAGCGAAGTCCGAGGACTCCAGGTGATGAATGAGCGTTTCGACAATGCATTTTGCGGCCCGGTCGCCTGAACTCGCGCCGCCCATTCCATCGGCAACCACAAAGACGCCGTGTTCAGGGCTCAGCTCCACAACCGCAGCCGCATCTTCGTTTACGCTCGTTTTGTTAGGGCTGGTCCGTGAGAACGCGAACGCGTGCCCGCCGCAAAATTCAAACTGGGCAGGTTCGTCGTCGTGAGCCAACAACCACAGGTTCGATTTGGTAGAGGTGCTCATCGCCTGGCCTTTTTGAGATGACGAAGTGCTTTCGCATGCAAGGGCCCAAACTGTTCTTCCATTCGAATCGCATCCGAAAATCGATCGCGTGGTTTGGGCGAAATCGACTTTCGAATAAACGCAATCAAGTCCGGATGAACGTGTTTGCGGCGTAAATTGTTGGTGCCAGGAGCAGGCCACTCAAACGGATACTCCGGCCACTTTCCCGAGAGCATTCTGAAAATGATCAGGCCCAGCGAAAAAACATCCGAGCGCATCGAAGGCTTGCCCATCGCCTGTTCGGTCGACATGTGTCCAACCGTTCCCGTTCCCGATCCAGAGATCGTCATCGTGGCGACTTTGGCGATCCCAAAGTCCGCCAGGCGAAGTTGATCGCCTTCGAACACGATGAAGTTTTCTGGCTTGATGTCGCAATGAATCAGGCCGGCTTCATGAGCATGAGCCACACCGGCGATCATTTGTTCTGCAAAACCCAACGCGGTGGGAACCGACATGCGACGCATCAGGCGATCCTGAAGTGTTTCTTTGCCCAATCGCGTCGCGATGACCAACCGGTCGTCGATTATGCTGGCGTCTTTGAGTGTCAAAATGTTGGGATGGTCCAGCCGGGCGAGCAAGCGGACTTCCTGCCGGAAGGCCTCCATCAGTTCGTCGTCGACATAGTGTTCGTGAGGAATCTTGAGCGCGACTTGCGATCCTTCGATCGTGTCCAAGGCTGCGTACACTCTGGCGAAACCGCCGACGCCGATTAGCTTCTGCAGACGATACTTGCCCACCGACTGACGGGCTTTCAAGTTCGGTTTCGAACGCGGCAAAGCGTCGAACGCACGGGTTTTCTGTTCAGGCAACGTGTGTTCCATCAACGGACTCAACACTGTCAACAAGGAGGCTAAAGATCCGCCGGAGCAACGATTCGTCCTCGTCGGCGGCAAGCGACAATCTGCAACCAGTGTGCCACTGAGAAAATGTTGAATCAGACACGCCGATCGAAACCGGTTGAGCCGGAAAGCGGCAAATCAATGGCCGCGCCGGACAGAAATAGCGCGGCCAACCATCGATTATCCGGTCGGAGTCTTGTCTGGTTTCCGCTTTGGAATTGTCGCGAAACCGGAGTTGAATCCTGAGAGCTACGCGTGGTCGATCACCTGTTGCGCTACGGGCAGCCCGGGCAAATCCTGGACTTCTGATTCCCGATTCTTTCGCGTTTTTGCTGGCACCAGTTCGCGCATCAGCTCCAGTTTTCCAAAGCACAGAATCCGATCGCCGGCTTCAAGCAACCGGCTCTTCTTCGGATTCGGAACCACGGTTGACCCGCGGGTTAGAGTCAGAACGTTGATATCTTTCTCCTCAAAGCCCGCTTCGTCGATCCGTTTTCCAACGTAAGTTGAACCGTCCGGGATCGCCAGTTCGGTAACGCCGTACCCGCGGCTAACGGTCAAGCGTTGGCGAATGTCGATTTCGGGGAAATCGACGCGACCCGCGATAAAGTCAATCACCGCGCCGGCGATGTCCAACTGTGTACATTGCTCGATTCCCTCAAGGCCCGGAGACGAATTCACTTCCATAACCTGCGGACCGGTTTTGCTTTCCAGCATGTCGACACCGGCAACCCGCAGCCCCATGATTTGGGCAGCCCGGATCGCGGTTTCCCGGTAGTGATCATCAAGCTCAATCGCTTCGGTCAATCCGCCGCGATGTACGTTGCTGCGAAATTCCTGGCCTTGAGCCACGCGACGCATCGCACCGACAACTTCATCGCCAACGACGAACGCACGAACGTCTTTGCCTTTGCTTTCGGCAACGAATTTTTGAATCAGCACATTCTGTTTCTGGCTCTGCAACAGCTCGATAATGGCTTCCGCCGACTTCTCGGTTTCGGCCAGCAGCACGCCGATTCCCTGCGTGCCTTCGATCAGTTTAATGATTACCGGAGCCCCACCGACGCGTTCAATCGCTGGCAAAACATCCTGTTTTTCCCGGACGAAAGCTGTCGCCGGGATTCCAATTCGGTGCCGCGAAAAGATCTGCAGGCTGCGAAGCTTATCGCGAGAATTTGAGATGCCGGCCGAAGAATTCGTCGTGTAAACGTCCATCTGCTCGAACTGACGAACGACAGCGGTTCCATAGTAAGTCAACGAAGCGCCGATGCGAGGCAGGACAGCGTCGAGTTCGCCGAGCTGTTTCTGATGGTAGTAGAGTTCAGGCGAGCTTTCTTCGAGGTCAATCGCCAGTTTTCTGGTGTTGATGACCTGGACGTCGTGTCCGCGTTGGTCTGCCGCTTCGACCAAACGTCGAGTGCTGTAGCATTTGGGAGCGCAGGAGAGGATGCCAAGTTTCATTGGTATTGTTTTTCTGTTGTGTGCGAAAGAAGTGCGAGTCGATGGCAGCGATCGGGCCGCGGGATTGAACTGCCGTTTGAATTGGAGGCTCAGGTTCGAGCCGAAGTTTACGAGCTTCCGGTCAGGATTTTGGTGTGAGCTTCTTTTTCTTTTTAGGTTTCTGGTGTCCGTTGTAGTAAGAACCTCCAGAATCAACGAGGAACCGTCTGCGGGTTGCCTGCCGTCCCAGCAACATACGGAAGCCCATTTCACTTCGGTTGGCCAAAGTAAGTTCTATCGGAAAGTCTTCGTCGAGCAGCCTGAGCGTCGTTTCGATCACATAGCGCCGGTTTTGCTTTCCACCCGAATTTTTGACCAATCGCGAATCGAGAATTTTGGCTTCCGCGGAAACTACTTTCTTGTTCGAGTGCTGGTCAGGGCAAACTTTAAATCGAACCCACTGTTCGTCTCCTTTGGAGAACTCTTCGATTCGATAGGCATGAAGCGAAGAGGATCGAGCGCCAGTGTCGACCTTGACCTTGATCCTTTTGACGCCAAGGTCAGGTAAAGCGATGAACTCACGCCAGCCGATGACGGGCAAGTCCTTGATGTTTCGTATCTTTTTAGCCATGAAGTATCCTGTGGACGTTCTCAAATCACCGGTCGCGATACCGCGAGGCAACTGGTTTACCGTATGCTCGCAATCGCCGTGCCAACGCGGACTCGGCCGTTATAAGCTTTGTCGGATTGCCGCATCTTACGGCAAACAACGCTCCGTGCCCGGTGACTTATTGCCCGGTTCGACCAGAAACTTGCCGCAGGTTCAAGTCGGAATTCTGACTTCGAATGATTGAATCAAGCCAGCGTTCGCGGGCATGCGATTTGCAAGGGACAATTGCAATAGTCAGGATTCAGAATCCTGTTCGGCTACCGAATCCAGACAATCATGGTCTGGCAACGACCAAAGCCTGATCGCGACGCGTACATCCTGCCCGCATCGATCAGCCATCGCGAAACGAGCCGCCAAACGAGGCGACAACCGAGTGAAAAATGGTTAGAAATGTCCTTTTGTCTCGACGCGACGGCAAGTCATCGTGGAGCTTTAGCACGGTCGGCAAAGAGTCGCAACGAGAATCAGCTATGCCTCAAACCCTCGTCTTCGATTTCACCGACTTGCCACAACACTCCATTGATCGGCAGGTTACCTCAACCGAGCAAATCGCAATTCTGTGCGGGCTCAATCGACGCACATCTCGACGTCTTGGAAAAACAGTGTTCCTGATTCTGTCAGACTTTCCTCCCGAAACGTTGCTCGAAAACTCGGTACGCTTCACCGAATCCGATCTCAGCACGTCGCTCGAATTCAACTTCTCGACTCGGCCACAGGAGATTGCTGCGGCCAACAACGCCACGGACAAGAAGCTGGGAAGCTTGCGCCGGGCCGGCGAAAAGTTCGCGAACTTTCGGCTGACTGGTTCGCCGGACGAGGGTTTCGAAATTCAGTTTTCTGAGCAGCTGCCAGTAGGCTTTGAAATCCCACAAACTCGAATCCTTAAAAACTGGGCCCGCGTCGTAACCAAGGGCGACTGGGAAGAAGCGTTTGGTCTGTTGAGCAAGTCGTACAATAGAAATCGCACCAGTTTGCACCAACTTCGCGACCGAATGTTGATCCGCAAAGAAGTACTCGGGAAAGGCAGTGAACAGGCCGAAGCCATCCTGTCGCTGGTCGCGAGCAAGTCCGACAATCCGGTGCTGATTCTTGATTCTGTTGGCGTTGCGGAATGGACCAACCGTGCGTTTTACAAACTTTCCGGCATTGAGGTTGACGAGTCCAATCGTCTTTCAGCGTTCAGTCTGCTGTTTGGCGAACGGACTGGAGGCGATGCGGCGACCGAGTTCGAAAAATCGTTAACGTTGGGCCGAACGTTTAGCTTGGAGTATTCCTGGACTCCGATCAAACGCGACGAACATCACGACGGCCCCGACCACGACCCCATCTGGATTGAGTTTCAGGTGACGCCGGTTCGCGACGAAAACGAAAAAGTAGTGCGCTGGATTGCGATCGGGGCTGACATCACCAAACGGCGACAGGCTGAGCTGGCGATGCTTGCGGCGAAGGAAGTCGCTGAATCGGCGAACAGGGCCAAGAGCGATTTTCTGGCCATGATGAGCCACGAAATTCGTACGCCGATGAACGCGATTATCGGTATGACGGAACTGACATTGGGAACACAACTGACGATCGACCAGCGTGAGTGCTTGACCACGGCGAACAACTCGGCTCAATCGCTGTTGCAGATTCTCAACGACATTTTGGACCTGTCCAAGGTCGAAGCCCAACGACTGGAACTGGAGCAGGCTGACTTTAACGTCGCCGACGTGACACGGGAAACGCTTGATACCCTTGGAGTCCTCGCGCAGCGCAAAAGCCTTGCCCTGCGATGTAACTTTCCGCTCGACATCCACCAGCAACTGGTTGGCGATTCGATGCGATTGCGACAGGTGCTGGTCAACCTGGTGGGCAACGCGATCAAGTTTACTTCCTTCGGCCACGTCGACGTCAACGTAGAACTGCTTGACGAAACCAACGATGAAATTTCCCTGCACTACGCCGTTCAGGACACTGGTCCGGGAATTCCCGAAAGCAAAACCAGCCGCATTTTCGAAGCGTTTTTCCAGTCAGATACTTCTGTCACTCGTAACTTTGGTGGAACTGGCTTGGGGCTTGCGATCACTTCGGAGTTAATTCGATTGATGGGAGGCAGGATTTGGGTCGAGAGCAAACTGGGAAAAGGCAGCACGTTCCATTTCGTTGTCACGTTTAAAAAATCAAACCGCACCTTCGTCTCACTCAGTCCCGACGCTGGCAAACAACTGGCAGGCAAAAAGATTTTGGTGATCGACAACAACGAGGCAAACCAGAACGCGATCGGTCGCTGGATGAACCATTGGGGTGTCGAAACCGAGTTCGCGTTCAGCGGAAATGAGGGCAAGCGAGTTTTGCACGAAAACGCACGGCGATACGACCTCGCGATCGTCGACGCGGTGCTTCCGGACATCGATGGTTTTGCGGTCGTAGAGTCGTTGCTTGAGCCGGAATCGAACAACACGACGCCGGTCCTGATGTTCTCGTCGGATGACCGAAACGCAACGATTGAAAGGTGCCGCGAGCTGGGAGTTCAGGCTTGGTTGATCAAACCTGTTTCGCCAAAAACCCTGTTTTCTTCGATTCAATTGACTTTGGGGACCGATCAGAACTCGCTGGCAGGATTGGCGAACGGAACCAGCGGCGGAGACAGTATCGAAAGGTCAAATGTTTGTTTAAACGTTTTGGTCGTCGATGATCACGCTTCAAATCGAAAGCTGATCGGGGAGATTTTACGTCGTCGCGGGCATCAGTGGCGTGAGGCTGCTGACGGGGCAGGCGCGCTCGCGTTGATCGTGCAGGAAGAGTTCGATGTGGTGCTGATGGACGTCCAGATGCCAGAGAAAGATGGGCTTGCCGTGACGGCAGAGATTCGAGATTTGCCAAACGAGAAAGCTGTTCTGCCAATCATCGCGGTTACGGCCTACGTGACTGAAGAAGATCGACAACGTTGTCTGGACGCTTCGATGGATGACTATCTTTCCAAACCCGTCAGCGTCAAAGACTTGATTGAGAAAGTGGAACGCTGGGGCAATACCGTTCGCTCGGATTTTGATTTGCAGCCTGACGAATCGCTCGACAATCAACTGCTCATTCAGGACGCACCCGATTGGGCAACTCAGATCACTCAAGCGATTGTTGTGGCTGAAGAATCGACCGACACTGACGAAAAACAAATCGTTGCAACTGGTGAGACCGCGCAAGCCGCAGCGTCGGGTGTGGCGATGGAACCGTTTGCCGAAGCCCTCGAAAGGTTTGGCGGCGATCAAGAACTGTTGCGGATGCAGATCAGCTTTTTTCTGGCCGAGACGCCGGATCTGATTCAGTCAATTGAAAAAGCGATTCACGATCGCGACGGCAAAGCGTTGCATCATAACGCACATCGTCTGAAGGGACTGGTTCGAACTTACGATGACGAATTGGCCGCCGAACTGACTGGGAAGCTTGAGGAGATGGGACGTGCAAATTCATTTGATGATGCGGAATCAACACTTGTCCTGCTTGCATCGCGCGTCCAGGATTTGAGTCAGCGGCTGGAACGTTGCCATGCGTCGTTTGGCAGTTCCTGAGATTTGACGGACATCGCCGAACCCGCCAAAGCGAAATTCTGCATACGAACGGAGAGCTTTGATCGACAGCGATCCTATTGGTATCGAGCCAAAAACATCTGAGCAGTTTCCTTGGCAACCTTGTTGCGTCGGCGAGGCGTCAATCGAGCCTCTCCACGAATCAGAGGTGGCCAAAATGCAAACGACTTCAGCAATCCGGTAAACTGCCACGCTGCAAGTTGGACGTCCGACATTTCGGTCAGTTCGCCGGCGGCTTTCGCCTGCTTCAACCAACGAACGATGTGCCGAAGAAATCGCTTATGATTGATCGACTTCGCGACTTCGGGTTCTGCGATCACACGGGACAACCCGGCTCGCGCCAAATTCTGAATCGGACCTGAAGCCATCAGGTCAATCTCGGCACGCGCCAACGCGATTAGCTGTTCCGTTAGATCAGATTCCGGATCGTAGTCCTCGTACGGAACGCTGTCGGACCGGTCAATCATCTCGTCAACGATCGCCTCAAACAGCGCCTCCTTGCTGTCGAAATGCTTGTAAAGCGTGCGTTTGCTGACATTTGCCAAGTCGGCAATGTGATTCATGCTCGTCGCGTAAAAGCCCCGTCGACTGAAACCTTCGACGGCTGCCTCGACGATGGAGGCCCGTTTTCGATCAGTCAGGCGGATATTCAAGACAGCGTCCGGGGATGAGAAAAGGAGGTGTAGCACAAGTTTGAAAATGTAAACTTTTCGGTTTACAGTGACCTGTGGGGTGCTAGAGTATACCGCCGAGTTTACTTTTAGCAAATTTTTTGTCTGACACCATGAAACATTCGCTGCAGGAAAAATTCTGTAACGCCGACGTGGCAATTTCGCCTCACCGATTCACATTGTTGATGATCGTGATTGCGACCATCGCAGCAGGATGCGCCCGCACCGAGGAGGAAGCTGTCAGGGAAAAACCGGCCAGACCGGTGTCCGTGATGACGTTGAATCAATCGAAACAGTTGCAGCGACAGTTGATGACCGGTTCGGTGGCCGCGTGGAAGACAGAGCAAGTCGGCTTTGAAGTCACGGGGCGTGTCGACTTTGTGATTGAGCCCAACGAAGAGGTTCAGCCGTTGATTCTGTCAAAAACGGCGCCTGATCCAACGGCAATCGCGAAGGTTGACGAGGAACGATTTCGCATCGCGGTCGAGACGGCGAGAGCTGATGTTCAGGTGGCCCAGCGTCGCCTCGAAGCCAATCAGGTCACGATCGAACAACAGCTTCCGGCGGCAATTTCTTCAGCTCAAGCCCAACTTGAACTCGCGCAGACCGAGAACGATCGAACTTCGCGGCTGTCGGCTCAGCAGGCTGTTTCGCGTTCGGAATATGACAACACGAAAACAAGCCTGAGCGTCGCGACGTCTTCGTTGGCATCGGCCAAGGCTCAACTTGCTCAGGCGAATGCTGAACAGCTAGCGCTTCAAGCTCAAGTCTTGCGAGCCAATCATGCGCTCGACGAAGCGGAACGAAATCTGCGCAACACGTCGCTGTATAGTTCTTTCCGCGGCATCGTTTCAGAAGTTCACACGGTGCCAGGATCCTATGTCAGCCCTGGCGATCCTGTCGTAACCGTACAGATGATGGACCCGATGCTGGTGCAGTTCGAGGTCTCTGCAGACGATTCAAGGAAGTATCCCAAGGGCGATGTGCTTACCGTCTTTGTCGCCGACAAAAATGGTCAGCGTCATCCTGTCAGTGGGATGGTTTACACCGTCGATTCGGTCGCCGATTCGAATTCACGAACCTACACCGTCACGTTGCATGTTCGCAATCAAAAAATCGAAATGCGGGCCGACGGCGAGGAAACGATGGCTCGGACGCAAGGTATTTTCCCGCTAAACATCGGCCCAATCGTGACCGGTGACAAACGCTCGTTCGTCGAGCAACGCTGTCTGCATCGGATCGGCGATTCGACAGTGGTTTGGAAAGTTGCCAATCGAAAGTGGAATGAACCAACCCGTCCGGTTGATCGAATTTTGCAGGTCGAACCTGTCAAAGTTATCTGTGGCGACGACGTCATTCCGTTTTTGGGGCAATGGAAATTTGTGCCCGTGCAGTTTGAAAATCCATCCGAAATTGATGTTGAAAACGATTTGATTACCGATCAGCTGTTTTTTCCCGAAGACTCTGCATTGTCTGAATCCGATTTTGAAACGTGGACTGATCGTCGGGTTTTGTTGCAGCAGCGAGACTGGATGTTGCGTCCGGGCGATGTGGTGCAAGTCGCCATCAACGGGGATGCAGTTGAGGGTTTCTACGTTCCGATGAAGTCGATTCGGAACGAAAGTGGAAGGACCTATCTGCATGTCGTGGAGACTGCGGGAGAAGAAACAATCGCGCGTCGCGTCGAGGTTACGGTGCAAAACCGCAACGCCGTTTCCGATAGATCGATCCAGCTCAAAGTCCTGCCTGTTCTGGAAGGTGAGCTGCATGATGGAGTTCAGATCGTGATCGGTGGCAGCCACTATGTGAAAGAAGGCGACCGCGTACGCGTCGTTTCGGGACGGGAAGCAAACTGATGAATCGATTGCCCGAATTTGCGGTCGCCCGCCCGACGATCATCGTCACGCTGGTGATTCTGCTCGTTTCTTCCGGAATTTTTCGCTTTGCCACCATGCCGCGTCGCGAAGACCCCGAGTTCACGCTCAAAATTTGCGTCGTGACGACTCGATGGAATGGAGCGACTGCGGAACAGGTTGAACGACACGTCACCGATCCGCTGGAGAAAGCGATTCAGGGTCTCGAAGAAGTTCGTCTTATCCGATCGAACTCGTTGAGCGAACAGTCGGTCATTTTCGTCGAACTGGAAGAATGGGTTCCGGGGGCCAAAGTCGATGACTCCTGGGATCGGGTTCGGGCGCGGGTCGAGAATGTGCAGATGCCTGATCAGGACATCGTGCCGCTGGTCAACGACGAGTTCGCGGACACCAGCGTGATCGTGTTTGCGGTCCATCAACAGCCTCTTGAAGGCTCGGACTCTATCGATCCCAGGTTTGCCTATACGCAACGTGAGCTGGATGACTATTCAGAACGAATTCGTGACGCATTGTTGCTGTTGCCGGGCGTCGCCAAAGTCGAACGGCATGGCGTGATGCAAGAAGCGATCTATGTCGAATCAAGCGCACAAAACTGGTCGCAGCTCAGGCTGACATCGGACTATGTGCAACAGCTTGCCGACAGCCAAAACATTATCGCGCCCGGCGGCGTGGTTGATTCTGACGATGGTCGTTTGTTCGTTAGACCCGATGGCAATGTGGATGCCGTTGAGCAAATCAATTTGCTGGCCGTCGGAACGGTGTCTTCGGCAGGCACTGAGAATCAGGTGACAGTTCGCGATTTGGGTTTGAACGTTCGGCGTGGCTATGTCGATCCACCGCAGAGGATCTGCAGGTACGGTAGTCCGACGATGGCAACGGCAGCGAACACGATTTCAGTCGCCATGAAGTCGGGAGCCAATATTGTTGAGATTTGCGAATCTTCAAAACAACGCGTGGCGCAACTGAGCGCCCAGGGAGAGCTGCCGCCGGACGTCGCGGTGTCAGTGATTTCAGATCAATCGGTCAGTGTCAACCAGCGTATTCGCGACGTAATGGTGAACATTGTTCAGGCGATTATCATTGTGGTTATCGTCGTCTACCTATTCGTCGGATTCAGAATTGCAGCCGTCATGGCGGCCAACATTCCGTTTGTCGTGTTTGTGTCGCTGGCGATCATTCCGTTCTTCAATGTTCAGTTGGAGCAGATGTCCCTCGCGTCGATGATCATCGCGCTCGGATTGCTCGTCGACAACGCGGTGCAGATCTGCGACCAGGCTGCAACCAACCAACGCGACGGCATGAACCCGCGAGACGCGGCGGTCAAAGGCGCCCAGTTGCTCGGCCCATCGATGCTCAACGGAACTCTGACAACGATCGCGGCTTTCGCGCCGATGTTGATCGCTCTGGAAGGTTCCAGCGGAGAGTTTATCTACAGCTTGCCCGTGACGCTGTCGGTAATGCTGGGAGTCAGCTGGGTTTTGGCGATGACTTTCTGTGTCATCCTTGCCGCCTGGTATATTCGTGCTCCTGGCGATGGCCGCCAAAGTGCGGCTCCGCTGCCGTGGTTGTTTGGCAAGCTGAAAAACTTCTTCCTGCGAACGTTCTCGCGCCGCAAGAAAACAGACGAAGGCGCTGATACAACGCCATCGGTTGGGGCGGCTGATTCGGGCGACGACACTGGCGGAAGCTTCTTTTTTGATTTGTATGGTGCGATTCTGGGTTGGACGCTGAAGCACCCTTTTGCGACGCTTGCGACGGCTTTTGGCATGCTGGTATTGATCATGCAGTTGCCTGTTTCCGCCGAGTTTTTCCCGCTCACCGAGCGAAACCAGTTCGCGGTAAACGTCTATCTACCTGAGTCCGCTTCCTTCGAGCAAACCAACAAGATCGCCCGACAGGTCGAGGACGCGATCCGCAAAGTAAGCCCGTGGGTGGACGAAGAGGGCGTTGAGCACGAACGATTGCGGAACATGCGAACCGTAGTCGGAGGCGGTGGGTCGCGATGGTATTTGAGCTGGGAGCCAGAATTCATACAGCCGAACTTTGCTGAAATTCTCGTCCACACAACGGACGGAAAACTGACTCATGAATTCGCAGAGTCGTTGCGGAAAGCCGTTCAGGAAGGGAATGAAGAACTGGGCATCGAACCGATTGTCGGTGCACGGGTTGTGCCGATCGAGTTGCTGCTGGGACCTCCCGCGGATCCTGTCGTGTTGCGTGTCGTCGGCGATGGTTATGCGGACATGAAACAGCTTCGTTCGGCCGCGGATCGCGTCAAACAGATGATCGAAGACCAACCGGAAACTTGGGACGTCAATGATTCCTGGGGAGTTGCAACTCAGCAGTTGTTCGTGGACGTTGCGGACGATCGAACGGGGGTTACAGGTGTGCGGAATTCGGAAATTGCGTCTTCACTGGATGCGTTTTACTCCGGAAGATTTTTGACTCACTACCGCGAAGCCAATCGTTTGATCCCGGTCTACTTTCGGCTGCGTCCGGAAGATCGTAAATCGATCGCGGACATGCAAACCAGCTATATCGAAACCAGCAGCGGCAAGATTCCGCTTTCGGCGTTGGCCGATATTGTGCCGCAGTGGCGACCTTCCAGAATTGAGCGTCGCAATGGCAACCGGACGATCGAAGTTCGTTCCCAGATTCAGGCGGGAGCTTCCGGCAACGATATCACCAGCCGAATCTTCAAGTCAGAGCAGATGGATCGTCTGCGAGAAGAATTGCCGCTGGGGATGCGAGTCGAAATTGGTGGTGCGTTGGAGGAATCGGAGAAAGCTCAGTGGCAAATGCTGTCATCGTTTGGAATGTCGTTTATCGCCATCATCCTGTTGTTGATCATTCAGTTCAACAGCGTGTTTCGCATGACGATCATTGTCTTTACATTGCCATTGGCACTTGGTGGAGCCCTGTTGGGATTGTGGCTGACGACCAATCCGCTTGGTTTCATGCCCCAGTTGGGAATTCTCGCGCTCTTTGGAATCGTGCTCAATGCCGCGATTCTGTTCGTCGAGTTTGCGGATCAGATGATTCGTCAGCGAAAACAGCAACAGGGCAACGATGAACGGCTATCAAAAGAAGACGTTCAAGCTGCGATAATTTCAGCGGGTCGGCAACGACTGACGCCAATTTTTCTTACGACGGCGACCACCGTAGGAGGCCTGTTGCCGCTGGCACTGTTTGGCGGACCGCTGTGGGTAGGGATGGCGTGGCTGCTGGTGTTTGGGCTTAGCTATGCAACGTTGCTGACGCTGATCATCATCCCAGTGCTGTACAGTTTCTCCAGGCAATGAACCTGCTTAACTGATTGATGCAACGAAGTTCAAGATTGTGGAGCGAGCTTGAAACGTGCTTCCGCGGCGGCGCGTTCGACGACCGGAGACTCGAATCCGATTGGTTTGACGGTGACCAGTCCGCATGGCAAGGCTCCGATCGTTTTTTCGATCGTCGAGCCAAGCTTTCGCCCCAGCGGATGGTCCAGCGACGCACTGCACATGACGGCAACGTCGATACCGTTCTCGCGGCAGAATTCGGGGATGCCGGTCACGGGATTGCAGTTCAGCAACTGCACGCGACCGCCAGCGGCGTGAAGATCGAGGTCTTTTACCATCCGATCGAACATGCTCGAATACATTTCGGCTGCTTCTTCACGAGTCTGCTCGCTGAGACTTTCGTCCATAAAATCAAACAGAACGTCGCTGCCTGAGAACTCCCAGCAGCAAACAACGAACAGATGTTCCGGGTCATCAACCAGAAGCCGGGCGTTTTCGATGATCGACTGATTCTCGTTGTCGTCATGATCCAAATTGATGCAGGCGACAACCTTTGGATCTTCAACCGGTTCCTGGGCGAAGAGGACCGGGACCGGGCAAGCACGCATCAGGTTTCGGGCAGTTTCGCCAAACCGTCCTTCGGCGCGGCTGGAATTTCCTTTCAAATAGCGAATGACGAGGTCGCAGCCCTCGTCGAGAACCGTGCTGATTAGCTCGCTGGATGTGCGAGGAGAACACGATATTTTTGTGGATGTTGTAATGCCCAAATTTTCAAATCGCTGCTTCAAAGTTTCGAGGTAAGCGGCTTTGGATTTGAGCGCGACCTCGTAGGCGATCTCTGTCGACAAAGCGGGTGCATGACGCGGATAGAAGGGAGTTTTAAGCGAATCGACCAGCAGAACGTCCGCTCCGAAGTACTTTGCCAGAAACACGGCGGACCTCTCTGCACCATCGGTGTCACAGGGCTCGTTTGTGACCAGCATGATTTTTTTGAACGTATCAAACATGGCTGCTTCCTGATGTGGACAAGAAATAAAGTACTTGTCGGAAACATCAGGCAGGAAACGTGCCGATGATGATTTGCGTCCGTAGTCGACGCCAGGACTAATCGCGAAGAATGAGGACCGGGCATCGGCTATGTTGGACAACCTTGTCGGCCACCGAGCCAAGAATTAGCCGCGCAAGTCCCTTTCGGCCGTGAGATCCAATGACGATCAGGCCGGCTTCTCGGGCTGCCGCAAAGTTCGCGATTTCAACGCCGTGCTCGTTGTCAAAGTCCGAGATGATCGTGAAATTCAGACCGCTGACTCCATCCGGAAGCTGCTCGTTAAATTTCTCTTTGAGCTCCTGCTGTCGTTCTTCCGAACAAAGCTCGATCGCTGCTGATGGCTGAACTCCTTTAGGAAACTCAACGACGTGAACGACTTCGATATTGTCATTGGAATCCGTCAACTCAAGAGCCATGAGCAGACTCTCCAGTGACATTTCCTCGTAATCCCAGGGGACAACAATCTTCTTTCCAGTAAATCTGTTCATTCGCAAGCCTATGAAATTTCAAATTTTTCGAGCAACCGATACAACGAACGTCGATTGATGCCGAGCGCCTGAGCGGTTTTCGTTTTGTTCTTTCCGCATTTTTCATAGGTCTCAACGACATGCAGTTTGTTGAGAGTCTCCAGATCGATGTCGCCACTGACCATTGCATTGACTGCTGTCACCGGACGTTCTTCTGACTCGACGATTGCAGCCGGCAGATTTTTGAGTTCGATTCGATCTTCTTCGGCCAATACTTTGGCTCGTTCGATCGCGTTCTGAAGTTGTCTTACGTTACCCGGCCAGCTGTAATTTTCCAGCCGCGTCATGACGTCTTCGTCAACCGACCAATCCGGTCCCGAGAATTTCTCAGCCAACAACCGGATGTCGCCGGCGCGCTGGCGAAGTGGTGGAAGCATGATGCCCAGCACATTGATCCGGTAGAACAGGTCCTCGCGAAAGTTCTTGTCTTTGACTTCCTGATCAAGATCCCGATTCGTTGCCGCGATTACGCGGACTTTGACCTTCCGTTCCGCGACCGATCCGACGCGACGCATGGAACCGTCCTCCAGCACGCGCAACAGTTTCGCCTGGAGCGCACCGCTCATCTCTCCAAACTCGTCGATGAACAGTGTGCCACCGTCTGCGATTTCGAATAGCCCGGGTTTGGCTGCAACGGCACCCGTGAACGCGCCCTTTTCGTGGCCAAAGAGCTCGCTTTCGAGCAACTGGTCAGGAAGCGCGGCGCAATTGACGACGACCAAAGGTTTCTCCGAAAGCGGACTGGACTTGTGGATGGCTCGAGAGACAAGCTCTTTACCGGTTCCGCTTTCGCCCTGAATCAGCACTGGTTTGTCGGACGACGCCACACGCTGGATCAGTCGAAAAACTTCCTGCATCGCTGGCGAGGTCCCGATCATGTCGGACTGTGGAGCCTGCCTGCGGATGACTTCCTTGAGCTGGCGATTTTCTTTTTCCAGTTCGTGAGCTTCGCAGGCGCGCTTGACCAGTCTTGCAAGGTCGTCCAGTTTGGCGGGCTTGGTGAGAAAGTCGTAGGCGCCGAGCTTGATCGATTCGACCGCGTTCTCGATCGTGCCGCCACCGGTCAGCATGATGACTTTGGGCGGAGACTCGCGCTGCATCAGCTCACTCAACGCCTGGATCCCCGAAACGCCTGGCATGTGGATGTCCATAATGACGACGTCGAATTTTTTGTTGGTCGTGACATTGAGTGCTTCCTCGCCGTCCTCGGCTTCGTCAACCCGAAACCCGATCCGCTTCATGTAACGACACGCGGACTCGCGAAAGTCCGTTTCGTCATCAACGATCAGCAGGTCGATGTCCAGTTCGTCCGATTTTGTTTTCGAGTCGTTCATGCGAGAGGTAGCCGTGTCTGAGTCGTCAGTCTGAGTTGGCATTATCGTGCCCATTTTCGGTGAATGATAGCGGAGTGCAAATGAAACTCGCGTTGCTGCGCCAGCCTTTGAACGAGAAACAGTAACTAGGCCTCCAGATGAGCCCCGGTTCGGGATTTGAGAGCCAGCACCGGACAGTCGGCATTTTGGACAACGGCCTCAGCGACGCTTCCCATCACCAGCCGCCTGATTCCGGTCCGTCCGTGGGTTCCCATGATGATCAGATCGATGCCGTTGTCGTTTGCAAAGTCAACGATTTTTTCCGTCGGCGATCCCATCTCGACGACGTAAGATGCCTTGATGTCGTCATGATTTGGATGCACAAAGGATTTTAGTTCGCCAAGCAAGCGTTCTTGCTCTGCGAGTGTGTCGACGTATGCTGGAGAGGTTTCGTAGACGTTCGGCAGCCAACAGTGCAGATAGACAATTTGACCAGCGGTTGCGTCGGCCAGCATACAGGCATAGTCGTTGGCAGCGGAATTGGAATCGGAAAAGTCGATTGGGCAGAGAATGCGATCGATGTTCATAAGATGTCCCTGGTTAGATTCTCATCCTGACCAAGGCAACTGTTGTGCCAACCAAGCGTTGGTTTGGGACGCACAAGCCCGCGAACCGGTGTGCCAAAAAACTTGTCTCTGCGGCTCGCATCTGGCTCAGAACCGCACGTCTGGAATGAAGATTCGTGCGGATTCGCCCGGTCGCACGTTCACCTCCTACGGCTTGATTTTCTGTTGACCGCTGGCGGAATCCTGATCGCGAATTTCGCGCCACCGCGTTCCGATTCTTCAACAGTAAGCCGACCGCCATGTGATTCGACAATTCGGCGCGAGATCGCCAATCCCAATCCGGTCCCGCGAGTTTTGGTGGTAAAGAACGGCACGAAAACCTGTTCGCGGTTCTCGGGCGGCACGCCGGAACCGTTGTCCGAAACGGACAGGGAGAGCCGCTGTTTCGATGTCGTTTCGTTTTCCTCAAACGCGATGTCGACTCGGATTGGCCCCGAGCCTTCACATGCAAAGCTCGCATTTTCCAGCAGGTTGCGAACGACTTGCGCGAGTCGATTGCAATCCAGAAACCAGATCTTTGGAGTCTGTTTTGACATATGGATCTGCATCTCGGGCATCACGTAAGTAGGTTTTGCATCCCGGATATTGCGCCACGTTTCCTCGACCAGCAAGCGAATATCACATTCCCGACGCTCCAGAATGATCGGGGCCGAATAGTGCCGAACTTCTTCGAGTAGCTGATTCAGATCGTCGAGAGCTTTTTGAACTTTCCGAACCAGCTGTAGATTCTCCGGTTGGTCTTCGAGATCCAACGAGAGCTCGGCCAGGCATGCATGGGAACGCTGAAACGCGTTGCGACTTTCGTGAGCCAGTCCGGCAACCATCTGCCCGATCGCGGCAAGCCTCTCGTTGGCGACCAGTTTCTCCTGCGCTGTTTCGATCTGCTCGAGGTGCTGCTTTCGCTCGACCAGTCGACGAATCAGGGCTCGCAAGGCCTCGGGATTGATTGGCTTGGACAGAAAGTCATAAGCTCCTTCTCGCAGCGCGGTCACCGCGGTATCGAATTCGCGTAGCCCGGTCACCACGATGATTGTGGCGTTGGGAAGTTCATGTTTGAGCGGCGAAATCAGGTCTCCGCCGCTTCCGTCGGGAAGTCGCCAGTCAACGATGACGGAATCGAACTGCCTTTCGCGCGCTGCCGCCAACGCAGGCATGCAGTGAGAAACAGACTCGATCCGATAACCGTCGAGCGAAAGAATATCTTCCATGTTGCGGCGGGCATCGTCATCATCTTCGACGATCAGCAGAGAGAAATGTTTTGGCATAACCGCCTGTTCCGGAGCTGTGCGGACTTCGTGGTGAGGATTTTATTGTGAGCGATTGCCAGAACGCTGGAAACCGTAGTTTTGCCAAATTCCGTAAGCGAATTCGACCGCAGGATGATCGAGGCCTGAATCAGCCAGCTGGCTGCTTTGACGATCGGCTGTCCTCAAGATCGACGACTTCAATTTCGTTCACGATTTCAATATTGAGTGAACGAAGGAGTTCCTGGGCGAGCTGTTTGAGATAAAACGAAGGCAGCCGACCGCTGATTGTCAGACGGCCGGGCTGCGTTCGAAATTCCAGCTGATAGTAACGACATCGGAAGTGCGGATGACCGTCCAGCAGCTCTTGGGAACGGGCTACCAGTTCGTCGTCTCGCTCACGTCTCTCAAAGTCAAACTTGTTCCGAGGCTCGCTATCGCGAATCCCGGTTTCAAAATGATGATGAGAATCTGGCGACTGCACCGGCATGACGTACCACAGCAATGGAAGATGAGAACGTCAAAGCTATGTTGCTTTGACGTTCAGACTGACCGCAACAGATGTGCCAATCCGGACGGAGTCTTCTATCGCGATAAACTTCGAGAGGATACAGCGAAGATCGCGCACTTTGGCATATCGGCGTGCGAACGGGCACGATCGAAATCGTTGATCACTCAGACCACGGCGTCGCGGATCATGCCCAGCAACAGCTCGATATCGACGGGTTTGCGAAGCACTTTCCAGGTTCCTGCGTCGACAGCGCGTTGGACTCCGTCGTCTCCCGCGTAAGCGGTGATCATGATGGCTCGGAGTTGCGGATTGAACTCGACAATTTTCTCGTACAACTCGACTCCATCAATTCCCGGCATCTTGAAATCCAGAAGACACAGGTCGAACTTGCAGGATTCTTTGTTCGGACAGAATTGCTGGACGATGCCGATCGCATCCTCTCCGCAAGTCGCCGTGTCGGTCTGATAGCCAAGGTCGTTAAGAATGTCGGAGAGATTGGCGAGGATGTCTTCGTCGTCGTCGACAATCAGGATTCGAAGGCTTTTCTCAGGCATGATGGCTTCCCGGAATTCCTGAATCAATAAATGTTGGCCATCGGTGAACCGGATTAAGCAGGTTCGACTCGCAGTCGTTTCGATCGCCTTGAAGTGCTGCAGTATAACAAAAAACTTCCAGGCTGAAACTTGTGCCGCGATCCAATCTGAAGGCCAACCAATATCTTGGGAGCGCTCTCAGGGTAATGCTTCTTTTCGAAACGGTGAGATCCAGTCAACATCTACAGTGTCTTTGACGGCCATGACCGGACAAATCGCGTGTCGCAGAACTTTCTGGCATACGCTTCCATGAAAAAGTCGCCCAAGACCCGACACGCCGTGCGTTCCCATGACGATCAAATCGACATGATTTTCGTTGGCGTAGCTCAAAATCGCACTCGCTGGATCTCCAGCAAGGACTTCGAACTTGTGTCGCACATCCGGTGCCACCGGCCGGGTTTCGGAACTGAGCTTGCTGTACAGGTCATCCAGTTGCGACTCAATCGGATCATCCTTGCCCGGCGGATACAGCACCGACAGGAAGACTAATTGAGCGTCAGCTTCCTGGGCAAACAGCGACGCGTAAAAGTTCGCGGCCTTGCTGAAATCTGAAAAGTCAATGGGACACAGGATTCGATTCAGTTTCATCGTCGTCCTCTGATTTGAGTTGCTTCACATCTGCAGCTGGCGGGCATCGCCCAAGAGATTCAAGCTGCTCGCGCTGGTGAACGTTTGCCAATTGAGTTCGCTGCCGGTCGCGAAGCAGCAGACTTTTTCTGACGGGCCTTGCGTGCGTCCATCGCTGGCAGAATGAAAATGTAGATTGAGCTAACAACAAGTGACGTGATCCAGAAAATGAGAACTGAATTCATGGCTTTCTCCCTCGGTTGTCATGTAGATTTTCGTGATCTGATACCCGGGTAAAGCAATGCAAGGACAGTGCCAATACGCGAACTCAATACTTTTGTGGTTCCCGAGATTCGCAGCGAGCCCGAAGGCACGTTCACATGTCAGATTCGAGCCAGTCCGCACATCCTGCGCGGCAGAAACCGTTGCGGCTGTAGGGTCATGCGCCGATGATGTTCGTGTTTTTGGCCTGCGTTTCCCCGGGCAGAATTGGCGAAATCAGGTTTGGTATACTGCCCGCCATGAATGCAAAAGACCCAAGCAAAGAGCCAACGGCGATATCGGCAATCCTCAAGACCGCGATTGATGCGATCGTCACTGTCGATGAAACAGGTTCTATCGTCAGTGCCAATCCTGCGACCGAAACCCGGTTTGGATATTCTGTTTCTGATCTGATTGGTAAGAGCATCAACGTCCTGATACCATCCTCCTTTCAACTCGGCGACAACCGTAAAGAAACCGGCATGGGGCACCGCAAGGACGGTTCGACGTTTCCGTTGCACCTTGCGGTTAGCGAGTTTGAAGTCGATGGGCAGCATCTGTCTGCCTACATCGTCCGCGACATTAGCGATCGAAACGAACGACAGGCTCGGCTGGAAGCGATCCTCAACAATGCCGTTGACGCCATTATTACGATCGATAGACGAGGCGCGATTGACTCTGCCAACCCGGCAACTGAGAGCCTGTTCGGGTATTCGCAGGAAGAGCTGGTCGGACAGAACGTCAAAATGCTGATGCCGAACCCGTATCGGGAGCAACACGATGGCTATCTGAAGAATTATCACGATACCGGGACGAAAAAAATCATCGGCATCGGCCGTGAAGTGATCGGGCAACGAAAAGACGGGTCAACGTTTCCGATGCATCTGGCTGTTAGTGAAATTCAGCTTGCCGATCGCGTGCTATATACGGGGATCGTCCGCGACATCACGGACCTGAAAGCGGCCGAGCGAAAGCTGGCTGAGCTGAACTCCGATTTGGAAAGCCGCGTCAAGCAACGGACAGAGGAACTGCGGAAAACACAGGCTGATCTCGTGCGTAGCGAAAAGTTTGCGACGCTCGGGAAAGTCTCCGGTGGGATCGCCCACGAAATTCGAAACCCACTCAACGCGGTTAAAACTTCCGCGTACTATTTGCTCAACGCCAGTAACGCCAGCGAAGAAAAAATTCGGGAGCATCTCGAACGCATTGACAGGCAGGTGTCACTGATCGACAACGTCGTGACTGCATTGTCAGATGTTGCGAAATTGCCGGAAGCTCAGCTATTGAAGACGGACCTCAAAGCGATTCTGAAAACCGTCATTGGTTCGACAGGTTTGCCATCAACCATTGTCGTCGAAAATACGCTCGCGGACGATTTGCCGCTTGTATTGGCGGATACGAATCAGATCGTGATCGCGTTCAAGAATCTCGTCCGCAATGCGCGCGACGCGATGTCCGAAGGTGGGACATTGAAAATTCATGCCACCGAATCGAATGCCGAAGTCGACCTACACGTCGAAGACACCGGTATCGGAATTGCGGAAGAGGACTTGGGGCAGATTCTTGAACCGCTGTACACGACCAAAGCCCGCGGTATGGGTTTGGGGTTGTCGATTACCCGGGCGATCGTCGAAAAGAACGGTGGCAGGTTGCGAGTCGAAAGCGAACTTGGCGACGGGAGTTGCTTCACAATCACGCTTCGTAAGGTGACCGCGACCGATTGACTCGACAGTGTCCTAAATCTGATTGGCCCAACGAACCGAGTTGGCTGCTTTAAGGCTGATGAGTCCTTCCGAGGCTTTCGACAACGCGTCCACGCGAAGGCTTCTCAAGCCACGTTCCTTCAGGACCGACACGAGCTCTCCGGAATCTTTGCATTGGACGATCGAATTTCGAAGCGATTCATCGACAACACAGGTCTCGAACACGCCCGTACGTCCGCGAAAGCCACGCCCGAGGCATGCCGCACAACCGCTGGACTCAAATAGCACGTCCGGTTCTGGCAGATTCATTTCAGTGAACGCCGCTTTGGCTGCATCGCTCGCTGGTACGGCTTCCTTGCAGCGCGAACACAGTGTTTTGACCAGTCGTTGGTTGATGATCCCCGTCAGATTCGCAGCAATCGAACTACGGTTCAGGCCCAGATCGACCAGCGCCATTACCGTTCCCGCAACGTCTCGCGTGTGGAGCGTCGAGAACACATACTTTCCACTCGCAGCCGCACGCATGGAAATTTCAGCCGTGTCCGGATCCCGAATTTCTCCCAGGAAGATCACGTCCGGATCCATTCGCAACAGCGTCCGCAAGCCGCGGCTCATCGTCAAATCATGCTTTACGTCGACGGCAACTTGACGAATGAAAGGTACCGTCAGCTCAACCGGATCTTCGATCGAGACAATATTGCGTGGACTCTGGCTGATCGACTCAAGCATCGAATAGACCGTCGTCGTTTTTCCTGAACCCGTCGGACCGGTGGAAAGCACCAGCCCTTCTCCCGCCTGCAGCATCGATTCGACATTTCCCAGATCTTCCGTCGACAGGCCCAATTCGGAAAGTGGACGCATCACCTTTTGCGGATCGAGCAATCTCAGTGCAGCGGCCTGACCTTCCGCGACGGGCGCGGACGAGAATCGGACTTCGATTCCGCGAAGAGAATTCGGCAGCGAAACTCGGCCTTCGTGAGCATGAAACGGGTCGGCGAGATCCAGTCGCGCCATCGATTTGTACTGGTTGATCATGTGTTCCCCGACGGAATGATCCAGCCGGCAATACTCATGGATTTGGCCATCGATTCGGAACCGGATTCGGAATTCGTTGTCCCACAGGGGATCGATATGAATGTCAGTCGCACGCAGCTTGTAAGCTCGTTTGATCAAGTCCACCGCCTGGGATTCGGGCTGCATGTTGACCTCAAACGGCTCGACCGTATCGGTCAGATCCTCGCCAGCTACCGCCGTCCATGTTCCGTCTTTCCACTCGATCCAGTTTCGATGTTCAAGATCATCTACCATCAGGATCGCAGTCGTCGAAGGAACGCGAAGATGTGCGATCAACGCTTTCGCCATCGCCGCATGCCCTTCGTCTTTCGATTTTTGCATTCCATCACCGATCAGGTCCGAAATGACGCCCATCGCATCAGTGACCGTTGTATTTTCACCATCATGCGGACCCAGCACCGTCACCGGGCAGGGGGAATCGCGCAAAACACTTTCAGCAACGCTGCCCATCGACAGATGAGCCCAGCCTGTTCGGCCGTGAGTTCCCATCACGATCAAGTCGACGTCGTGCGAGCGAGCATAGTCCGTGATTGCTTTGGCTGGCGAGCCCAGAAGAACCGTTTTATGGGTCGTCAGTGCCAGTTCCGAATCCGCATCGATCGACGCGCTGATCTGGTTCAGCGTTCTTTCTTTCGCCGACGCATCCGCGGTTGCTTTTCCGACGTGCACCAAATGCAAATTGGCTTTCGATTCCCGGGCGACGTCGCAGGCATACTGCACGGCTTGAGCACTGTTGGGGCTGAAATCGGTCGGAACAAGCACATTTTTTGGTTTGGACATAGCGATCCCGGGGAGCGGTGGTTCGAGTTTCGCGATTCCTCCGTCACTGGACATTGGTGGATTCGCACGGATTCTGAAATTGCAATGCCTGTGCCAAACAGCTTTATTTTTCGCCATGTGGCATCACGCGTGCTGGTCCGCTCGCTTGGTCGAACAGGTCCCGTGCAGCCGCGCGATTACGCCCAATCGCGACAGATCTTTTGCTCGTTGAGCTGTAAAACTGATTGGCACATGTCTTGCTTTTGATCCGCTGTGCAACGGATCACTACAGAATCGAACTTCACAACGTCTTAATTGGGAGCCATCCATGGCAGCCGACTCATACAAACATATTCTTGTTGTCACCGACGGGCTGCGAACGTCCGATGGAGTTCACGAAACCGCATTGAATCTTGCCCGTGAACATGGCGCCACCGTGACGCTTGCCAGTAGCGTTCAGGAACCGGGAGTGATTTCCAAGCTGTTGTCGCCAAATAGCAAGGGCGTCTTCGAAATGGTGATCGCCGACAAGCAACAGCGCCTCGACACCTGCGCCAGGCAATTTGCGGCTGCTGGCATCGAAGCAAAATCCAGGGTCCTGATCGGGAAATCGTCCGCAGCGATCGTCAAAGAAGCCGTCGAAAGCGAAGCGGATCTGGTCATCCGGTATCGCAAGGGCACGATGAGCAAATCCTCGGGTTCGTTCGGAAGCACCGCCAAATCGCTGATGCGGTACTGCCCGGTGCCCGTGCTATTCGTGGGAGATCAGCCCGTTAACAACCCGAAAGTACTGGCCTGTGTGGATGTCCAGCATGGTGAAAACGAAAACAGCTCGATCCTGCAAAATGCTGCCGCCCTTGGTCGCGAAGCAGAGCGGCTTGAGGCGATGTATTGTTGGGAGTTCTATCACGCGGACATGATCGAAAAACAGATGGAGGCCAAGGCCTTTCGTGATATTGTCGATCTCTCCCGAACCGTGCACGAAAAAGAGTTTCAGCGATTCAAGGGCTCGCATGACCTTTCCGGATTTGCCAAACTTCGAATTGAAGAAGGTGCTGTTGAGGTTGTTATTCCGAAAGTCTGTGAATCTGATAAAATCGACGTCGTTGTGATGTGTAGTGCGACATTAAATCACCCGCTCAAACGTTACTTCGGGAGTACCATTGAGTCCGTCGTCGAACGCATTCCTTGTTCCTTGCTGGTCGTTAAACCCGCCGGGTTCGTTTCTCCGTTGGTGAAACCCGTTTCGACGACAACCGCTGAGTGACCGTGCGATTTCGGGCGTGCGTTCAGGCTCATGCGCGCCCTTGTGTTGCCAGCACTTTACGCAAGTTTTATGCTGCGGCGATGAAACTGCAGCAGATTGACGATCCGATGAAAACCTGGCACACGAACTCGGGACAGAACGACACACCTGAACTGTCTGGCATTCCTGTTGCAAAACGTGCCGAAGTCGAATTTTAGATAACCCCAGCCAAAACTGACAATGAACGAAATCACATCTTCCGGGCCGAACACGGATGCCAGCGCGGACTTCGCGGGCAAAGTTCAGCTTGATTCTTTTTCCTACGACGACCACATCGTTCGCCTGTTCGCGCTGGCGACGCTGGTTTGGGGTTTGGTCGCCACGATCGCCGGCTTGATTGTTGCCGTGTTGTTGGTGGCGCCGCAGTTGTCGTTTAGCGAATATATTTCTTTTGGCCGCCTGCGACCGGTTCATACCAACGCAGCCATTTTCGCGTTCGCGGGCAACGCCATTTTCGCAGCGGTCTATTACTCGACCCAGCGACTTTGCAAAGCCCGCATGTGGAGCGACATGCTCAGCAAGCTCCATTTCTGGGGTTGGCAGTTGATCATTGTCGCCGCTGCGATCACGTTGCCGCTGGGCATTACGCAAAGTAAAGAATATGCGGAACTTGAGTGGCCGATCGACATCGCGATCGCCATCGTCTGGCTGGGCTTTTTTGGCGTCAACTTCTTGATGACGCTGATCAATCGACGTGAGCGGCACATGTATGTCGCGTTGTGGTTCTATATCGCCACGATCGTGACGGTCGCCATTCTGCACGTCTTCAACAATCTTGTCGTGCCATCGAGCATGATCAAGAGCGTGCCGATCTACGCCGGTGTCCAGGACGCGATGATGCAGTGGTGGTACGGCCACAACGCGGTGGCGTTCTTTCTGACGACGCCTTTTCTTGGGTTGATGTATTACTTCCTGCCCAAGGCTGCCGAACGTCCGGTATTTTCATACAAGCTTTCGATCATTCACTTCTGGTCGCTGGTGTTTATCTACATCTGGGCCGGACCTCACCACTTGCACTACACGTCCATCGCGGCGTGGGCATCATCGCTGGGAATGGTGTTCTCGCTGATGCTGTGGATGCCAAGTTGGGGTGGCATGATCAACGGGTTGCTGACGCTGCGAGGTGCGTGGCATAAAGTCGCTGCCGATCCTGTTCTTAAATTCTTTGTTGTGGGCATCACGTTTTACGGAATGTCGACTTTCGAAGGCCCGATGCTGTCGATCAAAAGCGTCAACGCACTTTCTCACTATACTGACTGGACAATCGCTCACGTTCACGCTGGAGCACTTGGCTGGAACGGATTCATGACGTTCGGCATGCTGTACTGGCTATTGCCAAGAATTTTCCAGACGAAGTTATGGAGTACGAAGCTGGCGTCGTGGCACTTCTGGATCGGCACACTTGGGATCCTGATGTACATCATTCCGATTTACGTCGCCGGTCTCACGCAAGGGCTGATGTGGCGTGCGTTCACTCCAGAAGGCAACCTTGCCTATCCGGACTTCGTGGAAACCGTCAACGCAATCGTGCCCATGTGGTGGACTCGTGTCGGAGGTGGTGCTCTATACATCGCCGGTTTGGCAATGATGGCATTTAACTACTTCATGACCTGGAAGTCACGTCCCGGCGTCTACGACGAGCCCGTCATTCAGGCGGCACCGTTGTCGAAGACTTACAACAACGATCCTGCTGTGCCAAAATCGCGTCTGGAAGGTGCGGCGGTTCTGGACCTGGCTCACAAAGTCGATGTTTGGCAGCAGGCTCGCTGGCATCGTGTTTGGGAACGCCTCCCGGTTCGGTTTACGGTCTTCGTGACAATCGCGGTTGTGGTTGCATCGGCTTTCGAGCTGGTTCCAACGTTCCTGATTCGTTCCAACGTTCCAACGATTGCTTCGGTCAAGCCTTACACTCCGCTGGAGCTCGCAGGTCGAGACATTTACGTTGCAGAAGGCTGTTACAACTGTCACTCGCAGCAGATTCGGCCGCTGTTCGCGGAAACGGAACGCTACGGTGAGTATTCAAAGCCCGGTGAGTCCATTTACGATCGTCCGTTCCAGTGGGGTTCACGCCGCATCGGTCCGGATCTCGCTCGCGAAGGTGGAAAGCAGTCTCACCTGTGGCACTTCGAGCACTTTCGTGAGCCGTCAGCGATGGTCAAAGGCAGTGTTATGCCAGGCTATCCGCACCTGATGACTCGAACGCTGAACTTCAAATCGATTCAGGCTCGTATCAAAGCTGCCAACCTGTTGGGGGCTCCGTACGATCGCGAACTGACCGAAGCGGCTGAAATGGCTCGCGAACAGGCCAAGCAGCTTGTTCAGGAGCTGGTGGAACAAGGTGGTCCAGCGACCGTTCGCGATGCCTACGGCGAAGAGGTCAAGCTCGAGGAGTCGCATGTCATTGCCTTGATTGCCTACATCCAACGGATCGGAACGGACCTTTATGCGACCGCCGATTCTGAGGGTGAAGAAGCCGAAGCCGAAGAGAAGCCACGGCTGACTCCGGAGCAGGAGCAGGCGATTGACAGGCATCGGGCGTTGCTGGGGCCAGACGCGATGGCGGCAGCAGACGCTTCTCGTGGTCGAAAGATCTTCAACGAGAGCTGTGGCAAGTGTCACGAACTCTTCGGAGCCGGTGGTCAAGTTGGGCCAAGCCTGACTGAATCGAAACGCAACAGTCTGGATTTCTTACTGTTGAACTCGGTCGCGCCGAGTCTCGAAGTTCCAGCGGCTTATCGGACAGAAGTCCTGATGACGCTTGATGGTGATTTGTTGACCGGCATCGTGTCGGAAGAAGACGAAGAGCGTCTGGTGTTGAAGACCGCTGACGAACCACGGTTAGAGATACTGATCGAAGACATCGAAGAACGAAGAACTTCGGAGCTTTCGTTAATGCCAACAGGTCAGCTCGATGAGCTTTCACCGAAAGACCTGGCGGATTTGATGAAGTACCTGCAGTCCAGGGAACAGGTGGAACTGCCGAAAGAATAATGGCGATTCAACCCGCAACCGACAGGCTGAACGTACTCAACTCACTCAAACTTTACGACCTGAAATGATCAAGAAACTAACTTCCTTATTGGACTACGGCGTGTTTGCCGAAATTGCCCTGGCGATTTTCGCAGCGGTTTTCATCGCGATCGTGATTCGCACGCTGATGATCAATCGTGAAACCGCAACCTACCAGGCAGGCATTGTTCTCAATGACAAAGAGGAGCCAATCCAATGAGCACGGAAACTGCAATCGAGTCCACCGCAAACCAGAACGAAGCGGCCGAAGATATCCTGACGGATCACAGCTATGACGGGATTCAGGAGTACGACAATCCGCTTCCCGGATGGTGGATGTTCCTGTTTTGGGTTTCGATCTTCTTTTCGCCGGTGTACTACTTTTGGGCGCACTCTGGGGCCGAGGGTCGTTCGATTCATGATCAGTACGACAATCATATGGCTGCCGTTTTCGAGCAGCGATTTGCGAAGATCGGAGAGCTCACCGCTGACAGGGAAACAATCATGTTTTACATGAACGAGGACCCTGAATGGTTGGCTGTTGGCAAAGTCGTCTACCAGGCGAACTGCGTCAGTTGTCACGGAGCGGACGGCGGTGGTGTCGTTGGGCCGAACCTGACGGACGACCATTGGAAGCATGTTCGCAACGTCGAAGACATCGCTCGCGTGATCGAAGACGGTGCCGCAAACGGCGCGATGCCGGCTTGGAAAACGCGTCTGAGCCATCCCAACCAGATTGTCCTGACAGCGGCTTACGTCGCGTCTTTACGAGAAAATCCGGTCGCTGGAAAAGCGGCTGAAGGAAACAAGGTGGAGCCATGGACGAAGTAAGACCCGAAGCGTCTGGAGCGTTTTTGGAACCGGAAGAGCATGTGCTTAGCACGCTCGAGGCCGATGGTTCACGCCGTTGGCTCAAGCCGAAACTCAGCAAGGGCACGCTGCTGGAACGCCGCCGGATTGTGGCTTACGTCCTGATCGCGATCTTCACGATTGTGCCGTTTATCAAAGTTGGCGGCAAGCCATTTGTGTTGCTCGACATCACCGCCAGACGATTCACCATTTTTGGGTTTACGTTTCTACCGACCGATACGATGTTGCTGGCGATTTTCCTGGTCGGAGTTCTGTTAAGCGTCGTTCTGTTCACAGCCCTCTTCGGCCGCGTCTGGTGCGGTTGGGCCTGTCCACAAACGGTGTACATGGAGTTTCTGTTTCGGCCGGTCGAACGTTTCTTTGACGGAACGGTTGGTCGCGGTGGGCACAAGAAAAATATTCCTGCGTGGCGGCAAGCTGCCAAGTACGTCGTGTTTTTTCTGCTCTGCGTTTATCTTGCGAATACCTTTCTGGCGTACTTCATCGGCGTCGATCGATTGAGCCAATGGGTGACCCAGTCGCCCCTGCTGCATCCCGTTCCGTTCGCGGTAATGGCGTTCGTGACCTTCGCGATGATGGTCGATTTTTGTTACTTCCGCGAACAAATGTGCCTGATCGCCTGTCCCTACGGAAGGTTTCAGTCGGTGCTGCTGGATCAGGATTCACTGATCGTCGCCTACGACAAGAATCGCGGCGAGCCTCGTGGCCGAATGAAGAAAGCGAAGAGCGATTCGCTGCCAGTGGTCGGCGATTGCATCGATTGCAAAAAGTGTGTCACCACCTGCCCGACCGGAATCGATATTCGCCAGGGCTTGCAGATGGAGTGTATCAACTGCACGCAATGCATTGACGCCTGCAACGATGTGATGAAGTCGATCGGCAGGAGCCCGGACCTGATCCGATACAGTTCTCAGTCCAGAGACGAGGGGCTGACGACATCGCTGCTGAGGGCTCGTACCCTCATTTATCCAACGCTGTTGTTGGGCATTGCCGCAGCGTTCTTCACCGTGTTCTTCATGTCGAAGACTTTTGACGCGGCGCTGCTTCGTGAGCCCGGCAATCCGCATACCTTGACTGAAGATGGACAGGTTCGAAATATACTCAAACTGAAACTGACCAACCGCACCGACGAACCGATGGACTTTGAGGTACAGGTCGAAAATCCGGCGAACGCGGTCATCGAACTGCAGGAAGCAGATCTGGTGGTCCAACCACGAGAGACTCGAACGTTCCACATCGGGATGATCGCGCCGAAGGATGCCTTTAGTGTCGGTCGAGCTGACTCGCAGATTATTGTTTCGAATCAGAACGATGTTTCGCGGACGCTCAGCCTTAAGTTGATCGGCCCGTATAACTGAATTGGAATCGAACTGAACCAGTCAGCCCAATAGCTCACTGCTCACCACGTTTATAAAATCATGAATGCAACCACCCAAACACATCCGAACGAAAAACTTGCCCAGTATATGTGGACGGCTTTCATTCTGATGTTCTTTGTCCTCCAGGCGATTCTCTGGACATTTGCGATCTCGATGACAGCCGGCGACAAATCGCACACGGTGGTCGCGGGCTATGATGAGCAGGCACTTCAGTGGGATGATGTGCGGAAAACGCAGATCGCGAGCGAACGTTTGGGTTGGAATGCCAAATTCGAGATAGGGGAAACTGCCGACATTCTTGACAACCGGATCGTCACACTTGAACTCACGGACCAGGACGGCCAATCGATCAAAGATCCGATACTGTCGATTCGGGCTTTTCACAACGGCCGAGCCGCTGACGTTCAGCATCTAAAATTTCAGTCGACGGGGCCTGGAACATTCACGTCGGTCATCACCATGGACAAAGCCGGTTACTGGCAGTTTGAGGGCACAGCGAAAGTCGATGACGATACGCTTCTGGTCAAAGACAAACTTTGGCTCAATGAGAGAAATTAAGCATGGGCATCCTGTTAGGAACCGTTTTTGTTGCCAGCTTGCTGGGTTCGTTGCATTGCGTTGGCATGTGCGGGCCGTTCGCGCTGTTGGCGTCGGCGACGGATGAAAAACGCAAGTCCGCTCTACTGCCTTCACTCGCATACAGCGGCGGACGACTGGTGACGTATTCGATTGTCGGGCTGCTGTTTGGCTCGATTGGGCTGGCGCTTAACGTCGGCACTTCGTTCAACCAGTGGCAGCAGTCGGCCACGATTGCGGCTGGAGTTCTGATGATTCTGGTTGGTGTTATCTCGCTCGCGCGATGGATGGGTTGGCGGATCTGGATGCCGCAGGTTTTCAAGCCGGTTCAGAAAAAATTGGGCCGAGCGTTTAACTGGGCCAGGCAATTGCCTCCGCTTTCGAAGGCGTTCACGATTGGAGCCCTGACCAGCCTGATGCCTTGCGGATGGCTGTACACGTTTGCGATCACCGCGGCGGGTACCGGAAGTCCTCTTTGGGGCATGGCGCTGATGATTTCTTTCTGGGCGGGCACCGTTCCGATTATGCTTGCGTTGGTTCTGGGTGTGGATCGAATTGGCGTCGCTGTGCAGCAAAAACTGCCTCCTCTGATGGCTGGTTTGGTGATCGCGATTGGCTTGTTCACAATCTTTTTGCGGGCTCCAGTGGCCATTGCCAACGAAGAAACGGTCACGACCGGGACGGATTCGCTAGTGGACTCTGTGCTCAATATTGATCACGAAGCGTTGCCCTGTTGCCAGGGAAAAGAAACCGAAGTCAGCGACGAAGTTCGATGATCCAGAGAACGAACCATGCAACAAAGGTACAGTGCACGCATTGCAGTTTGCCTGTTCCGGCAGGGCTCGTAAAGGAGGATTGCGAAGAACAATTCTGCTGCGGCGGATGTGAGTCAGCCTGGAATTTGATCCACGGCCATGGTTTGGACGCTTTCTATCGTATGGCATCGCCTGACTCGAGGGCGCTCTCGCTCAAGTCCACCAGTTCGTTGCAACGCCTGTTCAACGGTTTTGACGAAGCCGATTTTCAGGATAAATATGTTGCCGAAATTCAGTCTGACCAGTCAAAGATCGAACTGGCCGTCGAGGGCATGCATTGCGCGGCCTGTATCTGGTTGATCGAAAAATTGCCAACGATCCTGCCGGGCGTTGTTGAGGCGAATGTTCACTGGGGACGGCGAACGGTCAGCGTGATTTGGCATCGCGATAGCGTAGCGTTGTCCCAGATCGCGGTGGCGCTCGACAATCTGGGCTATCGTCCGACGCCCGTTCGGCAAAATTCGACCCGTCAACGATGGCAGCGCGAAAACCGAAAACATCTTACTCGCATCGGCGTCGCCGCGGCCTGTGCGGGAAACAATATGGTGATCTCGGCGGCGCTCTACCTTGGCATGTTTTCGCACATGACAGTCGGGATGAGCCAATTGCTGCGTGTTGCCAGTGGAATCGTTGGCATCGCGGCACTCGCCTGGCCAGGTCGAACGTTCCTCAATAGCGCCCTCGCATCAATCAGAACGCGAACTCCGCACATGGATTTGCCAATCGCGCTCGCGTTGTTGGTTGGTACAACTGCCGGGTTGGTCAACGTCGTCCGCGGAGCTGGCGAAATCTATTTCGATTCACTCGCGGTGTTGATTTTTCTGCTGCTGGTCGGTCGCTGGGTTCAGTTTCGGCAGCAATCGAAAGCCAACGATTCTGTTGATCTGTTGCAGCAATTGACTCCGCAGACGACCCGTCGCCTGATCGATGGCGAACCGGTCGAAGTGCTGGTGGATCTGGTCAAAGTCGACGATCAATTGCAAATAAAATGCGGCGATCTGTTCCCAACTGATGGACGCGTTGTCGATTCGAGCACCGATGTCGATGAGTCTATTTTGACTGGCGAATCCGTTGCGGTTCGCAAGATGGTGGGTGATCCGGTTTTTGCAGGCACGACCAACGTTGGTTCAACCGTCGTTGTCAATGTGGAAAACATTGGGCAGGAAACACGGCTCGGTCAGATCGTGGATCTTGTTGAACAAGCTTCCTCCAATCGCCCGAAAATCGTGCAGTGGGCCAATCAAGTCGGTGGCTACTTTGTGGTCGCGGTTATGTTGCTCGCCGCGTTGACGCTTGTTTGGTGGATCCCGCAGCAACTTGATGTCGCGGTCGATCGAAGCATCGCCCTGTTAATCGTGGCTTGCCCCTGTGCGCTGGCGTTGGCGACTCCGCTGGCGATTGCGGTGGCGCTTGGTCGTGCGGCGAGGCGAAGAATCATGATTAAAAGCGGAGATGTTTTGCAGTCACTACAGCGTCCAGGCATGATCTGGTTGGATAAAACGGGAACCGTCACCGATGGAGCTCTACATGTCGCGCGATGGCACGGCGGTACCGATAGCCTGATGGAGATAGCAGCGATTGAAATGGTTTGCTCTCACCCGGTCGCCAAAGCGATCGCTGACTTCTGCCTCGACGCAAATCCTTATTGCCTGTTCCAAAGCGATTGGCGACACCTGATTCAATCGCTTCGCACGCGTGATATTGTGAATCACCCGGGGTTGGGAGTGTCAGGTAGCGTCGACGATCTGGATGTGGTCATCGGCAGTCGAAAGCTGTTGTCGAGCCTGCTGATTCCATTCAGTGAACCGCAGCGTCGAATCGAATTGAGGATTATTGCCCGCGGTGGTTCTCCATGCTGGGTTGCAATTAATGGAGTCGTGGTGGCGATCGCTGAACTGATGGATCGTGTTCGCCCGGAAGCCACTTCTGCGATTGACGCTTTGAAAAACCGCGGTTGGCAAGTCGGCCTACTTTCCGGTGATCATCAGGATGTTGCCAACCGAGTCGCAGGTCGACTGGGTATTTCGCCTGAGTTCGCGATCGGCGGTGCAACGCCCGAACAGAAGCTCTCGATAGTTGAATCCAGTGACTACGATACCGTTGTTATGGTTGGCGACGGGGTGAACGACAGTGCTGCGCTTGCTGCGGCGACCGTTGGCGTTGCTGTGAAGAATAGTGCCGAAGCCAGTTTAATGGCGGCGCCTGTTTATCTTGCCGATCCCGGACTGAATCCGATTCTTGGTTTGATGTCGCTGAGTGATTCCACGACTGGCACGATGCGGCTGAATCTGGCGGTGAGCGTGACGTACAATGTCGTCTTTGCCAGTCTGGCGTTTCTAGGCTATATCAATCCTTTGGTGGCCGCGATTCTGATGCCCATCAGTTCGATCACCGTTGTTGCTCTTTCGTTGACCGCAGGACGATTCTCACCGATTTCCAAGCCGTTGCAGGACGGTCGATGAGCGTTCTGTATATTGCACTTCCTGTGGCCCTGGTGATCGCATTGATCGCGATCATTACGTTTGTGACGCAAGTCCGCAACGGGCAGTACGATGATCTTGACACGCCACAGTATCGAATGCTCTTTGACGATGAAGCCAAGGACAAGACGAATCAGGCTGAGGAATCAACACGTACCGACCGTTCATCGCAGGCCGAAGATTGACGCCGCCCGATCAATCGAAACAGAACGGGCCGACGGGAGAAAGCTCGCTCGCCAACAGCTTTCGAGCATTCTTCCCGATAGTCGTCTACTTGGCGACCGGATGGTTCTTGCGTGCTTCTCCAAAACCATGATCGGCGAAACCACTGACGACTTTGGCGTGTTGTTGAATCAGCGAAACGACGTCCTCGTTCTCACTCGTTTCGATGACCTTGATTCCTTTTTCAGTGTTCTCTAGCTTCATTTTAATTTCGTCTGCGTGTTCAAAGATTTTCACAAAAAGCTCATCCCATCTCCGCAGCGGACGAATGTCTTTGATCCGATGATGCATCGCAGCAACGTGTTCCTGAATCTTCGCTGCGATCGCCGGATCATCTGATTCGGTCAACGTCTCGACTCCGTTTTCAATGTTGGTAACCGATCGAGTAATCTGGTCGTGATTCTCGAGCAGATAGTGAAACACGTCGCGATCGTTTTGAACCGGTTTGACGCGATCATTTGCGGTTGTTGATTGATCGGCCGTTGAGCTCTTTTCGTTCGCCTCCGGCTTGTTCAAGGCCTCGTCTGCGGTGACGTCTTCGGCATCAGAAACGCATTGGCAGTTGTTCGAGCCACCCTCGGCACAGGCGTTGCAATCGTTGCCACCTGTCTTCGCGGAAGCGTCGGTCTCAGCGGCGCATTTTCCACAACAACCCAAGGTAGTCTGCTCGGCAGGAGCCACGGTGTTCATTTGAGAAAGTTCAGTCGATTCTGTTTGGTTTGGCGTTTCCCCGCAGCCGACAAATGCGAGCGAAATGAT
This sequence comes from Mariniblastus fucicola, assembly GCF_008087665.1. Lineage (GTDB taxonomy): Bacteria > Planctomycetota > Planctomycetia > Pirellulales > Pirellulaceae > Mariniblastus > Mariniblastus fucicola. Next base: position 330,768 of record NZ_CP042912.1, read on the forward strand.
TGCCAGTGTCACAATGAGAAATTTCATGTCATATCCTGAAGGCGAAGAGTTGTTAGGTCCTGGAGAGCGATTGGAATGCCGTATTGTTTCAGATCTTTAACAGGAAGGCGTTCGCAGTGTGTGTAAAAAGTAGCTGTGCTCGCCAGGACGCAGTTTCACGCCTGGCGATAGCAGCTACTTCGATTGGTTAAAACGTTAGTCGTCACACGCCAGCCGGTACCTTTGCTTTGATACTTTTCGTGCAGAAATACCAGTCAGTACATTGATAGCCTTCATCCATACGGGCTTTCGCTTCTTTGGCTGTCTTTGGTGGAGGCACGATGACATCGTCTCCCGGATTCCAACCTTCGGGAGTGGCAATTTTGTGTTCGTCCGACGCCTGCATTGCCTTCAACAGTCTCAAAAATTCATCGACCTGTCGCCCGTTGCTCATTGGGTAGTACATCATCGCTCGCAGGATTCCTTTCGGGTCAATGATGAACGTCGTGCGAACCGCAGACGTGTCGCTTGCGCCCGGCATAATCATTCCGTACGCGCTGGCCACATTCATCGACAAGTCTTCGATGACAGGAAACGGGATTTCGACGCCGAAGTTTTCGTCGATGTTTCGAACCCACGCCAGGTGAGAAAACGTACTGTCGATCGACAGCCCCAGCAGATCGCAGTTGAGCTTCTGAAATTCCGGCCAAGCTTTCGCAAAACCAATGAACTCCGTCGTGCAAACGGGCGTGAAGTCAGCCGGGTGCGAAAACAGAATCAGCCATCGTCCCTCGTAATCTTTTAGACTCTTCGGGCCATGAGTTGTCGGTGCGGAAAAATTTGGGGCAGGCTCGTTTAATCGTGGCAACTGAGTCGCGTTTGCAGTTTTGTCGGCTTCAAAGTTCATCTGGTTGGCTCCTGTTAAGTAACCGTAATTGATAGTGACTTGTCTTTATTCCTTGCCGCAGCAGTCGTACGTTATCTCTACTGCCGCGACCTGATAATTAAACACATGTAAGTATCGGAATGTTTCGATGTGTTTGTTGAAAGGGAAAGTTTTTCTCGATTTTGTTGCGAATGCGTTCTGGTGACGGAAAAGTTTTCGTAGGAGGGTGTCCCGCCAGAGACTAAACGAAGTGGCCCAGTTTTGGCTCAAGAGCCTGGCAGGTATCGAACATTTCACGAGCCAGCAACGACATGACGTCGTCCAGAGAGACGATTCCGACAGGATGTCCGTCTCCGTTGACCACTGGCAATCTTTTGACTTCGAAAGTGCGAAACTGTTTCGTGACTTCGGACAGCGTCATCGCCTCGTTGACCACGAACACATCGCGAGTCATCACTTCGGCGAGGAACGAGTTCGCGGCGGCCGCTCCGTAGGCGAGCGCCAACGCGATGTCCCGATCCGTAATTATTCCGCTTATCTTGCCCGATGAATCGACAACGACGACGGATCCGATTCGTCTGTCTCGCATCAAATCCACGGCGTCAATGATCCGGGAATCTTCACCCAGTTTGTAAACGCTTCGATTGTCCCGCAATAGTTCTTTCAGGATCATGATGCAGTTCCTCGATTCTCAGGACATCGCATTATGTCGACTAGTTGTGGTTAATTGCATCAACCATGGATTCAAGCAGTTCGACTTCGACCAGCATTTCCATGCCGCTCCATTTGGCTTTCTGGTGCCGAATGCGAGAGGATTTCTGTCGCCTGTCGAGTTCATGCTTTACGGCGTGTTCCATTTTGCGGATCGCTTGAAGCACGCAGTCATAGGTCGATTCGCCGTGTGAGGATACGTGAATGTGGCCACGCGGGTGAACTTCGACTTCGATCTTGCAGACGCCATCAAAACGGTTTGAGTCTTTTGTCTCGTCTTCAAGGCGAACGGTGACCTTGTCGATTCGGGCGTCAATTCGGTCCAGAGCAAAATGGACTTTTCGTTCGATGAACGGTCGGACCATGTGCTCATTTTTGATGTGCTTTGTTTTGATCTCGATTTTCATTGGCTTGACTCTTCTGAGGTGTCGTGTCGTATGGTGATTCAAAAATCCAGCGTGTTGCTAAAACAGCCTCTCCAGCTGCCAACCTTCTGAACCTGCTTCGATGATGCGTCGCGATCTGACTTGCAGCAGTCACCACGATCGTCACTGCATGGACGTTGCTCGGGCCGGGACAGCTTTTTCCGATCCACGTTTGAGTCGCGGTACACAGGCTTGATTTTGGCAGGTTCAGCAATGGTAAGCATCGTCATGGATTCCTCCTGGTTGGGACGAACAAACCAAAAGCAAGCTGTATGCCAATCGGCCAGAGGCTGGGAAATCACGCATTTTGCCGTGCTATCTGCGGAATTCTGTGCCGCTTCGCACATTGTTGCCGGGCGGTGTTGGCACAATTATGGTCTTCAGGAAGGAGGTCGAACGACTTAGCTGCGATGTCCGGATTTCATTCGGTTGATGTCTCCGACCTGTCCGATAAGCAATAGCGTGTCAGCGGCGCGAATCGTTTCGTGGGGTTTTGGGTTGAAGCGAAAGTCGCCGCTGTCGTCCTTGATTCCAACTACCAGTAAATTGAAATCGCTCTTGATTTTGGAGTCGGCCAACGAGCAACCGACAAGCTGGCTGTGCTCTCCAACGCGAAACTCATCCAATTCCATTTCCAAATGGGAAGCTTCGGCGAAGAGTTCGACAAGGTCAGCGGTTGTTGGCCGCGAGATCATCCGCTCCATTTGTTGAGCTCCAACACGTTGCGGCATCACGATCTTGTCAGCTCCAGCCTGGCGTAGTTTTCGGCAGCTACTTTCCCGTTCCGATTTGGCAATGATCTGCAAGTTTGGGTGTAGGTTCCTGGCCGTGAGGGTGATAAAGACATTTTCAGCATCCGATGGCAGCGCAGTCGCAAGAGCTCTGGCTCTCTCGATATGCACCTCTTGCAGAATGTCTTCAGCAGTCGCGTCACCCTGAATTGCGGTAAACCCCAACTCATTCGCTGCGTCGACTCGCTCTGGCAGAACGTCGATCACGACGAAGGGAAGATTTCGGTGTTTGAGCTGATTGGCGAGGTCGTGCCCCAGTCTTCCGAATCCGCAAACAATGACATGATCTTCAAGTCGGCTCATCTCTTTTGTCATTTTTCTTCTCCCAAGAACGCGATCGACTTCGCCTTCAAGCATCAGTTGAATTAAGCCGCCGCAAGTGTATGCCGCCGCCGAGACTCCAAGAAGGATCACAAGGATCATGGTGACTTGCATCGCTGGCGTAGCGCTGGTCGATTCGCCATAGCCGACCGTGGAGATCGTGATAACGACCATCCAGACAGACTCCAGCCAGTTGTAACCGCCGAAGGTTCGAAACCCAATCACGCTCAGCACAAATACGGTGGCCAAGGCGATGGCTCCGCTTCGAATTCGTGCCAGAGGTGAGTTCATGGTGGTCGGCGCAGGCTGTTGGAGGTGAGGGTGGATTATATTCCGTTTGCAAAGCTCGTGCCGCTACATAGACGGGCATTTTCGCGCATTCATCACGGTCAAAATTGGGCAAAGCGTGCGTAGCCGCACGTGCCGCGCGGTTGCGAGGCTTTGTTTCGGTCATCGAAAAATGGCATTGGAGTTGCACCATGGGTAACGCAACGTCAAATAAAACAATTGAGGATGATTCATTGAGCGAACCAGCCGTACCGATCGTCGTTCCGTGGGATTTTTCGAATCACGCGAAGGCTGCCCTGAGGTACGCACGACAGCAATTTGCAAATCCGGACATTCACGTTCTCTGCGTACTCGAAGCTCCCAATCCATACGAAATCGGATTTCAGTGGGGCGTCGATTCGGAGCAGGAGGCCGCACAAAAATGCGCGGAGGACTTTGCAAAGGAGGCCGGTGTTCAGCATGCCAGCGAGACCGAGTTCGAGTGCAGGTTTGGCGATCCAGCGGATGAGATCGCCAGGTACGCAAAATCCGTTCATGCGGAGTTCATTGTAATGTCGACGCATGGACGGACTGGACTCCAGAAACTGGTGTTGGGTTCGGTCGCTCAAAAAGTAATCACGCGTGCCAGCTGCCCCGTGATTCTTCTTCCGAACCATTGGTACGAATCAAACGACAAACAAATCGAGAAAGCGGACGGCTGAATTTTCGGCTCAGTGCGGAGCCTTGGCACGCTCAATGCAGGAAATTCGAGAAAAGGAGACAACGATGGAAAAAACAGAACTACTAATCCGGTTGCGCGAGCTTCATGAGGAGCTCTCTTCGATCAACCTGGACCAAAAACCTGCCGACGAAGTGGATGAAGCAACCGTTGACGCGTTAGGTCAGTTGGTGACTGATGCCAGCGAGCTTATTGACCGAGTCAAGATTACTGCGAACGGCGATGCTGAAGATCCGATCGATGCCGAGCACGGTGTGCTGGTTGAGCGTATCGTCGAATTCGATCAGAATCACCCTCGCGTCCGCGAGTTCCTGACCCAGATGACGGACTTGCTTGCGATGATGGGAATCTAGTTGCGACTAAAGCACCAGCAGCAGACGGAAGGCGAAACGTCGTGATCTTTCAAGCTGGCTGCGCTCGTTTCAACGGTCGTCGGCTTCCTTCGTCAGGTGCAGATCAAACGCCAGCGGCAAGTGATCCGATGCGACCCGGCCCAATCGTGATCGATCTACTTTTACTTGCGAACAGCGAAGTTGATCCGATACAAACCCGTGGTCGACCCGTGAAATCGGAAACGGACTGAACAGGGTGCGTTGGGTTCTATTGGCATCGAAGGATTCGATGTCTTTCAGGTTTACGCACAGTATTCGGTGAGTCGTCGATGCAACGCGCGCGTTCAAGTCGCCGCACAGAACGACCGGTCCGGCCAACTTCGCGGGCTCAACCCACTCGTCCAGCAATTGCATGGCCTGGATTCTCTGTTCTTTTGGGTAAATGCTCAAATGAGTGTTGATAATTTGCAGGCTCGTGCCACCCGGTAGCTCGACTTCGACCCAAATCGCGCTGCGGCGAGAACGATCTTTTTTGTGATGGTGAAGACTCTGTTTCTGCACGACTCGCATCGGAAGTCGTGTCAGAATCGCATTGCCAAATTGTTCTTCTTCAATGTTCCACGCCGGATGAAAATGGTGTGACATCTCCAGAAGTTCTGCGATCTTGTGGGCCTGATCCTGATTGCCAGAGCGACTACGAAATACGTCCAGTTCCTGCAGACAGATGATGTCGGCTTCGGATTGCTCAATCACACGTGCAATTCTCGACGGCGACAGCAACCCGTCCATTCCGACACAGGCGTGAACATTGTAGGACAGGACACGAATCTCCCGGCCATGGTCTCTCGCTCTTCGGGAAAGCTGATCGCCATGTTCGTCTCTACCGAGAAAGCGAAGTCCGGCCAGTCGCAAGTCATTGGGTCGTAGATAGTCCCGGTTTTGCACCGGAAGCAGTGTGTCGGTCGGCAGCAAGGCAAACGCATGCGTTTCCTCGGAGCCCGGCCCGGCATGAGCGCCGTTTTGCAATACGAAACTTTTGGTCTTTTGTTGGCCATCCCAGCCAATCAACTGGATTTCGCCCGAATCGACGTGCCGCGTCAGCTGAATCAAATCCTCGGCGACATCCACCTCGAATGGATGGTGGTTAAACAAATTGTTCGATTCACTGGCAATATCAAAGCGACCTTTGGCGGAAATCGCAATCGCCCGATCGTCGTCGCTGAGAAAAGTGCACATCGGGACACCATGTTCAGCGACCAGCTTTTCTGCAATCTCACCTCTGTTTCGTTTTGGGGATTCAGACAGCAAATAAACAAACCCGATTGGCCCGGAAGTCACGGTTTGAACGTGCGGCGAACGCGTTTGGATATCGTGGTCCTGTTCGCCGAACAGCATCGATACCAACCAGTTCAACCCAACCCAGTTCGCGCGCGAAGGCAAACGGTCCTTGTGTTTTGAATGCTCTTCTGGGCGTTCGATTGGCGAATCCGGAATTGGCTGGTCGCTAAACATGGACTCGACGGTTTCGGCCACCACCTGTTGAATTCGCTTGCCATGCAACAGTTCATAAGGCTCCGTTTCTTCTTGTCCGTGATCAGAGAAAACCCAAACGTCATACTCTCGACCGGCGCCGAGATGTGCAGTGTTCCAGATCCGTTTGATGGCTCGATCGATGCCCTTCAGTGTCCAGCGGGCAAACGCAGAATGTGGTCCGCGACGATGAGCCTGTTCGTCATACCCCAGCATATTCAGATGGATGACTGGCAATCCTCTCGACGCGTCGTAACAGGTGCCAATTGTGACCAGTTCACGCAATAGTACGACGACGACCACGCGCGCCGGAATCATGATCAGTTCCTGCCAGAACTGTTTGCCTGAAAACAGGCCGGCGACGAAATCGTAGCTGGCAAGAAAAAACTCAACTACCATCAACGCAGCGACGCGCACGAACATCCAAAAGTTCAGCAGCATCACAAGCAAAATCTTGAGCGGATTGACGGTGTTGAGAAACTCATTCCAACCAAAACTGGTTGCGCAAAAGTGAGATTCCTCGGCCCCACCGCTGTAAATATTTGCATAGGAAGCACCGCCGGCGAGCAAGCCAGTGGTTTGCTTTTGCATCGTTTCTTCGATGTCTCTGGCGATATCGTTGGCAAACATTCGCACCAGTTGGCCGTTGCGGTGATCGCGGAAGCCAAAGGCGGGAACGACCGTTTCAATGCCGTAATGCAGTTCGGCCTGGACGGCAGGTGTGCTCGATGGCAAACCGGAATACATCGTATGAGTTACATAGTTTTCCCGGTCCAACAATGATTTGACGAATGGCATCCGGCCGCGCTCGATCGCCTGCTCAAGTTCTGGTTGGGAAAGCCCGTCGATCTGGATCAGTATCAGCCCCGGTTCCGCGGAACCTGCGTCTGTCCGTTGTAAACCAAGTAGCCAGACGACCCACTCGCTCCTCGCAAAAAAACGTCGTACTGACTTAAGGAGTTTCGTCGCGGTGGTGACGCGAATTGGATCTTTCATGATGTGGTCATCAGTTTCAGATTTGGATTCAACATTCCACGCTCCAAATCCGGGACGATTAAAACGGCACAGCAATGTTCGGGCGTATTCAAAAGCAACTCGTGTCTGACAGACTTTATCGGCAGGGCTGTTTGCCCGGTTGTGACTGCGGAGGGATCATCATGTTATGGGACGTTGCGATCAGGCGGCCTCGCCGTGCTCGGCCGCTCCAAGGCAACGAAGCGCAAAACTTTCGACATGATCCCAGTCCGTGTACTCGTAATTCTGCGAGGTGTCAGTGTCACCGCCTGCTCGACCGGCGATCCATTTCATCACCATCCGCGTCAACCAATTGTATCGTCGGTATGGCAAACCGCCGGCAAAGATCGTTTTTCGAGTGGGCTCAAATCCGGCTATACTCAGAAACTTGTCCATGCACGTGGTTGCATCTGCTTTCTGTTCCTCGCCCCCGGCGGCAGAGGCACTCACTGAAAAGAAGGCTGTATCCATAGTTTCGAGAGAATCGCGAAACCGCTTAATGAATTTCGCAATCTGTTTCGAGTGCCGATGCGCGTAGATTGGGCTGCCAAGAATGATGTGATCAAATGCGGACAAGGACTCCAAGTCCAACGCGTCGCGAGCGTTCATCACTTTGACCGAATCCCTTTCGTGTCCAATGGCTTTCGCGATCCGCCAGGCAATTTTTTCTGTTTGACCGTACTTCGATGAATAGATGATGAGCGTACTCATGATTTTCTCCCACGAACACAGGTTTAGTTTGGATTGTATCAGTCCCGAGCAGCTAAAAGCAAAGTCCGTGCCAGCAGTGAATGCCCGGTAATGCGCATCGAATCGTGCCTTTTCGCACGATTGCAACTTTCAAAAGAACCAGATTCGTGTCGTTTGCTTGTAAATTGTCGTAAGTCAGAGGTTGGCATTGAGTTTGCTTTTTTCCAGCGAAGCGAATACAAGTCCGATCGGCGTTCGCGCGAATGCGATCCGTAGTGAGACTTGTTCCCGTTCCTGTCAGACGCAATTCAACAAAGGGACCTACCATGACCACAAGCCAGAAATCAGACACCGTCGATTCCATCATGTCAGCGCATGTTCAAACAATTGGCTTCGACGCGCCGCTTTCAGATGCGCTGAGGTTGATGGTGGAAGACCGGTTCAACGCGATTCCTGTAATCAATTCAGAAGAGAAGTGTGTTGGAATTCTGTCGCGATCCGACCTGACTGAAACGCTGTTTGCCGAAGACAAAGAAATAGATAGCAACATCGACGCAGGACTTCCTTTGGCATTCGTGGAAACCTGTGCCAACAAAACGGTAAGAGAGGTTATGTCGCATGACGTGGCGAAAGTGACGCCACAAACTTCGATCACGACAGCCTGTAAAATTATGAAGCGACACGAGATTCATCACTTACCTGTCGTTGCTGAGGACGGGTCGATTCGGGGGATCGTGTCAAGCTTCGATTTGATGGGCTGGATCGCAGAACGCGAAGTTTGCTGAACGACAAGCCAATAGGTTTCCAGTATCTGCCAAAAAAATCACATGCAGGCCACTGCTCAGGTAAAGATATGATCGTGAAAGACGCACCCCAGAAAGATTTGAACATGGTGTCCGGGCGATTGGTCGAATCGTTTTGTTACCCGCATCCGGTTACCGAGCGGACGGTGTTGGAGACTCACATCTCGTGGGTGGTCCTCACGGGAGACTATGCCTACAAGATCAAGAAACCCGTCAATTTCGGGTTCGTGGACTACACCACTTTGCAGCGGCGCAAACAGTTTTGCGAACGGGAAGTCGAGCTCAACCGACGATTCGCTGCTGATCTGTACCTCGGCGTCGTACCCGTGATTCGCAGTGGAGATCGAACGCTGATTGGCGATTTTTCGCTTGATGAAGTCGAAGGTGAGATCATCGACTACGCCGTGAAGATGAAACAGTTCCCGCAATCGGCAATCGTCGCCAGTCGCCTTGATGATCCAGGTTTGACAAAGAAATCTTTCGAGCAGTTCGCGAGGTATCTCGCTGACTTTCACGGCAGAATTGAGTCTGTGATTCCAACGCAATCATTCGTTCAGACACAACAGATTCTCGACGACGCGGCGGACAATTTTCATGTCCTGCTGGACCCTTTGTCGGAGAATCCAAGATTCGAAACTTTGAAACGTCTGGAAAAATGGACTTCAACGAAAGGAAACCAGCTTCGTGAAAAGTTTGAACGCCGTTTGCATGATGGCAAAGTGAAACGCTGCCATGGCGACCTGCATCTGAAGAACATAATCCAGCTCGATGGTCAGTTGCTGGCATTCGACGGCATTGAATTCAACGAACAGTTTCAATGCGTCGACGTGTTAAGCGAAGTTGCATTTCCGGTGATGGATCTGTTTGCCCGTGATCGTCGCGATCTCGCCTGGCGGCTACTCAACGCATACCTTGAAGCAACCGGAGAATACGCCGATCTTGACGTACTGCTCTACTATCTGGTCTATCGTGCCATGGTTAGAGCCAAAGTTGCGTGGCTCAATCCTGGCAATCATTCCGAGTCGCGCCGACAGGAGTATGCTCCAGCGAGCAACCCTGATGATCCTTGCGCCGGGCCGTGGGACAAGTATCTCGCAGTCGCGAACTATCTGGCGACGGAACTGTCGCCACGGCTGGCAATTACGCACGGATTCTCGGGCAGCGGAAAATCGACTGTAGCGTTGGAAGTTATTGACAACGAAGGCGGGATTCGGATTCGGTCAGACGTCCTACGCAACAAATTCGCGGCGCAGTTCAAAGTGCAGGATAAGTATTCGGCAGAGATGAGCAACTGGATCTACACGAGCCTTGTTGAGTTTGCGAGAGACGCGATCGCAGCCCGATTGCCCGTTATTATCGACGCAACGTTTCTCAAAGCCGATCGCCGCCGACCATTTCGCGAGCTTGCATTGGAGCAAAATGTTCCGTTTGAAATCATTCATTGCGAGGCCGATTTTAATGAACTCTGCAGTCGGCTAAGGTCCAGAAAGAATGATCCATCGGAGGCCGACGTCAACGTTCTGCGAAAGCAATTGCAATTGCACGACCCGCTGACGGTTGAAGAATTGACTTTCGTCCGTCCGTGACGTTTGCAGCGACACCGGTTACATCAGCGCAGGACTATTCCACGCCTGACGCACCTGCGACGATGACTCGCGATTCGTTTTCGATTGCATCGTCCGGGTAGAGAACCACCACGTCTCCCGGTTCCAGCCCGGATTTGACTTCGGTGTGAGTTTCATTCTGGGCACCGATTTCGACTTGGGTCAGGATCGCATAGTCATCTTTGACGATGAACACATGCCACTTTCGCTGGTGTCGAAACAGGGAACTGTTCGGGATCTGCAACGCGTTCGGTAAATGAGCCACAGTAATCTCCGCTTCAACGCGAAATCCGTCTCCAAGCTCGAATCGCCCCTCGGCGGTTTCATCGAAGTCCGCGACGATGTTTACGCGTTGCTCTTCGACCCCCAGCGATGAAACTTTGGTAAACGCCGCGGGCTCGACCACGCGAACGGTTCCCATCAAAGGCTGGTCGCCACCCCAGTGATTGACGACCAACTGTGAGCCCGGGCGAATCCGGACTGCATCGGTGGACAGGACGTCGATCACCATCTCAAGATTCCGCGGATCCCCAAGTTCAATCAGCGGAGTCCCGACGCCCACTGTCGAAGCGCTCTCCTCAAATACTCGCAATACGCGACCGCAAACGGGAGCGAAAAGTTCAAAAGGTTTGCCAGAAAGTTGATCTTCTTCCGTGTACTGCAGCAACGCCGCTTCGGCTGTCTTGCGTTCATATTCTGCAATGTCGCGATCAAAAGCAGCCGCACGTTTACCGTGAGACTGGGCAAGGTATTCCGAACGGGCGATGTCGTACTCGTCGTCCGAGATCGCCTGCGACCGTTTTAATTTCTCGGCACGTTCCAGTTTGGTGCTCGCCAGATCGTAGCTGACTTCGGCCTGCTGCATCGTCACTTCGGCCCGCTTGAGGCTGGCTTTCGCCTGATCCAACCGCGACTCCGCCTGCGCTTTTGCGCGGGCATCCAGCATCGCCGGTTCGGCCGGCAGGATAACTGCTACCCGTTCCCGTTCGCCACAAATTTCATCGCCGGGTTCCAGATCGATTCGCGACAGACGGCCAGCAACGGGCGTCGACACAATGTACTTCTCACGGATCCGGGTTTTACCATCCTCCTGCACAGTAATTTGCAAATCCGCCCGCGCGACAATGGCTGTTTCTACCGTTACCGGATTTTGACGGAAGGCCATCACCGCAACGATAATCGCTGCGACGAAAACGACGGTCCAGATGATGGATTGAATTGAAAACTTCATTGCTTCACGTCCAACGGAATACAAATATGAAAGTTCGGTGTCTATTCTCTTGTCTTGAGTGCGGACACAAGGTCCAGCGTAGCGATTCGTCGCTGCACGATCCAACCGGAAATTACAGCCGATCCGGCAACAACCATGCAAGCGAAAGCATAAGTGGAACTGCCGATCACAAATGGAATTCGAAAGCTCTCTGTCGAAAGCCCCTGAATCAGAATCCACGCCAATCCCATGCCAATCAGACAACCCAGAGGCAGCGCCAAAGCCGTGAACAGGCCAATTTCGCCCAGCAGTACCGTAGAAACTTCAGCGCGAGTGAATCCGATCACACGCATCGTTGAAAGATCGCGTTTCTGTTCCGAAAGTGAGATGCGAGCGCTGTTGTAAACGACTCCAATTGCAATGATCACGGCAAACATGATATTGAACGTTCGCATGATCAACATGTTGTCCGCGATTGTTTCCGTAAAACTTTCAATCGTGGCGTCCTTGATCGAAACGTTCCCCACGCCCGGTCGCGAACGAAGTTCCTGATAGATGTCGTCCTCAAAATTCGGATCGACTTTCAAAAACGCACCCGAGGCAACGGATGACTCTTTGAGAGCCCGGTGCAGTCGATGTTTGGACATGTACGCGTTCATGCCGCCGAACTCGTCAACCACAGCGGTGACTTCGAGATCCAGCGTCGGACGTTCGTCTTCGAGCACTTCTACAGTCACCGAGTCGCCCAAACCACAACCTAGTGTGGACGCAAGTTGACTGTTGAGCATGACCCCGTATTCTGGAATTCGCACCGGATCTTCGTCGCTGTCCAGCAAGCGAAAAAGTTGCGGATTCAGTTCAAGACCCGTAAGGCCAATCCGTCTCGATCGATGTCCGAACCGAATTCGCGATGGCACGCTACGAATGGCTTCGCTGGTTTGTACTCCGGGAAGATTGGAAAGTTCGAATACGACTGACTCGGTTGCCGGTTCCACAAACCCGACCGTCAAATCCTGTCGCTGCGCCTTGCGGAAGTTAAGATCCAGTAGATAGTCGAGCGAATCGCCAGAGAATGCGCCAACGATCAGCACGGCCACCGACATGGCGATGCCGAACACGGAAGCCAGCGATTTGATTGGCTTTCTTCTCACGTTGCGAAACACCATTCGCATTGCCGCAGGAAGCAAATGAAGCGGAATCAGTTTGTCCAGGCGTGTTGGACGAAAGTCCGCTGGTGGTTCGGGACGCATGGCTTCGGCAGGAGGAAGTTTGATCGCTTTTCCCACAGCCAGCCAGGTACCAACGACCGAAATCGTTGTCGTCAGCAACAGTGCCATCGCGACCGCGCTACGATTGACCTGAGTCGCCAGCGTGGGAAATTTGTAGAATTCGTGATACAGCCCGGTCAGTTTCGTAGCCATCCAATAGCCAAAGAACGTGCCGATTAACATGCCGCCAATGGAGATGATCAGCACGAGATTCAGGTAATGCATCCCCACTTCAAAATTGGAATAGCCGAACGCTTTGAGTGCCGCGATCTGTTCACGTTGTTGCGTTATGATTCTGGTAATCACAATGTTCAACAGAAACGCAGCAACTGACAGAAAAATCAGCGGGGCGACCGTTGCCATGGTCCTCAGTTGCATTAGTTCGTCGTCGACGAAACGGTGCGAAACGTTGTCATCCCGGTCGTAGGCTCCGGTGCTTCCGAAAGGTTCCAGAATCTGGTCCAGTCGGTCGATGACTTCATTGCTATCTGAATTCCATGCAAGTTTCAATGAAACGCTGTTGAATGCTCCCGACATATCAAATGCGGCTTCAAGTTCACGTTCGTTCATCCAAAAGATGCCGAATCGTTTTTTGTCCGGCAGCATCGATCCGCTTTGAATCTGAATGATGTACTCCGGGCAAAGCGCGATGCCGACGATCTTCAGGCGCTGCAGTTTGCCGTTAATGATGGCTTGCACCGTATCGCCGGGAACGAACTGGTGGACCTCGGCAAACATCTCGGAAACGACGACTTCTCCATCGCGATCCGGTTCCGGCATTCGGCCGCGGCGAATATAGACCTGGTTGAGTTTGCTTTGCCCGCGATCTGGAATCGAAATCAGCCGTGCCGTTGCCGGCTCGACCATGTCGGGAACGTCCAGCAACACCTGGTGGACCAAACGGGTTTCCACTTCCGAGACTCCTTCGATCTCATTGATTCGTTGTTCGACAGAGGCCGGACAACGACGCGTGCTCGCAAAAACATCCGCAAATCGAAAGTTGCGATAGAAATTCTCCTGCCCGTCTTTCAGCGTCGCGTAAGCACACATTGCCATGGTGAACACCGCGATCCCGGCGCCGATTACCAGCGAGATCGCCACGATCTGGCCTTTCATCCGGCTGAGATCGCGAAGTAGCTTCTGGTCGAGTTTTCTCATTGCAAAACTCCTACCAGGAAAGCTCGGCGGCGCCTGATTTTGATGCGTTTGTCTTGACGCCGGAAATCTGACCATCAGAAAGTGAAACGACCCGGTCTGCCATCGCCGAAATCGCCGCGTTGTGCGTAATCACAGCGGTTGTGGTTCCCAACTCCCGATTGATTCGTGCGATTGCCTCCAACACCACGATTCCGGTTTGGACATCGAGTGCGCCGGTGGGTTCGTCGCACAGCAGCACTTGAGGGCGTTTGGCAATTGCACGCGCGATGGCCACACGTTGCTGTTCGCCACCGGAAAGCTGCGCCGGAAAGTGATTGGCCCGCTCCTGAAGCTTCACCATCTCCAATGCTTCCAGCGGATCCATTGGGTTGGAAGCGATCTCGGTGACCAGCTCTACATTCTCACGCGCTGTCAGACTGGGGATCAGATTGTAGAACTGAAACACAAAACCGACGTGCTTGCGACGAAACTGTGTCAACGCCGCCGGGCTGCTGGCTGTGAGTTCCTGGTCCTGGTAGAAAACGGAGCCCGCTGTTGGCGTGTCGAGACCTCCCAGAATATTCAGCAGCGTGGACTTCCCGCTTCCCGATGCACCCAACAGGACAATGAACTCGCCCTCAACAAGTTCCAGGTCGATGCCTCGTAAAGCGTGAACTTTCACGTCGCCCATTTCGTAGACCTTGGTCACACCTTTGGTCCGAAACACGGATCCAGTTTTTATCACGTTCACTCAGACCTTCCTTCAACAATCTGAAAAATGTCTTCGGTCGAAGGATGATCATGGGGGGTTCGGCTGATGTGATGCACGCGAACGATCCCGCTGGGGTCGATCAGGACGTCGCCGCCAAGTTGTCGCCAGTCTTCACCGGGTCGGCCTGGCAGGCTGCCTCTGCAAATTTGAAGTATGTATTTCAGGACCGAGATCGGGTTGAGAATGCGCCACCAGGAACCTCGCTCCATACCATACTCGCGGTACAACGTCCGCTTTTGGTCGAGGAGCATGGGCCAATTCAAGTCAGTCGATTGAGCGTAGGCTACGGCCATAAAGTCATTGTCGAAAACAACCAGTTTGATTTCAATGTTCAGTTCGGAGAATCGGTTTTGCTTTTGCCGCAACTGCGACACATATGATCTGCAGGCCAGTCAGCCAAGATGTCGATGAAACACCAGCAGCAACCATCTTCCCTCGCTGGAACTGAGCTGATGGATCTTGCCAGACAAATCCGGCAGCCCGAACGGCACGGCTCTTTTTCCGATAAGCATCGTTTCACTCAACTGATAAGGCATCAAGGTCACCACGATTCACCCGACCTATTGCGGATGTCCGAATCGATCGCCATGAACGCTGGAAGCAAGTTGGCCTTTTGGCTTTTCCACAACTGGATCAGCTGCGAACCTGTCGAGGCCGGCAAGCGAACTTTCTGAGTACGGTGGACAGAGCGATTGAAGAGACGAAATATCAGACACTCCACGGTCACTCATGTATTTCGTCAGTCCGTCCTTCAGCACGCCGATTGTTCCGACGCCGTTGTGATACAGAGTCGACGTTACCATCACTGCGTCGGCACCAACAACGATGGCTTTGATGAAATCCTCACAGGAACCGATTCCGCCGCATGCAATCAACGGCATGTCAGGATACTCGTTTCTTGATCGCAAGATCGATTCAAGGCTACTGACAACCGAACCTGGCGGGGACAGTCCCCATTTGGTTGACAGGCTCAGGCTGTCGAGTGCGATGTCGACGACAGGCGGCTTGCCGAACATGATCAAACCTTCCGCAAAAGGCCGCAGCCGTTTTGCCAGATGGCTGATGCTGGTAAAGTTCGAAGTCAGTTTCACGAAGATCGGCAGTTCCGTTTGTTCGTCAGCGTTTCGAATCGCGTCCACGAGGCCGTCTTCAATCTCTCGCGGGTCGGTAACACCTGAAAGTCCGCGGCGCTCGATACTGATTTCGATCGCGGAGATTCCCGCCGACTCAAGACGCGCAGGCAAGTCAAACCAGTCCACGCCTGAATTAATGGGGACTCTTAAACTCGCGAAAGTCGGGATCGTCGACGCAACGGCGTCTTCAATCTGCCGAAAGAAGTCAGCTTCGTCGAACTGTTGTGTTGGATCCACCGATGGCAAGGCGATGGCGCCGACATGATTGTCGATCATCGAAATCCTCAGCGGCTCTTCCGTCGTCATAGGGCACGAGCCGACGATGATCGGAGACTGAAGTTCCAGCGTTCCCAGACGAGTTGTTAGGTCGATAGACATAGTTGCTCGATTTGTTGGATTGATAGGTCAGTGAAGTCAGCGATCAGATCGGCCAGCCGGACCAGTCAGCCAATTCAATACAAAGCAATCGCCATGCCGAATCGCATTGGTTGGTCAATCACCTTTCATTCTGACGCGGATGTGATACTTCAGTTGCACGGTGTGCGGAATGGCCCAATCCTCTGGATTGTGCAGCGCCGACCGTGCCGTCTCGCACAACTACCCGCTGTTGAAGTCGCGTTTCATGGTCGGCCTTCTGTTTGCACACGTTTCATTCGCGATCACGGGCGAATCAACCATGCAAAGTAATCCAATGGAGTTAGACCAATGGCAAAACTGACAGAAGTCAAGGTGGGCGATGTGATGGCGACGGAAATCATCGTCATCAATGAAGCAGACAAATTGGAAAAGGTCTCTACTGTTTTCGATGAAAGAGATATCAACGCTGCACCTGTTGTTGATTCAGAGGGGCGATGTGTCGGGATTATCACCAGCCACGACCTCGTCGAATACGAATCTCGAAAGAAGACCATGGAGGAAGTTCGCAGCAGCGACTCAAACCAAGATCTTGGCGACTGTTGGGAACAGAGCATGTTTCGATTGCCGGGATTCCTGTTTGACGAAGTCGGATTTCACATGAGCAAACTTCATGAGCAAATCGGTATCGACGACTGTCTCGATCAGGTGGCTCGCAACATGTGTCGAAAGCACATTCATCATGTCGTCGTGCTGGATGTTCACCAGAAACCGGTGGGGCTAATGTCGTCCCTTGATTTGTTGGGCGTGCTGATCGATGAACCCGTATGCCGCTCGCCCAGTTCGTTGCGTTCGAATTGAACGCGAATCTTGCCAGCACAGGTTCACAAAAAAACGCGACCCGTCGAGGATCGCGAAATTCGCAAATTTACTGTTTGAGTTTTTGAACGGTTCAGGCTTCGCTCTCGTCTTTTCGTAAAACCAGCACGGGACACGGAGACAAACGAACGACTCGTTCAGCAACGGAGCCAAGTAACATTCGTGTCAGACCGGAACGGCCGTGAGAAGAAATCACGACAAGTCCAGCGTCAGATTCCTTGGCAAGGTCTGCAATCTCGCTGCCCGGATCCCCAAATACGGCCTTGAACAGCAACCCTTCTGGCAAATCATGGGCTCTGCAGGCTTCATCAAAAGACTTGCGAAGATTCTTTGTGACGGATTCCTCAGTGAGCGTCCCCCAGATAACAGCCGGATCGGACGTTGTCGGATAAGGCGTCACATGCACAACCACAATTTTATCTGGTGAGTCAACCATTTCCAGGGTCGACTTTAGCGCCGCAATTGACATTTCTGAAAAGTCCCAAGGGACGATCACGGATTTGTTCAGGTACTTATTCATTGCAGTTTCCAATTCGAATCGATGTAAATGGTTTGTTGTCAACAGGTTGATCTAGTTCTGGTTTGCTTGTGTCGCCTTCGGCATATCCGCGGCATCGATGATGCCAACGGGATGATCGTCTTCGTCTAGGACCAACAGGTGGTGAATGTCCGGGTTAGCGGCAAACTGTTTTCTTGCAGCTTCAATGGACTCATTATTGCGTACCGAAATCACTTCGCTGGTCATGTGCCGTTCGACGTTGCCAAAGTCAATATTTCCACAGCGGAATTGCCCGAATTCGTCTGCTTCGAACATTTCACTGATAACGGACTGGTCTCCGGACTCATAGCGACGTTTGAGATTCTGGAACGTCTCGATATCAGTGGTAGTTAAAATTCCAACGCACTTATTCTCGCAGTCGACAACGGGCACGCCCGTCTCGCCCGCTTTCTTTAGTTGCCGAAGAACGGCTTCGATAGAGTCATCACCGTTTGCTGGGGAAACCTGATGCATGACCTCGGTAACGAAGTTTCCATCTGTCACCGGGATAGCCATGACTCGTGATTCGTCGTCAGAGTTGGCAACCGTTTCCGAGCCATCATCCGTTTTCGATTCGGTCGTTTCGCCAGATTTGAATCCCTTGACCAGGATGACGGGGCACTTGGCGTGACGCAGCACGTATTCGGCGACGCTTCCCATCAGGAAACGGAAAATGCCGCTGCGTCCGTGAGTGCTCATGATGCACAGGTCCGCATCCTTGGTTGCATGTACGATGCGTGGGCCAGGGTTCCCTTCGATCGACTTGTGTTCAAATTCGACAGACTCGTCCGTCGGTTTGATGTTCTTCAGTCGTTCCAGGTCGGCCTCGAGTTGTCGAGCCATCTCCTCGGCTGGATACATTCCGTCTACTGCCAACAGCGTTGGTTCGACGTACAGAAAACAGATGGATGCATCTTCATCCATTGCCAATCGGGTCGCAAAGTTCAGCGATTCAAGGCTGTTGTCCGAAAGGTCGACGGGAAACAGGATTCTTTTCTTCGATGACATTATCAGCTCCTTCAAGCGTGGGCTACTTTTCCAGTTTATGCGATTGCCGAACGCTGCGGTGACACCGCACACAGTTAAGCGTTACCTCAAAGTGTGCAATTGTCGCGCCGTCGAGATTCTCTTTTTTGCTTTCGTCACGAAGTCGCTGGACCGACTGCCGAAACAGGTCGCTGGAATCGAGATACGACTGGTTGGTGACGATGTTCCAGTCAGCTTCATGGCTGAGCAACGTCAGGCGATCGGCGGCTTGTGAGATCTGAGAGAAGTCTTCTACGGCCAGGCCTTCGATGATGTCGCTCATGTAGTCCAGTTTCTTCCGCATGAACTTCGAAGAGGATCTCTCTGTCGTTTGGTCCTGCATGGCGAACAACCCGGCTGTCACACCTAGAACCACGGTCAGCGAAACGAGAAGCAGTTTGTATTTCATCATTCATTCCTTTTTAACTTTGACATTTGATTCAGGGTTCTTATGAGATGACGCCGCGAAGAAACCAGCTGACGAGAAACGCCAGCAACGCAGCGATTCCACCAAGCAATAACGTTTCCAGACCAGACCAGTACCATTTCTGTTCGACGAAAACGGATTTGGCGGCTCCCACAAAAAAGAATGCGAACGCGGTCAGTACGAGACTGACGGAATAGGTCCACAGCGATTCAGTCGGCACCACCAACCCGAACATAAACGCAATCAACGGCAGTAGCCCTACGATGAAGAATGCGAAGAATGTTGTCAGGGCAGCCTTCAGCGCGGATGGGCTTTCGAGAGACATGCCCAATTCGTCAACCAGCATCGTGTTGATCCACTGGTTCTCGTCAGACGTGATGACTTCGACGACGCGTTCGAGGACTTCGCCATCGAAGCCTTTGGCGGCGAAGATTTGTCGGATCTCTTCACGTTCGCCTTCCGGAACCAGTTTGATGTGCCGAGCTTCCATCGCACGGGCCTTTTCCAGCAACTGCTGATCGGTGCGCGTGCCCAGAAAATTGCTCGCGGCCATGCTGAATCCATCGCCTAACAGGTTGGCCATACCGAGAACCACGACGACTTGGGGTGGTAGTCCGGCGCCGGCGACGCTGGTGACGACAGCGAAGGTGGTGACTGTGCCGTCAATGGCTCCGTAAACAAAGTCGCGCAAATAGCTGTGTTTGGAAGTCCCGGATAAACGCTTGGCGATGGAGGCAGGATCGTGATCGTGTTCGAGAGGCATGTTCATGCTTTCCATAACTCGCAACCGGCATGCCAATCTGTTTTGCTCGTCTTGGCTGCCGGAATCTCAGTAGATTCCAGAGTTGTACACGCGGTTTGGCAAAACGCACGATCGTGGTGAGCGATTTCGCCCGCCGGCCGAAAATGCAAAGCGCTGATTCGCTGCGTCTCTCTCAACGTTCACTCTTTGTTCAGCGACTAATCGGCACGTTTCACGTCCTGATCGACATCCGAAAGAAAGCTCAGATGGTGAGACGCGTGTGCAGCGTGGAAATGTTCAAACTGGGATTTGGAAAGTCTGCCAAACCCCGGATGTGGAAACAGACGACCGTCGTGGTTCAGAAAGTTGGCCACGCTGGTGGCGAACAACTCAACTTCGGCAGCGTCGTTGAGATCATTTTGCGGGACAAAAATCGACGCCGTTTTAATTCCGGAAGGAGAGTCTCCCCGCAGCAGTCGCGGCAGCAGTAGCCAACGCATCACGGGACGGATAGGAAGAGCAAGCGACATCCACTTCGGATAGCCGTTTACGTTTGCGTCAATAGTTAACCGTAAATGTCGACAAATCTGCCCTAGCGACCAGTTGCCGTTTTTTTGGTAACCCGATTGCAGCAACCGTTTGCTTTCGGCGACCGTGTCAGCAAGTTTTACCAGGTGCAAGCTCCGTCTCACGACTGTCCCGGGGTATGGATAAAGGTGTATAAATGGTTTGTCGCTCCAGACTGAACCGAATCTTTAATCTGAATAGATACTGAACAATGAATCGCATCTTTGGAATACTTCTGGTCGGCTCTCTTCTGGTCGGTTGTCCGCAATTACCGGACGAACGTGTCTCTGCGGATGCAAAGATTGAATTCAATCAAGCTCTGGCTGATGAACTTTCAGAAATGAAGGTCGTGGACCAGCTTGTGGCTTCGAATGCGTATCCACCTGAATCGTATTCGGATTTGACGCTGGAGGAATGGGAAGCGTTCAAGGATAAAACCTATCGAGCTCATCAAAAACGAGCGGAAGAAATATTTCACGACTTCGGATTTGTAGGTTTTGATTTGGCGGGAGAAGCAGGGTCGTCGGACTTCTGGATAATCGTTCAGCATTCTGACCATGATTCAAAATTTCAAAACGAGGTTCTGAAGAAGATGAAAGTTGAGGTGGACAGGGGAAATGCAGATTCCAAAGAGTACGGGCTTCTGGTCGACCGGGTGAAATTGAACACTGGAGAATCGCAAATCTACGGCACTCAGGTTGATTTCGATCATGACACCTGTCAGGCGTATCCCAAAAATCTGGCGGATAGAATTGGGGTCAATGCAAGGAGGAAAGAAATCGGTCTTGAGCCGCTTGAGATCTATTTGAACGAGATGACCCAGATGCACTTCGAGATGAATAAACAGTTCTATTCCGAGCGAGGTGTGACAGAGCCAAAGCTCTATGAAACGGAATAGGATTCACTGTGGACGGCACGATTTCGGTTCAGCAGCCTGCGATTTTTAGTTCAATAAACCGTTTCCGCAACAGACTCGAAAATCGCTGTAAAAATTGACCTCTTTCATCCGGTCTAGCTGGTCTGTTCCAGCCAGGTACGGGCCAGTTCTTCCAGATTGGCGTCGCTGTGAGAGTCCTTGCCGAACCACGAACGCTCGACTTGTTGAATAGAGTCTTCCAACTCCACGGCTTTGTCCGTCGCGATTCCGTTACGCTGACGAATGTCGCGAAGCAATGTTAAAACCGTGAACGGATTGATGTCTTCTGGCATCTCGAACTGGGAAACTTTTTCGACTTTCGGGCGACTGAAAACAAACAGCAGCGCCGAAGTTACAAGCAAAAGAACTGCGATGACTGGAACCAGCCAGTACAGAAATGACCAACCGGGATTCGAATAGCGTCGCTCCAGAGATACATTCTGTTCCGAGTCCACCAGATCAACATCATCGTAACGCTGGTACTTGAGCACCGCGTCCTCGGTTTTGGCGTCGCCAAAGGAAAACTCGGCAACGTCCGACTGGTCCTCTTTGGTCCGGTACTCGACCGACCAGGTTCGCTCCGAAACGATCTGAATCTTGTCGCTGTCTTTGTCAAAACGGGCTGGCAAAACGCCCTGATCATCGACGCTGACGACTTCGAACTGTTCGCGATCGAGATTGACGATGTCTTCCAGTGGCGGAACCAGGCCTTTCGCGGTCGCTGTAACTTCAACGATCAGTTTTCCTTCAGCAGCCTGGCGTTCGTCCAGAGTTTGAGTGACTTGCAGATCGCTGACGGGACGATTGCTGGACTTACCCGCATCCACGACCACCGCAGGCGACTCAATCGGAATCACGACGTAGCCCGATGTGTCTAGAAAGTCCATGTCCAGTTTCAGTGACGCGATTCGATCCACTTCGCTGCCGCGTGCCTTGAGCAACACATAGGCGTAGGGCGTCACCCGCCAGCCTTCCTTCCCTGTTGGTCGGGACTGCATCCCTTCCGGGCTTTGGAACGTGATGCTCTGGATCTCGAAATGCTCTTCCAACGCCTGATTCACTGCGTCGGAAAACTTGTCTCGATAATCCTCGGTCGGTCGACCGTAGTTGTAGGCGTACATCATGCTGTTCTGATTCTGCACGTACTTGCCAAATCCACCGGACTCACGTTCGATCTCCTGCGTGTGCAGCAGATTCACGTACAACCCAAACGGTTCGTCATGGCCAATTTCGTGATCGCCGTCGAGTTCGGCGACAAGTTTCAGTTCACTGACCAGGTCGCCGTAGTACTCATAAAGCCCACGCGCTTCCCAGGCTCGTGGATGGTCTTCGACGATCGCGAAACCGCCGCGGAGATAACGGAACTTGATCTCCGGCTTGATCGGGCTCATGCGCGTGAACATGTTGTTGGCGAACTTGGCCATGTGAGCTTCGCCCAGCGTTCCCGGCAGGGCTTTGATCGCGTTACGGATCAGCGTGTACTGTTTGGGTACCGGCGAAGTCTTGTTGGTGATTTTGCCCAAGTCCGTCGCCCCGAGAGCCGCGTAGAACCAGCGGTCGTAGGCTTCTGTTGTCTGGTCTTTCTTCTCCAGTTCCACCACTTTGGCCCCGTATTTTTCGGCTGCGACTTTGAACTGTTCGAACGCACCATCTCGTCGGTCGGAAAACTCGCTGCTTTTTTGGACGGTTTGCGAGTAAGCATTTTCGTCGAACATCAAACAGGCCAGCGCCAGATGCAGTTGCCAATTCTCAGGCGAAGTCTTGAGAGCTTCTTTAGCCAACGCACTGGCCACGCGATAGCCACGCAGCACTTCCTGTTGAACTTCCGGCGCACGCCGGTTGGTCTTCTTTTCTTCCTGGTTGCGAATGTCCCGCCAGTTGGATCCGAGGTTGGCTCGCATTTTCTCGCAGATCGCCGCAATGGTTTTTGGCTTGAGATTGCCGAGGTCCCCAAAGACGCTTTTTACGCGATCGAGGTCATAAACTTCGGCGCTGCTGTGGCAAGTCGTGAACGCGTCGGCCAGAAGTTTCTCATCAAGTTCCTCCAGATTCATCGATCGAATGCGATCCACCCAACCCTGAAGCTCTTCAAGATTGCGTTGTTGCTTGGAACGAGTCAGTGGAATCGCGTCGGCCTTTTGATCGAAACCGTAGAAATAGACGTAAGGATTTCGTTGTTGCTTGTCATCGTTGGGGTTGTGGTTTTTGGTCCAGATTTTCAGAAACTCTTCGACCAGCGTTTTGGCGACTTTTGGATTTTGTGTGGCGACTTTTTCGATCCACGGGAATGCTTTGTCCTCTTCATTGACGTGCAAATGCATGCTGGCGAAAAGGCGTTGCATCTGCGTCTTGAGCGTTGGCCGAACGCGTTTCCGCCACGCTTCGCTGGGAGCAATCTCCAGCACATCGCCGATGCGAATTGGTTGCGGTTGATCGTTGCGTCCATATCGCCGCGCGTACTGACCGTCGCCAACCCAATAGGAGTTTCCATACTGGTCGTAATTCCAATATCCGCCGCCGCTATTCGAAGAACCGTACTGGACCGCGATGTCGGCCTCCTTGAGCCACGTGTCGGCCAACAATGTCAACGCGTCGGCCCATTCGTCAGCCAACTCGGGCGAAATCTTCAACAGCTTTTCGACCGCGCCGTTTTGCAGTCGAAGCAGTTTGAGCCGCTCGTCTTCTCCGATCAAAGCCGCTTGCCGAGCCATCGTCGATGACTTGGTTCCTAGATTCGTCAGAATCTTCATGCCGCGTTCTGGCGAGTCCGTGAAGCTCTCATCAAGCCACTTCTCTCCGATTTCGCGATCGATTTTCGATGACAGTTCGATCAGGTTCACCATCGCCGCGTCTTTTTCTTGCTGGCCGGATTTTTCGATCGTGGAAAGCGCCATGTTGGATTCCCACGCACGGGTCAGCCATTCTGCGACCTGTTTCGAGCGGTATTGGTTCAGTGCCAGTTGCGACCACATCTTCAATGAAACGACATCCTGTTCTTCGATCGCGGATTCGAGCGCGGGGAGGAACGATTCGACTTCTTCAGTCATGCCGGCCTTCAGGAACAGGTCAGCGGCGATCAGCTTTTGTTCTTTTTCCGCGCCGCCAATTCCAGAAGCACCTTTTTTGATCGTCTCGATGTACGACGAAAAATCGAATCCATCCTGCTTTGACTTGCGAAGGATGCGAGCCAACGTTGGGACGTGAGACTTCCCGCTGGCCGAAGCTTTCTTCTTTGCTTCACCGCCGGATGCTGCAACGCCTTGCATCAACTGTTCGCGAACTTCCGGAGGCAAATCGTCCAGGCTCATTCCGGGCGGAAGCTCAACGCCTGGCGGCAGCTGCACTTCGCTCGACGCGTCGTCTTCGGCAACCTCTTCCGATCCATCGCCCGATTCCGGTTGCTCGGCCGGTTCGACCAGTTCGCCTTCGAAGTGCATTGTCGGGCCGCCTTCGTCGGCCGAAAGAGATCCCGTCATGGTGCCATCTTTCACCGTCAGATCGGCGGTCATGGTACTGCCTTCCGCGGTTGCGCTGAACGTAAGCGAACCCGATTCGGAATCAAACTCGCCGCGTTCGAAACTGATCTCCTGTTCCTGCCCCGCCGTCGACACGGACATGTCGCCCGTAACGACTGTTCCGTCCAGCTTTAATTCCAGAGTGACGGTGATCTCTGGCATGGCGACACCGGCGGGAATCGAAGGGTCGTCAAGAGTGATCTTGCCTTCCCATTTTCCGGCCAGTTGCATGCCGAGCCCTTTGAATTTTTTGTTTCCGGTAACCGAGACCTTCCACGGTTTGGGTGCCGCATCGGTGATCCGAAGGATGTCTTCCGGGCTGAGGAAATTGCTGAGCGGTTTCTCGCGGTCGTTACGTGAGTTTCTGTTTGGTTCTTCGCTGGCTCCGGGCACGGCAGCAAGTTTCGTTAGCAAGTGTCCGTAAAGTTTGTCTGCGTCGTCTTCCTTGAGTGTGGCCAGATAGGACTTGAGCTCACCCCACTCTCCCAGCGTGACCAGTTTCGACCACTGGGCGACTTCGGCTTTGATCTGGGCTTCTTCGAGAGCTTTTTTCGCGCTTCCATCGTCAGGTTTTTTAACTGTAACGGTCGCATCGGTAGCCAGAGACTCCCACGGTTTGGCAGGAGCGTCGGCAGGAACTGATGTTGTTCCTTCCGCTTCTTCCGCATCGGATGCTTGCTCAGTGGCGTCATCTTCCGTTGCTTCGCTTTCAGTTTCTGATTCAGCTTTCTCGGTGCTGTCCTTTGTTTCGACGCTTTCCTTTTCCTCAGCATCATCATCGGCAGCAGCGGGCTCTGCGTTTTCGGCAGGCGATGCTTCGGCATCGTCTTTCTTTGGCTCCGCAGCTTCTTCATCCGGCTTATCCGTTACCGCAAACTTGCCGGAAATTCTCAGCTCATCGACCGAAAGAATTGTCACCGTGCCGACAAGCTGCTCGTCCGAGTGAACTTCGAGGGTCTCGTCTTTTTTGAACGCAGGCTTTTTATCGAATTCAAGAACGACAAAATCTTCGAACAGGTTGGCGACTTTGGCCGTTACTGGTTTGTCTTTCTGCTTCGCTTTTTCGGTTTCCTCTTCAGGCTCTTCTTTGGTGCTCCACGCTTTGAGCACGGTTGGCAACGAGCGATCGATTTTCGCTGCGAGCAATGCTTCCAGGCGTCTTTCGTCGAAAGACTTTTCCGGTTCCGCGGCCTCACCTTCGGCGCCGTTTGAAGCCGCTGTTGTGGAAGCCGTCGCCGATGCCGATTGCGCCACAGCGGTTTGCGTACCAGCCTGAACAGCGATCGGTTGCGATGGCGAAACTCGCATCACGGCAACCTGAGCACTGAGCTCATGAGAACTGGACAGAGTCGCAATCGCGGCGATCAAAAAGACGGAACGTGTTCGTGAAAGAAAGCTCATTGGGAAATCTCAAATCGGGCCTGTTGCAACACGTGGTCGTAGCTCCATTGTAGCTGACGTCCTCGCGGAGGAGTCAAAACCCTCCGCGATGGACATAAAAAAACCGCGACCATCGAGGCGCGGTTTGGGTGTCTAAAAGTTATTCGGGTTTGCGGATCAAGATCCAGCTCCCTCAGGAATTTCAATCTTGCCGCCAGCATTACCAGGGTCCTTCTTTTTGTCGCGACCGCGACTACGGTTCTTACCGCTTCAGGTGCCCTGTCATTGACTCGGCAGTGGCAAGCCCTGAAGCTCGCTCAGATCCATGCGGGCCAAACGAACGGCAGACTCAAGGTCTTCGGCGCTTCGCTTAAGCAACTCTTCGTCGCCAAGTTCCTCCGCATCATTCGTCAACTGCGTGTAGTGCTGACGCGCGGCTTCGATCTCCGGCTTCCACTCTTCTTCCGGCATGCCTTCAAGTCGCATCAACCACGTCATATAGTATTGCGAGTTCGCGAGAGCCGACTGAACATCCGCCACAAAATGTTTGTCGGCAGATTCGTCCTTGCGAACATCGTCGAGCAAACCTTCCAGCGTCGACCGAGCTTCGGGCAACTTCGCGGCCATCATCTGGCACTTGGCTTTTTCAAGCAGCACGCCTCGCGATTCGGCAACTTTTTCACTTGGCAGATCAGCCAGAACTGCGTCGAACAGTTCGACGGCTTCGCCCCACTGTTCGTTGGCCACGCAATCCCGTGCATCATTGAGCACAAGATTTACCTGGTCGACTTCCAAGTGTTTTTGTCCGGGACCGAAGTGGAAGATCGCTCCTCCCAGCCCGACAAAAAGCCAGCCGACGATTAACAGTATTCTCATCACGCCTCCATTTTTTGAGGTTCGCATTGGCAGCCTGAATCGGCGCCGCCTGAACAGTCTAACGGATATGGCCTGGCGGCTGCAAACTTATTCGGCGCTTAATGATGTCACGCCGCAACTTTTCTTTCGGGAGTAAACTTGACGCCACCGACGTAACGCGTGCCAAAGTAGTGCAACAACAGCGGATTGGCCGCCAAAATGGACGTTCCGGCCACGCAAGCCAGCAAAGCCCACTCACGCCGAGTCCATTCTTTTATTTTGTCTTCGTTCCGCGTTTCGGCAAACCGTGAGACCAGTTGCGCGTTCAGATGCTTTTGGTTTCCGTTGTGAAAAACCCCACGCAAGCGGTTCGCGACCTGCCGCAACGTGTTCACGTCCTGTCGCGATTGATGATCGTGAATAAAAGTTCCACTGTTCGGATCGCCAACGCCAACGACCAAAAACTGATCCACCGAAGCAGGAACTTTCGGCATGCCCGTCGCCGGAACGGTGTCGCCGTCAGTCAGCACCAGGATATGAGTGCTCTTTGGGTTCCAGGGCTTGGCCATCTTTACGGCCTGGCGAATGCCTGCCATCAAATTCGTTTTGCCTGGTTTGAAAGCGTGCCACATGGGCATCTTTTCCATGATGTGGCGTACGACTTCGTGATCTTTCGAATCTTCCAGCAGCGGTTTGGCGTCAGTGTAAACAGCGATCAGCGAAATCTTGAACTGCCGCATTGGAATACGATTGAACAGCGACTCGACGATGTCCGAAGCACGTTGCCGGCGAGTCTTCTTTCCCTCCGGGCCGCTGTCTTCGACTTGCATGCTGGGCGAAACGTCCACGACCAAAACCAAATGCTTGTAGTCGCTTTCGTCGATCACGCCTGACTTGTGAACTCTCGCTTCAACAACCAGCCACAATGAAAGAAAGCCCCAGCACGCGAGGGAAATTCCGACGACGCGAAACACGGGAACCAACCACGTCCAAAACGCGGGCCGGCCCGAAGGACCAAAGGCCAGGTTTTTGACACGGCCAATTCGTTTCAGGTGCCAGGTTTCCGCCAGCACAGCCACCAACGCGACCGCGACGCAAATCAGTTCGGGAAGGATCTCTACCATGGCGTGTACCTGAATAACATCATTGAGCACAACGCCACGCCGGCCAGGCTGATTCCGGCAATCGAAAACGGTGCGAACCAGTCGAGTACCTCTGCGTAAGTCTGCTTCATCTCGGCGACTTCCATTTTGTCAATTCGCTGGAACACGCCCTGCAGTGATTGAACGTCCTGTGGGTTGAATGATTTTCCGTTGGCGATGTTGGTGATGGTAGAAACTTCCGGAGGCGTGACGCCGTTGCCGATGTGAATCGAGTACACCACGATGTTGTCGTCGCGAAGGGACTTGCCGATGATTTCTTCCTTACCGTCGCCAAGATCAAAACTGGCTCCATCGGAAACCAGAATGATCATCCGGTCGCCGGTTTCACGAGTGACCAGCGTTTCCTGGCATTTCTTCAAACCCAGTCCAATCATCGTTCCGCCACCGTAGCCTCTGGGTAACTTGCGGGGATTCAAAAATGGCACGGCACAGCGGAAAGCCGACGGGTCGGTCGTCAGCGGAATCCAGTGTTGAGCTTTGTCGCCAAAGACCGTTAGCCCGAATGCATCGCCGGGCCGTTGGTCAACGAATCCGTTGATGGCTTCCATGGCGGCATCGTAACGTGTTCCTGCTCCGAACTTGGCCGTCATGCTGCCGCTCAAGTCCAGACAAAACTCGATGTTCGTCAGTTCTCGCTCGGCTTTGGGGACGCTTAAATGCCGCGGCCCGGCCAGTAAAATGATTGCCACGGCCATCATCAAAGGCATCGAGCTGAGAAAGCAGCGGATGAAGAAGTCTGACCAACGCCCCGATCGCGCGATGCCAAAATCCTGCGGCAACGCGATGCGTCGGTCGCTTCCCAGACCCAGCGACGGCAGTCGATCACGCAACCAAATCCACGCCAGCAACGTCGCCGGGATGAACAGAAACAACAGAATGCGCCAGTCGCTGAAGCTCACGTGCTGGCCTCCAGTTCGTCGACGGGCAGGCTGCGATAGGGTTCCAACAGTTTCGCCAGGTCGACGTTCTGATGGTCTTTGGCCGGCCGATGCATCCAGCTTTCCAGTTGACGCATCAGAGGTCCAGCCTGTTCGTTGGCTTTGATTTTTACCATCGCTTCGTCGAGCGGCATGGACTCATAGCCCAAACGTTTTCGCCACCAGGAAAACAACATCCGTTCGAGCTCCGCATACTGCTGCGGTGCGACCTTGCTTTCGAACGCCGCTTCCAAACGATCCCTCAGTAAGTCGGCCAGCGATCGCGGAGGGGGTCCGGAGTCCACGTTCTGGGCTTTCTTGCCTCGCCCACCAAAGATCAGAGCCAGCAATACCAAACTCCACAGTCCCGCTGCCGCAATCATCACGACTTTATAGCCGCCCATTCGCGGCAGCCAGCCTTCGGGAAGCTGGTTCGGCGTGATCTGTCCGGCAGGCAGCAGCGATTTGATCTCCACAAGCACTGCGGGCAGTTCGCCCTTTTCCTCACCGTCTTTTCTGACCAGCCATTCGGTCAGATCGTAGGGCCCGGGCTCAAGCCCCGAAAACCGAAGCGTGTAACGAAACGAGTCACCGTGCCGAATCGCATCAACAACCTGCACAATCATCGCCGGGTCTCCAGTGAGCGGTTTGGCAACCAGTTCACCGCCAGGCAAAATGATGTCGGATAAAACTCCCGGCGCGCCGACGGTCGGTGAAGCAAGTGCTTGTTCCTCTGTCGAATCGGGTGAAGTCGAAGAGTCGCCCTGAACGACGATCGACATCGCAATGACGATCAGAATTCGCGATACCATCAGGGTTTGGGCTGAGACTGCCGCTGCCATCATCGTGCTCCTCGACCAAGTAAACCTCGGGACTTGAAGAAGTGCCGTAGTTGATACGCGAAAGGCTCATCCGTTCGCACTGTCAGATGGTCGACGCGACCGCGCTTCAGTTCCTGAGCCAGGCTTTCCTGATCGATGCCCAGACCGTGGCCTCGCGTCGTCATCGTCCGACCAGTTTCTGCTTCCCGGCCGCGAATGAAGCCGGCGCCGCGAATCGATGCTTCTGCCGGATCAATCATCTGTATCGCAACGACGTCATGTTGCTGACCTAACCGCTTCAGCGGACCAATGGCTTCCGGCTGATGTAAGTCCGAAATCACAATGATCAGCGACTTGTTGATCAACAGCGGACCAAGCTCCCGAAGCCGCTCCTGCAAACAGGTTTGTTCGTCGATTCGAAACGTTCGCAGTTTGTGCAGCCACTGCAAAATCTTGTCGCGCGAAAGGCTCGGGCTGTATCGAAGCTCCGTTTCGCCAACAGAAACAACGGCTACTGGACTGATACGATCCAGACAGGCAAATGCCAACCCGCCGGCGATGTGGACGGCTACCGCATACTTGCTCCAGTCAACTGAACTGACCGTCATGGAGGCCGACGTATCGACCAGCAAATAGCAGGGCATCCGCTTGGGCGTTTCAAATTCCTTGACGTGGAACTTGCTGGTTCGGGCTGTGATCCGCCAGTCAATCGCTCGCACGGAATCGCCAGGCTGATAAAGTCGCGACTGGACGTAGTCGGTACCGCTGCCGAGAAACGGAGACGCGTCGGTTCCGTAGCTCAGGCTGTCGGCGAGACGACGCACCGCGATCGCGAACTGCCGCGAGTCCAGCGTTTCTATATTCTCAAGCTGAAAAGTCTTTGAGGCCATTTTTCTCCTAGGCGATCGTTGACGCCGTCAGCCCCATTTCATTCATGATGCTTTGCAAGACGGATTCGCCCGTCAGTCCATCGGCAAGTGCTTCGTAGTTCAGTCGAATTCGGTGCAGAATCACGTCGCCGGCAAGCGAATACATGTCTTCCGGAATCACGTAGTCGCGTCCATTGATCAACGCGCGAGCTCGTGACGATTTTAGCAACGCGATTCCGGCCCGCGGCGAACAGCCGACTTCCAAAGCAGGATGAATTCGCGTCCGGTTGACCAGTTCAACGACATGATCAATGAACACGTCGCTGATGTGAACTTCCTGAACGGCTTGCATCGCTTCGATCAGCTCCTCCGGCGTACCGACGGGTTTCTTGTCGAGGATATCGAACTCTGTTTTCGCGATCGCACCTTTGTCCTGTCGCGTGATGCCCAGCGATGCGTTGCGACGAAGGACTTCTTTCTCTTCGTCGGGAGTCGGGTAGTTCAGCCGATGGCAAAGCATAAATCGGTCAAGCTGAGCTTCGGGTAGTTCGAACGTTCCGCTTTGCTCAATCGGGTTTTGGGTCGCGATCACGAGGAATGGAGCTGGCAACCCGAAAGTCTCGTTGCCGATCGTGACTTTGCGTTCCTGCATGGCTTCCAGCAGCGCGCCCTGAACTTTCGGAGCCGCGCGGTTGATTTCGTCAGCCAGCAGCAGGTTCGTGAAGATGGGACCTTTGAGGATTTTGAATTCGTTGGTCCGCTGGTCCAGGATCTCGGAGCCCAGAATGTCCGAAGGCAACAGGTCGATCGTGAATTGAATCCTCGCGAAATCCAGATCCACCGTTTTGGATAAAACAGAAACCAGTAGCGTCTTTGCCAAACCGGGCACACCCTGCAGCAACAGGTGACCACCTGTGAACAGCGAAATCAGAGTCCGTTCCACCACGACGTCTTGCCCAACCACAACGGTCGCAACCCGTTCGCGAATGCGTTTAATGAAGTCAACCGTTTTCTGCGTTTGCGGGTTGGTCTCTGTCGAAGGTGCCGTCGCCATGCTGCTCACTCTCGTTTTCAGGGTTGAATCTGATTTCGATTATAAACGCTCCAGCGGACCGCTGTTGGAGATCTTTTCCAGGGAACTCAACCAATGGAGCGGAGCGGTGTCTGGACGGTTAGAGGGTGTTTTAAAATTATTTTTCCAGCCTGTTTAGCATGAATTGAATCATTGCGATTCGTATGACAGTTTCGCTGTTTTGAGTCAGTCTTTCATAGTCCTTTGAGAGCCTTCTGAATTTTCCAAGCCATGCGAAAGTCCGTTCAACGATCCATCGCTTGGGTAAGACAACGAACCCTTCGGCTTCGACCGGACGCTTAACGGTTTGCAAGATGACACGATACCATTGCTTCAGGAACTCCGGCAAATCAGCCCGCCCGTAAATCGAGTCCGCGAAGATGACTCGAAGCCGACGAAACTTCTGTCTGATGTTTTCAAGAACAAGATGTGCACCTTCGTAGTCTTGTAGATCGGCCGAGTGGACAACAACGACCATCACAAGCCCCAACGTATCCACCAGGATGTGACGCTTTCGTCCGGTAATTCGTTTCGCCGCGTCATACCCGCGTAATTCTCCTCCTTCAGCACTGCGAATGCTTTGCGAATCAATGATGGCTGCTGTTGGCGTTGGCTTCCTGCCTTCTTTGCGGCGTACCTTTTCGCGAAGACGATCGTGAATGCGTTGCCATGTCCCATCAATACGCCAAGCTCGATAAACTCCATAAACCGTGTTCCAATTCGGAAAGCAGTCCGGAAGCAACCGCCACTGGCAGCCCGTTCGACACCAATACAATATCGCATCGACAATTTGACGCCGATCGATTCGTTTGCGGCCGCGAAGTTTTGCTGGCGGAATCAGACGACGAAGCAATCGCCATTGATCATCACTGAGACTGCTGGGATACTCAATACTCATCGCTACGGCTCCTTCCGTTTACGGTTTAAATGCAAACGGGGCTGTAGCGATTTTTTCAACTCAGAGCAATTTCAAAACACCTTCTTAGGCGATTGGTGGCTGAAGCTCGTCGCGGATGTGACTCGGGTATCTTTGTGAGTTCGCGGTTACCCGAAGACGGAAAAGAGGGGGCCAATTTCTGAACTGTGTCCCGCATCCCCTTTTGGTTGCCTTTCATGAGTATGTTTGTTTTCTCATCGTTTTCGCTCTGCTTGCAACATCCTCATCATTGCTGGGACAAGGATTAGCCGACGGCGCTAGCCCCGGTTGACGGTGTGGAATCCAAACCGCATCAGGGTGCGTAAACAAACCGCGGCTAGCGCCAGTCGGCTGATTTGTCTTGCCAGCAGTCGCTTGAATTCGTGCGCCGGCCGCGAACATACACATAAAAGCAACTGATTGCGTGAAAACGTTCTTTTGTCTGTAACAAACCGCTGAGAAACTCGCTGGTGGGTATATGGAGTTGGCTTTGCGACGATCACGTGCTGCATTTTGCACCTGTGATGCAAGAGCGATCTCTTTTGGTTTGGGTCTTCGAAAATATCGGTGTCTCTGGATCAATTTTGGACGATTACGTATCAGCTAATTCAGGAAACGCAAAATGAATGAAGAAAAACTACACGCAATGGTTGGCAACGTACTTCAGGACCTTGGCGGTGCTTTCAGCGTGCCGTTGGTGCAGATCGGAGAACGACTTGGTATCTATGAAGCGTTGGCAAAGACCGGTCCGTGCAATGCAGAAACTTTGGCCGAAACCATGGGGCTCAATCGACGCTACCTTGAAGAGTGGCTTTGTGCCCAGGCAGCTTCCGGGTACATCACCTACGAAGCCGACACGTGTCAATTTTCGATGACGGCGGAGCAGGCGTTTGTGTTTGCCAATCGCGATAGTCCGTTCTACCTTGCACTCGCATTCACATCAGCGGCTGCGTTTGCGGAAAATGAACCTCTGGTTCGCGACGCGTTCAAAACCGGTGCTGGTGTGGCATGGAACGACCAAAGCCAATGCCTTTCTTGTGCGGTAGCCCAGTTCTTTCGCCCGGGATATCAGAATCATCTGGTGCAGGAATGGCTGCCGAGGTTGCGGGGCATGGCGGAGAATCTTGAACGTGGTGCACGAGTAGCCGACATTGGTTGCGGTCACGGCATTACCACAACGTTGATGGCTCAAGCGTTTCCAAATTCCCAGTTTGTCGGAATCGATTTCCATGAAGCGTCGATCGATGAGGCCCGGAAACATGCAGCGTCGCACAACCTGAGCAACTTGAGCTTTGAAGTCAGCACTGCCAAAGAGGCGCCAGGCAAGTTCGATCTGGTCACGATCTTCGATTGCCTTCATGACATGGGCGATCCGGTTGGTGGCATGAAACACGTCAGGAAACTGCTGAACGAAGGCGGCGCCTGCATGATTGTGGAGCCGATGGCCGGAGATTCGGTGGCCGAAAACCTGAATCCCGTCAGTCGACTTTATTACTGTGCGTCGACCATGGTTTGCGTTCCAACATCATTGGCTCAGGAAGAAGGCACGGCGCTCGGGGCCCAAGCCGGCGAAAAGCGTTTGCGAGAAGTCGTCGTCGAGAGAGCCAGGTTCTCGTCGTTCGCACGCGTCACCGAAACGCCGTTCAATCTGGTCTTCGAGGCAATCCCGTAGAAGCGAATGCTGACGCAATCGAAGCGAAAGTTGAGGTCAGGTCATGCTGGCCTTTGTTTCGACCGATAGATGGTTCACATTTGTGCCGGTTTGCCATGTTCGAGTGATCAGGACTGGTTAAAATGGAAACAGGCTACCGCCAAACGTTTGACCACCGCCTCCGGAACACGCGACATGCCTGACTTGGATTGCATCACGAAAAAAAATTGTCGTCGAATCGCGTTCACATTGTTGTCGTTGACATGGTTCGCAAGCATCGGCCTTGCGCAAGAACAAAACGGTCCAGCGGTATCTTTCAACGCCGACGTGCGGCCGATTCTGTCAAAACATTGCTACGCGTGCCATGGGCCTGATGAAGAAACCCGAGCTGCCGATCTGAGGCTGGACGCTGCAGGCGATGCGGACATGGAAGAAGTCATCGAGCGGATTACTTCGGACGACGAAGACTACGTGATGCCGCCGCCAAGCCACAACAAACCGCTGTCGGATGAGAAACGTTCTGTGCTCAAGCGCTGGATCGAAAGCGGCGCGGAATACGAAAGACACTGGGCTTTTGTCGCACCGATGAAAAAGGAGGTGCCCGACGGCACGCACCCCGTCGACTTCTTCGTTGATCAAAAACTGAAATCCAATGGGCTGAAGCGTTCTCCGCAAGCTGACCCGGCCACGTTGGTTCGCAGGGTGTATCTGGATTTGATTGGCTTGCCGCCGACGATTGAACAAGCCGATGCATTCATTAACGATCCGACGACAGAAAACTATCAGGCGATCGTCGACCAGTTGCTCGCATCGCCACGCTATGGCGAAAGATGGGCCAGAAAGTGGCTGGACCTCGCCCGCTACGCCGACACCAACGGCTACGAGAAGGACCGCGACCGAAGTATTTGGCCGTATCGCGATTGGGTCATCCGGGCGATCAATGAAGGCATGCCTTTCGATCAGTTCACGATCGAGCAACTGGCCGGCGACATGCTGCCAGACGCCACCCAGCAACAACTGGTTGCCACTGGCTTTCATCGCAACACGATGCTCAACGAAGAAGGCGGGATCGACCCGCTCGAGTTCCGCTACCACGCGATGGCAGACCGCGTGGCGACAACGGGAACGACTTGGCTGGGGCTGACGACTGGATGTGCTCAATGCCACACGCACAAATTCGATCCGATCACGCATGAAGATTACTTCGGCATTATGGCTTACATGAACAACGCCGATGAGCCAGAGCTCTTTTTGAAGGACGGAGAATCGCAATCGTCCGAAGATAAAAAACAACAGCGTGCACTGAAGTTGCTTTCTGAGCTGAAGTCGCATTGGCCTGAATCGACTGCAGAACAAGAGCATCCTGAATTTCAAGCCGCGTTCGATGGCTGGCTGGAGAAACAGAGAGCCAACTTGGTCAACTGGCGCACGATTGTTCCAGAGTCGATGTCTGCCAACATGCCGCATCTGACTCTGGAAGCCGACGGCGTGATTTTCGCGTCGGGAGACATCACCAAATCTGACACCTACACACTGAATTTCCCGGCGAGCACGTCGCCGATAACAGCCTTTCGCCTCGAAGCCTTGCCTGACGAACGTCTGCCCCGCGGCGGTCCGGGACTGACATACTACGAAGGCCAAAAAGGTGACTTTTTCCTCAACGAAATCGAAATTTCAACGGCAGACGGCGATTCCCTCGATTGGGCCGACGCTTCGGCAACCTTCGCCGGTTCGTCGTTCGGTTCGGCTGGCATCGGTGCCGCTTTGTCGATCGACGGCGACGTTCAATCCGGTTGGTCGATCGCCGGCCGGGTCGGTTTCCGTCACGTCGCTGTGTTCAATCTCAAAAAGCCGCTGCCGGCTGGTGAGAAGTTTACTTTGACCATGAAGTTCGGTCGTCACTTCGCCAGTTCGCTGGGCAAGTTCCGTTTCTCTGCGGTTGAGTCCGACAGCGTGATCGGCGCGACACTGCTTGATGACAGTGACAGCGATACGGAGGTCGAGCAGACGTTTTTGATGCAGGCGCCGCAGCTCAAATCCCACGCCGACAAAATTCGTAAGCTACTTCATCCGTTGCAAGGCAAATCGACGCTGGTGATGAGGGAACGTTCGCCAGGGCAGACTCGTAGAACATTTTTGCATCATCGCGGTGAGTACACGCAACCGGAACAGGAAGTGCAACCGCGCCTGCCAGAGGCGATCTTCGATGCAGAGAATCAAACGCTGCCTGAAAGTCGACTGGAATTCGCCACGTGGCTGGTCTCGCGAGACAACCCTTTGACGGCGCGTGTCGTTGCCAATCGACAGTGGGCCGCGTTCTTTGGGACCGGATTGGTGAAAACGGTCGAAGACTTTGGCATGCAAGGCGCTTTGCCCAGCCACCCTGCCCTGCTGGATTTCCTGGCGGTTGAACTGATGGATCAGGGGTGGTCGATCAAGTCGTTGCACCGAATAATCGTGACCAGCGAAACGTATCAACAGTCGTCTGCTTTCGAGAAAGCGAACGCAGAAGCCGAACGGTTGCTGCAACGGTTTCCGCGTAGGCGTCTGGACGCTGAAGTCATCCGCGATTCGAGCCTGGCTGCTGCCGGATTGTTGGTCGACAAGATGTATGGTCCACCGGTTCGGCCTCCGCAACCGGCGGGCGCGGCGGCGAACTACAGCAAGTCAAACTGGAAGGCCAGCGAAGGCCCGGATCGCTATCGTCGCAGTATTTACACGTATCAAAAACGGACCGCTCCGTTCGCGATGTACACGACTTTCGATGCGTCGTCGGGTGAATCCTGTGTGGCCAGACGTGACGCGTCGAATACTCCGTTGCAGGCGCTGACGCTGATGAATGATCCGATGTTTGTTGAGATCGCAGAGGCGCTGGGGAAACGGATGAGCGAATTCGAAGGTGAGGATGCCGCGAAAATTGAAGCCGGATTTCGTTGGGTGATGACGCGCAAGCCGAATGAAAGTGAACTTGGAATGCTTGCTGCGTTTCACGCGAAGCATCCGGATTGGAAGGCCATCGCCAGAGTGCTGCTGTGTTTGGATGAGACGATTACGAAGAACTAGTTAACGTGGCACGGTGGTCCCCACCATGTGCCTATTGGCCAGGTGCTGTTAACCGTGCCACCGAAACGCAAAATACGAAACTGAACTATGAACGAATCAACCAACATCGCCCGTCGCCAGTTCTTGCGCGACTGTGGAATCGGAATCGGAAAAATCGCTGCGGCAGGACTGCTCGCCAACGGCATGGCATCCAACGTCGGCGCGTTCTCCAATGACAATCCGCTCTCTCCGCGGCAACCGCATTTTGCTCCAACGGCCAAAGCTGTGATTCATCTGTTCATGGCCGGGGCTCCCAGCCAGTTGGAATTGTTTGACGAAAAGCCAACTTTGACGCGACTGGAAGGCAAGCCGCTTCCCAAATCGATCATCGGCGACCAACGCTACGCTTTCATTCAGCCGGACGCCGCCGTGATGGGGCCACGATTCAAGTTCAAACAGTACGGCCAATCAGGAATTTCGCTCGGCGAACCGATCGCTCCGCTCGGCGCGGTCGTTGACGACCTGTGTTTCGTTAAATCCGTGACCACCGACCAGTTCAATCACGCTCCGGCACAACTGTTGTTCAATTCAGGATTCTCGCAACCGGGCCGACCGTGTCTGGGATCGTGGGCGCTCTATGGTTTGGGCGCGGAAACGGAAGAGTTGCCTGCTTTTGTCGTCATGAACACCGGTGCGGGCCTCAGTGGTGGAACTTCGCTGTGGTCCAGTGGCTTTCTGCCGACGCACTACACCGGCGTGCGATTCCGCAACAGCCAGACTCCGATTTTGAACGTCGCGACGCCTGAAAAATTCTCCGCCGAAGTGCAGCACGATACGTTTGATCTGATTTCAAAGATCAATCAACAACGGCTGGGCGTCGTCGGCGATCCCGAAATCTCCACACGTATGAGCTCATTTGAGATGGCGGCTCGATTGCAAACGTCGGCACCGGAACTGATGGACTTCAGCGACGAAAGCAAAGAGACGATTGAGCTTTACGGTTGCGATCCAGCCAAACCTTCTTTCGCGAGAGCCTGTTTGCTGGCCCGGCGCATGGTCGAACGCGGCGTTCGCTTCATCAACATTTACCATTCAGGTTGGGACGCTCACAGCGACGTCGAAGGCAGCACGAAAGAAAAATGCGGCCAAACGGTACAAGGATGTGCGGCTTTGATTCAGGATTTGAAGCGAGTCGGTCTGCTCGACAGCACATTGGTGATTTGGGGCGGCGAGTTTGGTCGGACTCCGATGGTGGAAACCAATCCGGCACTCGGTCGCAAAGCTGGACGCGACCATCACCCGCAGGCTTTCACGATGTGGATGGCCGGTGGCGGCGTCAAAGGCGGGATGACTTACGGGGAAACCGACGAGTTCGGATTCCACATCGTCGACAAGAAAGTGCACGTGCACGATTTGCAGGCCACGATTCTGCACACGATGGGCTTCGACCACGAGCGACTGACTTACCATCACGCCGGACGGGACTTTCGGTTGACCGACGTGCACGGGAACGTAGTCCGCGATTTATTGGCGTAGCTAAGGGTGGCATAGGCTTCCAGCCTGTGAGTTGCATGTCATGCGTCTATCAAACACAGGCTGGAAGCCTATGCCACCACGCTTCATTTCCCAACGCGCACAAAAAAGCCGCCAACGAATTCGCTGGCGGAATAACGCGATGTCGGGCTGACGGAACAGCCACTCTCAAGGTGTTTCTCTAGCTACGGCGACGTCGTACAACAAAACCAACTAGGCCCAGTGCAATCAGACTCGCAGCACCAGGCTCAGGGACAGCAGCGACAGAAACCGTTGCTGCTCCATTGCTGGTTGTGAAGTTGGTCGTCGTCGTAGTCCCGGTTCCAGCAACTCCGCCGACCGTTGCGACGTCTTCCAGCCAGCGAGTAATCTTGTAGCCGGTAACTCCACCGGAAATATAGTCTGAGGCGAAGATCGTGGCGTCGTTGTTGGCACCGTCTGAAGTACCAAACGGGTTGTCCGAATCGGTTGTGACGTCGATGACTGAAGTTGACTCAGCCGTCCAGACATCCGCCGAGTTCATGATCACGTCGCTGTTTACGGTTGAGCTGACGGTATCCCAAAATCCAAGGTAGCTCAGGTTGCCGACAAGATTGCCGCCAGCGTCGATGAATTGAACTGCGGTCGATTCGAAAGCTTCGCCGGCTGTGTTTGCACTGGAAACTGTTACTGAAAAATCAGCCGCGTCTGAAACTCGATCGAACGTTACCGTGAGGCACTGTTCTACGTACTCACCCGTTGAACCATCGCCAGAGTCCCAGCCGGATCCGAATGTGAAACGATCGCTGCTGGCTTGATACTCGACACGGTTTTCGTCCGAATTGTTCGGGCCGCCATTGGTCACGCCATAGCTGGTGATGCCGGAGAACACGGTAGCTTCGGCCAAATAGTTGTGCGCGGCACCTGTTTGGTCGGTGAACATGCCCATCACCGTTGACGAGTTGCCAGTACTCTCATTTGCCAAATCTGGCGTGCCACTGGTGATGCCAGTTTCAGCGTCATCGTAGTTTGCACCGCCGATCGCGATGTCGGCGATTGCGAATCCGCCTGAAAAACTTACTGCAATCGCAGTTGTCAAAACAAGGATAAACTTCTTCATAGGGGAGACTCCGTTTGCAGCAAATCAAGGAAGGGAAAGGAGAGGATTGGTCTCGGTCGTCTGTCTGCTGCCAACAGCGGAGAGCCAAAGCTCCAAGTCGCAGTCGTGGGTGGGAATCTAATAATTAAAAATGAAATTTCGATGTACTGGTACCGT
This sequence comes from Mariniblastus fucicola, assembly GCF_008087665.1. Lineage (GTDB taxonomy): Bacteria > Planctomycetota > Planctomycetia > Pirellulales > Pirellulaceae > Mariniblastus > Mariniblastus fucicola. Next base: position 370,818 of record NZ_CP042912.1, read on the forward strand.
ACATGAGTGTGACTAACAGAATCTTCATGTGAACAATATTTCACACAAGTGTCTGTCGTCAAAAGGGAGTCCATCGCGCCGCAACGGGCGAGTAGTGGGCGAGGCGTGACGGTGAAAGAGTGGATGAATAAAACAGTCAGACTGTCCACTGCAGAAGTGACAGGCTTTCGACATGCAGACACAGGCTGGAAGCCTATGCCACTGAGGGGGTCGGCCGAATATCGAGTCTAGAAGATGCCGCCATTTTGTCGATTTGGGAGGACGGATACGAATGTTGAAAACTCAGCTTCTTTGGTCTTGCCGTTAATGAAGTTGAGAAGCGCCTTCAAGTCGTCTTCGATTTTCAGTTTCTCAAACTCTTCCTTCTCTGAAGACTTGAGCGGTTTGAAGTCATCATCAGTGATTGCTTTGACAGCGTCTCGAACTGTTTCGCGATCGTTATCTGCAAGTTCGTTCTCGGATACGATTTCGCAGAGTTGGGACAGGAGGTGTCGGACGACTGCAGGGAGTCCTTTGATTTGTTGAACATTAACGGTCGTGGCTCCACCGCCAAATCCTCCGCCGCCAAGGCCTCCAGTTCCGTTACTTGCGATGCCGTGCTCGTTGAAACTCAAGGTTTGCCACGAATCGAATTTCAAATCTGTGCTGTCATCTTCAAACTTAAGGGAGATCGATTTCGTTATCAGACGGATCGCCAAAGGAAGTCGAACTTTGAATGAGTTGGCCGTATAGATGGGTTCGCCTGCTGGAGCATACGTCTCCCCGCTATCGAAATTTCGTAACAGCATCGATAGCAATGATTCTCGGGTTGCTCCTGAAGTTGACTCTGCGAGGAAATCGGCCTCGATCATTCCATCAAAGGAGTTGTCTCCAAAGTGATCGATGAAGCTTTGGTACACCCACGGCCTGTCAGAGACTTTGAGGTGGATGATGGATTTCTTTGCCAATGAGAGATTCGCGACAGTTTTTTTGCGGTTCAGAACTGTCGTAAGAAAGAATCGCACATTGGTATCGAGCGCGATTTTCTTGTCGCAAATTCGCTGCAACAATCGGTTGCAGTTCAAACGAAGCAATGTTTGGAATTCGGTCAGCCGGTTGGCGGAGACGCTGAAACCACCACTCAGCCCATAATTAATCAGGCTGCTACAGAACCCAATACTTTGCTCGTTTCCAGTGTCGATTTCCGTTTGAATGAACTCCACGATTTCAGCGTTCTTGAACTGCAAAATAGCTTTCGAGAACCCGTTGAAATAGACTTCGTCGGACCCTTCATTCCCGTGAATGGCATCCGGAGTGAGTTGCGATGCTCCATGCTGTCGGATCAGCGAACGGAAGAGCGAGAAGAATATCTTTTTCTGATCCGCTTCGGCAAGCACCGCACAGGCAGCGATCGCGTCGGCGACGGTTTTGGGTTCACGATCGTTTTCGGCGATTTTGAACCACTGCTCAAAAGTTCGCCCACGGTAGACGGGGGCTTCTTTTGACGGGGCTGATGGTTCGATGGCGACAACGTTAGCCGGTTCGGTAGTTTCTGCTTTCTTTCCAAATGACTCGCGAGCAAGAAGTCGTGAGTTTGGGCCGACGACAAAACGGCTCAGATCAAAATAGCTGCCGATGTCGCCCGAGGATACCTTTGAAAGCGTGGCGAGATCCTGGGCGATCTTTAGATCTTTAAGCCCTTCAGTGTATTGAGTTCGTTCGATCCCTCGTGGTCCAATCCACTTTTTGGTGAATTCAAAAACTTGCTTGTCGGTCAAATTTCGTTTGATCTGTCCTTCAACGTTTTCGCAAAGCTGAGTCAATAGAATTCGGATCGTAGCGGGAGGCCCATCGACGTGCCGCGTACCTTCAGGTTTTTCGTTAGACAATCCTCCCGTGTATGATTGGATCCAGCTCTCTGAACCGTCGGATTGTTTAACGTGATGCACCACACCTATTTCATCGAACCAAATCTCGTCGTAAGTTGAAAACTCCAATCCGCTTTCACCCTGAAGAAGCCTGTCGATGGATCGCGTTAAGAGTCGGTTGGACAGTCGAGCTGCGTTTTCGCGAGCGGTCACTCCAGCAGAGGAACTTCGCCAATTTTGCATTGCTTTCAATATTCGCTGTCGAGTTGGTCCAGTCGTCGCGGGCGAAAAAAAGTCACTTTCAATCGTGTTATTCATCTGGCCGTTGCGAAAATAAGTCAGCAGGCCATCGAGAATCGACAAACGCGCTTCCGCATCGACCGAGTCCAGGAATTGCTGACAAACCGATTCGTCGACGCGTGTGTCATTTCGCTGAGTCAGGAACATGCTCATAAAATTGGTGACGCCTTTGTCAGCTTTCAGTTCTCCCTGTTGCACGCGTTGCATCAGTGGCGTCAGATCGACGAACCTGTTCTCCCGAAGTTCACCGCGTTTTTTTTCGTTGGTCGAGTGCAATTGAGCGATGACCGAAACGCAGGAACCAAGACTTGATTCGTTGCCGTCTTTAATTTCTGTTGCGACGAATTTCCAGACTTCGGTCGGTTGAAACAGTTCCAGTGTTTTGATGAAAGCATTGCAATAAATGGACGCCGCAGTCGGTTTGTCAAATGGAACGGGGTACACACCATTTTGCCGCATCAAGTCACTTAGCAGTTCCTCGACTTGTTGACGTTGATCTCCCTCAGCCAGCGTTGCGCAGGCGATTAATGCTTCGGACACGGTTTGGGGCTCGAGATCGTTCCGGGCGATCAGGAACCAGTCGTCGAAACTTCGGCCGCCATAAATGGGAACTCCTCTGTCACGATCTGGTTCCTTCGTTTCATAGTGTTTTTCCGTCGATTCGATTTTTTGCTGAATCGCGATGACGCTGGGATGGCCCTCTCCTAAACGCGTAGCCAGCATGTCCTTTTCGACTTTCAGGGAAGCAATGATCGAATCGACATCTGAAAACCTGTCGGGGTGAAAGCTGGTTTGGCTTAAAGACTCTAGCCATGCAATCTCTCTGTCGACAGCCAGGACCGAGGGGTGTTGACGTGAATATTGTTTCATTAGTGATTTCTTTCTTGCTTTCGAAGCCAATAGCCTGATCGAGATCGCCTGCAACGCGTCATGATCGTTCGCCGCGTCGACGCTTGCGTCAGCTCCAAATGCGTTTTGATCGTTCTTGTTCGGTATCACGTTCGACGTCGACATCGTCACCGTGACGATCTGCTTGCCACCGCGAGTCATCGAAACGGACTTCGGCGTGATCTCAAACTGGCTCTCGTTTTCGGACACAACATTGAACGAATACTCCCCGGACTTGATGTCGAACGAATCTTTCGTCGAAGCGTCCAACACGCGAACCAGATCGCCATTTTCCAGAACCTGAACTTTGATGTTGTCGTCGGAAGCGTTGATGACCAGCTCGCCCTGGTCGGTCACGATGCGAAAAATCTGCGGCGACATCAGCCACGCTCCGACCGCCGCAATGCCTATCAGTGACACAGCGATGATCCAGTTTCGAAGTCTTTTTGGTTGAGTCGAAATGGGCTTGGCGGCAGACGGCGCTTGGAACGTTCCCGTAACTTTGGGAACCGGCTGCGGCCAGTCGGATCGGTCGTTGCCAAGGCAATGGATCAGATTCTGGGCGGAAGCCATGCGATTGCCGGGCTGCTTTTCCAGCAAGTTCATTGTCAAATCGGACAGCTCCTGATCGCAGTCCGGATTGAGCGCGACCGGCGGTTGCGGCGAATCCGTCTGGATCGTCTGAAGCGTACCTAACACCGTCGGCGCACTGAACGGAAGCCGGCCCGAGAGCAGCAAATACATCACGCAACCCAGCGAAAACAGATCGCTGCGTGGATCAAGTTCCATGCCGCGGGTTTGCTCAGGCGACATGAAACTGGGCGTTCCGGCCAGCATGCCGGTTTGCGTCAGGCTGGAATCTTCGTCGGCGATGCGAGCCAAACCAAAATCCAGAATCTTGATGCGTCCGGTGTCTTCGCAGATCCAGATGTTTGCTGGTTTGATGTCGCGATGGATCAGCTGCCGCTCGTGAGCCGCCGAAAGTCCTGATGCGATTTGGCTGACGAACTCACGAATCAAATCCTCTTCATGAAGTTCAGACTGGCCCGCGAGACGTGCCTCAAGTGTTTCTCCCGGAACCCACTGCATGGCGATGAAAGCCAAACGATCCTGTTGGCCGATCTGATAAATCGTCACCACGTTTTCATGTTCAATCGAAGCCGCCAACCGAGCCTCCGCGATAAACCGATCTCGGGCCACATCGCCGAGCGACGGACGAAGCACCTTCAACGCCACCAAGCGATCGAGTGATTGGTCTTTCGCCTGAAACACAACGCCTGTTCCACCGGCTCCGATCAGTCGAAGCAAACGATAGTCGCCCAACGTTCCCAACGAGTCATCGTCTTCTTCCGCTGGCGGCTCAACACAGCGCAGCACTTCTGCGGCTCGATCGGCCAGGCGCAGAGCGTCCTCGTGATTCTGCAGCGGTTTCGAATGCGCTTTCAGGTTGCCGGCCATCAGTCGTTGCATCAAACCGTCGATGGCCTGTGAGTCCGAATCTTCTGTCGGTTCCGGGATGTCGAGGGCATCGGAGACGTAGTGCGACAGCGTGTCGTTGGCGTCGAGTCCTCGCAAAGTTTCGTGACAGGTCTGGCAGTCCGAAACGTGGACTTCGCATTGGTCGAGCGTCGGCGGCTCAAGTCGCCCTTGGATGAACTGGAGCAGTGTGTCCGGATCGGGGCAGGAAGGTTTGGAGGACGTTTTCATGATTGCTCTCTTGGTCAGGTTCATTCTGGCAGAAGAGACTATGCGCGTGGTTGTGATATATTGTGTCGGCGGGCAAGAAATTTCTGAAAAAGTCAGTTTGGCCGCTCGTGAACGCGGAATTCCGGCTCGAAAGCTGACTGTGTCCGCATCTCAACAAACTCTAAAGCAGCCCACCGAGTTCGGCACGGAGCCGTTTCATCAAACGGGCTCGAGCGGAATAGATCGTCCAGGCACTGACCCCCGTTTGCTCAGCCGCCGCATCAACCGACTGACCGCCGCTCATCACCAGCTTGAGCGCGTCCCACGTGCCCGGCGCGAAATCATCCTGCATCAACTCCATTGCTCTGGCAACCAGCAGCCGCGCGTAGTCGATGTCCCAGGTCGATTCCGCAAACGAAACCGGAGCAAGATTCTCCAGCATCGAATCGGTGGCCGTTGCCAGCCGAGATGACTTACGGCGATGAATTTCGCGATACCTGTTCAACGTCACCGTTCGCAACCAGCCGCGAAAGCTTCGACTGGAGTCGTACTTGAATTCAGGCAGCTTTTGAAACACCTGAGTCAGAACATCCTGCACGAGATCGGAAGCTTCCGTCTGCCGCAGCCCGACTTTTCGAGCCCAGTAGAAAATCAGCGGTGTGTAGATCGAAACGAACCGTCGCCACGCCGTTTCGTCGGGAGTTTCACCTACCTGTTGCAGTCGGAAAAGAAGGCTCTCGGAAGTCGTGGTCATTGAGTCGCTGCCACTCTAACGGGGGCTTTTACGAGAACAGTATCGGCGAAAACAAACGGTACGCTGTCCAGCTTAGTCGACTCGCTGGCGGCCGGCAAATTCGGGCACTCGATGACTCTGCCCGCGAGCTGTGATCCCAGCTATGATATTGCGAACGAAGAATTTAACTTGGGACAAGCTTGATGATACGTTGCCTGATTTTGTGTCTATGGATCTGTGGATCGGCCGTTAGCGTAAACGCTTCCGCCGCTGTGATTCAAGAAACGGAAGCCGCCAAGTCCACCGCTACTGTGAAGGGCATCGGGCTGGAAAACGCTTTTCCGAAGCTCCGTTTTAATCGCCCCATTCATCTGACCCACGTCGGCGATGATCGCATATTCGTTGCCGAGCAAAACGGTGTCATCCACGTTTTTCAGAACGACGCGGAGACTTCCACGACGGAAGTTTTTCTGGACATCAGTGACCGCATCAGTCGCGTTGGCAACGAAGAAGGGCTGATCGGTCTGGCGTTTCATCCGGACTTCAAAAACAACGGCCAGTTCTTCGTGCACTATTCGTCTTCGGTGAAAGACATGCACGGCATCGTGGCTCGATATCGTGTCAAAGAAGACGATCCTTCGGTCGGCGATCCGAATTCGGAAGAAGTCATTATCGAACAAGAGCAACCGTTTCGAAACCACAACGGCGGTGCTCTCGCGTTCGGTCCAACGGATGGTTATCTCTACATCTCATTCGGCGACGGAGGTAAAGCCAACGATCCACTCGGCAGCGGCCAGGACCTTTCCACGTTGCTCGGTGCGATTCTGCGAATCGACGTCGATCACAAGGATCCGGGGTTGGAGTACGCGATCCCGAAAGACAACCATTTCGCCAGCGTTGAAGGCGCTCGCGGCGAGATTTTTGCTTGCGGTTTGAGAAACGTGTGGCGATTTTCGATCGACCGAAAAACAGGCGAGCTTTGGGCCGGAGACGTTGGGCAGGATCGTTTCGATGAAATCGACCTCGTTCGCAACGGAGGAAACTACGGTTGGAATCGCTGGGAAGCCGACGCTTCGTTTCGCAAGCAGGTCGAAATGGCTACGGAAAAACATGATCAGCCGATCGCCAGTTACGGCCGACAATGGGGTTTGTCCGTGACCGGCGGAAACGTCTATCGCGGTAAGAAGTTCCCTGAGCTTGATGGCGTATATTTCTATGGCGATTACCTTTCGGGCAACCTGTGGCAAATTCGCAAAGACGAAAACGGCGATTACAAAAACACGCTGGTGCGCCGAACCGGACAGAGCATCGCGGCTTTTGGAGAAGATACCGACGGTGAAGTTTATCTGCTGAGCTTCGATGGCAAAATTTATCGAGTCCAACCGACGGACGAGCCGGAAAACTTTCTCGAGGGCTGGCCGAAGAAGCTTTCAGAAACGGAAATCTTTGCGGATCTGAAGAAGCGAAAGATGTCAGATGCGTACACCCCGTACGAGGTGAACGCCCCTTTCTGGTCCGACAGTGCGGAGAAAACACGCTTCTTCCGTTTGCCCGAAGGCGAAAAAATTGGCTATCGCAGCGAAGGGTCGTGGGCCGTTCCCGTCGGCACCGAGATCATCAAGAACTTTCGCCACGCGGCCGGCAATCGCATGCTTGAAACGCGAGTCATCAAGCGAATCGAAACGGGTTGGGAAGCTGCGACTTACATTTGGGACAAACGCGGCAAGGATGCAGAGCTGCGGCCGGAAGGCTTACAGCTTGAGCTTTGGATGCCCGTCAAAGGTGCCAAGGAGTGGCGGCCGACGACCTGGCACGGGCCTTCATCGTCCGAGTGTGCCAGCTGTCACGTCGATTCGGCGGGGTACGTGCTGGGGCTCAATACGGCTCAGCTGAACAATGCTGATGGGCCGAAAAATCAGATCATGGAATTCGTCAAACAGGAACTCTTGTCGGGCGTGCCTGAAGACTTTGATGCATCCGCCGCGGCGCGACATTGCGATCCACACGATAAAACTTGCGACCTTGAACAGCGAGCCCGAGTTTACCTCGACGTGAACTGTGCGATGTGCCATCGCCCCAACGGTCCGGGCAACGCCAGCATTGATTTGCGTTTTGCGACGGACTTGGACGCGACGAAAATGATCAACGAAAAACCGGCTCAGGGTGATCTTGGAATCGCCGGCGCACGAATCGTGAAGCCCGGTGATGCGGCGTCTTCTTTGCTGCTGCAGCGAATCGACACGATCTCCAATGGTCGCATGCCAAACATCGGCAGCAACGTGATTGACGAGAACGCCGTTGAGCTGCTTCGCGAGTGGATTGAGTTGATGGACGCGAGTTCGGCTGAATGATTTTCCGTACGGCGACGATTGAGGATTTGCCCGCGATTGTGGAGATGTTAGCGGGCGATCCGTTGGGGAAACTTCGCGAAGAGTTTGCCGATCCGCTTCCGGAACCGTACGTCCGGGCGTTTGAAAAAATTGATGCGGACGAGAATCAGAACCTCGTCGTGTTGGAAGCCGATGGAGAAATCATCGGCACGATGCAGCTGACGTTTCAGCAATATTTGAACTACCGCGGGGGCTCGCGCTTGCAGATCGAGTCCGTTCGAATTCACCGCGACCATCGGGGGAGGAATCTGGGCGCGAAAATGTTCGAATGGGCGATCGATCAGGGCCGGGAACGCGGTGTGCACGTCGTGCAGCTAACCTCGGACAAGCAGCGACCGGAGGCGATCAGGTTCTACGAACGGCTTGGTTTTGAGGCGACGCACGAAGGCATGAAGCTGCATTTGGAAAAGTGATCCCAAGCGGCTCTCTGCGGTTTGCAAACGGTGGTTTATACTGTGAAGCTCGTATCGGCTCCGACCCCGCTACGTTTAACGGCAAGCCGTAGGCGACTGCGGTTCGATTCCGCGAGGTAAGCCACGCAGTCGCCTGCGGCTTGCCGTTAAACGATCAATGTTCCAATCTTCATCAACCTGAACGATCAACAACTTACTGGATCAATTTGCACCATGCTCATTGTTGTCTCCCCAGCCAAAACGCTGGACTACGAAACACCGCTTCCGATTTCCAAAACGTCGCAGCCCGCGTTCATGAAACGCAGCGCCGAGCTGGTCGAGATCTTGCGCGAATACACGCCGAAGAAGCTTGCCGGGTTGATGTCGATCAGTGACAAGCTGGCGGAGCTGAACGTGAACCGCTACGAATCGTGGGAACCCAAAGCCACCAAAAAGAATGCTCGGCAAGCGCTATTGGCTTTCAAAGGCGACGTCTATCAGGGCATCGATGCATACTCGATGAAAGAAGCCGATTTTCTGTTTGCTCAGGAGCATCTGCGAATGCTTTCGGGGCTTTACGGTATCTTGCGGCCGCTGGATTTGATGCAACCGTACCGCCTCGAGATGGGCACAAAACTCACCACGCCTCAGGGGAGTAATCTGTATGACTTCTGGGGGCCGGACATCACGGACGCGCTCAACAAGCAGCTGAAAAAGATCGACAGTGACGTTTTGCTGAACCTTGCCTCGAACGAATATTTCAAATCTGTGCTCCCCTCGCGGCTCAAAGCTCGGGTCGTTTCGCCTGTTTTCAAGGACATGAAGAACGGCAAATACAAGATCATCAGCTTCTTCGCCAAGAAGGCTCGGGGCACAATGTCAGGCTGGATCATCCGCAAAAAAGTGACGGATCTCAAGAAATTGACCAAATTCGCCGAAGATGGCTATCGTTATTCCGCGGATGGGTCGACCGAAGATAAGCCACTGTTTCTGCGGGGATGAAGAATTTTTCCATCTTGCCGCGATTCCCCGGCTTAAGTTACAATTCGTGACCCGCCACAATTGCTGGCGGCAAATATTTCAACAACACATCAGTCATTGGAGACTATCGCGTGGGCACAAAACGGACCGGAAAAGGTCGACGAAAAGTTGGCAGAAAAAAACGACGTATGAGAGCCAAGATTCGCCATCGCAAGAAATAGTCTGCGATCCGCCCATTGCATTTTGCAGTGACGGGGTCGAGAGCCAGTTCAGTCGTATGACTGAGTTCGCTTTCGGCCCCGTTTTTTTGCGCGCGGTGCATCAAGGTGGCATAGGCTTCCAGCTGTGATTGCATTCCCGTACTTCCAAATTGCATCTCAATACATGGAACGGTGGAGACCAACCGTGCTACTTTGGCTTGGCAGCAACCCCTGCCTTCAACACCATCCCCAGCACGACCCCCACCAGCATCAGCCCTCCGATTGCCAACGCGACCAGTAGATGGCCTTCGCTGACCAGATGCGTCACGGAGCTGTAGGTCAGACCCGCGCAAACGATCGCAAAGAAGATCGGCTCAGCCGGAAACAACGGCAAGCGAAAATGCTCCCCATCGGACTTCTCCCGGTATCGGAACACGATCAGCGAAAGCACCGTCGCTCCCAGAAAGCTCCAGAAGTACGGAGCCGACGCGATCAGCAGCACCATGAAAATGTTCTCGTACCTGGCACACAGCAGAATCAGCGAGATCGTAACCACCGCCTGAAGCACAATCGATTGCCAGGGGCAACTTCGTTGATCGTCCCACCGCGACAGAAAACTCAACGCCTCGTAGTCTCGCCCGACGGCGTAGTAGATCCGCGGGCTGGTGATGATCATCCCATTGATGGCTCCCAGGCAGGAAATGCAAACCAGTGCCGCGACCAGTTCTTTAGCGCGGGCGGCAAAGAAATTCTCGCTGCCGAGCGCCGTCTCCACCAGGCTGATCGCTGGCGACTTCGAGGCCGCCATCCCGTCTTGCCCAAGTCCAACCGCCAGAGAAATGTTGAACAGGACGTAGACCAACGTCACAATCCCGACGCCGAAAATCAGGGATCGCCACAGGTTGCGTTTCGGCTGCTGAATCTCGTTGGCCACCAGAGCCACATCGTTCCAGCCTCCAAAGCTGAACATCACCAGCACCAGTGGCAACCACAGCGAACCGATGCTGAATCCGTCCGACGTCGAGGCCGCAGCGGTGGCTTGGGGCGTGACGTCTCCAATCGGATTGGCGAAGGCCAGCAGAATAATCAGTCCAATGCCCGCGACTTTCGCAAGCGTCAAAATGTTTTGCGTGTATTTTCCTTTCTGCAAACCCAGCAAATTCGCACTCGTCAGCAACGTGATCGCCAGCATGGCTCCGCCGATTTTGACGACGGTGACCGGCAGTTCACGGATCAGCGGCAGCGAGGCAGCGATGTGAGAAAAATGCTCGGCGAACACGATCGCCATCAGGCCAATGTTGGCGGGGCGGACGATCCAGAAAGAAGCCCAGGCGAACATGAACGCGATCGGCTGGCCGAAGGCTTTCTTCAAATAGGCGTAGTCTCCGCCGGCAGCGTCAGGAAAACGCGTGGTTAATTCGACAAAACAGGCGGCTCCCACAAGCACGATTGCTCCCGCCGCGATCCAGATTCCGATCATGGTCGCCGTGTTTGGAGTCAGTCCGGCGACATCCGCTGCGGTTCCAAAGACGCCTGCTCCGATGATTGTGCCGACGATGATGCAGATCGAATCGAGCAGCGATAGGGTCCGGCGAGGAGAATTGGCTGGCATATGAAGCGGAGTGTTAAGCTGAGGTGAAGGAGTGTCTCTTCGGCCGTGCATGCGGAAAATCAGCCCCAGGGGCTCCAAATGCCATCAAAAACCGGAATCACGATGGAACTGGACTTTTTGGGATGCGTCAATATATTGTAGGTGAATTTCAAAACGCCTTTGAGGTTCAGCAAAAATTTCAATCCTCGAAAGGGATCTATGCCAAAAGAAGAATCTTACGAAGTTGACGGTACCGTCACGCAGGCTCTGGCCAACACCCGATTCCGGGTCGAGCTGGAAACCGGCGACGAAGTCCTTGCGCACGTCGCGGGCAAAATCAGAAGGAATTTCATTCGAATTGTTCCCGGCGACAAAGTCCGTGTGGAACTTTCTCCTTACGATCTGACCAAGGGTCGCATCGTCTACCGAGAGCGTTAATACCTCATTCTGAGTCGCTCCGCCTCCCATCTTTTGCAGAGTCCACGTTTGCAAGGCGGTTCGCTGCTGCGCGGTGTCGCGAACCTTGTCCGCAGCTTGTCGTCCTGTTCTCAGGCGGAAACTGTCGGTCTTCAGTTGAAGCCGGTTCTACAAACATGTCCCGCGTCGCAAAAACAGAGTATGGTCTGGCAGAAATGTCGAAGTCAACGAAACGAATCAGCAAACTGCTCAGCCTCGTACTGCGGCACAAACCAGAACACCTGGGTTTGCAGTTGGACGAAAATGGCTGGGTTGAGGTCGAAGAACTGCTTGCCGCTATTTGCGAAAGCGGACTGTCTGTCGATAGGTCAATGCTGGACGATGTGGTTCGCGACAACGACAAGCAAAGGTTTGCATTCAGTGCGGACGGGTCTCGAATCCGTGCCAGCCAAGGCCATTCGGTCAGTGTCGATGTTGAATTGAAGCAGCAGCAACCTCCGGCGGTTTTATTTCATGGCACCGTCGAGAAATTCGTGGGCCTCATCCGCGAATCGGGGCTGAAAAAAATGCAGCGTCAGCATGTCCACTTGAGCGTTGATGTGGCGACGGCCAGCCAGGTTGGATCTCGGCGTGGCAAACCGATCATCCTCGAAATCGACGCGAGCAAAATGTCTGCCGACGGTCACCAGTTCTTTCTTTCGGCCAACGGCGTTTGGCTGACTGACCATGTTTCGTCAGAGTACATCACCTTTCCGGATTGCTGATCAAAGTCCTGCTGTTGGACCGGATCTGTCGGATCTTCTTTCTTCTGTACCGTCATCGCGACGCCAACCAGTGCCACAATTGTCCCCACGATCGCCAGTCGGGTTGCTTTGTGGCCGAACAGAATCCAGACCACCGGAATCGCAAACAGCGGACAAGTCGAAATCAGCGTTTGGGCGACCGCGAGGTCAGCGTATTTGTAGGCGATCTGGCTGAGCCAAATTCCCAGCCAGGTTCCGATCGCCGTGGCCGGCACGATGAACTTGAGATACTCGAACCGGAACGTGCTCGCGAACGACTTTCGGGTTTTCCACTGAGCCATCAACATCACGACCGAGGCGATTGCAGCGATTAGCAATCGGATCATCGTTGCCTCCAGAGCACCGCAATCTCCTTTCATGCCCAGTGTGGAGAAGAGTCCTCCGACCGCCTGGCAAACCGCACCAAGCAGTCCAAGAGCAACTCCGACTTCGAAGTTTCCGGGCAGCAAACCGGGTGCTTCGACGTTGGCTCTTCGATCCGAGACAACCGTGGCGACTCCCAGAACCGTTAGCAAAATTCCGCTCAGCACCACCAGGCCAATCTGTTGTTCCAGAAATTGATAGCCGAGCATCGTCGCGAACAGAGGGCTGGCACAAGCGATCAACAGAGCCCGGCGCGGACCAAGAATTTGCAGGCAACGAAAGTAAAGCGTGTCTCCGGCGACAATTCCAACCAGTCCACTGAGCGTTAGCCAGCCCCAATCAAATGGGTTGGTCGTGAACTCGAAAGTGCCAAAAATTAGCCACACGCAGAGGATGTGCAGCACGATAAACACACATCCGATTACGTTTTTACAGGCGTTGAGCGTGAACGCCGGGATCTTCACCTGACCCCAAAGCATGCTGGAGAAAGTCCACAGCACCGCTGCAGTTAGTGCCGCAATTTCTCCGGGATTCATTGAGTGGCTTTCGAAACGTAGTGACGGCTTCCAGCCATCGCAATTCGCAACTGGTGGCAAAGTTCGCGGTTGGTTACCGCAAAACGGAACCTACTCAGCGGGCTTGAGGCAGTAAACCGTACCACGTTCCGTCGCAACAACCAGTCGGGGAAGTTTACCGCCGATGATAGCCGGGGAACCCAAAATCGCGCCGTTAAATTGCGTCTGCCAAATCACTTTTCCGTCTTCTAGGTTCAGCGTGTAGAAACGCCCGTCCGTCGAACCCACATAGACCCGGTCTCCCGCGATGATCGGCGAGCCATCCACTTTGGCCTTCACCGTCGTCGACCATTTCAGTGTCCCGGTTTTCGGATCCAAACAATTGATTTTTCGATTTCTGGCTCCGAACACCAGATGGTCATTTGTCACCGAAGCCGAACTTCTCACCGACGTCGCGCCCGCTGGCTCTTCCCACCGCCAATTGACTTCCGGCGTCTGGAAATTGATCGAGAAGAAAGTTCCCTGCTCGGTGCCAAAATAAACGTCGTCGCCGACCGCCGCGGCGGTTGTCCCGGTGGGCGAGCCAATCTCGACGGTGCTGACTTCCTTGCCATCGTCGAGCCCGATGACGTGTAGCTTCGAATCGCACCCAGCCAAAAAGCAGCGGTTGCCAGCCACCGTCGCACCGCATTGAATTTGATCATCGACCGAATGAGCCCATTTGAGCTCTCCGGTTTCACGTTCGAGTGCGTACAGTTTTGCATCCTGCGAGCCAAACAGAACCAGCGACTTGAAGAAGTTCCCGCCCGAACTAATTTCGCCCTGAGTCTCGTACGTCCAGAGCGCTTTGCCATTGGCCGCGTCGACGCAGTAGATCATCCCGATCATGTCGCCGACGAAAATTCTGCCGTCACGCCACGCCGGCGACGATACAAAGCCCTCTTCAATCTCGAAATCCCAGTTGGATTTTCCCGTTTCCAGGTCGATCGAAAACAGCTTGCCTTTCACATTGACGTCGATACCGGATGTGAAAATCGTCGGCTTGCCTTCGTGGGACGCAATGATTGGGCTCGATTCGAAGGCGCCTTTTGGATACTTGAACTCCCAATCGATTTCGAACTTGTCGCCAATCGATTTCTCAATGGCGCCGGTTGAAGTTTCGTTTCCGCGGGCCATCGGCCATGCTGCAGCTTTGGCGGCTTCGTCGACTTTTGCCTGTTGAGCAAACAGAGGAGTCGCACAGAGAGCCAGAATCGCCAGTGAAAAACTGAGTCGTTGAAACATGTGAGGCTCCACCAAAATTCGTCGATGCCGGAAAATACGATTGAGATTTTGGGCCTTAGATAGCCCTTCGTCACGCAGGCCTGAGATGACTCGCGTTGGACGGTTGCGAACGCCAATCAGTTCCATTGTGCTGCGAGTTGGCCCTGGCTACTTTTCCGGTGATGGGCTGATCAGTTCAATAATGTTGCCATCGGGATCGCGAATCAAAGTGAGTGTAATCTGTTCGGCACCCTCGATCGGCAGCGGACTTTCAGCAACGGTTTCGACGCCGGCATCCTTGAGACGCTTCATCGCAGCCTCCGTGCTCTTGACATAAATCGTGAGGTAGCTGTATCCGAGCGTTGTGTGGATGTGATCGTGTGCCGCTTTCGCGCTCTCGCCATCGACTTGCATCAGCTTGAGCTGAGTCGCGCCGGCACCGGTTCCCAGTGTGAGCACTTTGACGTCGAGCGGTTTATTATCGGTTAGTCCGACCTTGTTCGCGTACTCGGCACCGACCTTGAATTCGGACGTCTGCTCAAAGCCAATGGCCTCGGTGTAGAACTTGACCGACGCGTCGATGTCGCTGACGACACAGCCGATGTCGATAGTCGGTTTGGTGAACTCGGATTCGTCCTGGTTGGATCCAGCAGAGATGAAACTGGAACCGACCGCACAGACAAGAATGGCGATTGACGAAAGCAGATAGTTTTTGAGTGTCATCATGGATCCAGAAAAAGGGACATTGGTGATTGGCGTACCGCCCGGCGCGTGCGACCGAAATTTTACCAGGCAGATTCGTAGACAGAAAGCAAACTTTCCTGATCAACGTCACGCGGATTGAACGTGCCGGTCCACTGTTTCGCCGCGCCTTCGGCAAGCTGAGGCAATTTCTCTTTTTCGACGCCGCAGCCGGAAAGCTGAGTTGCCAGTTTCGCAGTTTCGACCAGCGAAGTCAAAAAGTCGGCCAAGCCACGGGCCCCGCTTGCTGGATCTGGCATTCCGTCAACGCCCGCGGTGCTGAGCAAAAGCTCGCGATACCAGGGATCAAATTGCTCGCCGTTGAAACGGACGACGTGAGGCAACATCAGCCCCACCGCCTGGCCGTGAGCCGTGTCGTAGGTCGCGGTCAGCGGATTGGCCAACGCGTGGCTGGCGCCGAGCATCGAGTTTTCGATCGCCAGTCCGGCCCAGGCGGCACCAAGCTGCATCGCGGCGCGAGCTTCGACGTTGTCTGGTTGCTGCAAGACGGTCGAGAAGTTGGTCGCTAAAAGCTTCCAGGCTTCGCGGGAATACAGCAGCGAAACAGGATTGCGTTTCTTGGTGACCCACGTTTCGACTGCGTGTGAGATCGCGTCAATGCCGGTCAGTGCGGTGACGGCTTCGGGCTGAGTCACGGTGAGTTTCGGATCGAGGATCGCAATTCGGCAGCTGGCTTTCTTGTCGCCGCACGCCATCTTCACATGCGTTTCGGCGTCAGAGATCAGAGCGAAGCTTTGCATCTCGCTGCCCGTTCCGGCCGTGGTCGGAATCGCAATCATCGGCAGCATCGGCTTGGTCGCTTTGCCAACGCCCCAGTAGTCTTGCATCTGGCCGCCGCAGGAATAGACGAAGTTCACGCCTTTGGCACAGTCCATCGAACTTCCGCCGCCCAGTCCGATCAGCAAATCCGGTTCAAACGAGCGAGCGATTTCCATGCCCGCATCGACGTCTTTCGTGGTCGGGTTCTCGTGAGCGCCATCAAAGACAACGGTCTCGATGTTCTGTTTCTGCAGCGATTCCAGTGCGATCGCCACGTGGCCAGCCGCGACGATGCCTTTGTCGGTGACCACCATCGCTTTCTTGGTGCCAAGCTCAGCCGCCAGTTCGCCGACGCGCAGGATCGAATCGGATCCTGAGACCATCCGTGTTTTCAGTTCAAAATCAAACGGCTGCATTGGTATCGAAAGTCGCGTTGAGGATGGCCGTGGTGGCGGTTTCCAGCCGCCGCAGTTTGGCAGAAAGCAACGGCTTCACGCCGTCACCACGAAAATTTTTTACTACACCAACGCCGCCACTTTTTCTTCCGGCATCTGGTAAGCCCGAGACCGGAACAGGAAGTCGATGATGTTGCCTTCGTGAGGCTGCAGCCAGTTCAAACGGTTCGTCGGGATCGGGCCGATGTTCAGTCGGTCGATGTTCGTCGCATCCGTCAGTCGATCGATGAAGTTGATGTCGTTCGTGATCGCCGTGCCAACCAATGTTGGACCAGCGGCCTTGATCATTTTGTCCTGAGGACACTCAACGACCGTCGCGAACGGAAACATGAACTCCTTCGAAGCAATCTCGCATTCGGGACTGGCCGCGCGGGCGATCACCGGACGAATGTAGGAAGCTCGTTCCAGTTCGACCACGCGATCGCCGTACTCGGCCGTACAGTCGGTGACACCGTCTTTTTCGAGGTCGGATTTAACCATGTCCCAAACGGCCTGACCCATGCCGGGAACTGTGAAGGCAGCCAAACCGGCTTCATCGTTTTCTGGCGGCAACGCTTCGATCGGTCCAAGCCTTTCGGCCAACGCTTTGCCGATCGCTTCGGTGTGACGCGAGGCGTAAATCGCACTGCAATTGATACAGCTTCGACCGCCGTTGATGTAAACGCTCTCGACCATCATGTCGAGATACTGTTCCCAATCGTCAACGCAATCGTCGCCCAGGAAAATTTTCGAGAAGCCCGGTCCGTGGACCTGGACGCGAGGGTTGCTGGAGTATTGATCGACCGTTTTCTGGCTGCCGAAGATCATGCTGCGCGGGCAGCTATCCATCAACGCCGCGCCAACATCGTGACCTCCGGGATAGAGCGAAACGACTTCCTTCGGAATGCCGGCTTTCTCGTACGCCGACGCAATGCGGTACGCCGTCCAGGGCTCGGACGAACCCGGTTTGAGCACCAGGCCCATCTGCAGCGGAATGGCTGGCATCCACAACGTGTGAACGCCCGGTGAGTTGGAAGGAAGTACCGCGCCGAGCACAGGGGTCTGAGCCTGATAGCTGACGACGACGCCGCGATCTTCTTTACCGTATCCGCGGCTGAAGATTTCCAGGTCGAGCCCACGAGTCAAGCAGTCGAGGATCTCGGTCATGTTCCGCATCACGAAGCTGTTCTTCTTCATGTTGCCGCGACACATGTGCTGAGGCAAACCGGTTGATGCAGATTGCTGATGCACAAAGTCATCCGCGGTCTGCGTTCCGTTGCCCATCGGAAGTTCATCGTTCTCAAAATAGTCAGCCGCTTTGCCGACCATTTCGATCAGTTGTTTGCAGCTGAATTGTCGCAGCGTGTCACGAGCCTTTTGAGCGCTTCGCATGTCGCGAGTGACAAGGCCGCCGTTGGCCGAGTGGACGGTCGCGATCGGTTCGTTGGTGTTGAAGTGTGTGACTTCGGTCGTTTCGAGGGACTCATATTGTTTGCCCCAACGGATGACTGGAATTTCAAGCATTTGGTTGGTTTTCGGTTAGCGGTTTTCGGTGTGTGGGAAAGGTGGCATAGGCTTCCAGCCTGTGGACGTGCAGATCACAGGCTGGAAGCCTATGCCACCATCGATGAACTAATAAACGCCCACGGTTGTTCCAGACGCGATTTCGTGGAACGGTCTTACGCCGCTGACACCATCCCAGGGATAGGTCTCAAACGGCATTTCGCGTTCGCCTTCGTCGCGTTCCATGAAACCGGGAACGAAAAACTCCGGCGTCAACGTCGTCAACTTCACGCGACCGGTCTCGCCGTAGCCCACGGACTGGTTGTAATCATCGAAGCTGACAACTTCTGTCACCGCTCGTGGCTGAGGTGCGTAATACGAAATCTTGTACTTCTCTGCGGCGGTTACTGGCTTGCTGCAAGCCAGACCCATCAGTGTGTTGCCATAAGTCGGCGTCATGAAAATTCCAGACTCTTCCGCCGGGCCGCCAAACAGCTCTTCAACGCAGAACCGAGTCCACTGCGGTGTGAATTCTGTGCCGCCAGAAAAGATTCCGGTGATGCCAGTATCCTGCATCGTCATGCCGCGTTCTTCCAGGCCTTCGCAAAGCGACTCGATCAGCTTCGGCGTTGCAAACATGCACTTGATGTTGTGGTTTGCCGTCAGAATCGTGATGGCCTGATCGATGCAGTGCTTTTTGTATTCCTTAACCTGCTCCATCCAGCCTTTCTTCAACATCTTCACGACCCAGCGCGGGTCGAGGTCGATGCAGAAGCAGATCCCGCCGCGATGCTGAGCCAGATGCTCGACAGCCAATCGCAAGCGTCGCGGACCGGACGGGCCAAGCATCAGCCAGTTGCCGCCTTTGGGGAAGTACTGGTCGGGCAGCGTGTCGGAGAAGATTTCGTAGTCTTCGCGGAAGTCATTGACGACGACTCGGCTTTTGGGCACGCCCGTCGTTCCGCCAGTTTCGAAAACGTAAGTTGGTTTGTCCTTGTAGTCGTTCATGATCCAGCGATCGACGGGACCGCCGCGAAGCCAGTCGTCTTCGAACGAAGGGAACTTTTTCAGGTCGTCATAGCATTTGACTTCGGTCAGCGGATCGAAGTTCAGTTCTTTCTTCTTCTGCAGCCAAAACGGGCAGCCAGTGGATTCGTGAAAGTGACGCTGGACGATTTCGACGGTGTGTTGGTCGAGTCGTTCTTTGGCGGCCGTGATGGCGGGTTCAAGACTGGCATCGATGGTTGACATGATTGTTTCTTCGCGGTTCTGGTTTGCGATCAGTTGTGAGCCGTACGAAAGACGGAAACCGAAATCGGGACGGGCTCGCAACAGATGATTATAAGGGTGATGAACCCCGCCGGGAGGGTGTGGTTTCGAGGAAAGACGGACTCGAACGCCAGCATTTGTTTACGCGACGGCCGGAAGCTGCCAAGTCGACCATCAGAGGCCGTTGACGACTCTTGAAATTCCGCTTTTCATCAGTTCTTCTCCGAAGTTGACGAGCATTCCAAGTTTGCGATCGGTCAAGCGTAAGTAAGTTAACAGAGCCTTCTTGTGGACGGGGGCGACTCGTTCGACGGATTTGAGTTCAATGATGAGCTTGCGATTTACGACTATGTCGACTCGAAAGCCAACGTCAAGTTTGACGTCGTCCCAGACGACTGGAATCGGCGCTTCTTCTTCGGCCGTGAGTCCGCGTTTTCAAAGCTCGTGAATCATGACTTTCTGATAAACCGATTCAAGCAGTCCGGGGCCGAGCGTGGTGTGGATTTGGAAAGCAACATCGACGACTATTTTCGAGAGTTGATTTTCGTCCATGGTGATTCCGGTGTGGGTTTGGAAAAAGCAATATTTTAGGCTACAGGCGGCGTTGCCCGAGCGATGAGTATGTGTGGGCCGACATTTGGTCCGCTGATGGAAGGTAGTTGTCTTCGATGCATCCGGATGCAAGGGACCTCACGCAAAGGCGCGAAGGCGCAAAGTTTGGGCTGTGAGCTGCCGCATGTCCTTCGCGCCTTTGCGTGAGGCTATTGCTGCATTGGCTGCACGGTCATTCCGCCTAAAGTTATTGCCAGCTTTGTGTCACCATCGCACTGCGTTTTCGGACGATGAGCACTTGTTTTTACTATCATGAACGCTCTGACCGCTCCAAAACGTTTTGATCTCCCATGCGATTTGCCAGCCACCTCATTCTTTCCATCCTCGTCGGCGTCGGCCTTGCAGCTGTCCAGCCAGACGAAAACGATGACGGCGTTATCGAACGAGTCCAATGGACGACTTCTAAACTCAAAGGCACGCCTGATCCGCCGATGCCGTTTGCGACCGAGCGGATTTATGAATCGGTAGAGTTGACTCGTCCGACGCACATGACTCGTGTGCCCGAGACCGATCGCTGGATCGTGACACAGCAAAATGGAAAGCTGTTGTCATTTAATCGCAGCGGCGATCCGGATGTGCAACCGGTCGTTGATCTCAAACAAGTCGAAGGTTGGCACTTCGCGGCCTTTGGAATTGCATTCCACCCGGAGTTTCCGGAACAGCCCTGGTGCTACGTCACGTATCGGGATCAGCCGAAATCAGAAACCGGAGCCAAGCTTTCCCGCTTTCGCGTGGTCGATCCGAAGACTCCGAAAATCAAGCTCAACAGTGAAATGGAGATCCTGAAATGGAGAAGCCACGATCACATGGGCGGCCAACCGCTGTTCGGGCCCGACGGCTATCTCTACATGTCAATCGGTGACGGACAACGCCCGACTCCGCCTGATCCCCTGAACACCGGTCAGGACATCGGCGACTTACAGGCCTCCATGCTGCGGATCGATGTCGACAATCTGTCGTCCGACAAAAACTACTCGATCCCGGCCGACAATCCCTTCGTCGATGTGCCAGACGCTCGCGGCGAGATTTGGGCATTCGGAGTCCGCAATCCGTGGCGACTGTGTTTTCGCGACAACGGCGAACTATGGGTTGGCGATGTCGGTTGGGAGATGCGCGAAATGATTTACCGCATCGACCCCGGTGCGAACTACGGCTGGAGCGTCAAAGAAGGAAGTCAAAATGTCAAACCGATGAGCGGTGCTCATTCGGTTCCGATCACCAAAGCCATCCTCGAACACGATCACGTCGAAGCTCGATCGATCACCGGAGGTTTCTTCTGGAGCAGTCCACGGATTCCGGAACTGGTCGGCGCGTACATCTATGGCGACTGGATGACGGGCAAAGTTTGGGCGCTCAAATACGATTCCGGGAAAGAACAGATCATTGAACATCGCGAGCTCGTCGATACGCCGCTGCAAATCATTTCGTTCGCGGTCGACGATGATGGAGAAGTCCTGATCGTCGGCTACGACGGGACGATTCACCGCCTGATCCCGAATCCGCTGCTCACTGGCGAAAGTCAAAACGCGGCTTTCCCTCGCAAGCTTTCCGAAACAGGTTTGTTCGAATCGGTTGCTGACGAAAAACCCTCGCTGGGCGTCATCGAATACGAAATCAATGCGCATCACTGGGCGGATGGAACGACTTCGCGTCGGTGGATTGGAGTCGTCGGAGACGATCAGCTTTCGTTGCTTGAAAAGTCCAATTGGATGACGGGCGACATTCAGGGCCAGTTCAATTTTCCGCACAACACCGCGATTGCGAAAACGATTTACCTCCAGCTCGATCCGGCGAACCCGAAATCAAAGCGACGCGTTGAGACTCAAGTCCTGCATCGGTATCACGACGCGTGGATGGCTTACAACTACGTCTGGAACCAGGATCAAACCGACGCGATCCTGCAAGAGAACATTGCGGTCGAACGCGAGTTCAAAATCGCGACGCCGGATTCTTCCGATGGCTTTCGCAAACAGAAATGGCTGCACTCCAGCCGCGACCAATGCATGCTGTGCCACATCTGGAGCAGCGGAACGGTTCACGCTTTTAAGCGCGAGCAGCTGAACCGAAGCTTTGACGACGAGAAGCAAAATCAGCTGAACAAGTTCGCTGCGTTGGGGCTGTTCGAGGCCGAGTTTAATCCGCTGGAGCCTTCCGTTTCGCCCATCGACAATGGAGCAAGTCTCGAACAACGGACGCGAGCCTGGTTGCAGCTAAACTGTGCGCATTGCCATCGCCAAAACGGTGGCGGCACCGGTTCGTTCGTGCTCGAAAGCAGCGTTTCGCTCGAAGACATGAAGCTGGTCGACATGCCAGCCAATCAGGGAGACTTTGGTTACTCGGATACGAAGCTGGTCGTCAGCGGCGATCCATCGCGGAGCGTTTTGCTGTATCGGCTGATGAAAAGCGGCCATGGTCGGATGCCGCAGTTTGGAACCAGCGTGGTCGACGATCAGGGTGTGCTGCTGATGTATGACTGGATCAAGTCGCTGGGCGATTCGCCGAAAGATCTGATTCGCCGCGAGCATGCCTGCAAAGCGGTGCTCAAGTATCCCGACGTGGCCACGATCGGCCAGTTGTTGGAGTCGACTTCGTCCGCCGTCGTCCTCGCGGTTTCACTTTCGCGAGACGGCGTCAACGTGCGGGCTCGCGAATCGATTGCTCGCGTCGCGGCGCGTCACGAGAACGCCGAGATCCGCGATCTGTTCGAGCGATTCCTGCCAGCTTCGGAACAAATTGAACGGCTCGGAAACAACATCGATGTTGATTTGGTCCTTTCAACCGAAGGCGACGTCGAGCGAGGCAAATCGTTGTGGTTTAACAGCGGATTCTCCTGTCGCAACTGTCATCAGATCGCCGGCGAAGGTCAAATGGTTGGCCCATCGATGGACGGCATCGGTTCAAAACGAACGAAGCGAGAGATCCTTGATTCACTTCTGAACCCTTCAGTCAGTATCGAAGAAAACTATCGCGGCCACATCGTTGCGACCGAAGATGGAGAGCTGATCTCCGGACTGAAGCTTTCGGAAGATGAAAATCAAATGGTGATCGTCAACTCAGAGGGCAAGCAACACATTATCGCTTTGGACGAAATCGAAGAATCACGTCCCATGGATAAGAGCTTGATGCCCGAGCAGTTGCTGGCGGATATGACGCTGCAGCAGACGGCAGACTTGTTGGAGTTTCTGAAGAGTTTGAAGTAGCTCGACCGCTGCGGTCGATGTCTGGCGCCAAGTCGCACAAAGGCGGGCACATCCCGTTAAACGCCTCCTGCTAAAACCTTGCTCTTCCCCAAGTGCTCTTTGAGGCCTCTGTCACCCGTTTGGAATTCAAGATGCTTTCGGCCTGCATCGTTTCCCGCGACTCATGGCAGATTAGAAAAAAGGTCCATCGCTATTTTCCACCGCCAGCGGATTCGCGAGGGCTCGATGGCGCGACAGGATTGAGTTGGCGTGTTCACATTTTGCCCTTTCTTGGCAAATCTGAGCTATTCCAGCAATTTAAAATGGATGAGCCTTGGGACAGCCCCGCAAACAAAAAGCTGCTTCCAAAGATGCCAGACATCTACAACCGTTTTTCATCGCAGTTGATGATGCCTGCTGATGCTCCCAAGGGAATGACAACGATGGTGGCTCCTAATAGCGACCGCACTATCTTGGGAGCTCCTGGCCGAGTGGGGTTTGGAAACATCATCGATGGTTCTTCGAACACCGTTCTGTTGGTTGTTGTGAAAGAGCCGTTGGCCGTTCCATGGACGGCTCCCCAAGATTACAAATTTGATCCCGACAAGCCCGCTGCAGGCTTGCAGTTTGAAAATGGAAAGACACCCGTTGTTTTGTGTGATGCGTTTACATGTTTTGCTGATCGTGAAAACCAATGGTTGTATTTGTTCGAGATGAATGATGAGGAAGTCGTACAGATAAAAAATTGATTGTTGTGTTTTAGTCGCGAGCAGAGCGGTAAACACGCAGAGTACATGCAAATGTTTTGATGTTGTTGAAATTGCTTGGTGAACGTGACTTTGCGTGATGTTGTCCAGTCGGCTATGTTTGAACGTGGCAAGGTGGAGTAGCACTCAAACACGACTGATGTTGTACAGAGATGGCTGAACCTCAAAATTCGAAATTAAAACGCAATCGTAAACCAGGGCTCCGGTTTGGTTTGAAGTATCTGATACTGGTGATGGTCCTTGTCTCATTGGTGTTTGGTTGGTTTGCTAACGAGTTGAGACAAGCCAATTACGAAGCAAGGTTGGTCGGCAGAATCGAAGCATTGCATGACGGTTTTCAACCTCATGGCAAGTGTCACTTCGACTATGAAACGGGCCCGCAAGGTACTGTGACTGGTGCAAAGAAAGATCCACTCGGTCCAGCCTGGCTTCGCTCCATTTTCGGTCAGCATGTTTTCTCCAGGATTACGAGTCTGTCGTTCGATGGACGTGCATCAATCCGAGAGCCCTCCCAATCGGGAGATATCTCGGCTTTTATGATTCACAATCAACATGAGCTTGGTTTCGACGTCGTAGAAGAGTTCGATTTAACCAAGCTGGAGAGCCTCGTTTCCGTGGGCCTGTCGGATTTTCCAGAAGTCGAAGACTTGAATTGGTTTCGGTCACTTGGAAAATTGGAGAGTCTTTCTGTAAATCAGTGCAGGAATTTACGATCTCTTAATGGAGTTGAGAATCTAGGCCAACTGAAGGTGATTCGAGTCGTCCAAAAATCGCGTCTGCGTGACATTGTGGCGATTAAAGGGCTCAATGAGCTGGAGCATATCAACATTGATGTAGGAAGTGGTTTTACGTCTCAAGAAAACTGGGATGCGATTGCGGATTGCATGAAGCTCAATCGGCTCGATATCAATACTGCCGGCGTCGCGTTTCCGAAGTTCCGAAGGACGTCATCCGTAAAATACTACCCCGACGATATCACGGCGTGGCCGTCGTATGGTTTGCCCCGGAATAGCGTTGTGAATCCGACGGTTCCTGTGACGGGGAAGTTTCGCCCAAACCCCAACATGCAATTCCTGTCAATTGCCGACGTTGACCTTGGCTTGCAGGATCTAAGTTGTTTCCGCGAGATGCCGAATCTTGAACGACTCGTGATTCACAATTCTGGTGGCTTGAAAAGTCTCGAAGGGATTCAGTACTGCAAGAAACTCAAGCGCCTGGAAATTACATCTTGCAAAAATTTGCTAGACATCAGTGCTATCGAGTCGCTTGCCAACCTGGAAACCCTCTCCATCACAGATTCCCAACAGGAAATAAAGCACTTCCCAGTCCTCAATTGCCCCAAGTTAAAGCGATTGAACTTGAGCCGCATCCACGGATTTAAGGATCTTGAGTTTCTGCGCAATGAAGAAAATATTGAGATGCTGGACCTTCGCGAGAGTGGACTGCGGAGTTTGAAAGGGCTCCGGCATTGTTGGAAGCTGAAGAAAATTCAAGTAGTGGGGAGCGGGCTGACAACGATTGGTTGTGATATTGTCGAAGCGCCGATTCAAGAAATTGATTTTCAGGATTGCGACTGGCTGGTTGATCTCGAAGGATTGGGGAATATCAAAAATCTGTTTAGCGTAAACCTGAAAGGTTGTTCTTCGCTCAAACGACTTAAGAGCATAAGCCAGCTGACTGACATGGAGTACCTGGATCTGACAGGCTGCCGGTCACTGGAGACTTTGGATGATCTGCAGTCGATGCCTCACGTGCAGCATGTTGTGATCAAAGGTTGCATCAGCCTTGAAAATGTAGATGGATTGCTGAAACTTCCTTCATTGAAATCTCTTGATTGGAGTGACTGTCCGCTGCTCAAAACGGAGGACATTGAATTGCTCCGCCAGAAATTTCCGAGTCTCGTTGAAGACAAGGATGTAATGGACTAATTTCTGTCGTGCTGCTCACTCAAAGACCTGTTCGTCCCCCAGGTGCTCATTGAGCCCCGCAAGATGAGCATCGGCGTTCGCGTCAAAACCCATTTGGAATTCCAGCTGCTTTCTTTCAACGTCTTTGCCCAGCGACTGATAGCAGAACAGCAAGCCACTGAGCGACGGCGCGAAGTTCGAACAGTCTTCCAGCGAAAGCAGAAACATGGCTTCCGCGTGAGGCACGTCGCCCTTGGTTAGCAAACCCGAACCGATGTTGTATTTAATTCCGGCATTGATTGGCAGGTTGTCCATCAAGGCATCGTAGCGGTCCAGAGCGCGATCGATCTTGCCGCGATTGGCCAGGATGTTCGCATCATCAAGTCCTTTAAGCGGTCCTTTTTCAATGCGTCCGCGGTAGCTGCGAAACAGTTGCACGACCGCGACGGGCAAACCGAGCAAGCCAAAGAGATTTCCGACCAGCATCTTCCAGGCTTCCCAACGCATGCATCCAGGGCAGCGAACGGTTTTGCTACTGGTCCAGTGAATGAAGTAAACCAGAAAGATAAAATAGAAAATCGTGAACTGGCGTGGGTACGAATACATGCCGCACTCGTCGCACATGCGGTACTTTTTTTCGAGTTCCTGATCCAGCGTCGCGGCCTCAAGTTCGCGGTGGCTGCTCCGGTCGCGGATTGTGAAAAGCGTCTGGCAGTAATCGCAGTAACACTGCGGCGTATCGGCGAAGCGGGAAAGAGAGATCGTTGCCTGGCAATGAGGACAGACCTGTTTGCGAAAGCTTTCGCCCTGCCCTTGCGCGACCAGCAGTTTGTGTTCTTCGGCGGCTTGCAGGTCGCTGCGACTGTTGTCGATCGCCCGTTTGATCGCGACAGCATCCGAGCCTTTAACCGCGATCGCGAAGTTGAGATATTCGTCTTCGTGGTCGATGACCAAAGAAAGCACATTCTCATCGGTGGACACGGCGAGAATGGACTGGACGGGATAGATGTCCTCGTCCAGCGTCAGGTTTTTCCCGTCGAACGAACCGGAAAGCGCGAACATTCCGCCAGAGACATTGCCAGCGTCCATGGCGCGAAATCTGAAAGTCAGTGGATCGAATTCGTTCACGGGCGAGGTTAAAAAACTGGGTTGGGCTTCCAGACGTTAACAGGTAGCTGCCTGCTATTTTAGTTTAAACCGAACCTGGCGGTTGAAACATGAATGTAGCAAGATGGCATAGGCTTCCAGCCTGTGATCGGATTGTCGTTAGCCCCAGAACTGAATGACGGGCAGCCAACCTACTCACAGGCTAGAGGCCTATGCCACCCGCGCTTCAGCCTATTGCACCAACCGCAACTTAACCCTCAACGCGTTCTTTCACGATACTGGAAACTTCATCGATCTTCACGCGGACCTGTTCCAGCGTATCGCGATCGCGGATGGTTACCGTTTGATCGTCCAGCGTCTGACCATCGACCGTGATGCAGTACGGAGTTCCGGCTTCGTCCTGACGGCGATAGCGACGACCGACGGCACCTTTTTCGTCGTAGAAGACTTTGAAATCTTTCTTCAATTTCAAGTACACGTCCTTGGCGACTTCCGGCATGCCGTCTTTCTTCACCAGCGGGAAAACCGCGGCTTTGATCGGCGCCAAACGAGGATGCAGCTTCATCACCGTTCGCGTCTGCATCTTGCCCTTGTCGTCGGGCTGTTCGTCTTCGGTGTAAGCTTCGCAAAGGAAAGCCAACGCCGCGCGGTCGGCTCCGGCAGACGGTTCGATCACGTGAGGAATGTACTTCTCGTTCGTCAGGTCGTCGCGGTACGAAAGATCCTTGCCGCTGCCCTTCCATTTTGGCTTGCCGTCTTCGCCGAGTTGAACCTCCAGCGTATCCGAATTTTCGTCCAGCT
The DNA here is from genome assembly GCF_008087665.1 of Mariniblastus fucicola. Classification (GTDB taxonomy): domain Bacteria; phylum Planctomycetota; class Planctomycetia; order Pirellulales; family Pirellulaceae; genus Mariniblastus; species Mariniblastus fucicola. Next base: position 398,287 of record NZ_CP042912.1, read on the forward strand.
TGCCTTCCATGTGTGAGCGAAGATCAAAGTTGCCGCGATGAGCAATTCCTTCAAGCTCACCGTATTCGCCTTCGGCCATAAACGGAAACGCGTATTCGATGTCAGCCGTCCCGGTCGAATAGTGAGCGGCCTCTTCGGGCGTATGTTCACGCATGATCAGATTGTCGCCCGATATGCCCAGATCGTGGTACCACTTCAGCCGGCGATCACGCCAGAACTGATACCAGTCTCGTGACTTGTCCGGGTGGCAGAAAAATTCGATCTCCATCTGCTCGAACTCGCGAGAACGAAACGTAAAGTTTCGCGGCGTAATCTCGTTGCGGAAACTCTTTCCAATCTGAGCGATTCCCAACGGCAGACGATGACGTGTACTGTCGAGCACGTTTTTGAAGTTCACGAAAATACCCTGAGCCGTTTCCGGGCGAAGGTAAGCGGCTCCTTCTTCGCCAGAAAGGGCGCCGACGAACGTCTTGAACATCAGATTGAATTCACGCGGCTCGGTAAGCGTTCCCAGTTGTTTCGCGTCCGGGCCGAGGACGACTGAGAGATCTTCAATTTCCGTCAAACAGGTCGAGTCGCCGTCCCACTTCAGGTCGTCAATGTTCTTGTTGCGGAGGTTGTAGAACTTCAGCGCCCGCTTGGTCATGACTTCCAGTTCATCGTCTCCAGCGGGTGCCGTGACGAAGATCTTTTTGTCTTTGGCTTCCACCCAGCGACCGTTAAGCTGATCGTGGCGATAACGCTTTTTGGTTTCTTTACAGTCGACCATGAAGTCGTGAAACAGGTCGTAGTGCCCCGAGCATTTCCAGACTTGCGGGTGCATGATGATCGTGCAGTCGAGGCCTTCCATCGCGTAGGGCGAAGGGGCACCGTCGAGCGTGTTCATGTCGTCATGGCAGGAAACCATGTCGCGCCACCAAGCTTCTTTGACGTTGCGTTTGAGCTCCACGCCGAGCGGACCGTAATCCCAGAACCCCTGCAGTCCGCCATAGATTTCGCTTGATTGAAACAGAAAGCCACGTCGCTTGCAGAGCGACACGATCGAGTCCATATCCATGGTGGTTCCGGGAGTAGTTAGGGTTTGCTTGGTGCTGGGGAAACGCAGATTCTAGTCGTAGGTGGCATAGGCTTCCAGCCTGTGAACATGTTGGCTGGCGCCCCGTTCGATTCTGGTGCCAGGCGTGTTTTTGTCAAATACAAGCCCGAACCCCCCGAAGCGCGAGTGAGTATACGCCCAAGTTTTCGACTCACTCGTTTGCGTGTCGGGCTTGTATTGAGTTTGCCAAACAGTGCCAGTGAAATCCAATCACAGGCTGGAAGCCTATGCCACCGCTATGCGATCGACCAGCTTTTCAAATCCAGCTCCGGCACACGGTCGTGTAGGTCGATCTGCGACGCAAACTGCACATCGGCGTCATGTCCGATTCGAACCAGATTGATGCCGCCGCGGCAGTTGCGGAAGAAATCAGCCAGCTCCATACCAGAGTCCATTTCAGCCTTGCGGGTTCGCCAGTGATGCATCGCAATCGTGGCCGGATCAGTCAGCTTGGTCGGTTCGGCTCCGGCCTGTTCACGCAGCTCAAGAATTCGCTCCGTCAGCAAGCCCGCGAAAATCACGTCTTCGCTGGTGATCAGCCGATCGGTTCCCGAGCAAACCACGGTCACGCGCGGCACACTGGTCAGCTCTTTGGCGACCGCCGAAACGTTAATCATGGCTCCGATCAGTACCCGGTCGGCGGCCCGACAGCTTTCCATCGCGACGGTACCGTTGGTCGTGGCGAGAATCAGTGACTTGCCAGAGATCGCTTCGGCCGTGTATTCCAGTGGCGAATTGCCTTGATGAAAGCCATCGACAATCTTGCCGTTTCGCTCGCCGCCGATCACGGAAGTATCCGGCATCTTCGCATGGCAATCGCGAGCTTCCTCAATGCCAGGTTGCGGAAAGATCTGCTGGCAGCCGTTATGCAGCGCGTTAACGATCGTGGTGGTCGCACGCAAAACGTCAACGACGACCACCGTTTGGCCGGCGAGTTGATCGGCTTTGATGGCTGAAGGCAGCAGGGCGACGTCGACGATATGTGCAAATTCAGAAGGTTTCATGGTGCACAAAGGTAGCCAAAAAATCCTCAATAATGAAGTCCAGACAATCCAGGCTCATGCCGGACTTCTCGGGATCGGAATTTTCCCTGCTGAGGACACGGTGGCGTCGGATATCACCATGACTCGAACGGAAACGAGGACTATTTTCGAGAAAGTTGTCCCTCCGAATTTTTACCTGCACATAATTAACCAGGCACTGTTTGGTAAATGAAAGCGGCAAGGCACTTAGCCGCCGGTCCGTTGCGCTTTTTAACGGCGGCTCGCGCTTTGCTGCTCATGTTTGGCCGCGTCACGACATGAAAATCAATTTGTCAAACAGTGCCTGGATCACCATTTCAACACAGGCGAGATGCGCGTGGACCCGTCCGAGCTGGACCAATTTGACTTGATTTCCGACAAATTTGTCGCCGAGATCCGGGCTGGAAAATCGCCAGACATCGAGAGCTATGTTCGGGCTCATCCGAAACTGGCAATCCGCATTCGCCAGCTATTTCCGGTTTTGCAGGCGATGGAGAATCGGAATCCCAATTGCGTCGCCGAATCTGACAGCGCGATCGAGGACGAGATCCGGCAGCTGGAGGCCTCGCCTCCGCCACGAAGACTCGGAGAGTATCGAATCATTCACGAGATCGGCCGCGGCGGAATGGGCGTCGTCTACAAAGCCGAACAGGAATCTCTCGGACGTCATGTGGCGCTCAAATTGTTGCCTCAATCGGCGAAGTTTGATGAACGCCGTGGCATCCGGTTTCAGCAAGAAGCCATTGCCTCGGGCAAGCTTCACCACTCCAACATCGTTCCCGTTTTCGGAGTCGGTCGGTCGGACGACGTTTCGTACTTCGTGATGCAATACATCGAAGGCACGGGGCTCGATCAAGTCATCGCCGAAGTTCGCGAAGCCGTTTCCGACGATGACCAGGGCAGCGGGAGAAAGTTAAAGGACACGGTTCGTCTCGACCACACAAAATTGGGCACCGTTGCTTCTGGTCTGTTCGAGGACTTGTCGAAGCAAACTGAAGATGGTTCGGCCGATTCAGCGGATTCGGCGGATTCGGCTGAGCAGACTGGAGCAAGCGTCCATCCCGAGTCTGCGGCAGAAAGCTTTTCCGGATCAAGTTCTTTCGCGTCGGCGTCGTCGACAAGCGGATCGTTTTCGCAGCGCCACGCGTACTACCGCAACGTTGCAAAGATCGGAGAACAGGTCAGCGACGCGCTCGAGTACGCGCACTCCAGAAAGATTCTTCACCGCGACATCAAGCCGGCCAACCTGTTGATTGATTTCTCAGGCCATGTTTGGGTAACGGACTTTGGCTTGGCCAAGCTAACAGACCAGGACGACCTGACGCGCACCGGCGAAACCGTTGGAACGCTGCGGTATCTTCCTCCGGAACAGTTCAACGGAAATTCGGACGCTCGCAGCGATGTCTACAGCCTGGGACTGACGCTGTACGAGATGTTGACGCTGCAGCCGGCGTTCGATGGAAAAGACTTTGCGCAGCTGCTGCAGAACGTGACGGAAAGCCTTCCTGATCCGCCGCGGAAAAAGGACTCGCGGATCCCGCGTGATCTGGACACCATTGTGATGAAGGCCATCGCCAAAGAGCCAGCGGATCGGTACCAGAGCGCCGGCGAGTTGCGCGATGATCTGAAATTGTTCATTCAGGGAAAACCGATTCGGGCCCGGCAAATTTCCGAGCTGGATCGATTCCTGAAAGCCGTCCGACGTCGCCCCGTTATTTCGGCGCTGGCAGGGATGTTGTTGCTGTCGCTGATCGTTGGCTCGGCGTTGGTGACCTGGAAATGGCAGCAGGCGACGATTGCTCTTAATCGGGCTGAGGATGAAGCCGAATCCAAACAGGCGATCAACGAGTTTTTGCTTCACGACCTGTTGAGCTATGCGAACCCGCAACTCGAACCGGACCCTGATATCAAGCTTCGTACGGTGCTGGATCGAGCCAATGAGTCTGTCGAAACGCGTTTTCGCGACCAACCGTTGCTGGAGGCGGAGATCCGGTTGCACATCGGAGCAATCTATAACCAGTTAAGTGAGTTGAAGAATGCTCAACGTCACTTTTCGGCCGCATATCAAATTCGCAGCGACGAACTTGGTCCGAACCATCCCGACACGATGCGAGTCTACGCCAATCTTGCCGCGTTGCAGAGCGATATTGGAAATCCGAAACAGTCGGTTGCGATGCTCCGGGAAACAATCGCCTACTACGAATCGCGGTCTGCGACAGCCGACACCGAGTTCGAAGTAATGGAATCGAAGCTGAATCTTGCAACCGTTCTTGCATCGCTCGGCCAATATGAGGACGCCAAGACTCATCTGGACGCCTACATCATCGCCGCCAGGGATTTGCCGGATCTGGATTACCGAGAAGGGCAATTGGCGTTGGGTTCGCTTCTGTTTGATCAGGACCTGCTCACGCAATCCGCCGAAGTTGCGGAATCCGTTGAAGCTGAACTTTCCGCTGAACTGACGAACGAAGAAGGAGTCATCGAAGCAGGTGGAGCTCAGGTCGGCACCTTTCACCAGCTGCTCAGGACACGGAAACTTTTGGGAGAAATTGAACTGGCTCAGGGTCGGTTCGATTCCGCCATCGCCATCTTTGAAGAAAAGATTGCTGTCTCGGAAAAGTTGCTGGGCCCGGATCATAGCTCCAGTTTGCTGGGAGTCAGAGATCTTGCCGAGGCGCTGCTTGCCTGCAAGAGGTTTGAAGAAGCGAGAGACATCATTGAGCCGGCGCTTCGCAGAAGCGAGTCGTTGAAAGGCAGCGATAGCCCAACAACGCTGCATATCAAAACTACGTTTGCGATGGCGCTGACCGAGCTGGGCGAAGTACAGGCAGCCATTGAACTGTTGGAAGAAAGGTACGCAGGAGCCAGGGAAAAACTTGGCGCGACGCATCCCGATACGATCCAGATTGCCTATCAGATTTCCACAGCCTACTATCGGCTAAAAGATTATCGCACAGCAGAAACTTTGCTGACTGAAACGTTGCAGCACGCCAAATCAACGCTTGGTGTCGATCATTCAGCGACCTTGAACATGCTGGCGGACCTTGGCGAAGCCCATCGAAATCTCGGTGAACTGGAATTGGCAGAAAAGGAGCTCTCCGAGTCTTTGGCCGGTTCGCGGTTGCTGATGCGAGAGAACCATCCACACCTTTTGACGACGATGAGCGGGCTGTTGAAAGTTTATGTTTCTTCCAGGCAGTTCGAAAAAGCGGAGCCGCTAGGTTTGCAACTGGTGGAAGGGTACAGGATCGAAGGTGGGCAAGATTGGGAAATCAATTTTGCCTTGAACATGCTGGCTCACATCTTTCGGATGCAGGACAAAGACGCGGAAGCCCACCCCTATTACGTCGAAGCATACGAGCTGCGGACCAATTCAGGTGTGGATCTCCAGTCAAAATCGATGGCGGGTTTGCTGGACGTGTTGTGCGACGTCGAACATGAGACGGATCAGCATGAACTTAGCGTCGTGCGATTGAAAGAGTATCTCGAATGGTTCGCTGGCGAAGACGATGAACAGTTGCCCTGGTTTTATAATCGAGCGAAAAGCCAGCTGGGCCGAGCGTTGTTGGAGTTGGGACAGTACGAAGAAGCCGAGCTGGTTTTGCTCGACTGCTTCGATGCCCTCGAAGGCGTTGCCGAGGACGATCTGAACTTTAGCAGCTGTCAAAAGGAACTGCGGTCCACTGCGGTTCGGATCCGGGAACTCTACAAGCGAATAAAACAGCGCGAAAAGTATGAGCTTTGGCGCGATCGGTATCGTGAGCTGAAGCGAAAGAGCAACCTGTAGCCTCGCGACCAACCTGGGAGAATTAGGCACTGTTTGACAAATTGATTTTCATGTCATCAACGCGGCCAAACATGAGCGCCTTGCCGCTCACATTTACCAAACAGTGCCTACAATCGTGGTTTCGGCGGCTTGACTGGCGTTGCCCAGGATTTGGCTGCCGTCAATTTCGTCTTCCGTTTGAACAGCTTGCCACCACAGGTCACGTACAACGTCTGGTTGTCTGGACCCGCAAGGATCACGTTCGTTGTGCTGCTGGTGCCAGCCGGTGGAGGCAATATCAGATTAACGCGTCCGGGTTGGTCGCAGATTTGAATTCCCATTTTTGTGGCAACCAGAACCCAGCCGTCTTTGTCGACGCACATGCCCATACTTTTGGTGCGCATGTCGACTGCGGCGGGTGGTGAGTGAATGTGAAAGTAAGGCTGAGCATGCGTCAGCGTCCCGTCTTCTTGTCGAACACATGACCAGACGTAGCGGCCGTTGAAATCAGAAACGTAAACCAGTGTTTGGTCTGGAGAAAGCGTGATGCCGTGGGCTCCTGACAATCCTTCGACTGCGAGTTTGGCTTCTCCGTCGCGCTTTTTCATCCAAACTGATTTCGATTCCTTGTCGGTGAAATACAAAGTGCCATCGTGAGCCGTAACCATTGCATCAGCGTTCACTTCATATGCGGTCGATCCGCCACCTGGATGCTCAAAGATTGAACCATTTTGGGCAACGAACAACGATCCATTAGGCTGGGCTGCGATCGAAGTCAATTTTTCGGTTGACGTCCCGATGTCGATTTTCTTCTCTTCACCATCAGGCGAAACGACAAACAGCTCACCTTTCTTTCGATCCGAAAAGTAAACGTTGCCTTCGGCGTCCGAGGCGAGTCCCGTCAAATATTGATGTCCCTTGCTGACCAGTTCCCAGTCTTCGCCATCGATCAGCATCTCAGGCGCTCGACTTCTGGATTTATCAAAGTGCGTTTTTACCGGCTTGGGCCAGTCCTTCCAGATAAAGCGCATCGCATCGGGAAGTACTGCTCCACCGTGCTTTCGATTGTGACCGCCCTGCCCCCATGCGTGATCCACTTCATAGCCGCTGAATTTCAACGCCGACAACATGCCCTGATTCGAAACCCACCAGTCGCCACAGTAAATGTTCAAATCGTTGCTGCCGTCCTGCAGGAATACACGAATCGGTTTCGGTTCCGTTTTGCGAACCAGCACCGACATCTCGTTGGCTCCGCGCAGCCCGATGTAAGTTCCAACCATCGTGTACACGCGGCGAAACTGATCCGGTCGCTGCCAAGCGACATTGAACGCCGCAATACCGCCTGAGCTCGATCCGCAAATGCCGCGATCGTTCGGATCATCGCTGATGGCATAGCTTTCTTCGACTTCCGGGATCATTTCTTCGATCAGGAATCTTGCGTACCGATCATCGACCGCGTCGTATTCAAAGCTGCGATTGAAACGCGGTTGAGCATTCTTGTTTTGAGCCGGCACAACGCCGGGGTCAATGAACAGCCCGATCGTGACAGGCATCTCGCCCGAGTGAATCAGGTTATCGAAAACCAACGGCGTTTTACTTGGACGACCTTCGACTTTGGAGAACCCGGTCCCGTCCTGGAAAACCATCAAGCAAGCGGGCTTCGATTTGTCGTACTGCTTCGGAACGTAGATCGAATAATTTCGCGTTGTGCCCGGGAAGATTTTGCTGTCAGCGAAAGTCCGATTGATAACTTCGCCCTGTGGCACGTCAGGCTTGCGGATTTGCGACTCATCGAGCGGATAAGGCCCATCGGCATCTTGTGCAGCCAGCGAAAAACCGGACAAGACAGTGGCTGCGACGCAGCAGCAAGCCAGAAATGCGAACAGAGTGCGTGCGGTCTTCATGGGATCTTTCGAAGAAATCTGGTGGTCAGGGTTTTTCCCCAAGGCTTCGTTTAAACCAGGTTATCCAGATTGCTCAAACTTTCCAGAGGGCGTTTGACAGCGTTTTTGCAATTCATTTTTGTGGCCGTCATCACGGAAGCCTGGCAAACCTTAACGACGGTGTCGACGCGGTTCCGCGATTCCGTCATTAAATGCTGATCCCGGTCGCAAGCAGCAGCACGAAGCCAATTCGTGATGAACCATTGTTCGCGACGAACCGTAAGCTGCAGACGAAACGTAAAAGTTGAACTGGTCGGAAACAATCATGCGCAAAACTCACCTCTCGATTTTGATCGTCACAGCAATCGGTAGCTCCGTTCTGTTTTGCTCTGGATGCACTCCCACCCGCGGACTTACAGCCGCCCCAGTGTTCCCGCCTCCGACCCTGGACTATTCGTCGCAGTTGCAACAGCAGCGAGCCCAACAGACCGGTTCGCCCTATCTTCCACCGGGCGGCTTTGGACAGGCTCCAGCCTACAGCCCCATGTTTTCCCCGGGGCCCGGCGGCCGAAGCGGATCTTGCTGAGGCAGCTAGTCCTCTGGCACCGTGTGTGCTGAATCGCCTTTCAATCGTCAAATCTGTCCTTTCCCAAATGGGTTTGGCCAGATATCACTGTGAGCCACGTTAAGCTATGTCTTCCGAATTCGGTCGATAAAGCGAACGTGGTTTTTTTGGTGGCATAGGCTTCTGGCCTGTCAATGTGATACTGAAACGACCACGGGCCAAAAGGCCGATGCCGCTTGGCAACTTTACCCTGAAAACTGACGAGTTTGCTCGCACTTCCCTATGGCTGTTGATAAATCAAACCAACGCGTTCGAGACATGTTTGGCGAAATCGCGCCGAAGTACGATCGCATGAATCATCTTCTCTCGATGAATGTCGATCGCTATTGGCGCTGGCGAGCCGTCAAAAAACTGGCTCCCAATCAGAACGATCCAATCCTTGACGTGTGCACTGGAACTGGAGACCTGGCGTTCTCCTTCCACAAATACACAAAGGGTGAAGTTCCGATTGTCGGATCCGATTTTTGCTACGAGATGCTGGAAGTCGGCCGCGAGAAGAGCGACAAGTTCGGCCAACCGGTAACCTTCGTCGAAGCCGATGCCCAGGAGTTGCCGTTTGAGTCCGATCGCTTTCAGGTCGTCAGTGCTGCCTTCGGTTTGCGGAACGTTGCCGATACGGATCTGGGGTTGCGCGAGATGACTCGTGTCTGCAAACCTGGCGGGAAAGTTGCCGTGCTGGAGTTCTCTGTTCCGCGGACTCAGCCCATCAAAGGCATGTACGGTTGGTACTTCAGAAACGTATTGCCCAGGATCGGACAGATGCTCGCCCGCAACGATTCGAATGCTTACAACTACTTGCCGGACAGCGTTGGCGAGTTTCCCTGCTATGAGAAACTGACTGAGAAAATGTTGGCGGCGGGAATGTCAAAAGCCGACTTCTATCCGCTGACGTTTGGCATCGCGACGCTCTACATAGGTGTCAAATGAGCAACCATCCGATCGTGCTCGCCATCACCGGCGCCAGCGGCGTGATTTACGGTCGGCGGTTGCTGGAGATTTTACTGCGGTCGAACCTCGAAGTTCATCTGACGATCAGTGAATCGGGTCAGAAGGTGTTGCAGCACGAGTTGATGTCGAAGGTCGACATTGAGAACTTTCAACTCGATCAACTGCTTGATCCGGCTGTCATCGAAGAACACTCCATCGACGATTCTTTGGTTAGCTACCACCACTACAAGGATTTCATGACGCCAATCGCCAGCGGTTCGTTTCAAACGCGAGCCATGATCGTCTGTCCCTGCAGCGGCAGCACGCTCAGCGGCATCGCGACTGCGTCCAGCGGAAATTTAGTGCAACGAGCCGCAGATGTTCACTTGAAAGAGCGTCGTCCGTTGGTGCTTGTCCCACGCGAAGCTCCCTTGTCACTGATTCAAATCGAGAACATGCGAACCGTAACCTTGGCTGGCGCGACGATCCTTCCCGCCTCACCCGGCTTCTACCACGGCTACAAATCCGTCGAAGACCTCGTCGACTTCATCGTCGTCCGCATCCTCGACAACATTGGCATCGATTCCGATCTGATGAAGCGCTGGGGAAGTTGAGATCTTTTGCCGGCACTGATCCACGCCGGAAGTGCAGAATTGTGCAGAAGGCCTATGGGCCCACGTCTGGTCTCACGGTCACCTCGTCAAACGGGATAGAGATACTGATCCCGATTGAGGCCTCAGCTGATCCGGAAATGTCTGGGCCGTTGCCTCGTTGGATCACGGAGGCGCCAACTCCCGTGTCACCACCATTGAAAAATGGAACGCTTGCTCCCAGTCCAAAGCCCTGAATCGTTGCTTGGGCCCCAAATGAGAAGTCGAAACTTAGTCCCAAGGTTTCCGCGAGGCTCTTGAAGCGGCCTGTAAGACCGAGCGATATTCCGGCTGAGAGACTTGCGCTGAGGAAGGCTCCGTTAAACTGAGCGCCCGAGTTTCCAAAGAATGCTGGCGAGTACAGCGTCGTATCTCCAAACGAAAACGATGACAGGACGGACGCGAATTCTGAAGGCAATGCATTGATTTGTAAAGCTTCATCGACTGCGGCATTACTGGCGCGTCCGAAATGGTCTCTCGAATTGTCGAGAACTGCGTTTGCTTGCCGGTTGTTGCGTCGTTTGTTTTGAGCTTCGCGGGCCGAAAAGCTCTTTCCGAAGGACTCGGCCAATACAATTGTTAACGCAACGCCTGCACGATTGGTTTGAAGGTCAGCATCGCTTTGCAAAAGTCCTATGGTGACTGAAGCATCGTCGAGACCAAGAAATTTCATCGTGACCGTAACGGTGTCGCCTTCAAACTTGATCGACTCTCCCCGAGCGATTCCGATCGCACTTACAAGACCCTGCCCCAAACCGATCGCGATCAAACTGCTGCGGATTTGGTTTGTCTGGATTTGCTCAATTAAAGTCGTCAGCCCAGTTGGGTCAATCGTGTTCCGGGGATCGTTAAGTGCGTACGCGTAGTCGTAGCGAGTTGCCGGTTGGAACGGATCGCCCTCGACGGGGTCCCGGCTGATAAATCGCCCTGTCGACGTGTCGTAGTAGCGAGCTCTCAGATAGATTAGCCCACCCGAAGCGTCCATCTCTTCGCCCAGGAATCCTCGCTCAATTCCTGTTGGCAGATCCTCGATCGACACCCCAAATCCGGAATAGTCGATGGTTTGCGAGTCGTTGCCGTTTTCGCTGGTGACAAAGCGGACCGAACCGATGTCGTCGGTATGCAGAAATCGTTGCTCGCCGTTTCGTGTTTCGGCAAGCAAGCCGACTCCGAATGTGGTTGTTGACAATGTGTTCCCTGAAGCATCGTATGTTTCGACGACTTCCGGTAACTGGCCATTGGAGTCAAAAATGAAATACCGTTGCACTCCATCGACAGTCTCAGATACGCGAATTCCATCGACATTGTACTGGTACTGTGTTGTTTCGGTGATCCCGTTCGTGATCCTCCGGACTTCAACTAGCCGTCCAAGTGAATTGAAGTCGTATTGAGTCTGATTGTTACTGTCGACAAACTCAAGGATCAGGTTTCCGTTGGAATCGTATTGGAATGCTGTCGTGACAGAGCCCTGAACCGTTTCAGTCAGACGGTCGCTTGAATCGTAGGTGTAGGCAATTGATTCACTGCGCGAGTCGTTCAGAATCAAGCGATTTCCATTGCCGTCGTAGCTGTAACTGATCTCAAAGTTTGGAGACTCTGCGACAAAGTGCTGTTCAAGAATTAGCTGGTCTCGATCGTCATAGCTATATTCGATTGTACTCATGCCATCTCGAACTTCCCGAACAATCAAGCCGCGATCGTCTCGAGTGTAAACCAGAGAGAGCACCGCGACGCCCGAATCATCAAGTGTTACGATTGACTTGATGAAACCAAATGCATCGTAAGAGATCGTTTCGGTCGTGCCATTGGCTCGATCGGTAGTAAACAGTCGACCAAATTGGTCGTAAGAATAAGTGACCAGAACGTCACCATCTTCGACAACTGTTTCAAGACGTCGCTGAGAATCGTAAGTGTACTCTGTTTGTGCACCGGGAGTCGAAACGCTGGCGATTAGCCCGCTGCCGTTGTACGCATACTCGATGAACCCGCCTGTTGGGTCATCGCGTCGTAGCAATCTGCCCTGGTCGTCGTAAGAATAGGCTACCTCGCCGAATGACTCGAAAACGCGCGACCGCCGGCCCTGTTCGTCGTATTCGATGCTGACCTCGTTGTTGTCACCGTCTGTACGACTGGTGATCTGCCCGAAATCGTTGAATCCAAATGACAGTTCACTACCATCGGCATTTGTGCTTTCGATGAGTCTGCCAGATGAGTCAAACCGGTCCTCAAGTCGACTGCCATCTGGCCGGACAACCGCCGTGCGACGTCCAGCATCGTCGTACTCGTACCGAGTCGTGTTTCCGTTGGCGTCCGTCGTACTCGAAATCAGCCCAAGTTCGTTGTACGCAAACGTGGATTCGAATCCTTCGCCATCTCGAGTCAACGACAAGAGTCCATCGTTGTTGTAGCTGTACTCAAACACGACATTACCGGACTGGGTGACGCGAATGAGCTGTCCGACAGCATCATACTCATATCCAAACACACCGGTGCTGGTATTCGTTACGCTCGTGACTTGGCCAAGTTCATTGTATGTGAAGTCAAGATTGTTTCCGTTGATCGTTTGCCGAGTCGTGTTGCCCAGAGCATCTTTCTCCGCGATGGTCGAGTCGCCCTGGACGCCAGTCAGCCCATTGAAAGCAGAATTGGCGTCAAAGTCAGCATTGAAAATCTCTTCGTCACCAACGTTGGCACTGACCAATCTTCCAATGTCGTCGTAAATAAAATCTGTTTGGATTGGCTCTGCGTTGTTGTCAGAGTCACTGGTAAATCGGGTCACTGGCCGACCCGCAGCGTCAAACTCAAACGAGGTGATGCTGCCGTCAAAGCCCTCGATTCTGTTGAGCAATCCAGTCGATTCATCCAGCTCGGAGTCGAAAATGGTCAGTCCCGCCACGGTCTCTGATTTCGCCGTGCCATCAGCAAAGAACTCGCTGGTTGTTTCCACGCCAAGAGGATCGATTTGTCGGATCAGGTTCCCAAGTTGATCGTACTCAAATTTGGAAAGCCCTCCTTCGCCGTCGGTGATCGACGTCGGATTTCCATTGGCGTCGAAAGTTGTCGACGATGTGCTTGCCGTCTCGCCATCGGTTCCCAGCACTTCCGATATGGTAATCTGGCCATTGGCATCGTGCGTGAATCGCTGAACGATGCCTTCCGCTGATGTCATCTTGACCAATCGGCCCAAGTCGTCGAAATCTGATAGAAATGTTCGTCCCAACGCGTCTGTGGTCTGGATGGCATTACCTTGCTGGTCACGAACCAAAGTCGTTGTGTTACCTGCCGCATCCGTTGCAGCGATCAGGTTTCCACGATCGTCGTATTCGAATCGAGTCGTTGAGCCCAATGCGTCGGTCATCGAGCTGACCTGGTCGAAACCGTTGTACGTGTATGAGTTCACGTTCCCCATCGGGTCGGTCGATTGCAGGGCGTTTCCGCGACCGTCCAGAACAAGCGTTGTTGTGTCGCCCAAGGCGTTGGACGTCGAAGTCAAATTGCCAAACGCATCAAACGTTCGAACTGTTCGATTGCCCAAGCCGTCTGTCGTTGCAACTGGATTGCCCAACGAATCAAACTCGATAAAGCTCGTTCTGCCAAACTGGTCGGTAACTTCTTGCAGTCGGTTCTCAGGATCGAAACTCAACTCAAGCTCATTGCCGTTGACATCGAACGTGCGGTTGAGTCGACCGTCATCATCGTACTCAGTGCGCAACACCTCCTGTCCCAACGGATCCGATATGCTTGACAGAAAATGGAAGTGAGTTGCATCGTATTGGTAGTCCACTGAATTTCCATTGCGATCTGTAACACGTACAAGGTCACCGACTGTGGAATACTCATAGTCGACCGATTCGCCTGCCGGATCAACAATAGACGTAATTCTATTCCGGTTGTCGCGTTGAATCGAAATCAACGACCCGATCCCATCGCTCTCAATGCCGTCGTCTGTAAAGTTCAACGCGTTGCCGTTGCGGTCAGTAGCCATGTCCAACAAGCCTGTGGCACCATTAATTCGATAGACGATTCCACTGTCGGTTGTCAGTTCATAGGATCCGCCAAAATTGGGCGCTGCTGGGTTGTAGGGTATGTTGCCCGGTCCGTAGAGTTCACCACGTTCGTTGACTTGAAGGTAGCCGTTGGCGCCAGTCGATAGCGTCGCGGTGACTCCTGGATCAGGCGTGAAATGCGGACGTGCAACAACAAGATCATCGCCTCCCAAACCCGGCAAGACTCTGATATCTGGGTTGAATGTGAATCCTTGGCGGCCTTCTCCGGGGATATTCAGGTACACCTTCACGCCGGGACGAAAGGCAGAGTAAATTCCGATGTCTTCGAGGCCACTCTTCGGCAGCCCAACCTGCAGGTTTGTGTCGCGGAACTCAAGTCGCCAGCCGTAACCGAACTCTCCTTCAACGTCGGCCTGTAAGGTGTCATAGACTCGCGTGATCTGGATCGGAATGCCAGCGACCGGAACCACCATGTCGGTGAACTGCAACTGGAAATTACCGAGCTTCAACTCGCCAGCCAAACCAACGTTTTGCTCGGCAACATTCATAACACCGTTGCCCGATTCGACCTCTAGACGCAAAACGTATTCGTCGTTGCGTAACAGCGATGTGTCCCAAACGCCAAGCTCGCCGTTCACAACCGCAGTGTCGCTGGTGGTGATCGTCGTGAATTCTGAATCATCGAAATGGCGATAGGACAACGTATACGAACCGAAGTTCTCATGGTTTGCCGTACCAACGATCGATGCGAATCCAACAACCGTTCCGGCTTCTGCTGGGCTCGTGATCGCTGCGGTTGGAATTTCTTCGGCTCCAAGGCCCGTCCAACCTTCTGGATAATCGAAATCGACGTCAATGGATTTGGTCGTGACGTTTCCGTTGACGTCGACGGCGGTTGCGACCAAGTTGATGTTGTTGAAGATGTAGTCTTCAAATTCAAAGGCAGCCTGTCCATTGGCGTCGAGCGGAATGTCGACGCCATTCGCGGTCAGCGTTAACGACGCAATGCCGACATTGTCGGTTGCTCTTGCGAACACCCGAATCGGACCCTGCCACGGCAGAATGTTTCGACCGTCTTCGTTGTTAAGATCGGAAAGCAGCAAGATCGGAGCAACGGAGTCTGCGACGACTTCGAGCGTGAACGATTGAGTCGTTGCGCCGCCACGCGGGTCGGTGACACGGACTTCGAAGTCATGCGAGCCAATCAAATCATTGTTGGTAGCCCAGCGAAGGCGGCCGAAGGTGTCGATCGTTGCGCCGTCTGGTCCGCTGATCAACTCGAATTGCAACGGATCAGAATCGGCGTCGTTGACCAACAAGTCGTATTGGAATTCTTCGCCAGCGAAGTGCTCTGCGGGCGCGAAACTGTTGGTGACCGGTACGCGATTCTCTGCGAGCACGTCCAATTCAAACGATTCAATTGAACTGGCACCACCGGCATCGGTCACAACCAACGTCACCACGGATTGCCCAGTCTGTCCTGCTACCGGAGTCCACGAAACGAGTCCGTTTTCATCAACGGCCAAGCCAGCAGGTCCGCGGCTAACGGAGTAGGACAGAGTTGTGCCTTCCGGATCGTTCGCTGTGATCTGATATTGATAGTCGCTGCCTACGGATGTGAATCGAGGAGCCTCTGATTCAATCTGTGGCGGCAAGTTCACGACGCCATCGCCAACCAAAACAGAAAACGCTTGCGTGGAAGCGCCGCCGAATCCGTCGCTGACTTCGATGATGATCGTTTGTTGGCCCAGCTGCCCCGCGGTTGGCGTCCAGTTAATTTCGCCGGTTGTTTCCGCGATCGAAACGCCGTCTGGTGCTTCGAGCAATCGATACGTTAGCGGATCTCCTTCGGCGTCACGTGCGACGACTGAGTAAAGGAACGAACCGCCAACGTTGACTTCCGTTGTCGGCGTAGAAGCAATGACCGGTGGGCCGCCGGCACGCGTTACTTTAAGCGTGAAAGTTTGAGTCGTCGAAGCGCCATATGGATCGGTGACTTCGATCGTCACATCGGACTCGCCAAGCTGATCGCTAGCGGGAGTCCAACGAATCGTGCCGCGAGACGCGTCGATGCTCATGCCTTGCGGAGCGTTCACCAATTCAAAAGACAGCACGTCGCCGTCAGGATCGTTCACACTCAGGTCGTATCGGTACTCGTTGCCAATCACGGCAGACGACAGAGGACTCGATTCGATAACCGGCGCTCCGATGACAGGCCGTCCGACTACTGAAAGCGTGAACTCGAACGATTCTGTTTCGCCATCCAGGTTGGAGGCCAGCAGCTCAATCGTTTGCTCACCCAAGTCAGCCGAACCGGGCGTCCAACGCAAGGACCCGTCTGGTTCAACGTTGAGTCCCGTCGGACCAGAAACAAGCGACCATTGCAACGTGCGATTCAGCTGATCGGTGCCGCCAACTTTGGCAACGTAGTTTTGGCCAAGGCCGACTTCGGAGCGTGGATCGACGATGATGAACGGAGTTGTCGCTGGCGAATCGTTGGTGACGACAACAGTGAAGGCTTGTGTAACTGCGTTGCCAGCCGAATGGCTGACTTCGATCTCGAATGCGACGTTGCCGATGTCGCCGGAACCCGGATTCCAAAGAAGCCGGCCATTCGCGTCGATGGTCGTGGCTGTTGGAGCAGAAACAATCGCGAAGGACAGCTCGTCTCGTTCCGCATCCTGAACCACCAGGTCATAGACGAATGCTTTGCCGACGAAACCAGATGCTGGAGCAACGCTCGTGATCGCGGGGACCGAATTGGGTGCGGCGACATTGACCGTGAAGCTCTGTAGGGCGATCGAGCCGTCCGCAGCGGTAGCTCGCAAGATCACAATCTGCTCTCCGACTTGATCGATCGTGGGACGCCACGCGACTTGCCCTGTGTTCGGATCGATCGACAGTCCGTCAGGGCCAAGCGAGATGTCATACGCGATCGCTTGATCCGAAATCCCGGTCGCTACCGACGCATATCGAAAGACCTCTCTGGCTTCGACCGTCGTCGGAGCAGTAGAAACAAAATGCACTCCGCCTGTCACAGAAGTGTTCGTTGGCGCGACGACAATATCATTGCCTGTTGAAATCGTATCGGCGGAAAGATCAATCTCCAGTCCGCCGTCCGCGGATTCAACCCATCCGGCCGGCAAGTCGGCTCGTAAGTTATAGGTTCCGGCATCGAGACCCGCGATCGAGAAAACTCCGTCACGGTCGGTCGTCGACATAGGCTCGTCGGCATCGCGAACGCCGTTTTCATTCAGGTCAGCATAGACTTTCCAGTATCCGATTGAAGTCCCGTCTTCGGTTTGCAGCTGTCCCTGGATTTGGCTTGGCGGAAGCTGTGATGCGGCAACGTCAATAGTCGAGTCCGTATTGGCGGCTACGTTCACGTTTTGAAGTTCAACGCTTTCAAATCCTGCAACCGGCGCGACGCGAACGGGATAGTCTCCCGGTAACAATCCGGCGAACTGGAAGTTTCCATCGGCATCGGTCGTGGTTTGGATTTCGTCCGGATCGGCGAACTGGTTGTCGTTGTCGTCCAGGAACACCAGCCAATTGCCCAAGCCATTTTCAGCCGCCGCGTTGGTGCCGTCGTTCTGGATGCCGTCGCCGTTAGTGTCATCAAAAATGGTTCCAGAAATCTCGCCGCGAAGTTCCGCGACGATCTCAACGTCAAACGTCTGCGTCGTCATTCCGCCACGACCGTCTTCAACACCGATCGTGAACGAGTGAACGCCCGCATTGGCCAAACCCGGAACAGGAGTCGGGCGCGTGCCGGCGGGAGTTAGTAGTCCTGTGTTCTCAAAGGAGGAATGATCGCGGACGGAAATCGTATTGTCGTCTTCGAATCGGTAGTCGAGCACGATTTGATCGTTGTCTTCGTATTGCCGCGTTAGTCCTTCCTGAATTTCCGCAGCAGAGCGGGCGACATTCCAGATTCGATAGTTGTCGATCGTTGCGTAGGTTTCGAAACCGCTGATGCCTTGCCCAACTTGCGAGTCAAAGCCAGTGAAATGCAAGGACTGCGGCGCGATTTCAGATGCAACTGCTTCTCCATCGACAAAGATCGTAGCCTCGCGTGTCGCATCGTCAAATGTGAAAGCAAAGTGATACCAGCGATCGGTCTCGGCGACAAAAGGAGTCACGATTTCAAAACCTTCTCCATTCTCATAGTCAAATTCCAGAACCAAATCCTGGTTGCCACGCATTTGAAGGTGATAGGTGAACGGACCATAACCAAAGTTGGCTTGATAGTCCTGCTTGATCAAAGTCATCCGCCCGTTGCTGGCGGTCAACTCGTGAAAGTTGTACCAACCCTCAACCGAAATGTTTTCCGGCTGAAGTGACTCGTCAGCCGGTATGGTAATGTTTCCTTGCGTATACACGCCCCCATAGCCAAGTTGAATCGCAGCGTCGGTTCTACCATCCCACCGTAGCAACCCCGTTACCGGATCAATCGTCGCGCCTTCTGGCCCATCGATGATTCGATAACGCAACGAATCGTTGTCGTCATCGATCGAGTTGACCTGGTATTCGAACGATTCGTTGGCTCCAATCGTAGCCACTGGTTCCGTCGCGATCAGCGGTGCAGAATTTTCGGTGGATGGCTGCACGTCGATGATGAACTGCTGAGTCGCAACGCCACCATTGCCATCGTTGGCTTCAAGGGTCACTGTGTGCTGGCCAACTTGATCGGGTGAAGCAGCCCAAACTACTTCACCTGTGGTGCTGTCGATGAAAAGGCCGCCAGGACCATCGACAACTGAGTACTCAAGATCGTCACCATCGGGATCGATTGCATCCGCGTCGTAGCGGTAGACTTCGTTTGGATCAAAGCGATTGAAGATCACGCTGGCTGTATTGTCGCCAGAGTTGGCTACGATCAAGTCGACGCGGCCATCTTCGTCCGCATCGGCAGTCGTGACACGTGTCGGAGTATCACCAACGGCGATCTGCTGAGCTCGCGCAAATTGACCGTTGCCCAAGCCGTAGTGCACACTCAAGACGTTGCTTTCAGGAAGCGTGATCGCCAGATCTACATTGCCGTCGTCGTTGAGATCGACAACTGCGACGTCGCTTGGAGCAGATTCGGTAGAAACGTAAATTGGCGCGTCCACAGGCTGGAAGCCTATTCCACCGACGATCATCACGCGATTCGTTTCAGGAAGAGTGACAACAGCGTCAATTGTGCCGTCATTGTTTGCATCGGCAAGTACAAACTTACTCGCTACATCGCCGAGCGAAACCGCCACAGGTGCATCCAGGGTTGTCGATCCGTTGCCAGTGAACACCCAAAGAGCGTTGTTGAATTCATCCAAGACAACGACATCCTGATCGCCGTCGCCATCAATGTCTGAAACTTCAACGTCAACCGGAGCACCATCGACATCGAAGTCGACGACGGCGTAGCCAGATTCCAAATCGCCAGTCAAAACCGAGATCGAGCTTCCGGCGCGGTTTGCGGTAATCAACTCCAGCGTTCCGTCACCATCCAGGTCGGCTGCAGCAACGGTTTGCGGCGCACGTCCAACCAAAACATCCTTTATCCGCGTCAGTCCACCAAGATTGTCACCCACGAAAATCTTCAGCCGATCGTTGTCTTCATTGATCGCCAGGACTTCTTCGTTGCCGTCGCCGTTGAGGTCAACGGTCAGAACATCAACCAAACCATCGCGCGATCCGTAGAGGACATTGAGTTGACGGCTGATAAAAATGCTCGCTGTACTTGGTCGCATAATTAAATCCAGGTGCCCGTCGTGGTCTATGTCCGCAAACTGGGGATCTCCGTAGTGGCTGGCAAAGTTATACCGTTCCGGTTTTGCAAAAGTTCCGTCGCCGAATCCCAAGTTGATGTTGACCACTTCAGAGCCGTGAACGCGAACCAGATCGAGATTTCCATCTTCGTTGAAATCAATGAGCTTCGTCAGTTTTGAGCCATAGAGATTGATAGGCGTGTCAACATAAACGAAACTCGGATTTTGAAACGTGCCGTCGCCGTTGCCCAAGTGAACCATGTTGCCGTTGCCACTGAAAGTGACCAAGTCCAGGTGACCATCTTTATTTACATCTCCCGTATGTGATGCCAACTCAAGTGAAGTAATCGGTTCCACCTTTTCGTAGACCAACTCGAAAGTTCCGTCGCCCACGCCACGATACGTTTGCAATCGAGTGATGTTGTCTGCTCGTTCGAAGTTTACAAAATCGACGATGCCATCCTCATCGAAGTCTCCGATATCCATTGCGAGTCCAAGATTGGCCTCCAGGTCGATCACGTAGGAGAGATTGAATGATCCGGGATCGGCCGGATCGTTAAGCAGGGTCTCGACAACTCCATAAAGTCCAGATTTGGTCATGAAGTCCTGGTAACCATCGCCATTGAAATCTGCGATTCTGGCCACTGCGGAGCCGTATTGATACGCTGCAGTCAATTCAAGATAGGATTGCTCGAACGTTCCGTCGCCATTTCCCAACAGGACTTGATGGTATCCCGCGATGGTTCCTGATCCACGACCACCGGCCGCCATCATGATGTCAAGGTTTCCGTCATTGTTGAAGTCGGTCAAAACCGCGTGATCACCGACGCGGCCAGGAGTCGCTTGAAAAGGTTCGGCAAACGTGCCATCGCCATTGCCAAGCCTGATCATTCCACCGCCAAGCGTTAACAAGTCGATGTTTCCGTCATTGTTGAAATCACCTGGAACGACTTCGATATCTCCAGCGGCAGGTTCGCCATTGTCGAACGTTCGACCTGCAGCAAATTCGCCCGGTCGAGTCCCCAGCACGACGCTTACGTTTTTGAAAGCGGTCACTCCGTACTGGCCAGTTCCGTTTTCGTAGAACACCAGGTCGGAAATCCCATCCCGGTTGTAGTCGCCCGACAGGACACCAGCAACGAAGCCGTAGTTGTCCTGGTTGTCCTGGTTTGGCTGTCCATTCGGATCGATGGCTCCGAAGAATCCGGTGTCCGTAAAGAATCCAGTTCCGTCGTTCAACAATACTCGTGCTTCATCTGGCGAATCCCCCAGCGCCGAGCCAATCGTTGAGCCGATTAACAAATCCAGGTCTCCGTCGCCATCAATGTCGATCGGCCGATCGCTTCCCGCCGGGTTGCCAGCTCCATAATGCTGCCTGTTGAGGGTGGCTTCCTGAACTTCTGATTCAAATCCGTCGGCAGTTCCTTTGACAAGATAGTAATGTGAGTCAGAGTACTGCGTGTAAAACAGGTCCAGAAATCCGTCTCCAGTAAAGTCGGCGACTTGCAATGCCTGGTAGTAGGAAAAGCCGCCTTGGGGATACGCACCAATTACATCCGTTTCGATGAAGTTCGTACTGCCGTCGTTTGTCAGAACTTGAATTCCCCTGTCGCCACGGCGAGCTTGAACAATATCTTTGTCTCCATCGCCGTCGAGATCGAGGATCTGGAACCCGCGGCTTGTGTCGTTGCGAATAAAGGTATACGAATCGTCTGGATCAGAGTTTAGGCTGACGAACTCAGCAAATGTTCCGTCACCATTGCCCTCCAGCCATCCAATGTCGTCAACGAATTGTCGCCGGCCGACCAAGTCCAGGTTGCCATCTTGATCCAGGTCAACGACTCTGAAATCGCTAATTCCTGATCCCTCAGACGTCTCGACGGTCGACTGAAAGGTTCCGTCACCGTTTCCAAGAATCGTGTAGAGAGCAAAGAAAGGAGTGCCGCTAAACGACTGTGTATATCGGCTCCACACCAAGTCCGCTGTGCCATCACCATTGAGGTCGGCGACCGTAAAGTTCTCGAAAGGAAGCTTTGCTGTGAAATTAAATTGCTCAACGATGATCGGCTCACCAAATCCACCATCGCCGTCACCGAAGTTAATAACGACATTGTGAAAGTATCCATCGCGAGTCACGTTTGACCGGTGGTAGGTCAAGGAAGCCAAGTCAAGGATTCCGTCGCCGTTGAAGTCAGCCTGGTCGAGACCAAATATGTCGTTCACGTCAGTGCTGTTGATGAACGACGGCAAACCAACATCGACGTTGTAGCCGCCTTGAATGACGTTGCCCGTTTGTTCCGGTTCGCCGGTTGAGTAAGTCGTTTCGTCGTCGAAGCGCTCGTTTCCAGTTCCCTCGTGGACGCTAACAGTTTGATCATCGGAATTGATCGTGACGATCCGCGGGCCCTGGAATCCGCTGATCACACCGACGCCGTTTGGATTGTCTCCTGTGGCCAACGTCGTGATTTCAAAACCGCTTGAAGCTGTTGCTTCAACCACTGGATCGGTTGTGAACACGGGTGGGCGATTCTGGAGCGACTCGACGACTTCGACAGTGAAGGTCTGTTCCGTGAAGAGTCCAAACGGATCGGTCGCGCGAACCGTAATGCGATTGTTGCCGATGTTGTCAGCCGTTGGGTTCCAGGAGAGTACGCCACTGTTTTCATCGATCGAAACGGCTTCATTGCCACGTGTGATGTTGTATCGCAGAGCCTGTCCTTCGTCCGGATCGATGGCGATGGCGGTGTAGCTGAGTTCACTCCCGGCTTCGACGATCGTTGGCGGAGTCGATGAAAATCCAGTCGGCGCTGAGTTGACTTCTGCCAGCAACGTCAGTTCAAACTGGAACTTTTCGTTGGCTTCATTGAGCCATTGGAAGTCACGCGTTCTCGCCGTATCACCAGGAGCAACCTGTCCGGTTTCTGAAGTCACGTCGATGTAGAAACGCCCGTCCGGCAATCGCCCATCAGGCTCGATGAAAGCGATTTGTACGTCAGAGAGATTCTTGATCACGGCCAGAATGCGACCGGAAACTGCGATGCGTCCGACATTGGTCAAAGCGATGTTCGTGAACAGGGCGTCGCTCTGTTCGTTAAAAGAAGTTTGACCGAAACGGGCCGTGAAGCTTTCGGTGACGTCTTGCAACAACGTGAAGTCCACCGGGGAATTCGTTTGACGGTTGTTGGCGAATGAGGCGCCGAGCGGAGTGTCAATTTCGGAAGCACTGGTTTCGATATTCGAAATCGTGACTTTGGTTTGCGTGTCGCCGTCGTTGTTCACCAGTCGGAAAACCAGATTCGCTACCGTTCCTTCGGCGATGTGAGACAGGTCCAGCGTAACCGTATCGCCGGCCAGGATCGTGTTGACGCCAACCGCGGCAGATTCGCCTTCGGTCAAATTGAAAAACGCTTCGCGGTCGGAATTGAATCCATGCACCAATGGCTGACCATTGATATCAACGAGCGCGACTTCGAAAGCATCATTGACAAAGTTCGCGGCGGTATCGAATTCGGGTGCAAACTGAAAGCTCAGAGACTTTGCATCTGGGCCGACAACGACCTCGCGAGATTGCGTGCTTAGGAAGTCATCATTCTCAAATAGCGTCAGCGTATCTGTCGCGTCGCCAACGGTGACATTGAATGACTCGGCAGCGCTTCCGCCGTTCCCGTCGCGGACTCGTACCGTGAACGCAAAGGTTCCTACTGCAATCCTGCTGGCCGGAGACCACTGGATCAGGCCATCATCAGAAACGGTGGCTCCGTCGGGTGCTGAGGTAAGATCGAATGTCAGCGTGTCCATTGGTACGTCGCTGTCCGTTGCAACGGCTTGTATGGAAATGCTCTGTCCGGCTTCGATGGACATGTCTTCGATGGATTGAAGCACGGGCAAGACGTTCGATTCATTGACGATCACACGAAATCGCTGAGAATCCGACAGGCCTTCGGTGTCGCTGACTCTTACGTCAATGTTGAAAAAATCGACGGCTCCGGCGTATTCATTTGGCGTCCAGCGGAAGATTCCCGTTTCGGGGTCGAGCGAAGAGCCAACGGGTCCGCGGATCAGTTCAAACACCAGGTCGTCATCATTGCCGTTGGGATCGGAGGCAGTCAGTCGAATTTCCAACGGTTCCTGTTCGTCGATCTCGCGGTTTTCGATATAATCCAAAACCGGTGTTTGATTGTCGATCAAAACTTCGAAGGATTCGGATACCTGCCCGCCTTTGCCGTCAGCAACCTGAACGATGAATTCGAACGGATCGCTGCTGCCGAGTTGAGCCGCCGACGGCGTCCAGGAGATCTCGCCGCTGTCAGAAATTGTCGCTCCAGTGGGCGAATTGGTCAGCGAGAACACCAGTGTGTCATTGGGTCGATCGGGATCATTGGCTAATGTTTGAATCGAAAGAGACGCGTCGCGCGCGATGGTCAGATCATTGATCATCTCAATCGATGGATCACGGTTCACCTCATTGACGACGATTCGAAACCGTTTCTGATCGTAGAGTCCATCGGTGTCGGTGACTTTTACATCGATGTTAAAAAAGTAGCCGCCCGAAAACTCATTCGTTTCCCAGCGGAACTCGCCAGTGACCGGGTCGAGCGTGGCATTGATCGGAATGCGAACCGCTTCGTATCGCAGTTCATTGTTCGGCGTGTCGGCATCGGTTGCCGTCAGGTTGAAGGCGACCGAATCCAGCTCGTCGATCGTGCGATTCTGAATCGGATCAAAGACCGGAGCTTGCTGGATCGGCGTTTCATTGATGGTGATGTTGAACTGTTCGATGTCGCTGCGCCCGGTCGAATCCGAAGCTCGAATGATGACCTCGAACGGGTTGTCGGGCGTGGTGGTCGACACCTGACGTCTGGTGACGCGCACATTGTCGATCAACCCGCCGAATCCGGGCGTTGTGCCGCGGCTTTTGCTGCGAAACTGAAGTTCTGTTTGATCACCGGAGAACTGTGAAAGGTTCACCGTCACGGTGCGAAAGTTCGTTGAGCTGTTGTTTGTACCATCGTCGGAAATTTCGCGAATGACGTTGCCGTCCCAGAGGATTTCGATCGCGTTGGTTTCCGCGTCGGCGCCGGCACGAGGCGAGAAATCGAATGTCAACTCATACAGATCGCCTTCTACGGTGTTAAACGATCGAGCAATCCCGTTGCGACCATCAAGCTCCAGATGCTGGCCTCCTTGAGAGGCCGGACCCACCGCGGGGTGGTTGTGTTGGACTTCCACTGCCCTGGCTGTCGCGTCCCAACCGGAAACTCGATTGAAGAACCCGTAGTCCCCGCTGGCAACATTCACGTCTTCAAAGCCCGCGAAGACGATCGTCTGTTTGGGACCGACAACCGTTTCGGTCTCACGGTTCTCTGTCGCCGTGATGTTTTGCTGGGAGGCATTCCAAAGGAACCTTCCAGTGTCAGGATCGAGCGCTGCACCGACAGGAGCTTTCACCAGCTCGAATTCAACGTCGGAAGCGTTCGTGTTTGGCGGAAGCAAGTCTGCATCGACGTTGACCGATGCATCGATTTGAACTTCCTGGTCTGGAATATTATCAATGGCGATTGGATTCAGTTCTGCGGTGACGACAACGTCATCCATCAATCCACCGAGTCCACGGCCTCCCGAGAACTTGCTGCGAAACTCAAGTCGACCTGCGGTCGATCCGCCATCGATCGGCAAGTCGATGCTGACCGCTTGAAACTGCGTTGTGCTGTTGCCAGTTCCGTCGGCGGCAAGCGTCTCAACGACGTCGCCATTCCAGACGACTTCGATCGTGTTTTCGTTCAGGCTGGCTCCTGCTCGCGGCGAGTAGTCCAGTTCCACGGTCAGAGCGGCGGCCTGGATGTCGTCGATGTTGACGAAGATTCCGTTCTTGCCATCAAGCTCCAAATGCTTTTGCCCTTCTGACGCCGGACCGACAGCGGGATGGTTGTTCTGGATTTCCACGGACCGGGCCGTGGCTGTGAATCCGGATACGTTCTGGAAGAAGGCAAATTGCCCAGCGGAGACGTTGGCGTCTTCGAATCCGGCTTGAAAGAGAACTTCGCCAGCATCGCCGTTGAGCATCATGCGTGGCTCAAGTTGATCGATCTGCAGATTCGTTTGCTGTGAGTTTGGCTGGAACTTGCGACGATGCGAATCGGAAGAGATCCGCGAAGATACAAAGATGGATCGGATCGCGTCGGAAACGGCTTTAAGAGCGCTCATTAAAATCTGACTCGTATTAAATTGTCATTTTGTTTTGCGGCGTGACCGATCGACGGAGGGCCAACGGAATCCGACGGGAGGGAGAGTCGGGACAGGAATCGGCGTTTCCATCGTAGTGACAAATGAGCGATCTTCTTGCCACCAGATCGGCGTTTTGTTCGGCAAAAAGCGGAAAAAACCTATCACGGAAAAATCGGAATTGAGTGAGAAAATGCCGAAATGTTGGTTTGTCGTGGACGTCGAGATGAAAGATTTCTCAGGGACGATACGGATCAGGAATGGCCGCGTCACGCAAGTCTGGGAAAGGTGTCCATGTTTTCACCGTTGTTCGTTCCCAAATGGACCGGTTATCCTTTGCGGAATTGGTGGCAGCACATGGACATGTCGATTTGCAATCGCAGCTGGAAGTCTTGCCACCTTACCTCCAGTCGCAATCTTCAAAACCGCGAAGCAAGAACTTGCTAACTCAACTTAAAAAACTGCTGGAGATGATCCGCTTCAGCCACACGATCTTCGCGTTACCTTTTGCGTTACTCGCGGCGTTGATGGCTTGGGTGGCCCCGGTTGGTGATGCGCCGGAAGTAAAGTTCAACTGGTTTCACCTTGTTGGAATTTTGATTTGCATGATCGGTGCCAGAAGTGCCGCGATGGCGTTTAACCGATTGGTAGACCGAAAGATCGACGCGCTCAATCCGAGGACAGCGAAACGCCATCTGCCGGCGGGTGAGCTGAGTGTCGCTTCGGTGACGACTTTCACGATTGGATCGTCGTTGATCTACTTTCTTGGAATGATGCTGTTTCTTCCCAACTGGTTGCCGTTAGTACTTTCGGTTCCGGTGCTGCTGGTTCTGTTTGGCTACAGCTATACAAAACGCTTTACTCCACTGGCACATTTTTGGCTGGGGCTGGCGTTGATGCTGGCTCCGATATGCGCTTGGGTTGCGATTCGCGGGCTGGTGGTGATGAACAATCCAGCCGACGTTACCCCTGCGGTTTTGATTGGCCTGGCTGTTCTGTTTTGGGTGGCTGGCTTTGACATGATTTACGCCTGTCAGGACTTTGAATACGACAAGCAAAAAGGTCTCAAGAGCATCCCGGTGATGTTGGGCGTTTCAGGAGCCCTGCGTCTGGCAGCGGTTTGTCACGCGGTGATGATCGGACTGCTGGTGGCTTTGCCGCTGGCGTCAAAATTGATCGGCCCGGATTTGCAGCTAGGTGTCGTCTATTGGATTGGCGTTGCGGCAGTCGCGGGCTTGTTGATCTATGAACATTCTTTGGTGCGACCAAATGACCTGGACCGTGTCAATCTTGCGTTTTTTAACGTCAATGCCGTGGTCAGTGTTGGGTTATTCGTGGTCGTGGCGATAGACTTGTTGGCGATCTGATGTTGGAGCGGTTATTCGTTTGGCGTCGAAAAGGGGCAACGGCGTCCAGCCTTTGATCGCGGCGATGACAGGCTGAAAGTCTGGCTCTCCAAAAATGCAAGTTCTCCATAATCAAAACTGAATTCTCATGATTCACACCGTTCATCCAAAACTGAATCCCATTCGCGAAAAAGTCGAAGCCGGCGAACGCCTGACGCTCGACGACGGTTTGCTGATGTACGATCCGGAAGTCCCCGTCAACGACCTGGGGCAGCTTGCCAATCTGGTTCGCGAACGCAAGAACGGCAACAAAGCCTACTACAACATCAACACGCACCTCAACGCAACAAACGTCTGCGTTTACCGTTGTATCTTTTGTGCGTTCCGTAGCGATTTGCGTAGCGACAAAGGCTACGCGATGAACGACGCACAGATTTTGGCTCGCGGAAAAGAAGCCGTCGAAAACGGATGTACCGAACTGCATGTTGTTGGTGGCTTGCATCACCAACGCAAGTTCGAGTGGTATCGCGATCTGTTGAAAATCATCCACGACGAGTATCCGAAACTGCATCTCAAAGCCTGGACTGCGGTCGAGATTAACTGGTTCGAGTTTCTGACGAAGCGGCCGACGGCTGAAATTCTGGAAGAGCTTCGCGAAGCAGGACTTGGCAGCATGCCTGGTGGTGGAGCAGAGATCTTTCATCCGGAAGTCCGCGATCAGATTTGCGAACACAAAGCCGACGGCAACAACTGGATCCACATTCACCGAACGGCTCACAATCTTGGTATCCGCACGAACTGCACGATGCTCTATGGACATGTCGAAAAGCCACTGCATCGAATCGATCACCTGATGCGCTTGCGAGAGCTGCAGGACGAAACGGGCGGATTTCAGACCTTCATCCCGCTGGCCTTCCATCCAGAGAACACCGGGTTGGATCACATCAAGAAACCAAGTGCTGTCGAAGACTTGCGCACCATGGCGATAAGCCGTTTGATGCTGGACAACATCGACCACATGAAGGCTTACTGGATCATGTTGGGCATCGGTACAGCGCAGACCGCTCTTTCTTACGGTGCTGATGACCTGGATGGAACCGTTCGGCATGAGCTGATCTATCACGATGCGGGCGCAACGACGCCTGAGTTCCTCTCGGTTGAGAAGCTTGAGAACCTGATCCGCGAAGCCGGTCGCGAGCCTGTTGAACGCGACACGATCTATCGTAAAGTCATCCGTAACAGCAGCGATCCCACGGACTGGCAGATCGGTGAAGAAGTCGAAGTCGCCGTTTAGGTGCTTCGATTCGCTATTTGCGGAAATGGTGAAATAGCCGGCACCAATGCGATCGAAGCTCTGCCGCGATCCAACAGATTTGCGCCAGCGCCATGTTCGCAGGATCGTTTTTTCATGGAAGCACGATGCCGCTGAAGAATCATTTCCGCCACCAACAGTATCTGGCTGATGAGCCGAAATCCGTTTGGCGATTTGAGGCCGCAGAGTTTCCCGCCCAGCAAGGCAGCGATGCTTTTGCGGATAGTCTCTCGACTTTTACCAAGTCCGTGGACGAGAACGTGGACGCCATCTGGTTTGTACACGGTACCTTTGCCGGCCACGATGTGCTGGGCTGGTTTGGTCAACTTGAACGCGTTATTCCGTCTGCCGGATCAGTGCTCAAGACGTTTGGCAAGAAACTGACCGATGCGATCGCCGGGGATTCGGGAAACTTTACGCACGCGTTTATCGATCATTTTCACACCCGGGCGGAATCGCGACGTTTCGTCTGGTCCGGGGAGAACACGCACTCGGGGCGCTGCAAGGCCGCGATCGAATTGCTGGACGAGTTGTTGCAGAGAGTCGGCGACGAGCCACGCGTCATGTTGTGGGGCCATAGCCATGCCGGAAACATTGCGGCTCTGATCACGAATTTGATCGGCGCTGAGCCAGCGGTGCGAGACAGGTTTCTGGATCTCGCTGAGCCACTGTTTCCGGTACGCGACGATCGAGTGTGTGCTCTGCAACGAGTACGTGCAGCTTTTGATACGGGCGCGGTTGAAGGTCTCAGGCTCGACATTGTTAACTTCGGTGCACCGGTTTGCTATGGCTGGGATTCCGCAGGCTATCGTTCTCTGCGGCACATCGTCAATCATTCGCCTCAGGCGGAGCAGCCCGAGTGGCTTTCTCCGCTGTTCGGAACCGGAAAAAAGTTTGTTGAAAGTGCGCGGGGCGATCTGATTCAACTGTTGGGAATCACTGGTTCGGATTTTCTTCCCTGGTTACTGAACCGAACGACGCGGGCGGTGGAGATCGAACTGCATCGTTTTCTGGCACCGGACTATTCGAGGCGTGACTGGTGGCCGCGTGCGAAGCTGGGGATGCGTGTCGCAGACGAAGGAGAAACGGTGCTGGTCAAATACGACAACCGGGATGGGTATGCGGCTCAGACTTTCGGCCATTCGGTCTATACCCGGCCGGAATGGCTGGGGTTCCATTTGGAACTGGTGGGGCAGATTTACCGATAGGAGTTGAGCTTGCATTTGTGCTTTGGTGGCTCGGCTTCCGGTAAATCCGGCTACGGATCACCGTCTGAGCCTGCTAACATGGAAGTGCAATGTCCTATCGAGGTATCAAACGTGTTCTTGGCGAGTCCCGACTGGAGCGGAAAATCCGCATCCTGTTTGGTACCTGTTTACTTGCGCTGACGGCAGGTTCTTTCTGGTGGGTCAGCAAGATCACAGAGAATTTGATCCGTGAGAATACTCGCGAGAAAGCTCAAAGCCTGGCAACGGATTCTTTCTTGCGAACGCACTTGCGTGCCGTGAAGTTTCATGAGAGTCTTGAAGGAAAGTCTTCGCGGGATCTTGTCGATTTGCTCGCCAGGGAAGGTGAGGCAAAGACGTCAGTGGAAACTTTGGTGCTGGATGATCGATTCAGACGAAATGAGCTGCCAGCCACCGTTTCGACCGATCCGAATGAGATCGAAAGATTGAAAAGCCTTTCAAAGGTTGCCATAGCGTTCCAGCAGCGTGCCAACTGGTCACGGCTTTTTGGAGACCTGGAGAACCCGGAGTCCATTTCGCTGGAACCGGATGCACGGGAAACAGACGATTTTACGTTTGGTCAGAACTACGTTTTCTACAAGCCCGTGACTTTCAACTCGGTTTGCATCGAGTGTCATGGCGTTGTACCAAAAGATCCTGACGACATTCTGTTGGCAGACCTGGATCGCAAAATGGGCGAGTCCGAAGGCGACGACGTCAAATGGGTGGAATATGAAAAGAGCCAGCTTGCTCCGCCGATGTTTATGCGGGTCACGCTGGACAACAAACAGGCGAAAGATGCGATTACCGACAGTCGCGCCATTTTGATCTCGGTCGCCATCACGACGGTCGTTCTAGCTGTCGCAGCGATTTGGCTGATCGTTCGCTACGTGATCGTGAAGCCACTGAAGCACCTGACCGAAGTCGCTGACCAGGTCCGTGATGGAAAGCTGAACGAGCGTGCGAATTTGAAAACCGGCGACGAGTTCGAAGCGTTGTCGCGGTCGTTCAACAAGATGCTGCACAATCTGATGGATTGGCAGGCGGCGTTGCAGGATGTGAACGAAGACCTGGACAAGAAAGTCGACGAGCAGGCTCAGCTAAACCTGAAGCTTTACGAGATGAACCAGGTGAAGAGCGAATTCCTGGCCAACATGAGCCACGAGCTTCGCACGCCACTCAACAGCATTATCGGTTTCTCGGAAGTTCTCGAAGCCGGTGAACTTAAACCAAAGCAGTTGCGATTTGCTTCGAACATCAAAAAGTCCGGAAGGTTGCTGTTGGATCTGATCAATGATGTGTTGGACCTCGCGAAGCTTGAAGCCGGGATGATGGAAGTTCGCCCAACCGAGTTTTCAATCAATCAGCTCTGTGATCAGATGGGCGATATGGTCCGTCCGCTTGCGGAAAAGAAAAGCATCAAGCTGGTGTATGCGGGCGACGACGATTTCGAGCCTGTTTTTCAGGACAAGATCAAGGTTCGACAGCTGTTGACGAACCTGCTTTCCAACGCGATCAAGTTTACGCCCGAGGGTGGAAAGATCCGATTTTCCGCGACGCGAGTGGCCAATGACATGCTCTCACTGCAAGTCAGCGACACGGGAGTCGGCATCGCGGAATCAGATCAGGAAATCATCTTCGAGAAGTTTCGCCAGGGACCGTCGGCGATCGGCAGTGACGCGTTAACACGCGAAGTTTCGGGCACCGGCTTGGGGCTTTCGATCGTCAAGGAACTGTGCATTTTGCTCGGCGGCAAGATTTCACTCGAAAGCCAGGTCGGCAAAGGCAGTACGTTTACGGTCGTGATTCCGTGGCGTTTAAAAGTACTTCCGCGGATCCAGTCGGAGATCAAACAGACGGTCGATGAGATGGTGAAGACGCAGCGAATCGATTTTGCCCGCGCAAACTTGACGCCTCAACCGCCCGAAGCTGCGACTGAAGAAGTTGGGTTTAACGATTGAAGTTTGGCTTGAGCTTGCCGCTCACATCTACCAAACAGTGCCTAGTCGTCGGAGCCGAACAGGAGCCAATCGACTATCTGATCGGAAACCGATCGCTGTTCGAGTGCGACGTGTTTAACCATGTCAAACTCCAGCGGACCGATGTCAGAATCGACTTCATTGAATTGGAAGAACTGAGCGTTATTTTCTGGCGCACCAGAGAAGCGATCGCGAAATTGTCGTAGTGATTCCGTGCTCAATCGAGCCATGTACCACTGCTCACCATCGTGTTTGTTGATCATCAACCATGGTTTGATGCCATCAACGACTTCAAACTCAAAACTCCCGTCGCTATTGAGTTTGACTTCGCTCTGGTTGGAATCCATGCCGCTGTAGCTCAAGTTTGGTTTGTCGCCTTCAAAGTTTATGACGCCGTGAATCTTCCGCACTTTGCCTTCGCGGATTTCAATTTCGGCGACTGGTTGGCCAAATTCCAGCGTGATCGCAAAGGGTTTTGCCAATAACAGTTTGCCTTTGACTTCGACCAGTTTATTGTCAATCGCGGCTTTATTGACCAATGAAATCCTGCAGTCGCCTGCCCGGGGTGGCAGCGTAAATTTACCGTCAGCATCTGAAACTGCGTGGCCGTAGACCATGTTCTGAGCGATCCTGCTTTGAGACATCTTTTGTTGAATCCGAACGATTTGTCCTTCGACAGGTTCGCCGTCCCGATTCAGCACGACCCCTGATGCGGTAACGCCATCCTGAAGTTTGATTTCGCCAAGATCCTGTACGTCGTCATCAGATTCTGGTTTCCTGATTTTGAATTCTTTGTGCGTCGCAGCAGCATTGTCGCTGCTTGCTGTTACCAACAGTTTTGAGTTCTCGATTACTGTGGCCTCGAAAGTTCCATCTTCCTTGACCGTGCAGTACCGCTGGAAGAGGTTGTTGTAGTCCGGCATCAGTGAGCTCATCTTTTTAGCGATGAAAACCTTGGGTGCCGCTAGTTTCTCGTCCGATTGAGCGTCCGGCATCACGACCTTTCCCTTGATCTTTATACCTCGAACCAGTTTGATCTTTCCAAAGTCGCCTGTGAACGTGCTCAGAGGAGTAAACCCGCGATTCTGATTCAGTTCGAGGTAGCCCTTGGCGGAAACGTTTCGGCTGACGTAGGTTTTGACATTAACTTCAATTGAATTTTCCATATCGAAACTGAACTTGCCATCCTCGAACTCTCCTTCCCAATTTGCGCGTGATTCTGGAATTGAGCTCCATCCGTTCTTCGTGTAATCGTAGATGTTGACTGTGATTTTGAATGCTTCGATCGGCTTGCCGCTGGAGTCGACAACCTGCCCCTTGACTTCGGTGAAGTCAGTTGTTTTTTCTTCTTGCGCAGCGGCGGGATTGCAGAGAATGCAGATCAGGACCAGCAGAGCAAGCAATCGTTGAGTTTGCGATTTCATCTTCATCCTTCGGCGACTGTGATTGATGACAGTCAATATTGTGGAACCTGTGATGATGGGATGCAAGAAAAAACGGCAGTGGAAATTTTGGTTTCCACTGCCGTTGGATTGTCAGGACAATTTTAATTGCCTCTATTCTTCAAGCTCAGCGTTCCAATAGGCGTCGCTGATGAACTTGGCCCAGCTTTCGTGCCGCGTTTCATAGCGAGAGTAGACCGGGTTCCATTTCGGACGAACAGGCTCATGCTTGATCTTCAGGTTCGCCTGCTTTGGAGTTCGATCCGCCTTTCGATGATTGCA
The DNA here is from genome assembly GCF_008087665.1 of Mariniblastus fucicola. Taxonomy (GTDB): domain Bacteria; phylum Planctomycetota; class Planctomycetia; order Pirellulales; family Pirellulaceae; genus Mariniblastus; species Mariniblastus fucicola. Next base: position 431,822 of record NZ_CP042912.1, read on the forward strand.
CTCGATGCAAGCCAACACGCAGTTCTCCCAGGTTGACTGTCCGCCGTGCGAGCGAGGTACAACGTGGTCGATCGTCAGCTCATCCTGGCGAGGCCGCTTGTTGCAATACTGGCACGTGTAACGGTCACGCTTGAACAGGTTGCGTCGACTGAACGGAACTGTCGCAGAAGGCAGTTTGCTGAACCGGGTCAGCGTGATCACTTCGGGAACACAGATCCGTTGCGAAACCGCCTGGATGAAAGGTTCGTCGTTGACGGGGTTAAGCTGTGACCAGTCATCCCATTCATACAGTTGGTAGTTAAGCGGATCGACCACCTTGGCGGACTCGTTCCATACCAGTACCAAAGCCCGCGCGACGGAAGCCACATTTACTGGCTGCCAGTTGCGGTTCAAAACAAGCGTCGGCCGCTGTAGCACTTGCGCTACCATGAAGGGTCTCCTGAACTCTCAAAAATCAATGAAGTCAGTCGCTGTAAATATTATTACCATTTTTCGAGGGTGACCAACCGGAGTTGAACCGGTAGCAACCTGTTTCATACACAGGGGCTCTGCCTGATTGAGCCATTGTCACCAAAAAAATACGACACTTGGTCATGTCCGGGCGAAACGTATCACCCCACTATTGGTTAGTTCAGACGGGCTAAAACCGTATTGGTTCGCATTTAGTGCGAAATGTTCACGTGTCGTTTGCCGTTAACAGGGAGGCTACAATGTGCATGTCGCTGACATTTTGCTTTCTTCAAATTCTCAGAATTTTCATATGACTATGAACACAAACCGACGAAATTTCCTCCGCACGATGGGTGCCGGAGCCGCTGCCGTAACGATTGCCGTTCCCGGAAAACAGCTTTGGGCTGCCAACGTGAACGAAGAAATCAATATTGGATTCATCAGTTGCGGTGGACGTTCCCGCGGCTTGATGGGGCAATTTTCGAAAGTCGAAGGCGTGAATATCGGAGCCGTTTGCGACCCGGACGAAGATCGCATGAAGCAGGTTTTGGAAACGTATCCGAAAGCCAAAACCTTCACCGACATGCGAGAGCTGTTTGCGGATCCGGAAATCGACGCTGTCGTGATCGCGACCTGCAATCACTGGCACTGCCTGGCCGCGATCTGGGCGATGGAAGCCGGCAAACATGTTTACGTTGAGAAGCCTTTGTCGCACACGCAATGGGAAGGTGAACAAACCGTTGCAGCGGCGCGGCGTTACGGAAAGGTCTGCCAGATCGGAACGCAGCAACGTAGCGATCCAATGCAGGCCGAAATCAAAAAGTTTCTGCACGAGGACAAAGCGCTCGGTGAGATCAAAGCGGCGCGTGTGAATCGATACGGAGTTCGCGGGTCGGTTGGCAAGCGTGACACGCCGCTGGAAATTCCGAAGAACGTCAACTACGACCTGTGGCTTGGCCCGGCTCAGGAAGAACCGATCTATCGCAAAAATTTGCACTACGATTGGCATTGGGACTGGAACACGGGTTCCGGCGAAATGGGCAACTGGGGCGTGCATGTGCTGGACGATGTTCGCAACAACATCTTCCAGGATTCGGTCACGGTTCCGAAACGAATTTTCGGCGGCGGCGGTCGCGTGCTCTGGAACGATGCAGCGGATTCGCCAAACGTGCACTTCGTGTACTTCGATACGGGTTCGATTCCGGTTGTGATTGGGCTGTCGAATCTGCCGGACAAAAAAGGTGGCAAGCGAAGCCCGAAAATGGGCGGCCCATCCAGCGGATATGTTGCTTACTGTGAAGGCGGTCGTTTCGAAGGTCGCCGCGCCGGTGGTATTGCTCGTGATCGCGACGGCAAAGTCATTCGCGAGTTCAAAGGCAACAGCGGAGATGTGCTGCATCAAAAGAATTTCATCGATGCTGTTCGAGCCAATGATTCTTCGACGCTCAACGCAGAAATTCAGGTTGGTCACGACAGTACTGGTTGGTGCAATTTCGCCAACATCGCGTTCATGTGCGGTGAGAAGTTCGATCGAGCCGACGCGGACTTGGTCAAGCAAAGTACCTGGAAAACGTTGCTCAAGCAGACCGATGAGCACCTTGCGGCTCACGGCCTTTCGCTCGACGATGATGCGATCAAGCTCAGTCCGATGTTAAACCTGAATGCTGAAGGCCAGTTTGTTGGCGATAACGCTGACGTGGCGAACAAGCTGCTCAAGCGTGAGTATCGCGCGGGCTATGAGGTGCCAGAAATCGCAATGGCCGAAGCGAAGTAGTCTGAGTCAAAGCAAACCGCAGGCTGGTGGTGTAGGCTTCCAGCCTGTGTTTGCATTGAGTGAGTTGGGTTTCCGGCTATCGAGCCGCTGACGTTGGTTCCGAATCTCAGATGAAATGTGAATTCATCGAAAACAGTTCACAGGCTGGAAGCCTATGCCACCTTCAGGCTCAATCCCCGCGACCTTTCTAATCAGCAAACCGCTTGTTGATCCACTGGGAGATCTCTTTCAGGGCTTTCGGTGCAAACGTCTGTTCGATCGCCATGTACTCACTGGGCGATCCGGATTCGCAAGTCTGAAACAGATGATTTAGCCCGGAAAGCTGCTCGATCGTCACATCTTGATTGCCTGATTTGGCCAAGGCCGCTTTGATCGGAGGCAGATTCAATTTCGGATCCACCTGTAGGTCTTTTTCCCCGATTAAAACCAGAGTCGGGCACTTTGTTTTCTCCAACGCCGGCCCGGGCTCGTATTTTGCAAAGTAGCGAAACCACGGCGTGTCGAGTTGGCGAACGGCGACCTCGATTTCGGGAACCAGTTCGAACTTTTCCGCGTCTTCGCCCATGACTTCGGCTGTTTTCGCTTCGAACTGTTCGTAAAAGTCATCGTTTGTTTCCGGTTGAGACTTCAGCAGCTCAAACGCGAGTTCGAGAATCTTCTCCTGCATCTGAAGTTCCTCTTCGTCGGCGGTTCCGGAAGCTTCCGCGATCAAGCGGCTTTGATTGATCACGACTTTCACTCCATTGACGCCCGGCGGCGCGAGAAGAACAACGCCCGCAACGTCGTCGCGACGTGCAGCGATCATCGGTGCCAGCAAACCGCCTTCGCTGTGACCGATCAGGATGATTCGGGTTGGATCCACATCGCGTCGCCCCTTGAGGTAGTCGATCGCGGCTTCCACGTCGGTCGCAAGATCCGCCGAAGTTGCGCCTTCGAAAGTGCCCGTAGACCTGCCGACGCCACGCTCGTCGTAGCGAAAAACTGCGATGCCGTTTCGCGAAAGATGATCGGCGACGACCCAAAACGGTTTGTGATCGGCAATCGATTCATCGCGATCCTGCGGGCCAGAACCGTTGATCAGAATCGCAACCGGAGGCTTGTCTTTTTCTTTCGGCACGGTCAGCGTCGCGGCCAGTTTGATGTCGGCAGCGGAGTTTTCGAAAATCATTTCTCTGACTCGATACGGAAACGGCCCCTTGGGCGTTTGCGGTCGCTCCGGAGCTTTCGGAGGCCGGGTTTCATCGAGCGAAACTTGAGTCAGCTTCAGATCGAACTCGCCGCCGGCCTGCTTCCACTTGCCGTCGATCGTTTGCATGTCATCCGACAGCGTGCCGACGTAGAGTGCTTTCGAGATCGGAACTTCGACGGTGATCGTACCATCGGCACCATGCTCGACCGTGCAACTGAGTCCAAAGATTCTCTCGGAGTAGGAATCGAGCTTGGCAGAAAGCTTCTCGTCTTCGTCCTGGAAAACTCGGAACTGAAAATCGAACTTCCTGCCACCGGCATCCATTGTTCCTTGCCAGGTCTGAATGTGTGTCGTCGGTTTTGCCTTCTCGCCTTTCTCAAACTTTAGCGGCATCGACTGACCGGCTTGCACAAAGGTTCCTTCAATGGTCCCTGCTTCTGCATCGATTTTTCCTTCGTATTTGACGGCCAGTTTCCTGATTTCGAAAGACAGAGAATCTTCATCGCGTGTGATCGAGTCCGGTACCATTTCCGCGTTGCCCTGATCGATGGAGATCAGTTTTGCTTTCCAGCCGTCTGCATCCGGAGTCATCTCCAATTGCAAACGCAGCTTCGCAATCCCGGCGTCGAGCACGCCTTTCCAGATTTCCGTTGGTTCATCGACAGCGGGTTCATCGGCAGTGGTCTTGGTGAATTCCAGCGGAAACCCCGCGCTGACGACTCCTTTGGCTGTCATGAAAATGCCGCTGAACTTGCCGGAGTTCGCGTCGAGCTTGCCGTCAAACTTGTTGAAAGATTTCTCGTACTCGAACTCGAAAGACAGCGACGCTGCGTCCCGGACAACTTCATCCAGAACGATTTCCGCATTGGCGGGCTCAAGGTAAACCAGTTTGCCGGAAAACTTTCCGTTGGCTTTCGGATTCAGCTCCAGCCGCATCCGGATTTCCTTGTCGCCTTCGTAAGTCATTGCGCCGTTCCAGGTTTCGGCCGCATTTTGTGCAAATGTGGGGCAGCAGGCGAAAATCAGAATTGCAAACGAGAGGATGGTTTTCATGAGAAGGTGGCTCGAAACGAAACGGAAGTTTGACGTCGAACTACTCTACCAAATTGAACGCGGCAAGTTTCACCGCGACCTCGCAGGATTGGCTGCGAACCTGGGCTGGGTTTGGTAAATGATTTTCATGTCGTCAACGCGGCCAAGCATGAGCGGCACGGCGCTAGCCGCCGTTAAAAAGCGCAACGGACCGGCGGCCAGGGCCTTGCCGCTCACATTTACCAAGCAGTGCCCAACTAATACGCGTTTTGTCGCGAGAACACTACAAACAGCGTCTTGAACATGATCTTCAGATCCAACCAGATCGACCAATCACGAATGTATTTGTGGTCGAACTTGATTCGGGCTTCCATTTTGTCAATCGTTTCGGTTTCGCCGCGGCAGCCGTTGACCTGAGCCAGTCCCGTCATGCCAGGTTTGACTTTGTGACGCAACATGTAGCCCTCGATTTCCTTGCGATAGTACTCGTTATGAGCGGTCGCATGCGGACGTGGTCCGACCAGCGACATCTGGCCAGATAGCACGTTGAAAATCTGCGGCAGTTCATCGAGAGATGACTTGCGGATGAAGCCACCGATCGGAGTCAGTCTCGAATCGTTCTTTTTCGCCTGGACGACTTTATCGCCATTCTCGCAAACCTTCATGCTGCGGAACTTCCACACATCGATCTGCTTGCCATCAAGCCCATACCGTTTTTGCTTGAACAGAATCGGACCTTTCGACGTCAGCTTCACCGCGGCCGCAATCATCAGCATCGGAATACCGACGATCATCAACGCCAGCGACGCCACCGAAACATCCAGCAATCGTTTCAGAAAGCCGTCGACGCCGAAGAGCGGATTTTCGAAAACGCTAACGACCGGCAAGCCCTGGATGTCGGTCCAGCGTGAGTTCAGCATCTGGAAAACGAACAGGTCGGGAACGATGTAGACCGAAGCCGTCGTATCAGTCAGCTCTCCGATGATCGATCGAATTCTGTCTTCGGCTCGCATCGGCAGCGTGATGAAAATGACCTGAATCTCGCCAGATTTGGCGGACTCAACCAGCGAGTCAATCTTTCCTTCGTTGCGATCAATCGGCGCGGGAAGTTTCTTCAAACGATCCACCGGTCGGTCGTCATAGAATCCTGAAAACGTCATTCGCAAGTCAGGAGTCGCAATTACGTTTTCGGTCAGTTGTATACCGAGATCGTTGATTCCGACGACGGCGAACTTGCGGGTACCGATTCCGCGGCTTGCCTGATAACGACGGAACCAGCGGATTACGACGCGTACCGAGAGTGCAATCGCGAGAGTTAGAAAGTACCACCATACGATCGCCGGACCGGAAATCTCTGTGGAGTAAACGCTGAAGCGTCCCAACAATGTCAGCGAGGCAATTGTCATCGCCCACGATAACCCAGCGCATCCGATCTCCTTGAAGAATCCCAGTCCGTGCCAACGGCGGTACAGCCCAACGACCTCGGCGAAAATGTTGAACAGGCCAATCGCGATCAACGAAACCACGATCGTGGACTTGCTGTTGAACTCGGGAACGAAACGGACCAACAGCCACAACCCGCCGACGATCGAAATCGCATCAAGCAGTTTCAAAGTCAGCGATGGGGAGACGGCTTCCTGGCGGCAGTGATTGTCAGTTTGCTTTTTCATTTAGGTGACCAGCAGAGGTGGCTTTAAGGGCGGGGCCAAACTGTAGGTCGTGTTCGTAGCGGCGAAGTTTCAGGGCGCAAAACCCTCGGCGTTTTGACCGTTTTGCCGGCAAAAAGGAACGGTTGTAGCGGTTTTGTCAGCAGCGCTCGCGCAGCAAAAAGCCCGCCGTACTTCTGGGGCACGGCGGGCGAAACGACGTTCCCGAGACCAATGCTCGGGCGTCGAGCGAACGCTCTTTAACGCCATTTCAAAACTTGAAACACGCCGTCTCCTGCCCGCATTTTGTTTGGCAACGCGATCAGGCGATCACGATAGATACTCATCAGAATCGCAGACGCGAGAAAGACTCCGCCGCCGACCATCATGGCGACCGAGGCGTTTTGCAGCTGGTCAGGAATTCGAACCAGCGTCACCAGCGATCCAATAAAAGTCAGCATCAACACGCCGCCGCAAACGGTTGTTGAGCGGATGCGACACAGCAGTCCCGAGCCCAGTAGAATCAGGCTGCCGGCAATCGTCGCGATCTCATGGAACAGTCTCCATTGTGTTTCCGGCGACTCCGCGACGCGATAGAAAACCAGCCCGCTCGCCAGCGGTAGCGCGATCAACAGGCTGCCTGTGAACAGGCTGATCGAGGCAATCATGTCCGCATCGGCGTCGTCCTCTCGCAACCACGCCAAGTGACCGAGCCCTACCAGAATGGCTCCTCCGACCAGGCAGCAGATCTCGCCGCGATGCCAAGCGTTCATGTCCAACAGTCCATCGAACACGCACAGACTGCTGCCGACAATCGCGAGGATCAGAGTCCGGAATACGGTTCGCCAAAAGTTATTCCTGGTCAGAAAACTGGCCAACACAGTACAGCCCAGCGTGCACAGCATCACCACCATCAGCGTGCCCGTAATCTCTTCGCCAACCCAGCGACTCATCCCCAACAGCACTGCCGCCAAACCGGCTTGGGCGATGATAAGGTTCGTCGCCATCGCGATTGGCTTTTGCTTGATCATTCCAGCAACTTCAACATGATCGCCAATGAAGTGGTGAAGCAATTTGATGGACGTAGCCACGATCATCGGAGCAAGTATCAGGCAATGGCCCAAATTGAAACCAAGATGAACTCCCCAGACCGTGAGGCAGGCGACCGACGCCAGGAGAGAAAGCACCTGGTTCAGTGCTGCCGAGTCTCGTCGCGATGCTACGAGGAAAGCGACCGCGGCAGCTCCCAAAACGATAGCCCAACCGGCATGTGTTGCCATCAACAATCCAAAAACGGTACTCGCTGCGAACAGAAACAGATGCGTTAGCGTCATCGTGCAAGCCACGTTGCCGAACAGTGAGCTTCGTTTGTCGTCGCCGGGAGCGAACCAGAACGCGAAACCAATCAGAACCGGGATCACCGAAACGGCTACCGCCAGGCTTGGCGTTGGGATAACGTTCTGAATCCAAACGCCTGCCCACAGCGCCGTCATCGCGGCAAGGGCTCCGATTGCCGAGAACGTTGCGACGGTTATTCCTGAGTTTTCCCGACGTTTTGACCCTTTTCGCGTGTTCCACGCAAGCGACCACGATGCGGCTGCGGTCAACGCGTACTGCAAAACGTTCCACCATGCGATCGGCTTTACAAACGCGATCGATACGCCACTGAGGTGGACTACGATTTGGAAACCGGCAACGATCAAGAGGCACACCACGGCTGCTTGTGACCACAAAAGCGGCAACGTTTTGCTTTCAAAAGGTCGTCCGTTAGTCGAGCGACGCCGAGCGATTGCCTGGCCAACATTCGCGACAATGACCAACCCTGCCACAACCGAAGCCAGTAACGTTCCGGTGACCGGGATGGCCAACAGGTTCACGGTGATCGCGACGGAGAAAGCACCCAGGCTCAGTGCTGCAGCATGGCAGCGATTGGACTTGCGGAGAAACCCCTGCACGAACATGCCAAGCGCCGAAGCCGACACCATGCCTAACGCCCAGATTTTCTCGTTCGTCGAGATCGATGTGAGTGCCCAAAAGCTGTCAACCTGTCCCAAAAATGAACTGACGATGAACGAAGCAAATCCACTTGCGACCAGCGCCAGGCCGCTGACGACCACGATCATGCCGGAACGAAAAAACGCGGCGCCAAAATTCGAGCGTGAGAATTTGGATTTACCTTCCGCAAAAAGTCGCTCTGCGAACACGCTGCCCCAGCCGATCGCCAACAGGAACTTCGCCGGCGGCAGCCATTCCCAAAACCTTCCGATCGATAGATCTGCGAGAAACAGCATTCCGGTCAGCACGACTCCGCCAACCATCGCGTAGACAAACGTCGCATCGCGAAGGGCTCTGGCGATACCCGCGTACAGCACGCAGCACATCGCTGCCGGAATCCAAAGATGTCCTCCTTCGGCCAATGTGATCAATCCCTGTGCATCGTAGAGCCAAAGGTTCAGTGGTAGCGCGACGGCGCCCAGCAACGTCAGCCATCGTCCAGCCAGTTGATGACGTGTCTTGAGCGTCAGCGACATTCCGCCAGCGAGCAAACTCAGCGTCGCCGCACCGGCAGCGACCGCGACAACAATCGGATTCTCGAAAACGCCAACCGACCACAGCCAGATGACCAGACCCAGCATCAGCAAGCCGCTTCCGCAGGCCATCATCCATTGCAGCGACTGCGGGCTGAGGATTTGCTCGATGAAGCTAATTCGTTTTGCGTCGTTCGTTGCGGAAGATTCGTCGTCGAGTTCCGCAGTGTAGATCTGTTCGGTGCCGGCGAGGTCCGCCGAATTTTCAGGTCGCATTGTGCTTCTCCCAGAAAGAAACTTGTTTGATTTGCGTCCGTTAAAAGCATCCGCGGTGCCAATCGTTCAAGATTGTCACTCCGGCAAAAAACAGCCGTATTTGTCGAGGTTTTTGCGAATTCTGGCAGTTGCGTCTGAATCCTCGCCGTACACTAAATGTCGTTGCGATAATCCGATTGTGCATTAAAGGTACAACTGTGTCAGAAGTTCGAAAGTCCGAAAAGCGTCAGTTGGAGCTGTTTGCCGAGCTCGCGACGTGCAATCCGTTTCTGCCGCGGCGAATGGAATTGGAGAAGCAGGTGCTTGGCAGCAAGTTCGAGGAGGACGGGATCGCCTGGAGTCGCCGTCTCGAATTCACCGACCGCGAACGTTTCAATGTTACGCGCTTGACTGACGCTGCGACGGAACTGATCGACAAGGTGCAGCAGCAAGTAGCATCGGGAAAAACGCTGTCGAGCGAATCGCTGAAGCACTATTGGTATGTCGTAACCTACGCATTGCTCTATCGCCATATCGTTTACCAGGATCCGGCTTCGCTACGTGATCCTGACAGCACGGCCGCGATCTGGAAAGAGTTTCGCAGTGACTACAGTCGCCTGGTGAATCTGCCTGGCCTCTCCGACGAGGTGGCTCAATCTCCAGGCCATCTGTTCGCGATTCTGTGTCAGATCCACCGAGCGTTCTTCAATATTTATTCGTTCATTCTTGGCGAGTCACTACCGTCGGTCGAGCTGCGCGGAAAAGTCTGGCAGTCGATTTTCACTTGTGACATTGATCGCTACCGCCGCAGCCTGTTTGACCGAATGAGCGGACTGACTTCATTGATCACCGGTCCATCGGGAACGGGCAAGGAGCTGGTTGCCCGAGCGATCGGGCTGTCGCAGTTTATTCCGTTTGATGAGAAGCACAGTCGATTGAAGGCGCCCGACGAAACAAGCTTCTTTCCACTGAACCTGTCGGCCATGTCCGCCAACTTGATCGAGTCGGAACTGTTTGGTCATCGAAAGGGCGCCTTCACCGGAGCGATCGTCGACCGCAAAGGCTGGCTGGAGCTTTGTCCTGCTCACGGAGCGATCTTTCTGGATGAACTGGGCGAACTCGATCTGGCGCTGCAAGTGAAATTGCTTCGCGTTGTGCAGCAGCGGCGTTTCTCACGGATCGGTGCCACAAAAGAAAGAAACTTTTGCGGTAAGATTATCGGCGCGACCAATCGTGACCTTGATGAAGAAATGAAGTCCGGCCGGTTCCGCGAAGACTTGTACTACCGCCTGTGTGCGGATCGAATCGAAACGCCTTCACTTCGTCAGCAGCTTGAGCATCGCCCGGAGGATCTGTACTTTCTGATTCGGCACATCGCGACCGGGCTCGTTGGCGACGATTCTGATTCGCTTTGCAGCCAGTCAATGGAGTGGATCGAAGCCAATCTGGGATCGCACTATCCGTGGCGAGGCAACTTTCGCGAACTGGAACAGTGCGTTAGCAGCATCATGATTCGCGGCGAATACGTTCCCGGGCGATCGGCCAAGGTCGATTCTTCCGAGCAAGACGATTGGACGCGCGACGCGATCAAGACATCTTTGACGGCGGACGAATTGCTGCAGCGATATTGCACGTGGATGTACTTTCAAACCGGTGGCTATGAAGCCGCGGCGCGGAAGCTGAAAATCGATCGCCGGACGGTGAAAGCCAAGGTGGATCAGGCCATGTTGGAACGGCTGAAAACAGGCTAAAATGGCTTTCTGGTCGGGATGTTTTGTTCCGGCGAGACCTGCTGAGGCATGACGCTTCCGCCAAATTTTTACTTAGCCATGAAAGCCCGTTTTGTACGACCGCGATCGACTCATTCAGCTTGTCAAAGATCATGCCCTCAAGTTCGGCGACTTCACGCTCGCGTCGGGTAAGCAAGCCAAATTCTATCTGGACTGCCGCAAGTTGACGCTCGACGGCGAGTCCGCCAACGTGATCGCAGCGGGCATGCTGGACGTGATTGGCGACGATTTGCCGGACGCGGTCGGTGGCATGGCGATTGGTGCCGATCCGATTACCGCGGCGGTGATCACGGTAGCCTGGCAGCAACAGAAAAACATCAAGGGCTTCATCGTTCGCAAGCAGGCCAAAGAGCACGGCATGCAGCAGATGGTGGAAGGACCGGTTGAGCCGGGACAGCGAGTGGTGATGGTCGAGGACGTGATCACGACCGGAGGCAGTTCGCTTCGCGCGATCGAACACGCTCGGAACTTTGGTCTCAAAGTCGACCGCTTGATTACGATCGTCAACCGCGGTCCCGAGTCGGAGAAGATTTTCGCGGATGTTGACGTGAAGTTTTCAGCGTTGCTGAATCTGGAAGATCTCGGCATCGAATCCTAGCGTCGCCTGCAAACGGTGCAAAGGTTTGCAGCCTGTGGGCTGCATGTCCGCAAGCTGGAAGCTTATGCCACCCAAAACTCTCGGCTGATTAACCCAAGAAATCATTATGCGAATCGGCGTCTTTGGCGGATCCTTCGATCCCATTCATCTTGGCCATTTAATCCTGGCCGAAAACTGTCGCGAACAGTCCAAGCTCGATCAGGTTTTGTTCATGCCCTGCGCTCTCTCGCCGCACAAGCTCGCAGGAGCTCACGGAACCGATCGGCAACGACTGGAAATGTTGGATCTGGCCATCGGCGGACATCGTGACTTCGTTCGCAGCGACCTCGAAATCAAACGCGGCGGAATCAGCTATACCGTGGACACGCTTCGCGAACTGGAATCGCAACAGCCCGGCAATGAATGGTTCTTTCTGATGGGAGCTGACTCGCTGAAGTCGTTTGCGACATGGCGTGAGCCGGAAGAGATCCTGAAGCTCGCCAGGCCCATCGTCGTCGGACGTCCGGGATCGGGGCCGGTTGATCCTGGCTTGCTGGAGCCGCTATCCTCATCCGCCTACGTTGAAACGTTGCGTGAGCTTTCGGTAGAGAGTCCGCTGATCGACATCAGCAGCACGAAGATTCGCCAGCGAGTTGCGGACGAACAGAGCATTCGCTTTCTTGTTCCGCGAAGCATCGAACAATATATTGTGACCCAGAAAATGTATCAGGTGGCATAGGCTTCGGGCCTGTGATCAAGTTTCCCTCGCCGGCTCAATGAAAGTTTGAATTCGATGTTGAAGTACAAAGATTTTGTCCCTGAAGAAATCGAAGCTCCCGGCTTCTTCAAGGAAGGCCGACATCAAAGTTTCGACCACGCGGTCGAGGAAGCAAACAAGTGGCTTGCGGAAAATCGAATCGCGCTGGTATCGATCGAAACCGTGGTTTTGCCCAATATTTGGAGCCGTTGGGAAGAGGGATCTGGTGACGCGAGCCTTGGCACCAGCAGCGACGCTCCCAGCCGCTGGCACCAGTTTATTCGCTGTTGGTACAAAGACGTTTAGCAATCATGGATGATGCCAAACTGAAGCTATTTCTCGATCACATCAAGAAAGGCGAAACCGAAGAACTGCTAGCCGCGCTGCTGTCGGCGCCGAATCGAGAGGAGTTGCTCACGGCGACGATTCAATCATCGGACCCGACCGGTTATTGCATCGGCAAGGACATGAACCTGTTGCAGTTCGCATCGTTTCGGAACTGGAAAGCTGACTCGTCCGAAGTTCTGCTGGAACTGGGCGCGACGATCGACATTCATTCGGCTTGCGGGACCGGTCGCGTCGACGATATCAATCGGTTGTTGGCCGCGGATCCGACGGCGAAAGATTTGTTGATCGATACGTTTGCTCCGATGCAGTACGCAATTGTGTCGGGCCAGGTCGCCTCCGCCAGGTGTTTGTTGGAACAGGGTGACAATCCGAATCGCGAGATCGACAAGGTCGCCTGGTTCGCATGGGAGAACGATGCGGTGGCTCTTGGCCAATCCGATTGGCGGTTGATTCACATGGCTTCGATTTGGTGTTTGAAGCCTGATCGAATCGAGTTGGCTCGCGCTCTGCGTGACGCAGGAGCGGATTTGAATGTGGCTTCACCGCTGGATGGCTATCGTCCGATTCACCTTTCGGCGGTGCCGAACCAGATTCAGATGATGGAGTTTTATGTTGAGAGTGGCGTTGACGTCGACAGCCGTTCGGCAGATCGCCCCGGCATTAACGTTCCCGGAGAAGAGATGCCGTCACCTCACGGCGGACACGATTGGACTCCGCTGATGATTTCCTGCGGCGAAGGGTTTGCCGACGGAGCACGACGTTTGGTGGAACTTGGAGCAAACGTTAATTCGCAAAATTCGCTCGGGCGGACGCCACTTCACATCGCAGCCGGCGGCTTTTGGAAAGAAAACGAGTCGGTTTACGCGGAGATTGTCGAATTGTTGTTGGCCAACGGAGCGGAGCGTGAAACGCAAGACAGCGGCGGCAAGTTGCCGATCGATTTCGCCAAAGAGAAACAGTACGCGTCGGTCGAGCGTCTGTTATCCAGCCCGGTGGCATAGGCTTCCAGCCTGTGATTGCATTTCACCGTTCCACTCTCCCGTACACCTCTCACGAAATGCCAACCCAGACTCTCTACGCCAAAATTTCCTTCACCACGTTCGCTTCTTCCACACCCGTCAAACGCATGTCCAGGCCCTGGAACTTGTAGGTAAACCGCTCGTGATCGATGCCCAGCAGATGCAGCATCGTCGCATGGAAATCGTGAACCGTAACTTCGTTTTCAACCGCGTTGTAACCTAACTCATCTGTCGCACCGTAGCTGATGCCGGGCTTCACTCCGCCGCCGGCCATCCAAAGCGAAAACCCTTTGATGTGATGATCGCGCCCGCTGCCTCCCTGGGACATCGGCGTGCGACCAAACTCGCCACCCCAAATCACAAGCGTGTCTTCCAGCATCCCCAGCCGCTTTAAATCTTCGATCAAAGCCCACGATCCGCGATCAACCAGCTTGGAAACTTTCTTGATGCCGCCTTCAATCCCGCCGTGATGGTCCCAGCCGCGGTGATAGAGCTGAATGAAACGCACGCCGCGCTGAGCCAGCCTTCTGGCCAACAGACAGTTACTCGCGAAAGATCCGTCGCCCGGTTTGGCGCCGTACATGTCCAGCGTTTCCTGGGACTCATCGCTGACGTCCGCCAGATCCGGAACGCTGGCCTGCATTCTGAAGGCCAACTCGTACTGCGAAATGCCCGTTTCGATTTCCGGGTTGTCGACCAGTTGATTGCGAAGCTGATTGAGCCCGTTGACCGTGTCGATGACGTGGCGTTGGTCCGCACGAGTCACTCCTGGCGGATTGCCGACATGCATCACGGGGTCGCCTTTGGACTGAAAATAGACTCCTTGGTAACGGCTTGGCAAAAACCCGCTGTGCCACTGCCGCGATGCGATAGGCTGCGACTGTCCGCCGCCTTCGGAAGCCAAAACCACAAAGCCCGGCAGGTCTTTGGATTCGCTTCCCAAGCCGTATTGAATCCACGAACCCATGCACGGCCGACCGGAAATTTGTGTTCCGCAGTTCATGAAAGTGTGGGCCGGATCATGGTTGATCTGTTTCGTTGTCATGGATCGAACGATCGCAATGTCGTCGGCAAGTTTGGCCATGTGCGGAAACTGATCGCAAATTTCCTGACCGCTTTGTCCGTGTTTACTGAACTTGAATCGCGGCGCGTAGCAGTTCAGTGGTTTGTTTTGCAACTGAGCCAGCGGTTGGCCTTTGGTGAAGGCTTCGGGCATCGGTTTGCCGTCCATCTCGGCCAGCTTCGGTTTATAGTCCAGCGTTTCCAGGTGCGAAGGTCCGCCGGCCATACAAAGAAAGATGACTCGTTTGGCTTTGGCCGGAAAGTGCGGCTGGATGTTGGGTCCGAAGGGGCTGTCCTTCTGTGAGACTTCAACTTTGTCGTCGGCCAGCAGTTGACTCGCGAAAGCCAGTGAGCCGATGCCGACAGCGCTGCGGTTGATGAACGTTCGGCGGTTTAGATTATTCATGATGATTCAAATCGAAAATGTTGGATAGGCTTCTAGCCTGTCATCAGTTGTGGCGGTGAAATGACGGTTTGATGTTCGTCCTGCGCGATCACAGGCTGGAAGCCTATGCCACCTTTTTCAGTGTCGCGAAATTGTCTCGTACGCATTCAGCATCGCCCGCGCAACCTGAGTCCACGCAGCCAACTCTCGCACGTCGATTCCGTCCGGCACCGATGATTCCCCGACCGCAAGCAACGCTGTTGCATCGGCTTTCGCATCGGCAAACCGTTCCTGTTGATTTTCATAAAGCTTGACCAGCAAATCGATCTCGCCATCGAGCGGCTTTCGCCCAACGGACTCCTGCCATGCAAATTCAATCTTCTGTTTCGTATCGCCCTCGAACTTCATCATTCGAATTGCCAGGCCGCGGGCCGCCTCCACAAAAATTGGATCGTTCAGCAGCACCAAAGCCTGCTGCGGAATGTTCGAACGGGCTCGACTGGCAACGCACTCTTCACGCGTCGGCGCGTCGAAAGCCAGCATTGTCGGGTGCAGAAAACTGCGACACCAAAACGTATACAGACTCTTGCGGTACAGCTCGGATCCGTCGCCCTGAGTCCACTTTCGTTTCGGAAAATTCAAATGCTGCCAATAGCCTTGCGGCTGATAAGGCTTCACGCTTCTGCCGCCAATTTGCGACTCATTCAGCAACCCGCCAAGCTGCAACGCCGTGTCCCGAACGAACTCCGCATCGATTCGCCATCGCGATTGACGCGCGTACCAAAGATTCGCCGGATCTGCTTCCTTAACCGACGAATCCGCAACGGAACTTTGACGATACGTCTGGCTCATCACCATCAGCTTCGCCATCCGTTTCACATCCCAATCCGATTGGAACTCAGCCGCCAGCCAGTCCAACAGCTCCGGATGCGTCGGCGGTTCGCCCTGCCCTCCAAGGTCGTCGAGATTGTTTGAAAGTCCTCGTCCGTAGAAAATTTTCCACAGCCGGTTCACGAAAGTCCGCGACGTCAGCGGGTTGGCAGGATCCACCATCCATTTGGCCAAATCCAGCCGCGTCAGTCGCCTGTCGACGCCCTCAAAGCTGGATGGCAGAAATTCGGGAACCGCCGGAAGGACCACTTCTCCGGACTCATCCATCCAGTCACCGCGATTTTTGATTTTCGTCATCCGCGGCTTTGGCAACGCATCTGAAACCAGCATCGACCTCGCATTGTCCCGGACTTTCTTGATCGCGGCCTGCAAATCCGCTGCTCTTTTCTTGATCGAAGCAAACTCGCTGGACGCATCGAGAAATGCATCGTCGAGCTGTTTTTGCTGTTCCGCCGAACGCTTGTCAGCAGCGATCTTAACAATGTCCTGCAACGAACTATCTGTTTCATTAACTTTGGCGTCGGATCCTTCTGCATTCTGAGACTCGACTTCTTCGGTATCTTCCACCAACGCTTTTTCCCACTCCATTTGCAGCTTCTTTCGAGCGTCGGAACCATCGCGAAACGCGGCCTCTTCGCCCTTTGCGGCAGCCAAATCCTTTTCCAGTTGTTGAAGCTGAGCTTTCTCCTGATCGGTATACAGGTAGAGGTTTTTGACGCGTTTACCGACAGGCGTTTCCCGGATGTCGGAGAAGAAAGCGCTCATCGCGTAAAAGTCCTTGGCCGTGATCGGATCGTATTTGTGATCGTGACACTGAGCACAGCCCATCGTCTGCCCCATCCAGACTCCGCTGACATTGCGAACGCGATCGGCAGCGTAGATGGCGATGTACTCTTTCGGTTGAGCACCGCCTTCCTGAGTCGTCTGCAGCAGACGGTTGTATCCCGACGCGATTTTTTGCTGCGTCGTCGCGTCGGGCAACAGGTCGCCCGCAAGTTGCTCGATCGTGAATTCATCGAAAGGCTTGTTCGCGTTGAAGGCGTTGATCACGTAATCGCGATAGGCGGAAACTTCCATCGAATTGTCGCTGTGGTAGCCGATCGTGTCGGCGTAACGAACGAGGTCCAGCCAAAACACGGCCATGCGTTCTCCGAAAGCGTCCTCGTTGAGCAATCTATCGACAAGGTTCTCGTAGGCGTTCGGCGAATCGTCGGCAAGGAACGTTTGGATCTCTGCGCCGGTTGGTGGCAATCCGGTTAAGTCCAGCGAAAGTCGACGGATCAGTGTCACGCGATCGGCTTGCTCAGAAGCGGCCAGTTTCTGTTGTTCGAGCCGTTTGCGAATCAGCACGTCGATCGGCGAGTCATCTTTTGCGGTCAGCTCAATTTCCGGTTTGGCGATCGGGCGATAGGACCAATGCTGTTCGTAAACGGCACCCTGTTCGATCCACTGGCGAAGCTTTTCTTTCTCCTGATCACTGAGTGTTTTATGAGAATGCGGCGGCGGCATGACGATGTCTTCTTCGTCGGCGACGATCCGTTGCCAGGCTGCCGATTCGTCAAGCGATCCAGGCGTAATGGCATCCATCTCGATTGCCGCGTCGCGCTGGTCCAGCCGCAAACCGGCTTCACGAGTCTCTTCGTCGTTGCCGTGACAGTGAAAGCACTTGTCAGAAAGGATCGGCCGAATGTCGCGAGTGAAGTTGACTTCCTGCGCGGGCAGATTTTCGACGGCAACCAAAAGGCAGAAGATCAGGATGGGCGAGAGAGAAAGCTTCATGTGCTTTGTCGCAATTGAAGTTGGTGGTATTAGTTGATCGCTGGTGCGACGTCACCGGTAGGCCATTTTGGCAACGTTCGATGGCTTTGCGCTATCGCTACGTCTATTCTAACCGTCGGCTGGAGGTCAAAGCCACGTCAGCTTGCAGCCATGGACAGCTCAATTTTAGCACTGAATTCCGCACGTCGACCACAAAAGGAAGCCTCGGCTTTCAACAACCAGCATCCTACGACTATGCGGCCGGCAGCAACTATTTCGAAAAAAATCTGACTTGGGGTGTCAGGCCGCTGCGTTCTACCAGTGTCCGAAGCAGTTTGCTTTTTGCGACCTCTCCCGGCACGATATCAGTTATCTCCTCCGCACGGAAATCCCATGAGCACGCTCTGCCCTGATAAAAACCGCCTGGAATCGTTTTCACAAGGTCGGCTTACCGAAGAGGACAGCGATCTGCTGATCGTTCATTTGCAGGATTGTGAATCCTGTCAGCTGGATTTGGAGACGATCGATCAATCGAATCCGGCTGATACTTTTATCGGCGAGCTACGCAATGCTGCGGATGAAGCGGCCGACCTGATTCAGCAGGAACCTGAATTTCGCAGCGCCGCGGTGAAAGCACTCGCCGCGCTGACCGAAGCCAACCATAACGAAGCGTTACCGCTGCCGGATTCGATTGGCGATTACGAGATCGTGCGACCAATCGGCCGGGGCGGAATGGGGCGAGTGTTCCTGGGGCGACACACAAAGCTCGGCCGACAGGTTGCGATCAAAGTCCTGGCTCCGCATCGTCGCTGGGATCAGCGAATGCACGAACGGTTCGAGGCCGAGATGCGAGCCGTTGGTGGATTGAACCATGCGAACATCGTTGCGGCTTACGATGCCCGAGACGTCGATGGCGTTGCGGTGCTGGTGACCGAGTTTGTGGAAGGGCTTGATGGCAGCGATTTGCTTAAACGCAAAGGTCGTTTGGAAATCGCGAACGCGTGTCGAATCGGCGCGGAGATCTGCAAAGCACTGGACTACATCGCGAAAATGAATCTGGTACATCGTGATGTGAAGCCGTCCAACGTGATGATTGACGACGCGGGGAATGTAAAGCTGTTGGATTTGGGTTTGGCGCGGATCCAGAGCGTCGAAGAGGGCGAAGAGTTCACTGCGACCGGTCAGGCGATGGAGACGGCTGACTACGTTGCCCCAGAACAGGTTAATGACGCTCGCAATGTCGACGTGCGAACGGACTTGTATGGTTTAGGCTGCACGCTGTACAAGATGATTGGAGGCCGGGCGCCATTTGCGATCGCACAGTATGCAACACCGTTTGCGAAAATGAATGCTCACGTCTCCTATGTGCCGGCAGCGCTTTCGCAACTGCGTGATGATGTACCGAAAGAACTTGAACGGCTCGTCCATCAGTTGTTGGCGAAGAAACCAGAGGACCGTCCAGGGGCAGCAAGTGAAGTCGCCGATCAGTTGGAGGCTTTCGCGAGCGAATCAGATTTGACTGCGATGGTGAAAGCAGCCCGAGCCTTGCCTCGCATGGATCACCGATTCGAGAGAGCTACCGATCTTAAGATCGAATCGCCGGATCAAGCCAATCCACGAGGTTTGTTGTTTCGTCGCGTTCCATTCTGGGCGACGGTCGGGTCAGTATTGGCTGCGGTCTGTGCGGGCATGTTGTTGCAGATCGCGATCACAGTTGAAAAACCGGACGGGACCAAGGCAAACGTGGTGATTCCTGATGGCTCAACGGCTGTTGTGGATGCTGAAGGCAACATCACCCTGAAATTGGCTGACGGTTCAACGGCTGGCTTGATTGGGAAGTCAAACGTGAGCCGTGCTTCCGATGCACCTGAAAAGAGTTTGAAGAACCTTCCCGCTCAGGTTGCGATTAAGGAGGTTGAAGAGCTGTTACAGGGAGAACCTGCTCCTATGCAACAACTTACGGAGGTGCCTGTTTCGGACGAAACCCTCAATGGGCTGCAGCCAAATGATTGGGTCGATGTTTTGACCGTTCCTGTGTTTAGCAATGGCGTGTATTCTCCAAGCCAATTAATTGCAAGCGGAGTGAGGTTTGACGGCTCAATTGAATCGATACTCTCCAAACGCGATTTGTTGTTGCCGCTCACTGCCAGAGATCGAACCTTGAGAGCCCATGCTCTGGCTATGGGGCACCGATTAACTTGCCAAGCGCACGATGTCGAAAACGTTTTGAAGAACGATCGCTACCAGTTGCAGGGCGTTTGGAGTGGCCGTCTCCCAAACGACGTTCCGTTCGCATTGGCGTTTCACAACAATCGGGTGATTTTTTTCGCTCCCGGCGGATACCAAAAAGCGGCCACGTTTGATGTCGAGTCATTAAAGGACGGCGGGCACGCACGTTTGCTACGCGTCATTGGATCGGATAACAATTCCGCACTGACAAGCGAATGGGATAAAGCCATGTACTGGTTTGGGCAGAAAAGCGATCATCTGCAAGCCGATACGGTTTTTGTCGCGTCCAACAGTCTCAAAGGAATCATCACCAAGCTGACTCGTGTGGGCAATGCGAGCAATGATGTGGAGTTGGCGGCGACCCGGTTTTTGGACGATCTGAGAAACGAACCCGTCAAACTTTCCGTGCAGGTCGTAGCGAAGGTTGTGCGAAAGCCTGTCGAAGAAATCGTTGACGGGCAAAAGACGACCCGATTTGTGGATGATTTGTCGAAAGTTGACTACGACAAAACTCCCATCATCACCAATCGCGATTTCGTTTCGATACGAGTGTCAGAGGAGCGATATGGGCCGACGCTGTATGTTTCCCTTAGCGAATTCGCTGGCGACAAATTGCGATTCGTCACGAAGTCCAGCGTCGGGCAGCACTTGGCGATTGTGATCGACGGAGAAGTCGTCATGGCACCAAGGATCAACTCTGCGATTGGAAGTGAACTTGCCATTTCTGGTGACTTCACAACTACGCAACTTCAAAAAATGGTGAAAGATCTTGTTCCGCTTTCTCGGCAAGATCGGCGGACTCAATCGGAAGACAAATTGCGGCAGTTGATGCTGGGCGTGTTGAACTACGAATCCGTGAATCAGAAAATGCCAGCTGCCATTCATAAAGTCGATGGCTCCAAACAGGTGTTTAGTTGGCGAGTTGCGATCCTGCCGTTTATTGGCCAGAAAGACTTATACGGGAAGTTCAAATTCGATCAGCCGTGGGACAGCGCTCACAACATGCAGGTTGCGGCCGAGATGCCAGACGCATTCAGGCTGCCCGGAGAAAACCCAGAATCGATTTCGACGCACTACCTTGCCGTCGCCGGTGAGCACACGATTCTGGCGACTGACAAGCCTGTAGGATTCGGCGCAATCACCGACGGAACGTCCAACACGATTGCTATGGACCAGGACGAGAGAGCCGTGATTTGGACCAAGCCCGATGACTTTCAAATCGACACCCGAAATCAGGATGCCGACAAACCCATTCGCGATCTGTTGCAGCAACAGGATCCTTTATTTACCTTCGTCAAAGGTGACGGTGAGGTAGTGACGATCTCGCGAGAAAAATTGGGAGTGGCACAGTTGAGAGACATGCTGATTCGAGATGACGGGCGCGTCATCGATTATGACTTAATCTCCAATCCGGATAATCCCTTTCGAAGTCGCAACAAAAACATCTACAACGACCCTGAGCCAGTTCAGAAGGGCAACATTTCTGCGGAACGTGAGTCTGGAGTGGTTCAGGAGGGATTGCCGATAGAAGTGCCGTTCAAGTGAATGCTTGATGTCGTTCCGGATCATGGGGCGAGCTGCAATTTGCCCATAAATCTTCAATATGCCAACGGATAACGGACTTTTCTAGTTTCTGCTGTAACGTTTTGCCCGCCACGCCGTAATCCTGTCGAATGGTGATACGAAAACGCCGTGAGAGGGAAAACGGATATGAATTTGACGAAAACCGGGGCCAGGCCGCCTGACGAAACGAGGTCGCGAAAACAGTTCGTGATCGATGCCTTTGATCGCTACGAACGTCAACTGACGGCGTACGCACTGAGGTTTTTCGGCGGGCGAGACGGCAATCTGCATGCGGCGCGGGACGTCGTTCAGTTCACCTTCATGAAGCTCTGTCAGCAACGCCCGGAAAGCATCGCTGACAAGCTGGCTCCATGGCTGTACACCGTTTGCCGCAATCGGATCGTTGATGAAATCAAAGCCAGCCAGAAACGACCGCAGCTAAGCGAACAACGGGCGACGCAAATCGGTTCGACATCGCCAGACCCGGCGATGCAGTTGGAGATCGACGACTTTCTCGAACGACTGCCGCAGCTGTTCGGCGGATTGTCGGAATCCGAACGGGAAGTCATCGAGCTTTGGTCGCAAGGGCTGCAACCGATCGAGATTGCGGAGGTGATCGAGAAATCGGCGGGCAACGTTCGAGTCACGCTTCACCGCGGCATCAAAAAGCTACAGCGACATCCTGAAGTTTCCCATTGGCTGGAACGCGCGACCGGCCAACACGAAACATGCAGGTCGGCCTTGAACGGCAGCAAACTTAACACGGCATCCACGACAGGAAAAATCAATGAATAACAAACAGCGCAACGAACAGGAAGAACTGAAGCTCGCTGATCGCACAGCCAGAGTGCTTGAATCGCGACAGTGCGAGTCGGGCGAAGACGAAATGACTTTGGAGCTTGGTCGCCTGCTACGGCAATCGGTTGCTCAGGATTTGCCGGAGTCCAATGATTCGCTTCGGGAGCAACTGATGATGGAGTTGGAGGGCGATGCTGCGCCGACTGCTCCGGTGAAGACTGTTTTGCCAAAGCAGACCGACCGCGGTACGCGAAAGCGTTTTTGGATGAGCCTGGCGGCAGGGACGCTGGTTGCTGTTGGTGGCTGGTGCATGTACTCGTGGCAAGGAGCGCCGGTTGCCATGCAGTCATGGTACGAGACCGCTGAGCCTCCACTCGTTCCTGCGGTGGAACCGAATGAGGGTCACGATGGTTTGGACGTAAGAGGGCTACTACTTGAGAGCGATACTGTTAAATCGGAGCTAAAGGGCCAGTTGAACGAAGTGATTGACTCAGATTCTTTGGCGAGTGCCGGTGAAAGAAAATCAGTAGAATCTTTTAAGCAGCTTTCTGAATTCAAAAACGCAATGCTGTCGAAATCGGACGGCAAACAATCGGCAAGCCTGGGACAACAGCAAGGCGGGCAAGGAAACGGTCAGCAGGCCGAAGGTCAAACCGCTTTTTATGGCTTGGCGATCGCACCTTCTCAGGGCGAAGGACAGGGACAGGGACAGGGACAGGGACAGGGACAGGGACCGGGACCGGGACAGGGACAGGGACAAGGACAAGGACAAGGACAAGGACAAGGACAAGGCGAGGCGCAAGGACAGCTCGCCGGCGAGCAGGGTCAGTCTGGTCAGCAAATGATTGCAGGCATGGGCGGCATGGGCGGTCCCGGAATGGACATGGCCAATAGCGCCAGCGGTCCCGGCATGGGCATGGGCGGAGGAGGACTTGGAGGCGGCGGAGGCGGATTCGGCGGAGGAGGACTTGGAGGCGGCGGCGGAGGACGTGGCAGTGATTCTCTTGCTCGCGGTCGTTCCATGATGCGAGCGATGCAGCAGATGGCTGGCCGCAGCCCAACAGACAATTATGCCAAGGACGGCAAACCAACTGCGGGCAGGCGATTCGAACCATCGTTTGGACAACCTGCTGAAGAATTCGGACTCGATTTCGCAGAAGAAAGCCGCGAAAGCGTCTCACGTCACGGTTACTTTCGCCGCGACACACGCAACGAGCAGTACACTCCGATCCACGAAAATCAGTTCATCGCCGCCACAGGTGGGGCTGCCATCTCGACCTTCTCGATCGATGTCGACACGGCTTCCTACGCCAACATGCGACGCTTTTTGAACTCAGGCCAATTGCCACCGCGGGATTCGGTTCGCATCGAAGAACTGGTGAATTATTTCCAGTACGACTACCCGCAACCCAAAGGCGACGATCCGTTTTCAGTCAACATGGAACTGGCGACTTGCCCGTGGAACGAAACCCATCAGCTTCTGCGAGTCGGTCTCAAAGGCAAAGAAATTCACGTCGCCGAACGGCCTGCCACGAACGTGGTCTACCTGATTGACGTGTCGGGGTCGATGAATTCTCAGGACAAACTGCCCTTGCTCAAGCGTGGTTTCCAAATGATGACCAAGCAGTTGGGCGAGAACGATCGCGTTTCCATCGTGACGTATGCCGGCAACGCGGGAGTCGCGCTCGAACCGACCAACGGCAGCAACACCAAAACGATCAACGAAGCCATCGAGCGATTGTCGCCCGGCGGATCAACGCATGGCAGTGCGGGAATTGAACTGGCCTACAAACTGGCTCAGCAGAAGTTCATTACTGGTGGCGTTAACAAGGTCATCCTCGCAACTGATGGTGACCTGAACGTTGGAATCACCGACGACAATTCGCTGGTGAAGTTGATCAAACAGAAAGCTTCCGAAGGCGTGTTCCTGACGGTGCTTGGGTTTGGAACCGGCAACCTGAAAGACAGCAAGCTTGAGCAGTTGGCCGACAACGGCAACGGTCACTACGCCTACATCGACAGCAACCGTGAGGCGCATCGGGTTCTGGTTCAGCAGCTTTCGGGTTCGCTGGTGACGATCGCCAAGGACGTGAAGATTCAGATCGAGTTCAATCCGGCCGAAGTGAAGAGCTATCGTCTGATCGGTTACGAAAATCGAATGCTGGCGACGAAAGACTTCGACGACGATCGTAAAGACGCGGGCGAAATCGGAGCCGGCCATACGGTGACGGCGATCTACGAGATTGAGCCAACCGGAGGCGTTGCCGAAGCGTTGTTGGCGCCGCAAGGTTTGAAGTATCAGGTGCCCGGAGCGGAAATCGCCAAACCTGCTGACGATGGAGCAGCCACGAAGCTTTCCGATGCCGCGGCGTCGGGCGAGTTGGCAACGTTGGCGCTTCGATACAAGAAGCCTGACGAAAACGTGAGCAAGCGAATCGAGTTCGCGATCAAGCACGATGACAAGAGCTTCAGCAGTGCTTCGGAAGATTTTCGTTTCGCGGCCAGCGTTGCCGGGTTCGGCATGCTGCTGCGTGGATCGGAGCACGCCGGAAGTTCAACGCCGGAGATGATTTTGAAGTTCGCCAGCGATTCGATTGGCGACGACGCGTCCGGTTATCGGGCAGAGTTTGTGGACCTTGTTCGCAAAGCCTGCTCCATTCGATAGTTCTCGCTGTTGCACACAGCGGCGATGCAGTTTTCGATTTGCATCGCCGCATTTTTTTTGTCAACTGTTCCGGCGACCGGGTTGAGAGTGACCGCTATGGCGTGGTGACTGATAGCCAATCATGAAAAGTGCTCCATCGACTTGATCGGCTAGAAATTTCGACTGCCCATCATGGCTCCGTCGGAACGATTGCCAAGCGTTTCATAAACGGTCTGGTTGATGGTGTTCGAGACGCTTTGAACGGAACCGTCGGCGAAAAGGAAGTTGCTGGTGCCTGGATGCGGGCTGCTAAAGCCTCCGACGTGAGTTTTGGGTAGTGCGGCGATTCCGCCCATGCCGTACTTTGCGTTGAATTCGGCGTAGTCCAATAGCTCACCCGTGTTCCGCAACGTGGCACGTGTTCCCGAGAGCCAACCGAGATCGCTGACGTCGGCAATAAATTCTCCAATGAGAAACGTATTGCTGCTTCCGTCGTAGATGTCACCGTAGGTTACAGCGCTGTTGAGGAACAGCAATCCATTGTTGTCGACATCGATGGGAGCCTCGACGCTGTGATGACAGCCAGCGTAATGGCTCAATCCGGCAGTTCCTCCCATGCTCATTGTTGTCGCCTGCGAGGGGCATTGAAATACAATCATTTGCGTCGCACGAGCAGGCGCGTTGACAGCCGAATAGGCTCCTGAATCAATGTCGACGTTGTCGGCGACTCCGTTCTGTTCCAGAAATCTCAGCAGATGAATCGTCCAGCTCACATGCTGGCCGGTGGCCACGTTTTGGATTGGGCCCGTTTTGTCGATAACTCCAGGCGGCAACGCTCCAAACGAAAACTCATAGTTGTGCATCGCCATCCCCAGCTGAGCCAGGTTGTTCAGGCAAGCCGTTCGTCTCGCTGCTTCCCGGACCTGTTGGACCGCCGGCAAAAGCATTCCGATCAGGATGCCGATGATGGCGACCACGACCAGAAGTTCGACCAGCGTAAAGCCACGTTTTGTTGATGCCAATTTCATATTCATTCCCTGGAAGGTTTCTTGACTTCTGTTTTCAGGTTTTGTCTTGTCTGCGTTTCTGGCCGGTCGTCCAGCCCTATCCATGCGGTGACTTCTACGTCAACCACGTCACTTTTTTGAGAAAATTCAATTTTGACTTCTGCCGTTTTCCTGTCGCTGAGAGTCGGACTCAGGAGAATCTGCTCCGAGTCCAGGTCTCCGTCGGAATTTTCAATCAGGTTCAACGCGTGATCCATTCCGGCTTCAGCCAGCCAGAACGTTTGCTCCATCTGCATTTCGCGATCAAGCTGTTTTCGCTGCCGCAATGTCAGTTGCATCGAAGCGAAGATGAGCGCACCGATGACGCCAAGGCAAACCAGAACCGCGACCAGCACCGATCCACTGCGACGGTTGTTTTTCGAAAGGAGAGCTTTCATTTTGAGCCCTCAACTGGCATGCGGATTTGAATCTGAACATCAAGCTTTCCGCTAGGATCTCTCTTTTTCGACGCAGACAGGTTTGAAAAATCCCGGCTGACTTCGAACGCAATCGAACCGGTCGCGTCCCGATTCCATTTTAACCCGGCGTTCGGCGCGAAATGGAATTGATCGTGATGTGTTTTGTCGCCGCCAGTTCGCTTTCTCGAAACAAGATTTTCATCGATCAAGTACTCGATCGTCTGCTCGTCGGCGGTCGTGATTGAAAGCGTTTTGGTTTCGACAGTGATCGCAGTTGCTCTCCACGCATCGCTTCGTAGCTGCCGACTGATTCGGGAAATGTTGCGAGCGTGTGAGTCTCGCAATCGCACTTCCGAAGCGTAGCGCATCGACTTGTAGACCCAGACCGACGACGTCGAAAGAATTACGACTGTCAGCGACATGACGATGATCAACTCCAGCATCAAGTAGCCGCGCGAACGGCGTCCAGCAAAGGAGATGTTCATTTCTGGTCCTCCCTGGAGTCCGACTTCTGGTCAGCGCCCGTATTTCGCAGCCATCCTGACAGCGTGACGGGGTTCGCATTTTTTCGGTCACTCCACGAAAGCTGCAACGTGACACGCGTGCCCAGTTCGTCCTGCTGCAACTCGCCCGTGATCGCTGCTTCGTTGAGTGTTTTCTTGCAAGCCGGTGAAACTTCAATTTCGTCCAACGCCGATTGCGCTGCTTCGGATGTCAAACCAGTCAAACCGTTTAGCTGGTTTGCCAATTCTTGAATGGCAAATTGATGCCGCTGGGCATCGCTCCAGAGAAGATTGATTCGATGGATCAGAGGCGACGCGAGATTCATCGCCGCGACAAGAATCACCAACGCCAGCATGGCTTCCATTTTCAGTACGCCGTTTCTGACGCGATTTTTCTTGGCTGAACGATTCATCCTGACAGCCCTTTCATCACTTCAATCAGCATCGAGAAAATTGTGAACGTAGCCAAAATGATAATGAATGCGAGCAAAGCTTGAAACAGAAAGCTGAACGTGCCAATCGCCAACGCGGACCGGGTCTTGCGTAATTCAAGTTTGTTATCTGCCATGTTCCGCAACAGCCAGGCTTGAGTTTCGAGCTGCGAAGATCCTTTCATGATTCTTGCTTCGCGGCGCCCTAATTGCTTTGAGGCCACCATGTCGTCCCAATCCGTGAATCCATCCTTTGCTTTGGCTGCATCGCCGCGGAACGCAAGCAGATCCCAGGCCATCAACTTGCGCTTCAGAACATTCTGCGGCAACACAATTTGCCTCCATCGTCCAGGCATCCAGCGACGAAGGTAGCCTCGCAGGACCGATCGGCGTAGGCAAACGATGTACAGAAAAATGAGAAACAGGACTAACAAAAACAGCGGAAACAGCTTGGAAAACAGAACGGAAACCGAAAGGAATAACTTGGCAGTGCGATTGAGCTCCATTCCGAATTCTTCATACATCTTTTGATGCTCAGGAATGACAAACAGCAAAATCACGGTCAGAAACCAGACGCACAAAAATGTTCGCACTGCCAGCCGCCCGATCGTGGCAGCGTTGGTGTTCTCATGGCGAACCCAGTGCAACCGATCGTCGACCGATTGAGCCAACCAGCTACGATAGAACGAGCGCAAAGTGCCGCTGGCTCGGGCGCTGTTGAGCGCGACCCGTCCCGGAACCGGCAACAGGTCCTCGATGTCCGCCGCGATATCCAGTGGATGCAATTCTGTTTTCATTCCTGCCGCCGGCAACTTGTCGGCAAAGACTACAGCCGCAGCCAAACCGGTTTCTTTTGCGTATCCGCTGACCAGAGTTTTCAGTTCCAGCCCATACAGTTCCGCCGTCGCGAACAGGCTAACTAACGCCCGCTGATTGGGCGTAAGCAGTGGAGCCAGTTCACGCGCAGACTGGTCTGAGACAAGCCGTTCGCGGGTGACGTCATCGGTCAAAACAGTTAGTTGATCCCCCATTACATGAACCCTCCTGGTCCGCCGCCTCCGGTAAGTCCGCTAATTACAGCGAACACCGGCAAAAGCAAACTTCCGATCACGATCATGAATCCAACCAGAATCGCCAGTACGTAAAACGGGATCAGCAACTGAACGAACCATTCAATGATGCTTGACGATGAATCGCGATACCAGGTCGCGACCTGTTGCATCAACGTCACTTTCCCGCGGGATCGCGGCGCGGCCAACGCCGTGTCTGCCATGCTAAATTTGTAAAGCTTGAAAAACTCATTCGGCGTCACTGCCGAATCGGACTCAACGGCCCGATTGTGTGTCGCGGCCAGTCGATTGATCCAGCGCTTACCGGAAAAGCGAGAAGCATGCTCAACGGCATCGTCGTTGGTCAGACCAGCTTCGATCAGCAGCGAAACGTGCAACAGCCAGCGGGCAACGGTCGGTCGTTTTCTCGCCAGCATTACATCCAGTCGGCTCATCCCGGGCTCGCGCTGCTCGTGGCCGATCCAGTTCAGCAACCACAGTAGCGGCGGCAAACCAAAGATCACCAACAAAATGGTCGACGTATAGGTCCGAGTCAGATAGCCGAGAAACAGAATGCTGTCCGTCAGCCATGGCAACGCGATACCGAACTCTGCGTACATCTGCTGGAACGGGACCAGCACGAAATGCGATGCGAAAATCGCGCCGATCGCCACAAAGTAGGTTAGCAGAATCGGGTACAGGAAAACGTGAAGCAGGTTGCGGTGATTGGATCCGTGACGCGACAGCGTACACAATCCGATATGAACCGCAGTAGCGATATCGGCATCAGAAAGTTGATCTTTGTCCGCCAGGCTGGCCAATGGATTGACGATGGCCAAAACGCAGGGCAAATCAAGAGCTCGGTGATAGTCGCAGCGGTTGCGAAAAAAGTAGCTGATGGCAAGCGTCTGCTTTCGAAAGCTTCCACTCAGCCCCTCGCTTTTGATGTCGACCTCATCGGCAATGCGGCTGGCGGCAGCGGCGATCTGATCCCACTTCGCGTCGAGCAATCCAATTGGTAACTCGATCGACATCTTGCCTTGAATCAAATTGTCAGGTCGAGTGGTCATAGTCGCGTCACATTCGAAAGATCATGAAGCAACGCCGCGATCGGTCCGTAAGCGAGGATCGCGAACAGGAAAGCAAAGGCCCCGCCAACAACAACGATCAGCACGCCAGGTCCCCAGGTCCGAGTCGTCACGAACTGGTGATCCGCAATCATCAACAAGTAATCTGCCAACGCCGGTGAGCGAACTTCCTCAGGGCTTAGACCTTTGATGGCATGTAGCAGTTCGCCCTGCCCTTCCCGATCAAGTCCGGCCAGCGTTCCGCTGAGCAACGCCGCGTTCTCGGATTCGACGCCGTTGGTAATCAGCAGTTGCATCGTGCGTGACGCGGTCGCCAAAGTTTGACACCGCATGAAAGACCTACCGCCCGCCCAAAGACCCGCTTTGGCGATTCCTCCTCGTCGCATGGCCACCAGCAAGCCGAGGAATAGCAGAACGAAAAAACCCAGAGCCAGCTTGGCCCACAGGGCGGCTCGGGAAGTGCCGATCGGCTCGTGAGGCCGAGCCAGCGTGGTCAGATCATGTCGAATGGCTTCAATTTCCGGCAGGATGTTCCAAAGATAGTGAGCCATGGCCGCGATCGCGACGATGGCAATTAGCAAAACGTAGATCATCGAATTCCGAAACAGCCGCCCGACTTTCTTCCAGGCTTTGGCTCTCGTCGAAAGGCCCTCCAGCACCGGAATCATCGAGCCGGTTTTTTCCCAGGTTTCCATCGCGGCCTGATAGCGAGCCGGAACACTTTCTCCGCTGGCGACTCGTTGCTCCAGCCTGTCCAGCGACTTTGTAGTCAACGCAGAATCGGGAAGCGTCTTGTCTCCTATTTCCATGTGAACGCCTGCCTCCACGGCGGCGCGAAGATCGTTGTAAAAGAGTTGCAAGTCAGTGCTCATTCTGGGTCACGCTCATTTCGCAGCGCGGACCACAGCATCGGCCCTACAAAAACTCCAATCGACATGAAAATCATGCAAGCTCCGATCAGGGAGAACATTGCACCGTCATGATTCGAAACGTTGGAACTGTTCACTAAAAACAGTCCGATGACGAACACGACGCTGCCGTTAAGCATGCAAATCGCGATCCAGCGAGCGCGCTCCTGACGCGCTTCGTCAGCAGCCGTGGGCACAGGTTGCGATCGGCCTTGCGGGTTCAGTTCTGGCGCTGGGGAAGCATATGGATTGACTGACCGAAAGTCGCTTTGCACTTTGTTGCTGTTCTCGTTCACGTGAAAAGGTGCCTGGCCTGGAAATTGACAACTTCCGATTCGTCGGCACCATCGTACTGGACCGCGGCGCGTCGTACATCATCCTGAGCAGAAGAATCCAGCCTCCGCCGTTTCGCAGTACCATCGACTGGCCATCCTTCCGGTCCAGAATCAACTTCAAGGAGGCTCCCGTGGCGAGTTTTCCGCCAAGCGTCTTGCTGCGGCCACTGCGATCGCAAATCTTCCAATCCGCAGGTTCAAACTTGGTTTCTCGGTTATGTTTTTTGAGCTCAACGCATTGAGCCACGCCGCAACAAACAGTGCAAACTGATTAAAAAGTGCCGACAATTCAAGAGTTGCTCCGATTAATGAGCCGTTGCCTTGTTTTCGAGTTCGACGCGAAATTTGTGGCGTATTGTTTCCGACAGATCACGCGTGGCGGAACGACATCCGTAACTCCCGCATCATCATGGCGTCATTTCGAACTACAATCTGCACATGTTCAGCGACGAAACAGTCCGAAAGAAAATTGCCTCCGCCGCAAGAACGTTGCTCACGGTTGGCCCGTTGATGCCGACCGAAAATTCTTTGGCCACGGAAATTCAGGACGCGGCGAACGCTTCTGAACGCGGCTACTTTTTGCCCGACGAAGATGAACGCGTACGCATCGCCTACGCCCAATACCTGCGGACGCGAAAGGCTCTATTCGAGACGCTCAATGAGCTTCGGCCGCTGGTGCTGTCGAAAGGAAAAGTCTCGTCGGAGTACCAAGTTCAGGTTTTTATCGTTTCGTGGTGCACCGCCTGTTTGCTGGTTCGTTCCGGGCGGTACCTGGTCGACAACTTTCGAAAAAACTGTCTGGTTCGGAAAAAGTTGGACGAGTCAGAACCGCGATTTGCGATTGCGCACAAAGAGTTCACCGCGATCTACAAGTCGCTGACTTCGCCGCGTAACATCTGGATCTTTTTGACAGGATTGAAGCAGGCTGAAAAATCGCGGATTGAAATCGAGTCGCTCGCCAACCATCCGGTCGTCGGTCCAATCGTGGCAATGCTGAAAGAGGAAGAGCCCTGGATTGAATCGAGCGCCCGCTACTACACAACAGGCAGGTTCAAGTATCGCTGGTATTCGTTTCTTCGTCGCCATCGCTCGGGCTATCAGAACGTCAGCTTTGCTCTGTTCCGAATCGGCGGCAGCCTGATCGCGGAACTTCGCAACCACTGGAAACGAAAACGGGTCACGCCTGGAGTTCAGCGTAAAATTGGCAAGCTGCTCGAACCCGGCGACGTGATCATTACCCGCCACGATGACGCGACGACGAACATTTTTCTGCCAGGATTTTGGCCGCATGCCGCGCTGCACATTGGGACCGAACAGCAGCGTGCCTTGATCGGTGTCAGCATCGACGCCGATCGTTCGACGCGTGCTTGCGACCCGGTGCGAATCCTTGAAGCTCGCAAGGACGGCGTTCTGTTGCGGGCACTCGACGATACCCTTTCGGTCGATTGTTGCGCGGTGCTCAGGCCTCAACTGAAACCTGATGAAATCGCTGCAGCGCTCTCCACGGCGGTGACTCACGAAGGCAAACAGTATGACTTTGAGTTCGATTTTCGCCGGGCCAACAAGCTGGTTTGCACCGAAGTTGTCTATCGCTCCTTTCATGGCGTCGGTGGCATCAAGTTCGAGTTGACGCTTAAAGCAGGACGACTCTGTTTGCCGGCCGAGGCGTTAATCGATTACGCGATCGAAGGAAAAGTCTACAAACCGATCTGCGTTTACGGTGTCAATGGGAATCGTTTTTACAGCACCGAAGACACGGCGCGTGCTGCGTTGATTTCGACGCGGAAGAAGTCCCAGACACCCTCCCGCTGAAGAAGCGTTGCTGTATCATGACGCCATGCCTGCCACAGTAGTTCTCATCATCGACGGTTTGTCCGCCAATCTTCCCGGTCCGTATGGGAACACGACGGTCGACACTCCAACGCTCAATCGTTTGGCTGCCGAATCGACGCTGTTTGATTTTTGTTTTGCCGAGTCGCCTCAGCTTTCGGATTCCTGTCCAATCCTGTGGCGTGACCTGATTGAAGAAGGCAGCGTTCTGGTTTCGGATTGTGCCGAAGTGTTACAGCTCGGATCGACTGCAGGGTTTGACTCGATCATCGATGCCACCGGACCGGTCAGGACCGAGTTGGCGACCAGCGTTGCCGAAACGCAAACTGCGAACTTCTTTATCCACGCTATCGAAGCCTTGCAAACAATCGATTCCGACGGTCTCTGTTGGCTGCATCATGCGGGGCTTGCCGGCGAATGGGATGCTCCCTGGCCGTTCCGGTGTGCGTTTGCCGACGAAGAAGATCCCGAACCACCGACTTCGATCGAACGTCCGGTCAGCCGTTTCGATCTGAAGGATGTCGATCCGGATGTCTTGCTGGGCTATCAGCAATCGGCGTACGCACAGCTCGTCGTGATCGACCAGTTGCTAGGCGTCTTTTTAGAGCAGCTTCGGCAAAGCGGAATGCTTGATCAGGTCTCTTTTGTATTCACGTCCCCTCGCGGCTATCCGCTGGGAGAGCACGGCGTGGTTGGCCATTTCGACAACCTGTACAACGAAACGCTTCACGTCCCATTGATGATTCGCGAACCACGAAACGAGGACGCTGAGTTTGGTGCCAGGCATCAGGGAATGGTACAGTTTGCGCAACTGAATCGGATGATCGCGGGCATGCTTGACGGAGGTTTTCATGCCGTGCCGTTTTGTGATGCGGCGATTTCGAAAGTCGATCATTGGGCCAGTATTCACGACGGCACGTGGAAACTGATTTACGATCAGGGGTCGCACGCAACAGCTGAGCTCTACGCCAAGCCGGATGACCGCTGGGATGTGAACGATGTGAGCAGCCGTCGTGCGGACGTGGTTGAAGCGTTCCTGGCCGGTGATGAACCCGAGGCGGGAGAAGAATGAGTCAAATTGTGAGGCGGTTCCGTCGCACCCGCGTTTCCAAATTGACTAAACTGATTCTGGCGATGCGGAAGAGAGTACTGACTTTGGCCGCCGCGTTTTCAATTTCGCTGCGTTTTGAATATAAACTTATAGAGAGACCATGAGCTACAACCCCTATCAGCAGAATCCGACGACTCCTGTTCCGCTTGGCCGTGACGGAAAAACGATCGCCGCGGAGAAAGTCAAAACTCCGGCAATCCTGCTGATGGTCATCGCTGCGGTCAGCATGGTCAGCAGTGTGTTCATGGGCGGGTCAACGGCGACGATCTATCTGGGGATGCAGGATGAGATCATGAAGGAGTTCGAAAATAATCCTCCTGATCCTGAGTTGACGCCTGAAATGATGGAGATGACCGTCAATGCGTTTGGCTGGGGCGGAGTTGCGTTCGCCGTGTTGGCCGTGCTCGCGAACGTGATTGTGATTTTCGGCGCGGTCAGAATGCTCAAGCTACGAAGTTGGTCCTTCGCGATGTTCGCTGTGTTTCTCGCAATGGTTCCGTGCTTTCAAGGATGCTGCCTTGCCACGATTCCGGTTGGAATATACGCGATGATCGTGTTGTTTGATGAAAACGTGAAATCATCCTTCCAATAGATTGGCACAAAGTCAGCCAATGAGTTTTGCGGAATCCGGTGCCGGTGCGGCAGGCGTTAGAGCTCAATGATCATTTGATCTTCGGCGAGTTGCATCGTTGAGCAAATCCGCTCGACCGATTTTACGTCGAGTGGATCATCCGACCCGTCGAGCGGATTCATGTGAACCAGATACGTTTGCTTCGCGCGGGCCGTCGTCGCGACGTTAGCAACGGGAGTCAAACAGCTGTGGCCTGTCAGTTCAGCACGGTCTTCCCAGCCATCGGGAAAGTAGCACTCGTGGACCAAAACATCGACGTCCGCAATAAAGTCGACGTAGTCAGCGTTTGGATTGGCTACTGTGTCTGTGATGTAAGCCAGCGATCCGCCCGGATGCTGCAAGCGATAGCCCGTGCTTCCGCCAGGATGGTCCAGCGGGCAATGGTCGATCGAGATTTCTTTCGTGAGCTCGATCGGACCCGTTGGCAACGGCTTCATGTCGAAGTTGGGGCCAACCGGAAACAGATCTTTGTGGTAGAGCGCGTTCTCGATTGCGGGAATCTTGTCGCCATCAAGGTGCACCGTCACGCGCTCGATGTCCTTGCCCCACAGCACGTTGTACAGAAACGTCAAACCGATCGAATGATCCAGATGAACATGCGACAGAAAGATGTCGAGCGTCGTGGTGCAAATCAGATCGCGTGCACGAAACAGACCGGTTCCCGCGTCGAAGATAATTCCATGTTCCGGAATCATCAGGCACGCTGTCTGGCGTTTCTCGTTTGGATGATACCCGGTGGTTCCAAGAAAATGCAGGTTCACGGCTGGGTCCGGCGGTGGCAAAACAGGAAAGTGCAATTATAGCAGACTTTTGCAAACGCGTGATTACAGCTTGTCGCCGGTTTGCAGCTACAGATATTTTTGATACGCGGCAACCGCCAGTTCGTCTACGCGGTCATTCTCCGGATGTTCACTGTGCCCTTTGACCCACGTATACTTCACCTGGTGTCGCCCCAGCTGTTCATCAAGCTGCTGCCACAACTCGACATTTTTGACCGGAACCAGTTTTCCGTTATCCTTCCGCTGCCATTGATTGCTTTTCCATTTTGGCATCCACTCCGTCATTCCTTTTCCAACGTACGTTGAGTCCGTAAAAAGCTCGACGCGGCATGGTCGCTTCAACGCAGCCAAACCCTGAATCACAGCTTCGAGCTCCATCTGATTATTTGTCGTAAGCTCTTTCGCGCCAGACACTTCTGACTCTTTGCCGCTGGGCAAATGTCGCATCAAATACGCCCAACCGCCTGGTCCGGGGTTTCCGCTGCAGCCACCGTCGGTGAAAAGGTGAATTTCAAAATTTGCGTTAGTCGTCATGGGCGATCGCGAAAAAGTGAGCCAGAAAAATGTGGCAACGGCGCATCGGGATTCTTACCTTGGCAGTCGCTGTTGAGGTTTTTATTCCTGCCGCAGTCAACGGTCAAGAGTCAGTCTATGTCCCGGGGAGTCGCCATGAAAAGTTCAGCTCAACGAACAAGTTTGGTTCCGTTCTGTAGCAACTGTTTGCAATCGGAATCGTTTTGATGTTTTCGGGCCTCTTGTGTGCCCAGAACGGTAGTCAAAGCGAAGCCGTCAAACAGGCCCAACAGCGTCAGGCGAAAATGATGCAGACGCAGTTCTTCATGCAGCAATTAATGCAGCTGAACTTCAATTCCGAATTGCGGAAGGAGCTCCATTAGGAAAATCAGGAGGCCACTTGGGAAGTGCAGTGTCTGTTCGCGGAAGGTGATCCGGAAGCGGTTCGTAAGCTTGCTCAGGAGTTTCAGGACAGGAACGCGAATTTCGCCGACGACTATAAGGAGAGAGCATCCGATGCGCTACGCGACAGCGGATGAAATCGGCATGAGCAAATCAGAGAAAGATCGACTAATGGAGCCGTCAAGAAAGCTCGCAAGGTTTACTACAACGCTGTCGCAGAAGCCCGGAAGAAAGCCAACGAGAAAATCATGGCCGCGATGACGACCGGGCAAAAGGAGAAACTGAAGGAGATCCTGGGCGATTCCTACGATCAACAGGAAATGTTCCGCCGTTCACGCGAGGAGCAAATGACCAAACAGCGTGAAGCGGCGGAAAAGAACGCTCTGGAACAAAGAGCTCGCTGATCTCTATTTGGCGACCGCAAGTCGGGCCTTACGTTTTCGATCGGCCTCTTTGAGCAACCACTTGCGCAAACGGATGGTGCTTGGCGTGATCTCTACCAGTTCGTCTTCTTCGACGTATTCCAACGCGGCTTCCAGGCTGAACAGACGTGCTGGCTTGAGCATGATGTTTTCATCGCTGCCCGACGCCCGCATGTTGGTCAGCTGTTTTTCCTTGCACGGATTCACGGCCAGGTCGTTGGCTCGTGAGTTTTCGCCCACGACCATGCCTTCATAAACCTGATCGCCAGGGCTCACGAACAATTCGAAACGCTGCTGTAAATTGAACAGAGCGAAACCAACGGCTTTGCCAGCCGCCATCGAAATCGCGGCTCCGTTGCTTCGAGTCGGAATTTCGCCTTCGACAGGTCGGAACTCCAGAAAGCGATGGTTGATAATCGCCGTGCCCTGAGTCGCATTGAGCAAGCGGGTTCGAGCGCCGATCAGGCCGCGGGACGGAATCACAAAGTTGGCTTGGGTGAAATCGCCGCGAGCGTTCATCTCCAGCAATTCCCCGCGTCGATTCCCGACCATCTCCATCACCGGACCGAACTTGTCGGTCGGAACTTCCACGACCAGGGACTCAAACGGCTCGCACTTCACGCCGTCGATGACTTTCTGAACCACTTGCGGCTTGCCGACGGAAAGCTCGAAGCCTTCGCGTCGCATGGTCTCGATCAGAACCGCCAGGTGCAAGATTCCGCGACCGGAAACCGCGAAGGCATCGCCGCCTTCGAGCTGACGAACTTTTAGAGCCACGTTTCGATCGAGTTCTTTGGTCAGGCGTTCGCGAAGCTGACGCGACGTGACGTACTTGCCTTCTTTACCCGCCAGCGGCGAACTGTTGATCGTGAACACCATCTCCAGCGTCGGCTCGTCGACTTCGATCCGTGGCAAGGCATCTGGTTTGTCGTTCTGGCAAATCGTGTCGCCAATTTCAATCGACTCCAAACCCGTCAGAGCAACGACGTCGCCGGCTTCGGCAGAATCAACTTCGACACGACCCAGTTTGTCGAACACATTCACCGAGCTAACTTTTGCGGTGACGAGTTTGTCGTCAGCCTGCACGACGGTCACCGTCTGGCCTTTCTTGACGCTGCCGCGGCGGATTCGTCCGACGGCGATTCGCCCGACGAACTCAGACCAGTCCATTGTCGTGACCAACATCTGAAAGTCGCCCGGTTCGACTTCTGGTGGCGGAACGTTTTCCAGAACCATGTCCAACAACGGGTTCATGTCGCCAGATTGGTTCTCCAGGTCGTGCGTTGAGAATCCTTCTTTGGCCGACGCGAAGATAAAGTGAAAGTTGTCGAGGTACTCTTCGCCACCCATTTCGCAAATCAGCTCGATTGCTTCGTCGACGACTTCGAGGGTTCGCGCGTCGGGACGATCGACTTTATTGACAACGACCATCGGCTTGAGTCCAGCTTCGAGGGCTTTGCCCAGCACGAATCTGGTTTGCGGCATCGGGCCTTCCGCCGCGTCGACCAGCAGAAGTGCTCCGTCGGCCATTTTCAGGACGCGTTCGACTTCTCCGCCAAAGTCCGCGTGACCTGGCGTGTCGATGATGTTGATCTTGGTGTCTTTATAGTTCAGCGAAATGTTTTTCGCCAAAATCGTGATGCCACGCTCTTTTTCCAGGTCACCCGAATCAAGAATTCGCTCTCCCTGTAGTTGAGCGTCGCGGAACTGTCCGCTTTGCCGAAGCAGGCAGTCGACCAGCGTCGTTTTGCCATGATCGACGTGAGCGATGATGACGATGTTGCGAATGTCTGAGCGAGTTGCCATTGAATCTGTGCCGGAGAGAGTTTTAAGGAGCCGAAATCATAGCGGTCGGGTACAATCTGGCAAACGGTGGAAATGGGAAGAAAAGCCGCAAAGAAACGGGCTTTTCACATTGAATCTTGCCCGCGAGGGTGCCGATGGGAACACTGTTGATTGCTAACGCTTGCCGATGAGTCCATAGCGATGGGGGTGGCGGCCAGAGTGCGACGTGCCGTTCGTGGTCAGCGAATCACTTCCAGGCAGCCGATGCAGTCAGTTGTTCGATGTTTCTCGCAAGGAACCCGTTGGGCTGAATCCGATTGCCTGGGGCAAGCAGATTCCAATCCGATCACAGGCTGGAAGCCTATGCCACCCCTTCACCGAAAACCTCACACCGAAAACCTCACACCAACATGTCCCGCGTAGTTTTAGCCATGTCCGGCGGAGTCGACTCGAGCGTCGCCGCCCATTTGCTTCTCGAACAAGGTCACGAAGTGATCGGCGTCTTTATGCGCCATGGCGAAGAAGCCGTTGAGGCATGCGCGATCGATGGTCAGGACAAAACGTCTTCGCCGCTGCTACCGATTCTGAATCAACGTGCTGACCACAAGCAAGGTTGCTGCAGCGCGTCGGACGCCGAAGATGGTCGCCGTGTCGCTGAGCGGCTGAACATTCCGTTTTACGCGCTCAACCTCGAAGCCGAATTCCGCGGCATCATCGATTACTTTGTGGATGAGTATTCCATCGGTCGGACTCCGAATCCTTGCGTGATGTGCAACAACCGCATCAAGTTCGGCAAGCTGTTCGATTACGCGGACAGCGTCGGAGCAAAATTTCTCGCCACCGGTCACTACGCGCAACTGGCTCATGGTGACGATGGTCCAGCGTTGACTCGTGGAGTCGATGCGGGCAAGGATCAGAGCTACGTATTGTTCGGAATCAAAAAGAAGTATCTTTCGCGGATGTTGCTGCCGGTGGGCGGCTATGACAAGCCAAAGATCCGTGAGATCGCTGGTACGCTTGGGCTCAACGTGGCCGAAAAGAAAGACTCGCAAGAGATCTGCTTTGTGACTTCGGGAAAGCACGATCAGTTCGTGCGGGCTCGACGCGGAACGGATTCGGAATCAACCGCCGGAGACATTGTGACGACGTCCGGAAAAGTCGTCGGGCAGCATCCGGGAATCGAAGGCTTTACCATCGGCCAGCGTCGAGGCCTTGGCGTGGCGATGGGCGAGCCGTATTTCGTGGTGCAGATCAAGCCGGCTGACAAGCAGGTCGTGATCGGTCCGCTGTCAGATTTGGGCTGTAGCGAGTTGACGGCCAGCGACACGAATTGGCTGGTCGAACCTCCGCAAGGAAGTTTTCGCTGTCTGGCCCAGATTCGCTACAACAGTTCGGCTTGGCCAGCGGAAGCCGAAGTTATTGAAGACGGTCGATTGCGGGTCAAGTTTGACGAACCGCAGAATGGAGTCGCTCCCGGCCAAGCCGTGGTTTGCTACGACGACGATCGCGTTCTTGGCGGCGGCTGGATTGATTGAGTTCGTCTTGAAGGTTGCGGCCAGTGCTGCAACCGGAAGTTTTCCAACAGCGATGTCACACAGATTTGAATCCGGGCCGTGGTCTTCGCATAAACCAGCCCGGTCGCTGGTAGCGGCCTGACGGGTTCGCTATATTGACGCCTCCCACATTGCCCTCTTCAACACTGAGGTAGACCGTGATCAACGGATTCGCTTTCACAGCTCAATCGTCACCCTTGGCTTCGACGGCAACCCTCTTGGCTCAGGAAGGCGACTTCCCCTGGCAGTTCCTGCTGCTGGCGGTCGGTGCGATCATTGCCGTATTGCTGGGTATCGTCTTCCTGATTGTGCTCGCGACGTATGGGAAGCTCTGGATTCAGGCTTGGACATCGGGCGCTCAAATCAAAATGTTCGACCTGGTCGGAATGGGCTTTCGCAAAGTGCGTCCCAACGTGATCGTCAACGCCAAGATCATGGCCAAACAGGCTCAGTTGGACATTTCAAAAAAGCACGGAATCAGCACGCAGCGACTTGAGGCTCACTACCTCGCCGGCGGAGACGTGATGCGAGTCATCCGCGCGATCATCGCGGCTCAACGGGCTCGAATCGATCTGGACTTTGATCGAGCAGCAGCAATTGACCTCGCCGGTCGCGATGTAATGGATGCGGTCACGACCAGCGTTGATCCGAAGGTGATCGACTGCCCTGATCCGCAGCGAAGCGGCAAGAACTTTCTCAGCGCGATTGCCAAAAACGGCGTGGAGCTAAAAATTCGTGCTCGCGTAACGGTCCGTACGAACCTTGAGCAGTTGATCGGGGGAGCGACCGAAGACACTGTAATTGCACGTGTCGGTGAAAGTATCATTTCGTCGATCGGATCGTCGCTGGATCACAAAGCCGTCCTTGAGAATCCGGATCGAATCTCCAAGGCGGTACTTGAACGCGGGCTCGATGCTCAGACGGCGTTTGAAATCGTTTCGATCGACATCGCTGACATCGACGTTGGAGAAAATATTGGTGCCCGACTTCAGGCTGATCAGGCGGAAGCCGACACACGCGTCGCCCGAGCCAATGCTGAGAAACGACGCGCCGACGCGATTGCTCGTGAGCAGGAAATGAAAGCCGATGTTGCCAAACAGAAAGCCAATCTGGTTCTTGCCGAATCTGAAGTTCCGATCGCGATGGCTGGTGCGTTTCGCGACGGCAACTTGCGAACCAAATAAGACTCGCTCGTTTCTATGAGCATTCCCTGGCTTCTACGAATCGTCAGCGGCAAGCAGAAAGGTCCGGCTGCGGCGTTGGTGCGTGTCGGACTGTGGTCTCTCACGCCGATCTATCGGTTTGCTGTCTGGTTTCGCAACCGTCAGTTCGACACCGGTTCGCGCGACATCACTTCGGTGGACGCTAAAGTGATTTCGATTGGCAACCTCACCACCGGTGGAACGGGCAAGACGCCGATGGTCGTTTGGGTTTCGCAATTGTTGCAACGAAACAATCTGTCGGTCGGCATCGTCAGCCGCGGCTATGGCAGTCGCGACGATCAAACTCCCAATGACGAGGCACTGGAGTTGCTATCGCGGTTGCCTGCTGTGCCGCATGTGCAGAATCCGGATCGCGTCGCGGCGGCCCGGAGTTGTATCGAGAAGCATTCAGTCGACGCAATCGTGCTCGACGACGGCTTTCAACATCGCAGAATCGGGCGTGATCTCGATATCGTGTTAATCGATGCCTCGAACCCGTTTGGCTTTGGCAACGTTTTGCCGCGAGGCCTGTTGCGCGAACCGATTTCGTCACTGAAGCGTGCTGACATCGTGGTGGTAACGCGTTGCGATCGAGTCGAAGCCGACATGGTTCTGGCGACGCGACGTCGAATCGCTGCGGAGACTTCGGCGCCGATCGTGCTGGCCAGAACCACAGCCAACTCACTTTTCCAACACAAAAATTCAGAGGCAACGACGACCGATGAACCAACGGAAATTCCGATCGCAAAGGCTCACTCGGGGCGTTGGTTTGCGTTCTCTGCAATCGGGAACCCGGAATCCTTCGAAGCCTCTCTGGCGGAACTGCAACTCGACGTTTTAGGTTCAATTCGGTTTCGCGACCATCATCACTTCGACGACGGTGACTTGCGAAAGATCGTGGTTGCAGCAAAGCAGGCAGGTGCCGATCGTCTGGTCTGCACGCACAAAGACCTGGTCAAAATCTCACGGGAATCGATCGGCGATCGCCCGGTTTTCGCGCTGAAGATCGACTTCGAAATTTTCGAGGGACAGGAAGAAATCGAACAGGCAATTCTTGATCTATTCGCGACGCTGAAAGCGCTGGAATAGCGGAACGCGGTTGGACTTCTTGGGCGCTAGATCCGGCAGTTCGAACGAAGGCATTTCAAACTGAGGCAGCGGAATGTCAAACGGGCGAGTCTTCTCTGTGTCCGCTGCGACCGGTTCTTCCTTACCGATGTACTGATCGAGAAACTGAACCCAATAACTTTCCAGGACGCGTCGACCTTCGTCCATCGAGCCATCGTTCTGAAGTTGGGAACCGGCGCTGGCAAGCAACTGCGTCAGTGCGACCGAATCGCTTTCGTCGAACCAGCGATCATAGACTTCGACCTGGTCGATTGAGACTTCGCCTTTCGACATCAGATCAAAACCGACTCGCAGGTTCAAAGCGTCGGGCGGCAGATCATCAAAGTGAACTACAAACCGCCGCCACGTCGCGTCGAGAGAACTTGTTTCGCCTTCCGACGGGATGGCTCCGATTGTCCCGAATCGATAGATGCTCTCACCGTCGGAAACGCATTCGATTGAGATCCTTGGTCGTGGATTTTCTGCCGCGTTGTCGGTTCGAAGCCACGCGGACACCGATAGTCGACCAGTCGTTGGCATCTGGAGTGTGTTGGAGCGAATCCAGACCGGATTGCCTTTGGTGCCCATCGTGAGCGAAGTTCTACCGTCTCGATATTTCGATGAGTCAAGCTCAAACGTCGCTCCATCGTGGTTTCCAAATTCCCAGCCGCTACGATCCGGGTCCGCAAACGATTCAAAGCTGCCGTTGAGCAACTGCGACATCGGTTGAGCCGTTTTGGCTTTGGCGAGTTTGCTTTTGACTTGATAAAGCTGCTTTCTCAAACGCGAGTCAACCTGTTCAGGCAGTGCGACGTCGAAACTCTCGATAGCGTAAGGATTAAAGGCTGAGTTGGTCTGCGATGCAGCAGCGTACATGGTCCACGGATCGAGAAAGATTCGCATCGCGGTCCGCCCTTCACGCTGTTCCAGCTGAACTTCTTTTCCGTCAAACGTCATCAGCGGAGCGGCTTTTCCGTTTGAGTTCGCGGAAGCCTGAAGCACCTGCGGAATCCGTTTCTGTCCCAGCCAGGCGGTCACCTCCATTGGCCAGGGACTGTCGTTGATCGCGTAGAAAAAATGCTGGCCATCAACAGAAAGCTGTCGTATACAAATCGGCCCGGTCGCAGAATCGCCCACGTCCGTGAACCGTTCTGCGGGAAGTTCCTGAAGGATACGAGCGATTCGTTCGACTTCCTCGTCTCCGCCAAACGGCAACGAGTCACCGCCGTCGACGATCAATCGCGAGTCAAATTTTCGGATGGCTTCGATGTAACGTCTTCGATTCGAATCGCCAGCGATCGTGAACAGCTGCTTTCGAGTCGTCAAACCGGCAACGGGACTCTCGATTCCGGACTCTATCCGTCGCCAGTTTCCGCGATGCGTGAACAGCGAACCGTCGGTCTGGTTGGCGAGGAATTGCTCTGCCGTACGAGATTGAGCAATGCTCAAGTCGACGCGTCGCTGCGCCAGCGAGTAGCCAGGAGCAACTTGTCGGGCAGCCAGTACCGCTACTCCGCTTTGCATCGTTTCCGTATCCAGACTCAACCCCAATTCAAACATGATGCGGCCAAAATCGCCAGATCGATGAAGCGAAGGGCTCATCGCGGTCACAACGTCCCGCTTTCGATCAATGTCGATCGGCAACAGATAAAGCCGGTGCTCCGGACGACTGCGGACGATTGCCGCAAGGTCAGAATACCATCGAGCCATCTGCCCGGAACGCCATGCAAGCCACGTTTCGCGAATCACGTTCGTTGGACCTTCGACAACCAGTGCATTAATGTCAAATTCGGCCGTGTTGATGTTTTCGGCCTGCACGAATCGTTGCAATGTTGTGTTATCAAATCCGTGTCGCGATCCTGGCAGCATCGTGCAGCAATCGGGGCGGCATGTGAGTGCAAGGCCTCCAAACGAACTTCGATTCTGATATCGATAGACAAATTGCTGGATGCCTTGTGAGCAAACGTCTTGCAGGCTTCTGTCGAGCGGATTGTAGATCGGCAGTTGGCTGCGATCGAAATCAACCGACTGACCTTCGAAGTCCAGTAAATCAAAGCTCATCCGCCCCGCTTCCCGGGCAGATTCCAGCGCCGGCAGGGAAGAGTTGAGAGTCAGAACCGGAACGAGTTTCAGGCCGTCCCGATCGAACATTCGCAGCATCAATTCGACCACATCCTTTTGGACTGGATCGCAGCCCAACGAAGAAAAGATGCCCGAATCGAAACGTGGTCCAGGTGCCAGACCGGCTGAGGGAAAAATTGCGCTACCATCGGCTGACACCGTCACGAACGCTCCGTCGTAGGCGTGAGCTTTGAGGTGTTGAGTCAGTCGATCAATCGACTGGTAGAACGTGTTCCAGTCGTCGAGCGATTGGCCCGACTGAGGGTCGACGGTTCGCTGCGACTGAAACAGCCCGCCGAAGTCCGGTGACTCAAGGAAGGCCATTCTCTCACGTCGTTCAATGGCCGGATCGAAATTGTCCGAACGTTGCACGCGGCTTTGCAAACGCGCCGGACCAGATTCAAACTTCAACTCGCCGATCTGGGCTCGAATCTGCGGATCGTCGCATGAAAGGAACAGGTGGCCCGGGTTGGGCTCTGGCCAGAGATAAAAAGTATGCGTCAGCCATTCGGTTTCCGGATCACTTTCGACGCTCTCATTGGGAACGCTGATCCCCGAATCCATGCCATGCAAAACCTGTTGCGTGGAAGAAAGATAGTTGATTCCAATCTTCGTTCCCGGAACTCGGCGGTACCGAAGTGACACTCGGATCGGCCCACTGTCGTTGCCGGATTTGATTTCGGGGACGGGAATC
This sequence comes from Mariniblastus fucicola, assembly GCF_008087665.1. Taxonomy (GTDB): domain Bacteria; phylum Planctomycetota; class Planctomycetia; order Pirellulales; family Pirellulaceae; genus Mariniblastus; species Mariniblastus fucicola. The sequence continues at coordinate 476,446 of NZ_CP042912.1, forward strand.
GTGAGCGATGCCCCGGGAGAAAACTCGACGGCGTCTTCTCCCGAATCGCCGGTCGAAACCACGGAGAACTCTCCTTTGCGGATCGTTTCCCGCGTCCCAGGCATGCGCGGAACCGGCCACTTGCTGCGACTGCCCCGCAATTGCTGTGGCGATAGTGTTTGCAGAGCGATCCAGTTCACATTCGCGACCGGCGTCTGCGCGGTTTCGGAAACAACCACGATTTGAACACATCTCGTGATCTTCTTCGGTCGTCGAAACTGGCCGAAAGTTGACTTGGGTTGCGGCGAAAGCTCAAACCATAAATTGTGAACGCCTTCTTCCTCTGGGACTTTGATTTCAAACGGTTTCGAGTCCGAAGTTCCGCTTTCGTTCGTCGTAAACTCGCTGGTACCATTGGAGATTGGCAAGCTGATATTGGCTTTCTTCCAGGACAGGCTCGCGGTGACCTCTTGGTTGATCGCTTCACACCGATTCAGTTGAGCCTCAAAACGCCACGACTCACCGGGTGCGAAAACCAGATGAGGCCGTTCAATGTCGACGCGGAATTGGTCTCCCGGAGTTCGCGAAATGGAGATGCGATTTTGCTGACTGTCAATCGACTCGTTGATGCCTTCGGTCAGTTGTGCAAGCTTCCATGTCCTCGCAAATTTTTCGCCCGTCGGTGATTCGAGTTGAACCTGAATTGACGTGTCGCCCCCAAGGTTGATTGCCGCGTCGACGCCGCCATAGCTGGTTGCGATTCGATGGTTGATTGCCAGTGCGTCGTCACGTTTGATGACGGTTGACGGAGCGTCCGAAGTGATTGCCAACACTCGACTGTCGGCGAAAGACCCGTTGTTGATCGAAATCGTACCCTGCCACTTTTGAGGCGCACCACCGCCCCAGGCGAAACGAAGTCGTAGGTCGCTTTGCGGTTCTTCACTGACGGCAGTCAGTTCGTAAGCGTTCGACGACTGCGGCGAAATGATTTGACCGCAGGCGATCGGCTGGGCATGCGTGATGCAAACTGCAAACAAAATGCAGCACGCGATGACAGAAGTTCTTGCCGCGCGTAAGAGAGTGTCGCTGAGAGTTTTCTTGCGAGGGCAACGCTGGTTCGCGGATGCCTGCGCCGATGCATTTTTCGACGCGCAACGGTAGCCGTCAGTCGTCCGCAAATTAAGCGTCGCGCAACGACAAAGGTATCGATGAAAGTTTGGACTTCCCTGTCCGAACATCCAGAAATCCGTTTCGATTCGGGGGGTTCGTCGAGCGTTCTCGACATTGGCTCGAACTGTAGCAGAACGGAAAAATGGCCCTCTACCCCAACCCGCGGAGTTGGACGCTAGCGACCGAATCGCTAGCGAAGTGCTATTCTGGCGTCCTTTGGGTCCGACATCGATCGGTAAAAACGCTATCGCAATCCGTCTTCACCCACGGCAACGCGCCATCTAAACTCCCTCCTCTCAATCCGCAGGCAGGAAGCCACGATGTCGAATCGTCGAAATCAAGATCCGTTTGAGCCCGAACGCCGCAAGCGACGTGCTCGCCGCCGCGAACCCGAAAATGTTCGCGATGACGCTCAATCCGATTCCACACCGCGCCGTCGTCGATGGCCGATCGTGGTGTTAGTGCTGTTGTTGATCGTGGCCTTGTTGCCGAACCTTATCGGATGGTTCGGACTGCACAATCAATTTTTGCCTTACGCGATCGGCGACTTTCAGGGAAACGTCAACATTCGCCAGGCGTCGCTGGGTTGGTTCCAGTCGATTGAACTCAACGATGTTACTGCGACGGATCTGGCCGGCAATCCGCTGGCGTCCGTTGCTCAAGTCAAAACTTCAAAGCCGCTCTATGCTCTCCTGACCGGAAGTGACTATGGCGAAGTCGACATTCATAAACCAGTCGTCTACTACCACGTTCGCCAAAACGGTAGCAATCTCGAAGACGCCGTTTCGCGCTACATCGCGTCATCACAGCCTTCGCCGCTGAAATCAGAAGTTCAAAACAATTCGGAGCCGTTCGTTCTGCCAAAAATGCTCATTCGAGTGCACGAAGGAAGTGCGCTGATCACTGCAGAGGGCAATCCGCGAACCTGGCAAATCGATTCGTTATCCGTCGCCGCGGCCATATCGGAACCGCAAGCTCCGCTGGCTGCGACGGCGCAGTTGAGAGCAATGTCCTTGATGCCTGATGCGAATGGGCAACTGGTCGTGGAGGAATCGGGGACGATCGAGCAGCTTAAACTCGCGTTTGACGTCGGCGCGGATCAGCTCAGTTTCTCGACCGCCACGGTGGAGCTGGAAACAAAGCAGTTCCCGATTTCGATTGCCGCACCGCTTGGCCAGCGAATCATTGGGCCGGCGACGATGGGCGGATCGGCGTCGTCACAAATCAAAGCGGCCTGGAACGGCACGACCAGTGAGGTTGAAGCCAACATTGCGTCGTTGCAGCTTTCGAATCCGCAAATCTACGCGCCGCAGTTGCTCAACGAAGACCAGTTTTTTGTTGATCAGCTTTCGGCCCGCGGTGCGATGCAACTTTCGCCTCGCCGAATCTCCGCAGATCAGTTCGTTGTCGAAACGGACTTTGGCAGACTCGACGCCAACGGAGATTTCGATCCTGGACAAATTGCAAAGCTTTCACAGGGAGGCCAGCTTCCTGATTCGACGCTGCAAATGGAAGGCGAAATTGACATCGCCAAACTTCTTCAACGATTGCCATCCACGTTTCAGCTGCACAAAGATCTGACAGTAGAAAGCGGCACGATTCAGTTCAGTGCGGGGCAGCAAAACGGTACCGACGCGCGTCGGCTGATTTTCAATGTCGACACCGCCAATGTTCGCGCCAATCGCGGCGGACAGCCAATCGTCTGGCAGCAACCTTTGCGTCTGGTAGGAGTGCTTCGCGAGAGCAGCGGTCAGTTTTCGATCGAGAGCCTTGAGTGCATTTCTGATTTCCTGAACATCAACGGAACCGCCACGCTGCGCGAAGGAATGTTTCGCGTCAGCGGAAACCTGGGTGAACTTTCGCAGCGCATCCGCCAATTCGCTGATCTCGGACCGATGCAGTTTGCTGGTTCGCTCGACGGGCAGTTCGGCTGGAAAATTGTTGGCGAAAACCAGATCAACGTGGCCCAGTTGGTAAATCAGCCGATTCAAATCGGTGGCGAATTTACGGTGAATCAGCCCGTAATCGAAATGACGGATCTGCCGCGCTGGAGCCCGGACAAAATCGTGATTCGAACCAGCGGAAGCGGTCAGCTTTCAGGAACCGAATCCAGTTCGAGCATGAAGCTGTCCCAGGCCGGAGCGCAATTGGAAGTCGGGAACGAAACCGCGATCCTGTCGTTGGCTCGCCCGATCGAAGACGCGTTCACGAACCAGCAGTGGGTTTTCAACACTCAGGTGACCGGGCAAGTTGAAGGTTGGCTGCAGCACCTGCGAAACTTCGTCGATCCGGGAGACTTTCAGGCAGGAGGCACGCTAAACTTCGCCGGCATCACGATCGTTGATCCCAATCAGATTCGTGTCGAAAACGGACAGTATGAAATCAAACAGCTTGGCTTCGAGGGATACGGTGCAAAGATTCGGGAGGATCGCGTTGTCGGATCGGTGACAGCGGACTACGCGATCGACACCGGCAACGTGGGCGTCCAGCAAGGCACGCTTCAGGGGAGCGGAATTTCGGCGACGGCTCAGAACCTGAAACTGACGATCAGCGATGCCATGCAGTTGGACGGGGCTGCCGCGTGGCGAGCCGACATCAACCGAATGGCAGAATGGTATTCGTTGTCTCCTGCCGCGGACAGCATCAACTGGTTTGGCGCCGTCGAAGGCAACGTTGATTTCAAAAGTTCAGCTTCGGGCACAGATGCTTCATTCCGCGCGGACTTGACCGACCTTGTGGCGACTCAGCAAGCGACTGCGACGGATCGTACGTCGCCGATGCAAATGGTTAGCAAAAAACAGGCCTGGACCGAACTGTGGCGCGAACCGAAAGTAAACCTCAACGGCCAGGTGACTCTGGGAAGCGACTTCAACTCGTTGGCCATTCACGGCCTGACAGCGCGTTCCGGTTCTCTGGACTTCGACTCCAAAGGTACCATTTCCGACTTGGCCGGTTCGCTGGTCATGGATCTCGAAGGCAGTTGGCAGCCGAACTTTGACAAAATCAACTCCTTGCTCGCCGCGTACAGCCAGGACATGGTCGAACTTGGCGGGACCGGGATTCAGCCCTACCGAATTCAAGGGCCACTGTTCGCAGATTCCGCAGCGGCTTGGGTTTCCGAACAGCTAATCGTTCAAACGATTGTCGGATGGGATCGCGGTCAGTTGGCAGGGCTGCCGATCGGCAAAAGCGATCTCGCGGTTGAACTGCAGCGGCAGGTCGCTACTTTACGAACCAACGAATCAGGCATTCCGGTCAGCGGAGGCACGGTCAACCTGCAACCGCAACTCGATTTGCGTGGCAATGATCCAGTGCTCGTGCACGGCGCGGGACGGGTTCTCAATAGCGTTCAAGTTACGCCAGAGATTTGCCGCGACTGTTTAAAATTCGTCGCGCCGTGGCTTTCGGATACAACCAACGCACAGGGAGTTTTCTCGGCGGACATTCAGGGGATGAGCATGCCTCTGTTCAATCCGCAGCAGGCTTCGGCCAGAGGAACGCTGGTGATGCAGGACGTCACCGTTGCGGCCGGTCCGATGGCTGAGCAGTTGCTTGGAACGGTTTCGCAAATCCAGGCGATTCTGAAACCTGACTCGCGAGAGCGAGAGTTGAAAACGTGGCTCAAGATCGAGCAACAATCGATTCCTTTGGCGGTTGAAAATGGACGCGTCTTTCATGAAGGCATCAAGTTTTCACACAACGAACTGATCATTCGCACCAGCGGCAGCGTCGGTTTTGATCAGACGGTCAATCTTGTGGCCAAAATTCCGATCGCTGACGAGTGGATCGATGGCAATCAGTATCTGGCAGGATTGAAAGGCCAATCGATTTCGATTCCGGTTGGCGGCACGGTGGATCGACCGGTGATTGACAAAGACGCGGTGCAGAAACTCTCTACCGACCTGGTTCGCAATGCGGCTCAAGGTGCGATCGGGAACGCGATCACCGACAAGGTCAATCCGAAGCTCAATGAGTATCGCAATGAGCTAAACGAAAAAGTCGGCGGCGAAATGAACAAGCTGCAAAACAAATTTCAGGATAAACTCGGCGGATTTCTGCAGGACAAACTTGGGGCTCCGGCCAGCGGAAACAGTGGCCAAAACGCGGTGCCGTCGCAAACACCTCAGGCGTCGCCGGGGCAGCAACTCGAAGACCGGCTCAACGGCGAACTGCAAAAGGGATTCAACAAGCTGTTCGGCGGATAGGTTTGGGGCGGAGATTTTTCGGCGTTTGGCGGGTTGCTCGGTTGCTTGGTTGCGAAACGGTGTGGGAGCAGGACGGAACCACTCGCTTGCTTCGGGCTTGTATTATTAAGTCCGGATTAGCCCGTGACAGACCGGGTTACTTTCGGCCTTGAAAACGGTAGGCCCACAGCATTGAATCGGAACCATGAGATGACTCAACGAATCGCGAAAAAGAGCCGCAAAACCCGGAATTCAGGGTCATCAAAGCCGGGCTATGGTGTCCTTGAAAACCGGCAAGTGCTCACCAGCATGATTGCTCCAGGTTGGTTGACGACATCCTTTGATGTGCCAGTGAACCAGTCCGAAACGGTACTTTCTGAGTTGGCCGATGAGCCTGAAGTTTCGGTTCAGCCTGAAAACGGAACGCTGGTCTTCAACTCCAACGACAACTCGCTGGTCTATCAACCAGACAACGGGTTTGTGGGGAAAGACAGCTTTCACGTTGAGGGCTACGACGAATTCACCGTCAACGTTTGGCATGCGGCGTGGGCGACTCCCGACTGGCAGCGAGTTGATGTGGGAGGCTCGGCCACGATTGACGTACTGGCGAACGACTACGCTTTCGTCGAACAGAACCAGACCAACAGTGACGCGCTGAGAACCTGGTGGAGTTATTCCAACAATCGATTTAGCTGGCTGCAGGATTCGACGGGTTTTTCGATCGTCGATTTCACTCAGCCGGAAGCTGGATCCGTTTCTGTTTCGGCCGACGGTCGTTCGCTCAGCTTTCAGTCTGACGACGGATTTGCTGGTCAGCAGACAGTAACCTACACGCTCGAAGACCAGAATGGATTCCAGACTACCGGTGAGGTAGTTTTTGAAGTGACCGACAAGGCCGAAGATCCGCGGGGCTATATCAGCGTATCCCAATGGCAACAGGAGCGGGTCGAAAGCTGGATGAATCTCTACGCTCAACGGCTTGGCGGAAATCACGGATACTACGACCGCTTTTCGTTCGGCTTGGTCGTCAACGGCTTCACGACCAATGCTGCCACCTTGGATCTTGCAGAACAGGCGACGTCCACGGAAGTTCAACAAGGCGACATCGTCAAATCGCAAGGTGACTTGCTGTACTACGTCACGTACGGCGATTCGCAAAGCGAGTTCCGTTCGTATCTTTCCATCGTTGATGTCAGCGATGCCAACGACCCAACGTTGCTCAGTACAACGGGCTTCGAATCACGCATCAGCGACATCTTTTTGGACGAAGGGCGCGTCGCGGTCGTGCTTGTCGAAGACTTTGGACGGCAAGCATACGGATACATTGAAGTTGCGTCGACTCATGAACTCCGGGTCCTCGATGTTACTTCGCCGGTCGTTCCGGAAGAAGTCTACAGTGCAACGATTGATGGTCAGTACAATGACGCCCGTTTGATCGGCGATCAACTACATTTGATCAGTCAACACGATACGAACCAGAATAATTCACCGTGGCAATTGACCGACATCACTGATCTGGTTTCACCGGGCGACTACATTGAAGCCATCCTGCAACAGGAGAATGGTTTCGCTCTTCCAACCGTCACGGTCACTGTCGATGGGCTGCACACGACCGTCACTCCTGATATCGATCAGGTTGTTCGCCGGACCGGTGAGAGCGTGGCGACTTTCATTACGACTTTCGATGTTCAGGGAGAATCTGGCCAACCAGTCGACATGGACCTGGTGCAATCCGGTTATCTGAACACGGTCTATGCCTCTGCTCAGTCGATCTACCTGTTCGACGGGGATTCTGCGATCAAGTTGTCGATCGATTCCGGTGGTGACGTCGACTTCTCCGCGGACGGAACCTTGCAAGGGAGAATGGTCAATCAGTTTTCCATTGATGAATACGAAGGGATGCTTCGTGTCGTGGCCACCGATTTCGCTGACTCGAGCGTTGACGTTCACGTTTTCGAACAAGTCGGCGATTCACTGAATGTTGTTGGCTCCTTGGAAGACATCGCTCCAAACGAAAGCGTGTTCTCCACCCGGTTCGCAGAAGATCAAGTCTTTGTCGTGACTTTCCGGCAGATTGACCCGTTGTTCGTAATCGACCTCAGCGACGCGACTGCCCCGACGGTGACAGGCGAACTGAAAATTCCTGGCGTGTCCAACTACTTGCAACTGATTGGCGATGACATCCTGTTGGCCGTTGGGCGTGATGCGGACGCGGACACAGGAAGACAAGGTGACTTGCAAGTCTCGCTGTTCGATGTTGCCGATCCACAGAACCCATTGCTGCTCGATCGATACAGTTTCGCCGGCGGCCGAGGGACCACGTCGCCCTTGATCGACTGGATCAGTTCTCGCCCCGACCACCACGCGCTTACGTTTGATCACGCGACCGGAACGCTGGCATTGCCGATCAGTCAGTATGTTGACGGAGAGTTGTTCTCCAATGTTACGCTGTTTGAAATTGGACGCGAGAACGGCATTCAGCTTTCAGGAGACGTCGATTTTGAAAGCACAGCTTTGCGGACGGTGATCGCCGGCGAACGCGTCGTTTATTTCTCTGAAGATAGCTTGAAAACGGCTGACATTGCGGATCCGACGACCGTCATGGCGACCCTGGATTTGCCTCCCGAAGAATCGCAAGCTCGCGCGGTGGGTGCCGCGTTAAAAGTGTGCAAGATCTCTGATCGATTCTTTGAGAACTTTGGCCTGCCGAATGAAGCTGAGCCAGCCGCGGCCCGGCCAATTGAATTGATGCCGAACGAAGTACCTGGAGTCTTGGCGGTTTCAGCTCTGATCCCGCAAGAGGCTGCATCGATCCGCCGAGTAGGACCCGTCCTTGAACGGATTCCAGTGCTCAGCGTTGTGGAAAGAAGTCCGGCTTGGGAGCGTTTGGCTCCTTCCGTCGTGAGTCTGACGAATGTTGATGGTCAAGTCACAGACGAAGCTACGTTGGGGCGTCTCGTTGTGACCGACCAGTCTTCAGTGCTCGAATCAGTCGAAAATTCCCCTCTGATTGAGCTCTCGAATCGACTCAAATTCGAATTCCGTCCTGCCGTCGAGCAGAATGTTTCTGCCGAAACGCTGCGGCATTCCTCAGCTGAGGCAGCCGAATTGATCGTGAGCCTCGACGTGCTCCCGGCGTCCGAGGAGCTTGGTTAGCCCCGAGCCACCGGCGAATCCACGCTTTAAATTCCCGAAAACGCGGTCTGTGGTGAAAGTTAAAACTCTTTCGACGCAATCGGGGTAGACTTTTTGTTGGAGGGATGCGGTTCGGGTTGCCCGGAACCGTCAGTCTGTCCACAATTCAATCTGGCGAACAGCTTCAGCAGTAATTCGAGCGGCGTTCGTCAGATCAAGTCAATTAACAACTCAGTATTTCGGGAGTCTCTTGTGAAGACGGTTTGCAAGTCGATATTTACGAGCTGCCTGGCAGGCATGTTCACTCTGGTTGCCGTTGCAACCTCTTACGCTCAATCAGTTCCAGAACCGGCAGTCGTGATCTCACTTGCTCCGGTCAAGGAGCAGATGAATGACGTCAACTATCTGGTTGACGCTTCAGGATTTGGTCAGGCCAAATTTCTGATCAAGTCGCAGATCAAATACATCACCAACGGGATCGACACCAAGCGTCCTGCCGGAGTGTTGCTCTATTTCGAAGGCGACAATCCGCAGCCGCGAACTGTGATCTTTCTTCCTGTAAAAGACTTCGACGAGTTGCTTGACACTGTTTCCAATGTTGCAGAAGTCGATGACGAAGACGATGTGATTAAAATTTTGCCGTCCAATGGCGAGACTCTGTACGCGGTTGAAAAGGGTGATCACGTCTTCATCACGATGGACGAAGAATCACTGTCTGAACTTCCAGAGGATCCGCAATCGATGCTTGGCGACATGCCATCGAAATACAACCTCGCGGCTCACGTCTACGGCGGTCGCGTTCCCGATGAGCTTCGTCAGAAAGCAGTCGACCTGATCAAGGACGGCTATCTCGACAGCCTGCAGAACATGGGCACGGATCCGGACCAAATTGATCAGCAAATTGCTGACTTTGAAGAGCAGATCAAGGCTATCAAGGATATCGACGAAATCGTCTTTGGAATGGTTGCCGACGAAGAAAGCCACAAGATGGCGATGGAGTTTACCGTCACTGGTAAACCAGGCTCAAAAGTCGCCAAGAGCTATGCCGGATTTGCAAACGCTGATCCAACTCGCTTTGCCGGGTTCATGAATGACGCTGCGGCGTTGGATTACAACATGTGCTTCAACGTTGACACCACTGACGCGGACAAAATCGGACCGCAGATGGACACCATGATTGAGTCCATGATGACGGAACTGGACAACGATGGCGAATTCGACGACGAAGAGATGGATACGATTCGTAGTGCTGCTGTACAGATCGCAGAGGTCGTTGAAGCGACGTTCAAGGAAGGCCGAATCGATTCGGGTGGCCAACTGTTGATGGGGGAGAATGATTTCAACTTCGTCGCTGGCGGTCAGGTTGCGGATCCGAAGAAAGTCGAATCAGCTGCCAAGGAATTGATTGGCCTTGTCGGCGAACGTGCAGCGGATGCCTTCAAGGTGAATCTTGATTTTGCGTCACACAACGGTGTCACAATGCACGAAATCATTGTCAACATTCCTGAGGACGAAGAAGAGCTTCAGGATTTCGTTGGATCAGAACTGGTTCTGCTGCTGGGAATTGGTGACAAAGATGTTTACCTCGCAGCCGGAAAGAATCCAATGGATACGCTGAAGGCGGCCATGGACGGTACAGGGGTCGCGCCGGAGTTTCCTGTCATCTACAACCTTCGCATCACACCGATCCTTGAGTTCGCGGCCAGCACAACAGGCCAGCCAATGCTCGATGGAATGGTCGACAAGCTGAAAGAGGTTGGCCGGGACAAAATGACGGTCTACAGCAAAGCGATCGAAAACGGTTTGTTCACTCGCATGGAGATGGAAGACGGTGCGTTGTCGTTGATTCAGGAAGCGATGAAGGGCATGCAAGGCGGCGGCGGAGCCGAATTCTAAGCTCGCTCAACATTGCCACAAAAAAGAAAAGCCGCCTCGCTAAATGCAAGGCGGCTTTTTTTGTTGTCCATTCAAACAGGAGTATTGCCAGTTCAGGTCGTGAACCCGGACTTGGCTATCCGAGCTCTACCTGATCTGAGCCCTATCGAATCTGCTGTTGCTGTTGGCCGCGAGCCATTGGCATCACAGGAGCAGCGTTGGGTTGAACCACTGGCGGGACTGTACCGCCGCCATAGCCAGCCGGTGTCGGAGCGTATCCGGCCGGGTTCTGGTTGTAGCCATTGCTGTAGTCTCCGCCGCCGGTGTTGCCCGCTCCGTAGAAAGCTTCTTCGAACCGGTCGTCCAGAACTTCAACTTCTTCGCGAAGCCGATCTCCGATGCGACGCAACGCTGGAGTCTTCGGCTCGCAGGCACATCCGTTGGCAACCCACTGTCCATAAGTCACACATGGGCTTCGGCAAATCGCCTTTTCCTGATTGCCGCCACACTTCGGGCAGCCACCCGGTCCCATTACGCCCAGGCATGTCGGACAAACTGGATCCTGATAGGTTGGACCAGTTGGCATTTTCATGCGAGGCTTCAGAATCGCCTGGCGGTATGCCACGTCCGACGCGTAGTGATTTAACCAACCAACGGTTTCTGCCGACACCATCGTGAAGTCGAATGGTGAACCTGAGCCGCCACCAACGACGCCCTCGGCATCCATGACGTCGTCCGAATCGTCAGCCACCTGAATTCCAACGCTGCCAACTCCGTCAACTCCAACGGCAACCAGACCATATCCACCAGGCTGAACGCCCGTGAACTGGAAGATTCCAAAGTTGTCGGTCGTTGTCGATCCAATTACGTCGTCTCCCTTGAGCAGCATCACTTTCGTTGTTCGGAGATCGACTGGTCGGCCGCTGAGCGAATTCATTTGATGTACGCGACCAGTCAGGCGACCGCGAGAGTCCAGCACCACTGGCGTTCCGCTGATCGAAGTCGCTGGCTCGGCCATGACCGGATTTTCAGTCAGGCCGTCAAAGCCGTACAGGTTGTCTGGGTCTTCGACACCTTCTTCAACTGTATAGCGACCGTAGACGCGATACGCAATGTTAGGAGCAAAGTAGCGGATCCAGTCCGTGTTGATGGTCGTTTCGTTTTGAAACGCATAGCAATTGACCGTTCGAGGCGTCGATGGATCGGCGTCCGGATTCTCGTTAATGATGTTGGCTCCGAAAGCAAAAAATGCCTTGTCGCCCCATCCAACGAATGAATAGGCACCGCGTTGAACATTTGTAAATACGAACGTGCCATCATCCTGAACCGCAGCGGTCTTCACGAGCCGACCGTTGTTCATCAGAAAGATTGTCATTCCGGCGACTTCGGCTCCGTCGATGCCACGGACGGTTCCGGAGAACTGGCCGTTGCGATCCAACATCACCCAGTTTGAACGGAGGGTGTCAGAAAGACGGTCGCCGTCGATGTCTCCAGCTCCTCGCCAACCGGCGAAACGCTCTTTGACTTCAACCGACTGCACCGGTTCGTCGTCCTCTCCAAGTTCATCGTCCAGAGGTCGGTCGCTTGGACGCGTTGCCGGACGTCGATCAATAGGACGCATGGGACCTTCCTGATCAACAGGTCCGGCGCCGAGTTCAGCGCCTTCCTCGGTGTCTTCGGTGGGTGTCAGGTTGCCAAACGGAAGTTGGGCGAACGCTTCACCAGTGAAAATTGTTGCCAACATTGAAGTCAACAACAGTGCGAGCATAATGCGTCGTAGAAAGTTCAGGGTCATCGCTGATACCTGGTTCGATTGGGCCATGTCGACGGAGTCACAAACCGTCCATCTGCGTCAGCATCGTCGTCATCGCCGAACGAATTGTAACTGAAGTTCCAGATGTCCCGGGCAATCCGAATATGCCGTTAGGGTCGTTCGGGTGAGGTAAAGTTTGCGGGCCAGTCAAGCAGCGGGCCCGTGTGCGAGTTTAACGCTGTACTTCCACCGATGCCATGTAATTCCCGAGAAATTGCGAGCCAATGTTCGCGTAAATGAAGCCAATCAGCATGTAGACGGCCAAACCGGGCACCACAAACATCATGCCAATCGCTCCCAGCCCCCACACGCCCAGCGTCACAGTAACGACTGTCATCACGATCAGCGGATAGCCGTCTTCGCAATTAAATGTCGCCGCGATTGGCATCAGCATGAACAGCGCGTACCCGAATCCAATCATGAAGTTCAACAGTCGCTCTTCCGGAAATGCGAGCGCCAATACAATTCCCAGGATCAATCCGAAAGCGGCCATTGCGGCCATCACATTGGACGCCATCACCTGCCGATCGTCCAGCAGATACTTTCCATAACGATTGAAACGAAGGATCGTATTGAAGACAGGATTGGCGATCCATGTCGTGATCGCAAAGATCAAATACAGGAACACGATCGGCTGAACGTAGGGCGCGATCGCTGGGTAGCTTTCGGCCAGCGAGTTCAGAATCCGGTTCCCAAAAAACAATCCCAGAATGATCACCCATTGCAGCTTGTCCGACATTCTCCCGATGAAGGAATACCACTTGAACATCATGCGAAACAGAAAGTGGTTCGCATTGAGCGCCTGAATCATGCCTTGTTTGGCAAAGTCATTGGTTGGATCCAGCCTTAATGCTTCGCGAAAGCTTTCCTGAGCCTGTTTGTGATCGCCGTTGTTAAGCAGTGCCCAGGCGTGGGTCGCGTGGGTGTAGGAATCGTCAGGGTTTCTCGAAAGAGCCTCCTTCGATGTCGCGACGGCCACATCTCTGCGTCCCAGTCTCTCCAGTGCGAGCGTTCTGAGGCTTTGGCAGGACGGTTCGTCGGGATCGATCTCCAGCCCTTTCTTGGCCCATTGAAGCGATGCTTCCCAATCCTTCTGCGAGTATTTCAACTGCGCCATCAAGGCACACGTATCTTCGTCGTACGGGTCAAGCCGCAGTGACTCCATCGCGGAGGCTTCGGCTTCGTCGTATCGATTTCGCATCAGGTAAACGGACGCCAAAATCAGGTGACAGCGAGGGTTCTCGGGCTGCAAAGAGATCGCCTGTCGCGCCGAATCGGTTGCCTCGCGGTATCGCTTGGTGTGCTTGTAGCAAATCGACATCAGCAAATGCGCAACGGCATCCTGAGGATTTTTGGTCAGAATTGCACCCAGCTCCTGTTCGGCAAGCTCGAATCGGTTCTGATTGATAAGCAGTTGGGCTCGTTGGTGATGTTGGTCCATGGACTTATGTTTTGATTTTCAGATAGCTCAAAATGTCGTCGTAGGTCCCACCCTGGTTTGAGTATAGAGCGTGATTGCGAGCCGTGGCAAACCACTCCCGGGTCGTCGCGGTCGCACGCTTGGCCGTAGCCAGCAAGTCTTTCGTCGATATCGGTGACGGGCGACCAGATTTGATGGCGTCCTGAAGTTTTGCTTCAACCGTCCGGTCCACAACCGCCATAAGGTCGGCGCCTGAAAAGTCAGCCAGCTTGGTCGCGACTTTTCCAAGATCCAGTTTTGCTTCCTGTGGCTTGCCCGCGAGCTGCATTTTAAGAATCTCTTCCCGAGCCACAGCGTCCGGCGGCGGCACAAAGATCACCTGGTCGAATCGCCCTGGACGACGAAACGCTGTATCGATATGCCAGGGAGCATTCGTAGCGCCGATGATCAGTAGTCCATCATTGGATTTGTCGACGCCATCCATCTCGGACAAAAACTGGTTGATCAGATGACGCCCAGCACTTTGCCGCATGTCGGATCGGCTCGCTCCAAGAGCATCGACTTCATCGAAAAACAGGACGCAGGGTGCGTTAGCTCTGGCCCGATCGAAGATCTCGGCAAGATTTCGCTCGCTGTTGCCGATCCACATGTCGAGGACGTCGCTAATGCCGACCGAGATGAACGTGGCTTTGACTTCGCCGGCAGTCGCCCGGGCCAGATGCGTTTTGCCGCAACCGGGTGCTCCGTAGAGCAGGATCCCGCCGCCAATTTTCTTTCCATAAGCCGCGTACATCTCGGCGTGTTCAAGCGGATAAATGATCTTTAGGCGAATGTCCTCTTTGACGCTTTCCATGCCGCCAACATCGGAAAAGCTGAGCTTTGGCCGTTCGATGTTTGTGTCCAACGAGTCGACCTCTTCGCTGACGCCGGCCCGGATTCGTCCATCGACGATTTCTTCTTCACTGTCAGCGTTCCAGTTTCCGATGCCCAACAGGCTGGCGAAGTCAGCGTCTTCGCTTTCTGGATCGCGATCGATGGCGTCTTTGTAGCGTGCAACTGCGGACGATACATCGCCGTCTCGAAAAAGCAGTTTGGCATGCAGGACCATCGCCTTTGGGAACATTCGGTCTTGTGATTCCAGCGTTTCCAGAATCGACATCGCGTGCGAATTTTTTCCCTGCAAGTAGTAACAACGTGCCAGACCAAGCTGCAACGTTTCGCTGGAAGGTTGCTGACGCAGTGCATTTCGATATTCGGATTCGGCGTCTTCATGTTTGCCGTGTTCCATCAGCACGTTGCAAAGATGCGTGATCAGTTCCACGTTTCCGGGTGCAAGTTTGACTGCCTGGCGAATGGCTTCGATCGCCGGGTCGATATCGCTCATGGGTTACTCAGCGTGTTGGGTTCCAGGCCGTCGCATCCAATTGCAAGCGGCAGCACTTTGCCAAGTGTAATCAATTTTTCGAATTTGTGCCCCTTTTGCGTGGCCAGTCGAGGCTGGCCAACAGTCCAAACAAAATCAGAGCGGCGCCGATCAGCGTTGTGGTTGCGGGAAACTGATAGTCGACTGCGCTTCGCCAGGCAAAGAACACCCACAACGGCACCAGAACCGGTTCGAGCAACGAAAGGCCGCTGGCCTCATGGCTGGAGACCGTACGCAGGCCGCGAGCAAACAGGACGTACGGCAATCCCATTTGCAGCATCCCAAACAGGGCCAGGTAGATCCACTGTGAACCGCTCGGCCACGTGGCCTCGTTGGTCAGGACACTGGGTGAAAACAGTACCGCTGTGACGGCGTGATTCAGGAACACCAACCAGGCCGCATCGATGTCGCGCAGCCCGCGCAGACAGACGATCACGCCGGCAAAGAAGACCGCAGACGCCAAACCAAACTGGACTCCCCTGAATGATGCTCCGGTAATTTCTGCCCACAGGATGACTCCGACGCCGACCGCTGCGAAACCTAACAGTATCCAGTTTCTGGGCTCCGGTTTTTCCTTCCAGAATAGCCACGAAAACAGAAACACCCAAGCCGGAGCGGTGTACTGCAACCAAATCGCCAATGACGCTTCGCAGTGCACCATGGCACTCATGTAAGTCCAATTCATCAACGCGAACGTCGCGACCATCGGCAGCAGTCGCGTCGTCCACTGAATCTTCCTTACGAAAAAGATCAGCATCAACGAAGCAAAGAATGCTCGCCAAAATGTCAGCGTGACGCCGCGAGTTTCGATCGGCCAATCCGCAAAGATCGGAGCCTTGGCGAAAAAGCCACTGGAACTCCACAGTACCGCCGCGGCGATGACCAGCAGTCGGCCTCGCCATTGGCCTGATTTTTCCTCTGGTTGCACAGGCTATTTCTTCGGACGGCTCATGACGAAGAACGCAACAACCGCCAAAACGGCTGCACTGATCGACAACACGTTGGTGACGCCAGGCGTCTGACCAAGATCCAACGCTTTCATTCCGAATGCTGCAAACGCTGCGATTCCCACGGCAGTCAAAGCTTCACCGGCGATCACGCCAGACGCAAACAGAACCCCACGGTGCAGGATTGACTCATGTTCTTCTTCTGCCTTGCCGCGAGTGTAGAACCAGGCGATCAGTCCACCGATCAGGATCGGAGTCGCCAACCCGAACGGCAAGTACATTCCAACGGCGATCGGCATCAGGTAAGCACGAAACTTTGCTCCGCTGCGTTTGAGATATTCGTCGATCCCCAGGATCACGACGCCAAGGATCGCGCCGTAGCCGACCATGTCCCACGCAAGTTCACCGTCACCGAAAAATCCCTCGGCCAAACTGGCGAACAGGCCGGCTTGTGGCGCTGGAAGATCACGGCCACCGATTCCAAGTCCGTCCGGTGTGTTTTCATGCAGCAGCGTCAGGATCGGTGCCATCACAAATGCGGCCACGAAAACGCCAAGGATTTGCATGATCTGTTGCCGAAACGGAGACGCCCCGACGATCGAACCCGTTTTCAAGTCATTGCAAACATCGCCGCTGGTACAGGCAATACAGCAGACGATGGCGGCAACTCCCAACGTCGCCACCATGCCTTCGGTGCCCGAGTAGTTGAACAAATACAGCATCGCACCGGCTACCAGAACGGCCGTGATCGTCATGCCGGAAACAGGGCTGTTCGAGTTACCGACCAGGCCGACGATATAACTCGCGACGGCAGTGAAAAAGAAACCCATCACCAGCATGATGATGGTTGCAAGAACTGTGATTCCGGGGGCTTGTGTAAACCAGTAGTTGACCATGGCCAGCAAACCGACACACAGCAGACCAAGAAGCAAAATTGCGAACGTCGGAATGTCGCGTTGCGAGGCGTCGTCATTGTCTGTGCCGTCGCCGGAGGTGATATGCTTGATCGCGGCCATCAGCCCGTGACGCACAGAGATTAACGATGCGAAACCGCCAACGACCATGGCGCCGACGCCGAAATAGCGAATCTTGGCGTTCCAGATTCCGTAGGCTTGATCGACGGCGCTTGCTTCGGCCGTGGGGTCACCTCCGCCGATCATTGGAATTGCAATCAGCCAGGCAATTGCGCCACCGATGAAGATCAGGATGGCAACATTGAGCCTCACGATCAGTCCGACGGCAACGAGCATCGGAGACAGGTCGCCTCCAAAATAAAAGATTCGAGAACCGGAGATCGTTGCCGTTTCCAGACTGCTGCTGAGCAACGCCAGAAATCCACCGACAAACTTGAACAGTCCGCCAAGAATTCCTCCGGCGATCAAGCTTTGAGCTGCACCATCGTCAGCGCCGTCTTCTCCGGCTTGCAGGACCGCCGCGCAGGCGATACCTTCGGGATATTTCAGTTCATCATTGTCGACCACGAAAACTTTCCGCATCGGGATCATGAACAGAATCCCCAGCAGTCCTCCGGTGAAAGCGATGATGGTGATGGTCCAAAAATCGAAGCTGTCCCAATAGCCGATCAGAATCATCGCCGGCATTGTGAAAATGATTCCGGCCGCCAGCGATTCGCCAGCCGACGCACAGGTCTGCACCTGATTGGCTTCGAGGATCGACGAATTTTTGAACAGCAATCGAAACAGCAGCATCGCCATCACGGCCGCCGGGATCGACGCCGACACCGTCATGCCGGCTTTGAGCCCAACATAAACATTCGCGGCACCCATCACGACGGACAGGATCAAACCCAGAACAATCACGCGAACGGTGATCTCAGGTCGGTTGACCAGTGAAGCTATCGCAGGCGACTTGCCCGGTTCGGTCGGCGTAGAAAATGGATTGTCGTTGCTCATGAGTACCATCCGGTTGGAAGTTTGGACTCATGAAGGATAATCGAAGCCAACCTGCGGGGACAGATGCGGACAGGAATTCAGTTGGCCAATTCAGTCGCCCCTACGTTGAATCGTCAGGATCGACTTTGGCGAACTCCGTTTCTCAAACGTTAGACCCGTCTGTTGGCTGACAATTTCCAGTACGTTCTCAATACGGAAGTCGAAACGATCTTCGGGAGCGTGGTCTTCGAGCCCGTAAGCTCGTTCGCTCCACGTGAACTTCTGGTCGTCGTTGGAGATTTCGCCCATGGCGATGCTGCAGTTGATGTATTCGGACAACGAACTCAGAAAGCTTTTTACATCTCCGCTTTGAATCATCTCCGGATACGATTTTTCGCTGGGGCCGGCGTTGACGCTGACTTCCTTTTGGCCGTCCTCAAAGTTAAGCGTCAACGAGCCACTGGCGACGTAAAGCGGCCGATCGACTTTGACCGTTTCGACTTTCATCTTCGACTGAAATTCGGTTTCCAGCATTTTGCGAAACGCAGATTCAAGTTCCTCTCTGGATGCTCCGGCGCGAACCACGAAGTCACCTGAAATTTTCGCATTCAGCAGATTGGGGTCGCCTTCGATTGCAGACGAATGCAGTTGGAATATCTGCTCCGCAAGTTGTCGAACCTTGAAAACGCCTCCGCGGTAGAAATGGCGAAACGAAATGTCGCCGTTCTCGCTCCATTCCAGAATCCGTGACGTGTCTTGTGGAGCTCGACGTCGATCGGGATCAAGTTTTAGCATTTGGCGAACGTATTTCTGCGCCAAAGGAAACGGAGGTCCAATTCGCTTCAGGACTTCGCCGTCCTTTAGTGAGTACAGTTCCCTTGCAGCGATCACTCCGCGTTTTTCTTCCGCAGAGAGTTCGCGTTTTGATCTGGCGTCACGGCCAGCTTTCAACTCCGCCTCTGACGTGACATCGAAAACGTCTTCTTTCATGACCCCGAAATGGTTGCCGTCTCGAATAACGTTGGCCCCGGCGGGAGCAGACATCACGAACAGGTGATCCGCCAAATCAATGTTGAACCTCGCAGATTCGACTCGTTGAACAGAAAGGAACCCCAGTCGATATTCTTTGAACCCAAGTTTAATCACGGTTCCAGGAAAGAGGATGCCGTCAGGGTATGTTTTCCAATCCAGCCAATAGCGAATGGTTGGCCCGTGTTGACCCTCGATGTACTCATAAATTGGCAGGCCACTCGTTTCCGATATCCTGATTTCATGATCTGGCGACTGGTTGTTCTTGCCGAGCTTTTGCTTGACCAGAAAGCCCGAATCCGTGCGAGCAATCTCCGCGGATCGTAAACGCTTTTTGGTTTCCTCGATGAAAGGACTCCCGCCAATTGGCAAAACCGATTTGAGAAACTCGTGTTTCTTGAATTGGTGGTAGACCCGTTTGTTGACAGGCAAAATGTCCATCTGATAGTTGGCAGCGTCCCATCGCAGAGAGAGATTCTGATCCGTAATGTGGATATCCGTTTTGCCCTTCTGCCCCATTCGATTGATGGACTCGCGTGTTCGATGTTGATCAAAATGGAGCTCAACGTCATCGCCTGGGATTGATTTCTCTCCTGCCGAAAAGTCAGCAAGTTGCTCGACAAGCATTTTCATTTTCCGCGGACTATCGATGGGTGAAAGTTTCTCAACGATCGCCTCACAGTCATCTGGATTCAACGTTCCGCCCACGGATCCTTTTGCGAAATTTTTGAATCGAATGTGACCCGTCTTCACCGCATCTACATTTTCGCGACCCTTTTTCAGTACTTCGATCAGTTCTGTGGCGATGTCAGAGTCGTCGTCGACTTGGGCCTCGACTTGGGCTTCCGCCTGGCCGTCGTCGTTGGCAAGTTCGCTGTTTGCGAAGGCCTGGCCAGCGACCCAAACGGCTGAAACGATCAGCAAACCGGCGAGACAACGCAGCAGTTTGTGCCCGGTGGCTGGTTTCGCCCGATCTGCTGCCAACAGCCTCGCGATTCGGCCGTGAAGTTTTGACGGACGATTCCCGTCGGCTGCGAGGACAACCGGTTCAGGGCGGCTCGATTCGGCTTCCGCGCGAGCCAGTGCATGCTCGGCGTCTTTCAGCAACGTGTTCGCGTATTCAATGCGGCTAACGCCCGTCGCCACCGCCAGTTCGTCGCAACAATGCTCACGTTCCTCGTGAATTCGTCGACTCAGGTACCACGTGACCGGATGAAAAAACAGAATCGATTCGACGAGCCGCTGCACAACAATCAACACATGGTCGTAGCGATAAAGATGAGCCAACTCGTGACGCAACACCGATTCGATTTCCTCAGGAGAGAGCTCCGACACGATGGAAGCTGGCAGCAACACGACCGGTCGCAGGAACCCGGCAACCATCGGGACAACGATCTTTCCGGACTCAGCGATCGCCGGCTTGCATCGCAGAGTAAACGAAGCAAGTGCACGTTCAAACGGTTGCAATATTGCCTGATCTGAAATCGCCCAGGAGGTCGCGAGTGTTCGTTGACTGCTTCGGACTGCACACGACAACCGAGAGCACATCAGGCACACGCCCAGCAGATACCCGAAGGCGATCGAATGGATCAACCACGCCGGTAGAACGAACCTGCCGTCGGATTGATTGGCGTTCAGCGTATTGGTTTCAGCAACCGAAGGCGATGCAAGTTCCCTTGTCGTCGACTGAGCAACGATCTCTGAATTGGGAAACTCAACGCTTGTTGGCGACGCAGATTCTGCCGATCCTGTTTCGATACCGATCCGAGCAGCAAGTGCAACCGGAGTCGAATCGGGCTGTAGAAAAAACACGACTGGCAACAAAGCCGCGAAAGCCAACAGGGCGGTAAAGTTCAGCCAGTAGCGCCAGTTCGGCGATCGACCGCTCAGGAAATAGTTCGCGGCCCACGCAAAGATTCCTATGACGCACCCGATCCAGATCGAGTGAGCCAATGCGGTGACGACATTCCAGCAAAACGATGACTCAAGCGTGAAGAATGACATTAGCTTTGCTCCTTCGCGATACGATTGATCAGTTTTCGGATCTCTTTGATTTCGTCCGAATCAATGTCGTGCGTTTCGAGTAGTTCCAGCATCACCGAATGAGCCGAACCATCGAAAACGCGTTCCACCAGATCGCCCAGCAGGTTGCGACCAACGCTCTGGGCTTCGATCAGCGGAGTGAACTCAAACGCGCGACCACGTTTTTCTCGCTTCAGATATCCCTTACGGACCATGATGTTCATCAGCGTGATGACCGAGCTATGCGTTAGCTCGCGATCATCGTCGGCCAAGGATTGTCGAACTTCGTCCACCGTTTTCGGCGACTCGTGCCACAGGACTTTTAAAATCCTCAGCTCCGCTTCGGTTGGATGTTCAGAAGAAGGACGTGCCATGTCGGGGCTCCAGCAAGTATCGCGAGAGTCTGTAAATTTAATTCCTTAAAACTAACGGGCTGACTGCGGGCGGTCAAGCTAAATATTTAAAGAATTAAAACATGGAGGCCTCGTTGGCGGCGGCCGTTTTTTCTGCGAACCTGACTGGGCCGTTGTGGTCCGACATTCTTACACCATTCAACACTCAGACAGGAAAGACGCCGCACATGGTTCGCTCGATTGCCAACGCCTATCGAGATGCCTATGGCGGGCTGCCGAAAGAAGTTTGGGTGCTGTCGCTGGCTCTTTTTGTGAACCGCTGCGGAGCGATGGTGTTGGCGTTTCTGACGCTGTATCTGACCAACAAGCTTGGCTTCACGATGGTCGAAGCCGGCGGCATCTTTAGCGTCTGGGGACTCGGTTCGATGACGGGGTCGTGGCTGGGCGGAAAGCTGGTCAAGCCGCTGGGCGCGATTCGCACGCAGATCATTGGGCTGACCCTGGCGGTGCCCAGTCTGTTGTTGGTGCCGCTGTTCAGTTCGTGGTGGGGAGTCGCCGGAATCGTGTACCTGTTCAGCGTTTTCTCTGAATCGGTGCGACCGGCCAATGGCGTTGCCGTCGCCCAGTTCACGCCGCCGGAATTGCATACGCGGGCGTTCGGGTTGCAGCGGATGGCTGTGAATCTTGGGTTCTCCGTTGGGCCTGCGGTGGGAGGCTTGTTGGCGAACATCGACTATGTGTGGTTGTTTGTCGTTGACGGGATCACCACCGGAGTCGGTGCCATCATTTTGCTGCTGAGCTTTGGCTTTCGTCGTTACTCAAAGAACAAGGATGCTGCTGCGAGGCAAAAGCTTGCCGAAGGAAACCAGACGAAGGGCTCGCCGTTGATGGACGGCCAGTTCGTCGCGTTTCTGCTGTTAATGCTGGCGATCGGACTGGTGTTCTTTCAGTTTCACGCCACGTATCCGAAGTACCTTGAGGAGCATTATCAGCTGGACGAGGTCATGATCGGGCTGCTGTTTTCAGTCAACACGATCATCATCGTGGCCGTCGAGATGTTGTTGCTGAACTGGGTCCGGCGGTTTTCGTTGCTGCGAACGATCGGCTGGGGAGGTTTCCTTGCGTGCATCGGATTTGGGATGCTGCCGCTGGGAAGCACCTACTGGTTTTGCATTCTGTCGATGGTCGTCATTACGGTCGGCGAGATGTTCATGTTTCCGCTGGGGTCAGGCTATGTAGCCAAGCGTTCGCTGGGGCGTGATCAGGGAATGTACATGAGTTGGTACGCGATCATGTACTCAACGGCGGGGACGATTGCGCCGCTGATCGGAACGGCGGCGTACCAGCGAAATCCGCACCTGTTGTGGTACGTAAGCACCGGAGTTGGCGTTTTCGCGGTGGCGGGTTTTTACCTGTTGAGCCGCAAGGTGGCGGAACTCAAGGTCGCGTAGGGATGCAGATTGCGATTGGTCAAACCAGGCAATCGAACCCTTTGCATAGCGGCGAGCTACAGGCGAGGGCTGCATTCGTACACCGTCGCCTGCTGTATTCGTACACCGTCGCCTGCGGCTTGCCGTTAAACTTGCCTTGCCATTTTGGGAGTCAAGGCAACCTGGCTGATTTCGCTCCCATTCTCTAGTACGCCATATGGTTTGGCGTGTCACCTTCTGAACGAGTCACCAGAGATTTCATGTTTTGAGCGCCGATGCCGTCATCGATGAAACTGGTCGCTCCATCGCAAAACGTAACGACGAAACCACCAGGAAACGAATCGCCTACGCCGCGAGTTGGGTCATCTGGATCGAATTGCCAGTCCTTGGGCTGAGTCCACGGCACGGCGGCAGCGGCGGAAGTTTCCAGAATCATGATTGTGTTGGAGGACCCGTCTGTGATTTCTCCGAACGTCGCACCCCGCTCTCCTTGCACGTACAGCGCGGGGTTCTCGGTGCCTGGCGGCGAGACAGCAAACTGGAACACGGTATATCCTTCGGGCAGTTCAGCCTGGATTTGCGGATGTTGAAACACTTCAGGAATTTGGCCAATCAGCGACTTGTTGTGAGCACTGTCCCAAGGCTCGTTGAGTTTGAACTGGTTGTAAAGCTCTTGGTACCCGAGGTAGGGTAGCAAGTGAACTCGCCAGCTGAGATTCTCTCCTGATTCCGGATCTTCTTCGGAGATATTTGAGGCGAACCTCATATAGGTCGATTCGTGATTCAAGTTCGCCAGCGACATCTGTCGCATATTGTTCATGGTCATCGTTCTTCTGGCGGCGGAGCGGACCTGTTGAACCGCTGGAAGCAGCATCCCGATCATGATCAGTGTCCAGACACAGCCGAGTGCCCCAGTGACGATGCCTGCAATCGCCAGCCCGTTGCCGGCGAGCCTGCCGTTGCTCGAAGAGATCTTTGACAACGCGATGATCCCCAGGATGATCGCAATCGCTCCCGTGAAGATCGTGCAAATGAAGCTGGAAACACCGAGCACCAGGCTTCCGATCGCCAAGCCGCTGGTCGATTTCGGTCCTTGGTGATAGCCCTTCTGTTGGGTTGCGTATTCGGCTTCTGGGTATTGCGACATGGATTTACTCGTTGGTTTCAGGGACAGGGTTTCGACCGCCAGTCGAACACCGAAGATCATCATATTGGATTCCCATGATGCTTGCAGATACGACGTGCGAAAAATGGGTAAGCTTGCCAGGTTTTGACGAATTTGCAGGTGGCGCTGGTCGTGATTCCGGATTTTCCGATTTCAACGCCATTCGCACTTCGATTATTCCGGTTGTGATGACGATGACTCTTGCACGCAACGTAGAGATTCCGCATGTGGTGCGCTTTGTCGGCTTTGTCCGGCGTTTGGATCATCACTCTCCGTTGCCAAAAACAAAACAGCGTTCCTGTACTCGTTGAGCCAGGATGCTCGACCCTTAAAGGAGTTTGTGATGAAACGAATGTGGCAGAACTGGTTGGCGATTGTCACCCTCGTGACGATGGTCGGCACCGCTAACGCCCAGCACGGCTGGAACCAACCATCAGAAATTGGTTCCTATCAGTCGATTCTGTCGCGAGCCGGCTATGGAAACAACATGGGCTCGCTGGGACAAGGGATGATGCAGCCGGGAGTACCCATGCAGGGTTCCGCCATGGAAGGCGGCGCGATGGTGCAAGGAAGCACCGCCATGTATGGAATGAA
The DNA here is from genome assembly GCF_008087665.1 of Mariniblastus fucicola. GTDB lineage: Bacteria > Planctomycetota > Planctomycetia > Pirellulales > Pirellulaceae > Mariniblastus > Mariniblastus fucicola. Next base: position 500,877 of record NZ_CP042912.1, read on the forward strand.
CGGCGTTCAATCGGGGGCCGTCAACGGCGGCGCGACGATGATGTCGGCTCCAACGGGCGCAGTCCACGGCAGCGTCCTGCAAGGCGGGTCCATGGGAGGCGTTGTCGGTTCTGCTGCGACGGCCGGCCAGGTGATGTCGACTCCAATGGCAGGCGCGGTACCAATGCAGTCCGCTATGCCGATGCAAAGTATGGCTCCGATGGCGACCGCTGCTCCAATGATCTCTGCACCAGCGATGGGCGGCATGGTCAACACGGGAACCAGCTTCGTCGGAAGCACTCCGATGGCATCTCCTTCGATGTGCAACAGCAGTCTGTTTGCTGGATCTGCCGGTTCAGCCTGTGCTGCACCCGTCTACTCGACGCCGATCTATCAGCAGGCCGTGATGGCACCTACTTACGTTGCCGCACCGCAGCGTCCTCGTGCCAACTACACGATTGGCTTGACCGGAATGTACTTCCAGCGTGACTACGAAGACAATCGTTTTCTCGCCCAAAACCCGAGCGGCGACACGCTTTACACCAACGACGCGGATGAGCAAACGTTTGACGGATTTGGTGTGACTCTGGCTTCACGCAACGCCAGCGGCAGCGGAATGGAAGTCGGCTACTGGGCACTCAACCCTGGTCGTTCGGCGGCAATTCTGACCGGAGCCAACGTTGCGACAAACATTCAGGGGCTCGATCAGCTGATCCACGTTTCTTCAGGCCGCGACCTTTACGATATCTACGCCAACACGGTTGCTCAAACAATCGTTCGTGAAACAGACATCAACAATCTTGAATTCAACGTCCTTCGCAACGGCGGAACGTTCTGCGGTCGCAACAATCGCAAAGGATTCTATGAGCTGCTTGGCGGTTTCCGCTGGTTCGAATTCAACGAGAGCCTGCAGTACACGTCATCGATTGACAATGTTGCTTACCCGTTGGTTCCTTCGGACTTCTTCTACAACCTTGAGGCTCGCAACCGTCTTCTCGGATTCCAGTTGGGTGCTCGCAACGAGTACTGCCTTGGTTCGAAACTGCGATTGTTTAGCGGCGTCAAAGGCGGCGTGTTCAACAACAATATCCGCACGATGCAGAACATCACGGATCTCAACGGAGAGATTGCTCAAGTCAACGGTGGTCCTTCTGCCGGTCGTCCGTTCAGCTACAACGACGAAAAGAACGACGTTGCGTTTCTTGGTGAGCTGGACTTCGGAGTCCTTTACCACCTGTCGTGTCGCACACGCATCCGACTTGGATACCGTGCGATCGGAGTCAGCGGTGTCGCACTTGCTGCCGACCAAATGCCTTACGACTACACAGATCCAAACGAGCTGCTGAGTGCCAACAGCAACGGCAGCCTGATGTTGGGCGGCGGTTACTACGGACTAGAGTTCTGCTTCTAGCAGCACAAGCGAACTTTTGAGATCACGATAAAGAAGGCCACGTCATCGGACGTGGCCTTTTTTCGTAAACCTGATTCACTTGGTTAAGTCCAGCGCCATGCAGCCGCCAGCGCGACGCAGCCTACGATGTCTTGAGCGGCGAAATCGTGCAGATCATTTTTCGTGATTGCTGCGACGGTCGGTTCTCGACTTTGCCAAACTCGGAAAGCTGCTTGATGATGCCTTCCATCACTTTGCGACCTTCTTCGATGTGAGCCATTTCGCGGCCACGGAACAGCACGGTTACCTGAACCTTGTCGTTGTGCTTAAGAAAGCCAACCGCTTTCTTGACTTTGAAGTTGATATCGTGCTCGCCTGTTTTGGGACGAACGCGAATCTCTTTAAGCTTCGTTTGATGAGCCTTGTTTTTTGAAGTCCGCTTACTCTTGTCGTACTTGAACTTACCAAAGTCCATAATGCGACAAACGGGAGGCTTGGCTTCCGGTGCGACTTCAACCAGATCGAGCCCCTGGTCCTGGGCTTTTTTGAGAGCGTCTGCGGTTGAGATGACTCCTAACTGTGTACCATCCTGATCGATGACACGGATGGGCGTGATTCGGATCTGATCGTTGATCCGGTTCTGCTGCTTTTTGGCGATTGTTGGTTCCTCAGAAAAAATAGTGAACGGCTACGACGGAAAACGAAATGTCGCAGCAGTGTACTGCCGCAAGATTTAGCAATCTAACGGCAGCACCAGATTATTGGATAGTTTATGTGCCTGCGTCAACATTGAAGAGTTGATTCGGCGAATTTCTCACATTGATACTTTTGGCGACGTACTTCCGCCATTAAGCATCATCTTTATCATCTTCGTCTTCACGTTTCCGCACGGTTTTGTTGTCGACCTCGTCCACCAGCATCGCGATGGCTTCGGTCACCGATATCGCGCCAAGATCGCCCTTGTAGCGATCGCGGATCGAAACTGTGCCATTTTCCGCGTCACGGGGGCCAATAATCAGCAAATATGGCAGCAGATCAAAACGGCCCTCTCGGATTTTCGCCCCGAGTTTTTCCGAGCGATAGTCGCCCGTGATCCGCAAACCGGATGACTTCATCTGCTCCTGAACTTCCCGAGCGTAGCCTTCGGCCTTGTTGCTAACGGTCAGGATTCGCCCCTGTTCCGGGGCCAGCCACATTGGGAAAGTTCCCGCAAAGTGCTCGATCAGCACGCCGATGAATCGCTCCATCGAACCAAACGGAGCCCGGTGGATCATGACTGGACGATGAGCCTGATTGTCCGCCCCGTTGTAGCTCAGGTCGAACCGAACCGGCAGATTGTAGTCCACCTGGACAGTCCCCAATTGCCACGATCGCCCGATGCAGTCCTTGACCACAAAGTCAATCTTGGGACCGTAAAACGCAGCCTCGCCGGCCTCTTCGGTGAACGGTTTGCCCAACCATTGGGCCGCTTCGCGACAGGCCTGTTCTGCCTTGTCCCAGTTTTCCGGATCGCCAACGTACTTGCCCGAATCCGGATCGCGCAATCCGACTCGCACGCTGTAGTCGTCCATGCCCATCGTCGCGAAAACAGTTTTCACCAACTCCAGGCAGCCCTTCACTTCGTCGCCAACCTGTTCCGGAGTGCAAAACAGGTGAGCATCATCTTGCGTGAACCCGCGGACGCGAGTCAGCCCGCCGATTTCGCCAGACTGCTCGTAGCGATAAACCGTGCCGAACTCGGCCAGTCGAATCGGAAGATCGCGATAGCTTCGCTGCTGCGAATCGTAGATCTTGATGTGGTGCGGGCAGTTCATCGGGCGAAGAAGGTAACCTTCGATTTCGCCGTCGCTCATCTTGTTCGAAAGCTCGCCGCAAGTGCAGCCTTCCGACGCCAGTTTCGCCAGATGTTCGCGATCGACCAACGCTGGGTATTGGCTGTCCTGGTAATACGGAAAGTGGCCGCTGGTTTTGTAGAGTTCCAGTTTGCCAATATGCGGAGTGAAGACCTGATCGTAGCCCTGGCGACGCAGGTGGCTGGAGATAAAGTCCTGCAACTGCTGCCGAACGAAGGCGCCTTTCGGAGTCCACAGGATCAAGCCCTGCCCGACCATCTCATCGATGTGGAACAGCCCCAGTTTTCGCCCCAACACACGATGGTCGCGTTTCTTGGCTTCTTCGAGCGCTTCCAGGTGCGCGTCGAGTTCTTTCTGAGTAAAGAACGCGGTGGCGTAGAGTCGCTGCAACTGCTCGCGATCCTGATCGCCTTTCCAGTAAGCTCCTGCCAGCGACATCAGCTTGAACGCACCGATCGTTTTCGGTGTCGGAATGTGCGGCCCGCGGCAAAGGTCCAGGAACTCGCCTTGTTGGTAAAACGAAAGCGTTTCATCGTCGGCCAGACCTTCGGTCACGTGTTCGACTTTGAATTCCTGCTGCATGTCTTTGCAGATTTGAATCGCGTCATCGCGTTCTTTGACGATGCGCTCGAACGGCTCGTCGAGCTCGATCAGCCGCTTCATCTCTTTTTCGATCGCCGGGAAATCGTCTTCCGTTAACGGCGGCTCGCATTTGATATCGTAGTAGAACCCGTTTTCCAGGGCCGGACCAAACGCCAGTTGGCACTTGTCCTTGATTCGCATCACCGCGCGAGCCATCACGTGAGCACAACTGTGCCGCAGCGTTGAGAGGGCTTCATCACTTGGCGTGCCTTCCCGAGTTTTGGTGATCAGCTTCATGCTGACCTCGGCTCCGGCCGGGATCTCATAATCCAGCTTCACCGGTTGGTCGTCGACTTCGGCCCACAGCGTGGCTTTGGCCAAGCTTCTGCCGATGCTTTTGGCGACGTCTTTGACGGTCACCTGTTCTTCGAATTCTTTTACGCTGCCGTCGGGGAGTTTGACGCTAGTCATGGGAAAATGGGTCTTTCTGAACAAAGTTTGGCCGCAGTTACAAATTGCGATCACAAGCCGCAGAGTATAGATAGTCAGACGGACAGCTCATATGTCGGTTCGGCCGCTTCTGTGTTTTTTTGGCACGTCAAAAACCTGATTTTCAGCGCCCGTGACCGCTGGCGACCGCCGCATCGCTGGTTTCGAGTTTTCGACCGGATTCACGGCTGCTCGCCCGCAGAAGGCAATCGGGCGATAACCCGGTAAAAACGGTAAGTGTCGCCAGTTTTCAGAATTGTGAAGTTTTCTGGTGGACTTTATCCTGCGTTGGCAGAACTCAATGAAACCGTTTCCTTCCTACCGCGAAAATTTATGCAGTCCCTCCCCAAAATGGCGCTCGCCACAGTCGCCGCATTTACGCTGATGACCGTTTGTCTGGTCGCCGGAACGATCGACCTGACCAGCCTTTTCGACTACGAAAACCAAACGGTTCCCGCCTATATTCAGCAGGATAACACGCCTCCCGGAAACGCGATCGACAACGCAACGGCAACCCTTGGCCGCGTGCTGTTCTATGACAAGAACCTTTCCAGCGACAACACGGTCTCCTGTGCAAGCTGCCACCGACAGGAGTTTGCTTTTTCGGAGTTGGCTGTCGTCAGTTCGGGCGTCAATGGAGTCACCGGTCGACATTCGATGCGGTTGATCAACAGCCGCTTCAGTGACGAACGTCGCTTCTTTTGGGACGAGCGAGCTGATTCCTTGGAGGAGCAAGTGACTCAGCCGATCCAGGATCATGCCGAGATGGGTTTCAGTGGAACAAACGGAGACCCAGACTTTGATGATCTGATCGTCAAACTGAACGCGACGTCCTACTACAAGTCACTTTTCACGATGGCGTTCGGCGATTCGGCGATCACCGAGGCGCGGATGCAGGATGCGATGGCTCAGTTCATTCGCAGCATCCAGTCGTTCGATTCAAAGTTTGATGCCGGTCTGACGGCAACCAACGGAAACATTAACGCTCCGTTTCCAAACTTTTCCGAGGAAGAGAATCTCGGCAAGCAACTGTTTCTGCAGGCGCCTCAGTTTCAGAATCCGCCGCCTGGACAGCCGCGTACCGGTATCCGTGTTGGCGGCGGGCTTGGTTGTGCTGCCTGTCACCGCGGTGCGGAGTTCGCGATCGATCCCCAGCAGGGTGCTCAGCGAAACAACGGTGTCATCGGAGTCGCATTTGAGCCGGGTTCAGTCGACCTGACGAACTCACGGTCGCCAACTTTGCGAGATATTTTGTCGCCTGAAGGTTTCGCAAACGGTCCGTTGATGCACGACGGTTCGATGAGCTCCATTGACGACGTGCTCGATCACTACAACGACATCACTCGCGACGATACGGTCAATCCAAACCTCGACCCTCGACTGCACGGCGGTCCCAACGGTCCGGGCCAGAAACTGATGATGACTCAGCAGGAACGGGATGCCGTGACGGCTTTCCTGAAAACTCTTTCGGGCAACGATGTCTACACGAACGAACGCTGGTCCGATCCGTTTGATGGCGATGGATCACTTGGCTTGATCGGCAATGTGACTTTTGACCCCGTCGAAATCAACGATGCCAATGAACAGCGTTCGAACGTGGAAACGGTAACGGTAAGGTTCAATGGCGACGTCACGATTGAGCCCGGTGCGATTTCTATTCTGCAACGCAGCACGAAAACTGCAGAGTCGAATGAAAGCGTCACGATTAGCGTCGACGAACAGTTTTCCGGCGGACAAACGGTGGCTACGATTCAATTTGACAGTCACACCCGAAACGCAAACGGGTCGCTGGAAGACGGAAACTATCAGCTCTCGATTGCAGGCCATCTGGTTCTGCGTGATGGCATTCCGATGGGCGAGGACTACACGTTTGGCAATGTGGAAGCCGATGCGTTTTACACGCACTATGGCGACGTGACCGGTGATCGGACCGTGAACATTTTCGATTTGTTGAGTTTCCGACAGGTTTACGGAAGCGTCGATGGAGACGTCAACTATGACGTGAACCTGGACTACGACGCCGGCGGTGCAGTCAATGTTTTTGACCTGTTGCCGTTCCGCCAACGCTACGGATCAACGCTTCCGTTTGAGTTTGCTTCTGGCAAGCGTGCTCTTGTAAGCGATGGTTCCGGCGATGCGAAACCGGTGAAGACATCGGGTGGCGTTGCTCGCGGAAAGTAGCGGACTCAGACCATGTTGTAGGGGTCGACGTCCACAATCCACTGAATGTCGTCCATCTCCCTGATTTTTGTTTGAGCCCGCGTAACGACACGCTGGATTGTGTTCGTCTCTATTGTGCTGATCAGCATATGAAAGCGATACAGCCCGCGAAGCTTTTCCAAAGGAGCGGCCGACGGGCCGATGACGCAGAGCTGTAGTTCAAGTTCGTCAGCCGATTCGTTGATGCACTCGGCAATGTGCTCCGCCATCTGTTCGGCTTTGGCCATGACTTCACCGCGGACAACGATGCGAGCCAGTTTTCCGTACGGCGGATAGTTGAATTCCTCTCGCACGGGCAACTCGCCGGAGGCAAAGTTCACGTAATCATGCCGCGTCGCGCAAACGATGGCTGGGTTTTCCGGGCTGAACGTCTGCACCAAAACCCGACCGCCGCGTTCGCCACGACCCGTGCGGCCAGCAACTTGCGTCACCAACCCAAACGTTCGCTCGGCGGCTCGGAAGTCCGGCAAGTGCAACGACGTGTCCGCGTTGACGACGCCAACCAGCGTGACGTTCGGAAAGTCTAGGCCCTTGGCGATCATTTGTGTGCCCAGCAAGATCTTCGTTTCGCCATCGCGGAATTTCGAGAGCGCCTTTTCGTGACTGCCGCGTTTCCGCATCGTGTCGGTGTCCATCCGGGCGATCTCGACATCGGGAAACAGCTTTGCTACTTCGGCTTCCAGACGCTGCGTTCCCAAACCGGAAAATCGAATCGCGTCATTGCCACAATCGCTGCAGCGACGCGGCTCAGGGATCGTGTGATCGCAGTAGTGGCAGACAGCTTTCTTACCTTCGACATGATGCGTCAGCGGAATCGAGCAGTCCGGGCAATATTCGACTTTGCCGCAAGACGGACACTGGATTCGCGTCGAAAATCCACGCCGGTTGAGCAGCAGAATCACCTGCCCGCCTTCGCTGAGTGCCATCGCCATTTCTTGGCGAAGTTTTTGGTGGATTGGGCTGAAGCGTTTTCTCATGCCCGCGACATCCGTCCGCAAGTCGATCGTGGCCACATCGGGCAGCGGCAAATCCAGCACACGATTCTTCAATGACAACGTTTTGAACTGACCCGTTTGGGCCTTGTGCCAGGACTCCAGCGACGGTGTCGCGCTGCCCAGCAATAGCGGAACATTTTCCGATTCAGCTCGCCACTGAGCCACATCGCGAGCATGATATCGCGGCGTGTTATCCTGCTTGAAAGAAGCATCATGCTCTTCGTCCAACACGATCAGACCAAGCCGCGGCGTGGGAGCAAACACGGCACTGCGAGCCCCAATGATGACCTGCACATTGCCTTCCGCGATCTGCCGCCAGTGCCAGGCTCGCTGAACGCTGGTCAGATGCGAATGCAAAACGGCGACTCGATCGAAACGTGCTCGAAATCGCCGCCGCGTCTGAGGAGTCAAGCTGATTTCCGGAACCAGCACGATTGCCTGGCGGCCGTACTCGACGACTTGTTGAATCGCGCGAATGTAGACTTCTGTTTTCCCGCTTCCGGTGATGCCGTGAACGAGGAATGTTTTGTACTCTTCGGCGTCGATTGATTTGGCGATCGCATCAAGCGCGGTTTGTTGCTCGACGTTGAGGACAAGATTTTCAGTTCGTGCTTCTGGCTGAATCTCATGCGTCTTTTGCTGCACGCGACGAGTCGACGAAAGGATGTGGCCTTTGCGACGCAGCGTTGAGATCGGTCCTTGTGTGCAGCCTACGGTTTCTGCAAGCTCGCCCGGCGTCCAGTCCTGATTCGAGCCCAACATCGTCTCGATGATATTACGCTGCAGCGGAGTCAGTTTGACTGAATCGAGATCGCGAGCGACTTCCGGATCGACCGACAGGAACAGCATCTCTCGCGTGCCCGAATTCTCGCGGGCTCCGACCGGCACGACCGTTTCGATCACGGTTCCCAGCGGACTGATGTAGTACTCTGCGATTTGATGGGAGAGCTTGAGCAGCTTTTCGTCGATCAGTGGTTTCGCATCAACAACGCGAGAAATTGGCTTGAGCCGATTCGGTTTGACCGTCGCCGCGTCCGGATGTGACGGCGTCATGATGTCGATGCAATATCCCGTCATTGTGCGATTGCCACGCCCCAGCGGCACGATAACGCGGACTCCTTTTTTGACCGACGACTCCAGTTCAGCCGGAATCGAATAGTCGTAAGGCCCAAACGGTGGAGCAGCGAACACAATTCGCGCCGCCAGCCAATCATCTTGATCGTCAAGCTGCCAGGGATCTGGCTGGGTTTCGAAGAGAGAAGATTGTTTGGGATCGGGCATTCAGAAAGTGCCAAGTTTTCGGCGTAGAGTGTGAAGTACGAAACGTGCCGCCTCAGGTCGTTTAACGGCAAGCCGCAGGCGACGGCGATTCTGCAGACCCGGCGCAGTCGCCTGCGGCTTGCCGTTAAACGAAGGAAATTTTCGGGCAGCCTATCATAGCGGTTTGACACATATGGTCACGCCTCGTGGCTATGGCTTCCAGTCGCAATCGATGATCGACGAATATTTCCCGAAACTATGGGTAGCCAAAAACATTACAATAGATAGGCACGATCGGCGCCTTTTCATCGTTTAACGGCAAGCCGCAGGCGACTGCGCCCCGATCACAAACGCAGTCGCCTGCGGCTTGCCGTTAAACGATGGAGAGCCCAGTTTGATCAAATTTAAAGCTACCCGGAACAACCACATGGCCAAGCGACTCTCCGTTGTCATCTCACAAAGCCCCAGCAAGAATCCCAAAAAGAAAAAGCTGGAAGAAGACATCGTCATGGGCTTGATGATCGAAAGCGGAATCGACGTCACCGTCGTGCCCAACCTTTACGATCTCAAAGCCGACGGCACCGGTATGCTTGCGCTGAAAAAACTTGGCGGCAATCTGGTGGTGTGCTCATGGTTGTTCGAACGAGCCGCCCACTGGGTGATGGATCGCAATCAGATTCACGGCCACGTTGGCGAAACGCTGCTGAAGAATGACGACGAAGATGATGACGAAGAGGCGGAAGAGTCAGAGCAGGACGACAAGGATCGCGTCATCGACCAACGCGAAATTCCTGATCGAAAGATCTACTGTCTGGATTTGAAGACTTCAATGAAGGCGGCTGACTTTGTCGAAGAGATCAAGCGTATCCACACAGAAAACGCAGTTCAGATCGTGGGCCTCGGTGGCGGGCTTGGCGGATCGGCACCCGCGAACAATGGAGTCGCTCTAAATGGAGCTTCGCCCAACGGCGCGACTTCAAACGGCTCCGCTTCGAACTCGCTTCCCGTCGTTGCGGCGTCTCCGGAAGCCAGCGAACCGGTCGTGCAACGCATCGAAGAAAACGATGGTCGCCGTTGGTATCCCGTCATCGACTACAGCCGGTGCACAAACTGCATGGAGTGCATCGACTTTTGCCTGTTCGGCGTTTACGGCGTGGATCGCATCGACACGATTTTGGTCGAGCAACCTGACAACTGTCGCAAAGGCTGCCCGGCGTGCAGTCGCGTTTGTCCTGAAAACGCGATCATGTTCCCGCAGCACAAGACCCCAGCGATCGCTGGATCGTCCGATGGCGTCGCCAGCATGAAGATCGACTTGTCGCAACTGTTCGGTGCACCCGAAAGTAACAAGAGCGCTGAAGAGATCGCAGCGTTGGAACGCGACGAGCAGCTTGTTCTTGCTCGTCGCGACACGGTTGGCATGCAGGGCCTGAAGAAGCGTCAGGAAAATCGCATCGACGAACCGAAAGATGAGCTTGATGACCTGGTCGATCAGCTGGACGATTTCGACGTCTAAGGTGGCATAGGCTTCCAGCCTGTGTTTGCATGCGATCGTAGCAGCTTCCAGCCGTCGCATTGCTAAAGTCTGTCCACGAATCGCACAAATCTTCACGAATGAAATGCAGGTGTTCGCGGGCCAGAAACGCGAAACTCCATTTGAGTTGCTCCGACCATGCGCTCTGTAATATCCGCGATTGATTCGTGCAGTTTCGTGTGATTCGTGGAAAACCGCATGCAATCACAGGCTGGAAGCCTATGCCACCTTTTTTCAAAATTCTCTCTAATAAAGCTTCCCTTCATCCGTCATCTCTTTGAACAGCGACGAACGGAACTCAGATGGAAGACTCGGCAACCCCAGCGTGGATCGATGCTGCGATTGAGCAGTACGAAGCTCCGCTGCTGCGCTACGCCCAGCACTTCGTTTTCGATCTGGAGTCCGCTCGGGACGTCGTCCAGGACACGTTTCTGAAGCTCTGTAAGCAGAGCGAAAACGAGATGCGTCCGAAACTGGCGAAGTGGCTGTTCACCGTTTGCCGCAATCGCGCGATCGATGTCTGTCGGAAGGAAAGTCGAATGAAAGTTGCCCCGGAAGATCAAATCAGTGACCAACTGGTTGCTCGGGCGGATGATTCGATGAACCCCATGCTTGCCATCGAGAAAGTCGAAACGGCGGAAGGTTTGTTGCAGCACGTCTCGCGGTTGCCGGACCAACAGCAGGAAGTCTTGCGACTGAAGTTTCAAGGCGGTTTGACGTATCGCGAAATCGCTGAAGTCACGGGCTTGAGCAGTTCTCATATCGGCGTGATTTTGCACACGGCGATTACGAAGCTGCGGCAGCGGATGGTGCCAGAATGATAGTTGAGCAATCCAGAATCATTTAACGGCAAGCCGTAGGCGACGGCGCCTGCACAACTGCGCCCCGTCGCCTACGGCTTGCCGTTAAACAATCGAATTTACATGTCTCCTACTGAAGACGAATCTCATGATTGACCAAAACGATCCTCGACTTACCAGCTACGTGCTTGGCGAACTTTCGTCGTCCGAAGCTGCCGAAATCGAACAGGCCATCTCCGAATCGCCACAGCTCGCATCGGCCGTGGAAGAGATCCGCGGCATGGTCGGCTTGCTCGGCGATGCTTATGTGAATGAAGAAAAACTTGGCCTTTCGGATGAGCAGAAGGTCGCGATTGCGCAGAATGCCCCGATCAATTCTGGCTCAAGTCGCCGTTGGATTTCGCTTGCGATCGCGGCCTGTTTGGGAGCTGTGTTGATCGGCGGCTGGGTTCTGGTTGCAAACGACTATTATCGAAACGATACACGACGTTCCAGTCAGAAAGTTGCGGTTGTCGACAGAAGTATCACGTTTTCGGATGCCGGACAAGCAGATAGATCCAAGTACTTGGGCGTCAGGTTACGTGGTGGCACCGAACTAACTGAAGACGTGGTAGCCGAGAGTGATTTTGAACCAATGATTGAACTCATTCAGGGAACGATCGAATCTGATGGCTCGCCTTTTCTTCCCACGGACGGAAACGATATTCAATTCACACAAGGATCCTTTGCGGATGAAAGCATTGCGTACCACAGTCGCTACACCGAAGATCTGTGGAATGACATTGGTTTGCCGAATCAAAACGGTGAGCCAAGGGTGCAATGGCGTGATCTTGGGAAATCGCCGGGCAGAATTAACCTTAATACGTTTCCTCCTGTGGAAGATGAAGCAGGCGATATGCTTCAGTCGCTGCTCGGGGCCGACAAAGTCGAAATTGTTGGAAATGGCCAAGATGATCCTGAACTTTCAGTCCGAGCGGAACGGGCGCGGGAGCAGTTCATTGAGCTAATGCGAGCCAGAGCGGCAAATGCAAGTTCATCGGCGAAAGGAGAAGCACGCGAGAAAGCAGCACGCGCTCAACAGCTTGCAAACCTTGAATCCCAAAGCCGAGAGATCAACAAGCAGCTCTCGGAACGAAGATGGGAAATGCAGCAGCAGAGTGAAGCAGACGGTGACGCTAATCCTGCTTCTTCCACTGCTGCTTTCGAGGCGAAACTCACGGAATCAAAGGCTGTCGCTGAGCTTGTTCGTCAAAAAGTGGGCACAGGGCACCCTGACTATGAGTTAGCGATCGCTGAAGTCCGCGGAATCGAGGCAAAGCTGGCGGAACGAGAGAACGATGTGGCAAATTCGACGACGTCGCAGTTCACACGGGTTCGAACTTCGCTCCAGCAAGTACTTGTGTCGTTTAAGAAAGTAGACGAACTGAAGAAGTCGGGTTCACTGGAAGATCGGCGGAATACGCTCGTTGTTCTTAGGGCCAAACTCGACGAAATGGAATATGAGGCATCGAAACTTGAGCAACGTTTGGGCAGTGGGCATCCGGGATTTGCGGTAATTCGTGAGCAAATTGAGAATCTGAAGAAGAGCTTTGCTAACGAAAAGATTGCTTTTGACACGGAAGTATCTGCCAAACCGAAATCATGGAAACGCGTCAAAGCCATTCCCAACACAACACGTTTGATGGTTGGCGACAAAGAAGAACTTTCGCTCAACGGCATGCAAGTTAACGCTCAGGTTGACGGTTTTCGAGCTCGGGTTCTGGTGGACTACTTTTACTACAACGATCGCGAACGACAACTCGAAGGCAACTTCAAACTGCGGCTGCCGGATGACGCCTCGCTGTACTACTTCGCGTTTGGTGAAAGTGCCTACGGTTTCTCGCCCGAAGGAAAACTTGCCGGCGAAGAATTTCTCAGCGACGGAACGCAGTTCGTTTCGCTGAGGGCACAGGACGTCAAAGAGGCTCGCAAAGGCCAATGGGATAACGTCAAGGAAGCTCGTATGGTGCCGAAGGAAAAGGCGGCTCATGCGTTTCGCGAAACGGTTCGTCGTCGAGTCGATCCTGCTCTCGTCGAATGGTCGGGTGCTGGTGTGTTCAATGCCAAAGTCTTCCCGCTGGCTCCGAAAAAACTGCATCGCATTGTCGTGGGCTACGACGTGAACCTGAAGCGTTCAAAAGATGGCCTGAAGTTTGAACTGAGCCTTCCTGAGCAAACCGGGCAGTGCGGGGTCGAAGTCAACGTTAAGGATTTGGAAGGCGTTTCGTATTCGGTGACTCCAGAAGTCGATCCCGTTCCAACGGCGATCGAAGGCAAGCTACAGAAGCGATTCGTATTTCAAAACGACGAACAGCCGTTGTCGAAGATCGAACTTTCGGTGAACGGAACAAGTGAGTCCGTGTTGCGTTCGTCCAACGAAGACGGCGATTTCTGGACGGTTCAAACCACGCCCGATCTGCCCGCCGAAGAAGGAAGTTTGAGTTCGCGAGCAATCTTTATGCTCGATACGTCACTGAGCACTTCACCGGACAAGTTCAACGTTTGGCTGAAGCTCCTGGAATCGACGCTCAACAACAATCGCGGTTCGCTCAATGAGTTCAACGTGCTGTTCTTCAATGTCGACCAGCATTTTTGGAAAGACAATTACGTCGCCAACACGCCGGAAAATGTTGCGGCGCTGAAAACGACGCTGGAGAATCTGGCACTCGAAGGCGCGACCGATCTCTACGGTGCCGTCCAAGCGCTCGCCGACGCGAAATGGGCTGGCGACGAAGCGAATCAGCCCGATCTGTTTTTGCTCAGCGATGGTGCGGCGACGTGGGGCGAAACGGACCTGCGGCTGATCAACCAACGGCTGCAGCAATCGCAGCTTGGCAGCCTGTTCGCCTACCAAACGGGGCTTAGCGGAACAGCGATTTCCGGTTTGCGATTCCTCGCTGGTCAGTCCGGAGGCGCCGTGTTCAGCGTCGCAACCGAAGACGAAATCAAAACGGCTTCCACGGCGCATCGCAAACGGCCTTGGCAACTGAAATCGATCGCCGCCGCAGGAGCCAGCGACATTCTCACCGCCGGCCGCGTCCAGTGGGTTTATCCCGGGCAGACGCTCACGATCGTTGGACGTGGAAACGTCGAGGAATCGATCGAGCTCAAATTCCAACAGGGAAATGAATCGAAAGCGATCACGTTGACTCCGACAACCATCGAATCGCAACTTGCATCGCGGATGTACGGCCACGTCGCGGTCGGGCAGCTGGAAAGTTTGGGCTCGCAAGTCTTCGACGTCTCGGCGGCCTACGCCCGTCACTTCCGCATCACGGGCAGGACTTGCAGTCTGCTGATGCTGGAGTCTGAAGCTGACTATCAGCGCTTCGACATCAAGCCACAGGAAGACCTGTTCGTCGTCAAAGCAAAATCGACTTCGAAACTGGTCGCTGAAACGTTGGAGAAGTTTGCCGAACAACTGGTCGATCCGAAAGCCAAATTGCTGGCCTGGTTGGACCGTCTCGAATCGATGCCGGGCATGGAGTTCAAAATGCCAACGGCGCTCAAGCTGGCGATGGACGACATCAAAGTTGATGCCATCTCGCAGTCGATGGAGTGTTCGTTGGCGACGAAAGAAGAACTGAGCGAGTCGTATTTAAAAGCCATCGGACTCGAACATCTTGACTACGACGCGATCTCTGCCGAGGCGAATCGTCGTGCCGTGAAATCTGTCGATGACTCGATCAAAGTCTACAGTTCTCTCGTCGAGCGTAATCCTGGTGACATCATCGTGGCGCGTGACGTGGCGTTCACCGCCATGGAACTGGAGCGCCCGGCGACAGCGTTTCACTTGCTACGTCGCGTGGCTCAGGCTCGTCCGTTTCAGGGCAACATCTATCCCGCGATCGGACAATGTCTGGCTCAGCTTGGCAAAGGCGACATGGCGATCGTGTACTATGAAATCGCGATGAACGGCACCTTCCAACGCCAGGGCAACGAATTCAAACAAATCGTTGCAACGGAGTATATTCACTTGCTTCGTCAGATTGTTTCTGGCAAAGTCGAATCATCCGTGAAAGATTTCGCCGCGGCTCGACTGCAGACGCTCGGCAAGCACTTACCGTTTGGAACGGCCGACGTTGTGATCACGATGATGTGGAATCAGGACCAAACCGATGTGGATTTGCACGTCGTTGAACCCTCTGGCGAAGAGTGTTTCTACAAGCATAACCGCACCAAGAGCGGCGGAGCGATCACATCCGACATCACGACTGGTTTTGGCCCCGAGATGTACTTCAACGCCAACGCCCCGCGGGGGAAGTATCAGCTGAAGGCGAAATTCTTTGGCAGCGGCCAGAATCGAACTTCGACGCGAAACAAGGTCTACATGACGATCATTCGCGGCTTCGGCACGGAGGAAGAATCAATGACGCGTCGAACGATACAGCTGGAAACCGTCGGCGAAAAAATGCCCGTGATGAGCATGGAGGTCGAGTAACCGGAGAGCTCGGCCCGGATCTGTGTGGCCAAGCGGCCGCCGAAGTAGGCGATCAGTTTTTTGTGATAAGTTCGCCCGGCCGTCCGATATTAATCTGGAATCCCGCAGCTATCTTCATGCTTGAAGTTTAACCCTTCAGACCAAAGTTCGTTCGAGGAATCGGCTTTGGGCCATTTGCGACATGATGACTCAAGCTCCATGTTTGGCCCAGAGCCAGGTCTCGACGATCGGTATCCGTGGCGATCTGATCTGATCTGATCTGATCTGATCTGATTTGCTTCAAGTCGTCGGCTACTTCCGAAACTCTTCCCGCTCGGAGTCTCGAATACCACCCCGAAAGGTCTCGGCAACCTGATCGTCCAGATAAACGACGGTCACTTTGTAACCCTCCAGGTTGGGCAGAATCCGGCTGAACGACCAATCTTCGATCAGATAGTCGCCAGCAGTCTCAGACGACGTCGGTTCGCATCCAGCCGCTTCATGGACTGCCGTCCGATTTGCACCAGCTTGGCCGCTCGCTTCAACCACGCGGTCAACGGCCTCTTTTCCGGCGGGTAACAGCACCATCCGGTCATAGGCAAAGGCTCCTCCGATTCCCACCAGCAGCACCAGCAGAATAGCGATGCGTATAAAGAAAGAAGCTCCATACGAGGAGTCTGATTTTGAGTTCATGACGTTGATCCAAAAAGGGCAATGATGCCCCGATTATAGCACCACCGGTAAACGGGTCGCAGCTGTCGCAATCGGTCTGTCTACGAACCGCGTTGCCAGTTCACACGGTCAAAAGCGACCAGAAAATGCCCGCCTTGTCCGTTTTGGCTGATCACGGTACGTTTCAAGAATAATTATCAACTCAATGGATAAGGATCGCTGCCTTGAACCCTTTTCAATCAATCGGCTCAAACTCGAATCAGGCGCCAGCTCTGAACGATCTGCCTGCGCTGCACGATCTACGTAATGCGAGTGCCCACGCGGCCTATCAGCGCCAGCGTACGATGACTCTGGGTGACTTGCTGCTTGAAAATCGCATCGTTTTTCTGCAAGGTGAAATTCACACCGGCAACGCCAACGAAGTCGTCATGAAATTGCTCTATCTGCAGAGCGAAAACAAACGCAAAGACATCAACTTTTATATCAACTCTCCTGGTGGCGACGTAATCGCAACGCTCGCGATCTACGACGTGATGCAGATTCTCAATTGCCCCGTGGCCACGTTCTGCGTCGGTCAGGCTGCCAGCGGAGCAGCCGTTTTGCTGGCAGGCGGAACCAAAGGCAAGCGTTACTGTCTTCCGCATTCACGCGTCATGATTCACCAGCCATTTGGTGGTGTTAGCGGACAGGTTAGCGACATTGAAATTCAGGCGGATGAAATTATTCGCAATCGCTCTGTCCTGAACCAGATTCTGGCAGAATCAACGGGCAAGACTGCCGAGCAGATCGGTAAAGACATTGATCGTGACTTTTTCCTGACCGCCGAAGAGGCCAAGGAATACGGTTTGGTCGATCAGATTACCAGCAAGCCGTCCAAGGATGGCGACGAATAGTCGAAACTTCGGCACGTCGCCAAGCCATCACTCAAAACAATTCCTTCAACGGTTCAATAGCCGGAGCAACAAATCATGCCAATCGTTCCTTACGTCGTCGACAACACTGGTCGAGAAGAACGCGTTTACGACATTTACAGCCGACTGCTCAAAGACAGAATTATCTTCCTTGGTCAGCAGGTGACTGCGGATCTGGCGAATTCGCTGGTCGCGCAGATGCTCTTTCTTCAATCAGAAGATCCGAAGAAAGACATTCATCTCTACATCAACTCACCTGGCGGTAGCGTAACCGCTGGATTGGCGATTTACGACACGATGCAATTCGTCAGCTGCGATGTGGCCACCTACTGCATGGGTCAGGCCGCCTCGATGGGCGCGATGCTGCTCACGGCAGGTGCTGCCGGCAAGCGTTTCGCATTGCCAAACGCCAGCATCATGATTCACCAGCCGCTTGCCGGAATGCAAGGCACGGCGGAAGAAATCATGATCCATCGCAAAGAACTGCGTCGTGTGAAAGCCCATCTCAACAAGCTGATTGCTCATCACACTGGCAAGTCAGTCGAAGAGATCGAAGAGAACACGGACCGTGACAACTTCATGAGCTCGGAAGAGGCTCGTGAGTTTAACTTGATCGATCGCGTCGTCGCGAGCATCGAAGAAGCATCCGCATAGAATTGCGTTTGGCTCAATCGCGTCAATATTTCCAGATAGTAACGCTCCGAAAGAGAACGCAATATGGATTTTCATCATTTCTATACCGCGACTGCGAAGACGACCGATTCGGGTTCGGTAAACATTGACATCGAAGGCCTCGAGCCCATGGAGTCCAATGCTCCCAAGGAATTCGGTGGTCCTGGAGACAAATGGTCGCCCGAAGACCTGCTGGTCGCGGCGGTTGCCGATTGCTACGCACTTTCGTTTCGAGCCATTGCCGGGATGTCGAAGTACGCGTGGAAAGATCTTTCGTGCGAAGTTGTTGGCGAGTTGGACAAAGCGTCTGACGGCGTTCAGTTCGTGGGCTTCAAGGTGAAGGCTCGACTGGTCGTGGACGCCGAAGCGGATGTCGCGCGGGCTGAAAACCTTCTGAAGAAAGCGAAAGGTGCTTGCTTCATCACCAATTCGCTCAAGGTAGATGCTGAGCTGGAAACGGAAGTCGTGGTCGGCTAGGCACTGTTTGCTAACTGTGAGCCCCTTGCCGCTCATGTTTGGCCGCGTTGACGACATGAAGATCAATTTGTCAAACAGTGCCTAATAGTGCTGCAAATCTGAAATTCGAAACGGACCCGTGACAACGATGTCGCTGGTCCGTTTTTTTGTCGAAGCATTGATGTCATCGCTCTGGGTGAAAGCAGTTTTATGCCAGCAGTTTGGCACGGCGTTGATACTGACAGCCCACAACCGTCCCGCGGTCCGCAAATCAGAGCTTCCTGGTGGATCAGCGTGTTGAGGTCACATTCGTGATGCAATTGACATTGCGTTGAGGTGCCTTTTTCCCGTAAAGGTTGGGTCGAATTAGTTCCAATGCAGCAAACGGGCGTCAGAAATGCGCTTCATCACAATCATCATTTTGCTCGGCAGCATCCTGGCCGCGGCTCCGGGATGTCGGACCACGTCCGTGCAGTGTGAGCGCGAAACAGCGTTGCTCCGTGCCGAGATTCTTGACCTCGAAGACAAATACTACGCGCTCAAATCGCAACACGAGCGCGTGCTAACCGGCGGATCAAACGCCGTCGCTACCAACGATGTTATCGGCAGCGGAATCGTTGCGGGATCGCCGATGGTCGTAAACTCATGGCCAGTGCAAGGCGACGTGATCTACGAAGACCAGATAGTGCCCGGCGGTACTGCGGTCTACCAGGCACCACTCGAAGGCGAAGTCTACTACGACGGCCAGGTTTACGAGGGTCAGATTTACAACGGACAAAGCTATGAAGGCCAAGTGCTTCCGATGGCTCCCACGCCAATTGAGTCACCAGTGACCAACCCTGGCGTTGAGACAGTGCCTTCGGCTGGCGATACGAACGCGTTGCCACTTGATCTTGATAACCAGTCGAACTCTCCAACCGGCGATACAACGCTACGAAACGCTCCAACACTGGAACTTTCCGACGGTCCGGAACTGGAAGTCGGTTTCGAGGAGTTGGAACTTCAGCTTGCCGACGAACAGGAAGTCGATCGAATTGAGATTGTCCCGTCCGCGACGCGCGGCAAGGATCTCGATGGAGTTGCAGGCCATGATGGTCTCGAGATCATGATCCAGACGCTGAACTCGGATGGAGAATTTGTTGACCAAGCCGGCGAACTGACGGTGGTCGTGAAAGACAATCTGGCTGGAGAGATTGGAAAGTGGACTTTCTTGCCGAAAGAGTTGAAGCTGTTCCTGTCGCGCGATGAACTTGGCAACATGGGAACGCTTTTGCATCTACCCTGGACCGATCGGATTCCGGTCAGCAAACAGGTCGAAGTTCGCGTCTCGATGATGATCGGCAGCATCGAATATGTTGCGACGCTGGATCTGAAAATTGATCCTCCAACCGGTCAGCCCGGTGATAATGCGATCGTTGGTTGGGGCGGCGAAGATACACGCTGGCTTTCGCCGTCGAAACCATCGACCCAGCCGTCTGTGTTTGCGAGCCCCCAGCTACCAGCGAGCAAACCGCCATCGACGGCGGTTCAGCGGCCAAAGTGGAAACCAGTCCGGTAAGTGCGTCCGTCGACCGCTTTCATCACAGCGATGTCAGATTCGATCGGGCTCTGACGAATCGCAATCGTCGCGAACTTTATCGCTCGTTTGAAACTACGTTCGAGCCGCGGAGTTGCACGATTTGTTCCGCGTGCTCCATGGCAAGGTTCGGACACTTCGTAACTCTCTCGCAGCTATTGCATACGATGCGAACGATATCGTGTCGGGAAACAGACGGTGTCAGCTTGGTAATTTCACGGATGGATTCGGCAAGTCTTTTGCAAATCATGGTTTGGTCTTTCTGTTCGTGACTGTCAATGGTTAGGTTGCTTAAAAAATCTGTCTCGCTGGTCGCCAGTCGATGAGTTGGGTTTTCGAGAACGACCGAATGTTCGTTCGGGGCTTGGTCGTCACCCAGCCAGAACGACTACCCGTCCAGGTCATCGTCGTCCGGTTGAGGACCATGTTTGCGTCTGGTCGGACCGTCCCACTGGGTCGGGATCAGTTTGACAGGGCCTCCTTTGGCAGGTTTCTCAATGCGGAAACGGCTACGGACATAACCGTGGCAATCGATGCAAGTCGTCGACATGTGGAGGTAGGTGTAGTGAGCCGCTTGCAAGTCTTCACGTTCGGCATGTTCCGCCAGCTTGTCACACTGACGGCGGAAGGAGACGCTGTAGTGTTGGTAGACTTCGTCGACTGATCGAGGCCAATGTGCTGCCTCGGCAATCTTCTTCAGTTGCCGGGCACTGTCCCGGATTTTGACGAAATCTTCGGTCACCAAACCGGCCAGGACCTTCTGCGAATTGGCGAGCTTGGCATCCATATACAGTTGAGTGTCGTCAACCCGCTCGGGCTCCGACTGAACCTGCTCTTGCTGATTGGCGTTCGCCTGGTTTGTCAGGGCTGGCGTTTGCAGCGGTGGTTTCGCGCATACCCAAGCCCCACCGATCACCATAATTGCGGAGGTGAAGATTGCTGCGAGTGATTCCGTTCGAAGTTGCATAATCATCCTTTCTCAGAAACTGTCGTACAAAATGTGCGCCGGCGTTTACGCCGGGTTTACAGTTCGGCAAGAAAGTTAATCAGGTCCGTCGATGTGACCAAGCCCACGAGTTTTTCTCCGTCAACGACTGGTAACGCGTGGAAGCTGTGTGAGCCAAGCAACCGAGCTGCGTCGCGAATCGTCGCGGTCTGCGGAATGGTTACTGGATTTTGATTCATGATGTCGTGCATCTTGTAAGTGTGGTCGAGGATGCTATCGAGGCCTTTGCCGTCCTGATTTCCAAACTCCCCAAACGAAACTCGCATAAAGTCATTGGATGTCACGATCCCAATCAGTTTCTCGCCACTGACGACCGGCACGTGGTGAATTGGCTTTTCCTCGAAGATCTGTCTTAGTTGAGAAACCGGCTGTCCGTCATGAACGGTGGTCAGTTCAGTTGACATGATCCCGGAGATCGATTCATTCTTCTTCATGGCGTCTCAATAAAAATGGAAAGGTCGTAGGCGGCAGGCAGTGAGTCACAAGATTCGGTGTCTGCGATGGAAATCAATAGCAAGGGCCATGCCACCAACGAATCAGGGCCGTCCGCCTATCTGGAATTCGGAAACGAAGTTGCTCAAGGCAAACAATGGCTTGCGTCTGCGGGCAATTCGCGGAATCGAAACCAATGAAAGCGTCGATGGATCGAAACGGTGTGTCGTTGTGCCGGGCGAGAATGCTCAGGCAGCCGTGCGGGTGAGCACGCTGGCAGAATTCGAAAGAAGCGGAATTTATGTGTTCCGGGCCAATGGCCAGGCGTTGCCAGGACTCGGCAATAACTGGCCTCAAACCAGCATCCATGCAAGCGTGCAAGCGAATGGGTCAAAGAGCAGCGAACGCGTCGCCTGGCACAACTCAACCCTGCTCTAGTATTTCAACCTACGGGCCGTCCGCGGTGTTTCGACACGCGAAGCCTCTGGTTGAAACGATCCCAGTTGATCGGACCACGACCCTGGAACGACTTCTTCCGGAGCAACGATTGGCACGGGCTGGTTCAGATTCGAAGCGTTGTCCAGCGCCACGCCGCACCAGCCTTCCGCCAAAGATAGCCGGCCAATTCCGAGGGCCAGTCCAGGTACCTTTTCACGAACGGCAGCTGGCAACAGGTCGAACGCGTACTGTCGATCGAGAATAACTTTGAACGCGCCACGAATCGCAATCTGGTCGGCAAGCCGTAAATCAGAACCCTCCGAAACCACTTCTGAAAGGTTGACGCGATCAAGCACGACCCGCGTTCCGATGTATTTCGGGACGAAGCTGGTGGTGACCTTGATTTTCTTCCAGGGGCGACCGTTGCCAATCTGAAATCGGCGAAAACTGAACGTCACGCTGGCAATGCCGTCTTCAAAATCCACTCGAACGCCATCATATTTTTCAAACTGAAACGTCGCTTCAGCTTCCGTGTTTTTTGACTCGTACGGAATGCCGGTGATTTTCTCGATATGCTGACCTAGCGTGATCGCGTCGAATTTTTTTCCATTGATCCCAAAACGCTCGATCAAATTGTTGAGCGCCGATTGGTGAAACTGAACCGTCAGAAGGTCTGACTCAAAATCGGTAGGCCGTGGCTGCCACGCCGCCATTTGGTCACGGCCCGCGACACGGTAGCGACCGACGATCCGCTGATTTGACGTGCTCAACTGGACGGTTTCCGGTTCCAGATCCATCGAGATCAGTCGTGACAACACCACCTCGTGAATGCCTTTGCGCAGTTGCTGTACCAGATCGTTGACTTCCTGTTCCACGCGCTGCTTGGCGCCCGTTTCCACACGATGCTTGGTCAGCTTGAGTGCTTCCGGCGTTTGCTCTTCTGCCTTTTGCTTGGCGATTTTTCGAGTCAACCAGCCGACCAGCGGAACTCGATCGTAGCTGCCGCGGAGACCGGTCAGACGCTGTCGCGCTGTCGACGTTGCCTGAGCTTCTTCCGACGTAACGCCCGTGCGGCTGAACGCCAGCTTTTGAAAGACCTTGAAATCTGCCAGGCCCCGGTTCTCGAAAATGAATCCGCTTCGCTTGGCGACCGTTTCCGACGTCACATGGCCGATCGTTTCGATACCCAACGAAATTTCGTTAGGGTTAGGGATCAACGCGATTCGCAACTGATTCTCGATCAGGCTTTGGCCAGAGACCTTGGCTCCCTGGATTCTTTCCGACACCGGTTCGGTCATCGCAGGTACCTGTGGCAGCATCTGGTTTAGCATTCTCTGATTGATTGCAATTCGAAAGTTTGCGTTTCGCCAGTGAGAATCGATCGTCGCTGCCAACTCGTTAGCAACAGGATCCTCCGACCACAGCAGGTTTTGATACTCATTGTTCAGATACGTCGCATACTTGCCGGAGTGCTTTTGCTCCATCATCTCGATCAGCTTCATCAGCATCGTATGATCAACTTCATCAGATGCCGCGTCTCGAATCGCCGTGAGAATCTCAGGGGCGAAGAATGGTTGAAACAGATCTCGTTGGGCATCGGTAAGCGACGGAGAATGGTAACGCGCCAAAAATTTCTGTGACGCTTCACGCAGGTCTCGGCGAGCATTCTTGTCCATATTTGAAACGCTGGCTGCTTCAACCAAAGCATCCCATGCAAGATACTCCTGCCATCCCGTGTTGTTGGGGATTTGTTTCTGCAGCAGCTCATCAAGATTCTCTGGTAACGAACTCAAGCTGACCGTTCGGACTGGAGTTATCTTTTTCGATGCAACGGCTTTCGCATGATCGATCACGCCGGCCCAAACTTCGATCCGACGGCCCAGTCGGTACTGAAACCTTTGCAATTCCGAGACCAGTTCCGCGGCTTCCACGTTGAGCCCGCCGGACGGTTGGCTGATGGAGATTTGCTGAATTAATGGGGTCACCGCCTGTCGCTGCTGATTCAATGCCATCAACGCTTCGACTGCTTCTTCACTGGTGACTTCTGTTTCGTCGCAGAGGTACTCGGCCAGCTCTTTGGTGCGAACTGCCCAGGCTTTTGTCAGCTCGAACTCCTCGAACGCGGTCAGTTCCTTGAGCAGCTGAATTGCAGGCGGCCATTTGGATTTCGGTTGTTCGCTGGCTTGGGCGCTGTTGGGTGATCGCATGATCTGCGCATCAGAGCGATCGACGTGACCGAGCAATCCGATCAGGACGAACAATGCCAACAGCTGTGATATCTTCGTTGTTCGAGTGAAGTTGGCTGGACGCGAATGCATGCAGGTTTCGTGGGCTTCTGGGTGCGACTATGTCTACCAAGAAACATCGGAACGGCTCCTGATCAGAGTCGAGTTTCAAATCGCATTCGCAGAATGAAAATTGCTAGCGGGATGTTGAATTAGCCAGGCTTTGAGGCCTAAACCAGTTCTAGCCCCGCTTATGGGCCACCGAGATGTATGCAGGCGGGTAGTATCGGGTTTGCCATTGGACTTCATCGGGAAGATCGCTGGTTTGAAATCGATGATCCGACTCGACGACAAAAACGCTGTCTTCAGGTGCGACATCGATCAGGCTGTGCATCGTGATCAGCAACTCATCGCGGTTATCTTCAAAGAGCGCGTAAGGTGGACAGCAAAAAACCACCCACGGTTCGGCCGGCCACGAATCGCGGTCGTTGAGGAACTGACGCACCCAGAAGAAAGTGTCAGAATTGATAACTTTGGCTTTCGATTCCAGCCCAAGGGACTGAACATTCGATTCAACGATACGTAACGTAGGAATGTGACGCTCGACAAGGAAAGCCTGCGTGGCCCCTCGGCTGAGTGCCTCCAGTCCAATGGCTCCGGTGCCGGCAAAAAGGTCAAAAGCTGCCTTGCCCTCAACGTAGCCTCCGACCAGATTGAAACAGGCTTCTCTCGTCAGGTCCTTCATGGGCCGCGTGACCGGATCGCCGGAGTACTCGATCTGCCTGCCCCGAAACGTGCCGCCAATAATTCGCAACTTGCCGACGTCCGCGCTGGACTGTTGGCTGTTGAAGTCCTTGAGATTTTTTCCTCGAGTTATTTTGGCCATGTTTGAGCGGACACGATAAGCGTACAATTTGAAAGCCCCATGATAACATTCGTGAAACGATTTGAGCCCCGATGAACTCACCTTTTAATTGCAAAACAATTCGATGTCTCGCGGTGGTTGTGATTCTGATCGTTGGGGTTGTTGGACAGATGGAATCTGTGGCCGCACAGGAAGCTACAGAGGGCGTTTCTTCCAGGGAGAGGTTCGAGCAGGCGTTGCTTCGTGGACGCGAGTTGGCCAAGGAATGCCGCAAAATCAGTTTGCACTTTTTCGACAGTTCATTGGAAGAGTCGCACGCGTGGAAAGAGAAATGGCCTGATGCAGCGAATGATTTGCGGGAACACAAATCGGTTCTTGAGAAAGCTGCGATCGACTGGTTTCTGGAATGCAATGAACCCGATCACGAACTGACTCAAATGGCGATTGCGATCTCCAACCAGGTTTACCTTGCGGGCGATTTTGAGCTGACGTGGAAAATCCTGGACAAGGTAAGAACTTTCTCTGAGGACGGAGACAACCCTGCGCTTCAACGACGCATGGCACTCGTCGGAATCAAAACCAACCGGTTCGCCGACGGGCTGAAGTTTCTCCAGCGACCCGATGCTCGCGAAGCGATCGATGCTCTCGATAATCGCGCTGACAAGAACATGTTTCGGTTATGCCCCATGCTGGCTGCGAACTGGGAACGGGAATCCGAACTAAGAAAAAAAGAAGCGGAAGCAGACGACTTGCCGCGGGTCAAATTTGAAACTTCGACGGGAGATGTGATCGTTGAGCTGTATGAGAATGAGGCTCCGGAGACGGTTGCCAATTTTATCAGTCTTGTCGAATCTGGATTCTATGATGACGCGCTTTGGCATCCGGTCGTCAAGGATTTGGTTGCTCAGACGGGTGCCTTTCACCGCGTCCGCAGATTGCCGGCACCGTATTTGATCAAGAACGAGTCAATGCTTGATGACTCGCGAAAACATTTCGCCGGAAGCCTGTCGATGGTGAACAGGCAGCGTGAACCACTATTGCCATCATCCGTGTTCGCGTTGATTATGCTGCCCAATCCCGAACTTGACTGGAATGGAAGCGAGGACGATAAATACTCACAGACTGTTTTTGGCCGTATCGTTTCGGGGATGGAGCATGTGCATGCTTTGCCTTCGACGGTCGAAATTGACTCAGAGTCTGACGAAGAGAAAGTCATCAAGGGTGTCAAGCATGGCCACATTATCAAAGCGACCGTTCTCCGCAAACGGGACCATGAGTACGCTTTTGAGAAAATCGACACCAACAAAAAATAGCCGATAATCCTGGCATGATTCATTTGAGTTGCGATTTGACCCACAGCCTCAATTTGAAACTTCAAAAACTGGGCTACGTAAAATGAAACCTACCCTCCGAAACTGGACTTTAATTCTGGCATGCGCGCTCGCGCCCGGTTGGATAGCCGAACCTGCGGTTCACGCTAAACAGGTTGATGCTCCCGGTGACGCGGCAGAAACTGAATCGGCGGAAGATCGCGAAATATCCGAAGAGGCCAAGGCCTTTCGTGATTTGCAGTTAAAACTGCGCAACAATCAGGACCGCATTGACCTGCTGTTCCGAACCCTGCCCATTGGATTTCCTCAGCGC
Organism: Mariniblastus fucicola; assembly: GCF_008087665.1. Classification (GTDB taxonomy): domain Bacteria; phylum Planctomycetota; class Planctomycetia; order Pirellulales; family Pirellulaceae; genus Mariniblastus; species Mariniblastus fucicola. The sequence goes on from NZ_CP042912.1 coordinate 527,335, forward strand.
AGAGCAGCGTACAAGACGGAAATTGAGCGTCTTGAGGTAGCCAATGCCCGTTTGAGGAAAGAGGTGTTTGCCAAAGCCAAAGCTGCTTTTAAAAGCAGTGAAAAGCCGAGCATGATGAGCACTCAAATTATCCAGAAACGCCTCGCGTCAATGCTTCGTCCTCGTAATTCGGATGACTTTTTCAACCCAGAGGCTTCGCTGGAGTTGATCGCGATGATGAAAGAGAAGTTTCCCGACAATCCATCGTTGCTTGAGTACGAGTTTCTGGCCAACTACGCGATCGAGCGATTCGAAAACGCGGACAAGGCACTTCGACGATACGAAGAACTGATCAAAGGCGATCTTTCGACAGCCAGGCAGGAACTGCAGGCGACGATGGAGAAGTATCAGCAGGAGCTGATGATTCGTCGTCTCGAATCCAATACTGACGATCTGCCGCGTGTGCTCCTTGTGACAACCGAAGGCGATATTCTGGTTGAGCTTTACGAGAATCACGCGCCCAATACAGTTGCGAACTTTATTCACCTTGTTCGTGATCAAAAGTTCTACGATGGTTTGTTGTTTCACCTGGTAAAACCTGGCGAATACGCGATGACCGGAAGCCCCACCGGCAACGGAATGGGTGACGCCGGATATCGAATCCCCTGCGAGTGCGATGGTGAGAAGATTCGTAGTCATTTCCGAGGCACGCTGTCGATGATGGCACCGGAAAAAGACCGTGGCGGTTCCCAGTTCTTTATCACACAGCAGCCAAACCCGCATACTTACGACGGTAAATACACCGCGTTTGGACGAGTCATTGAGGGAATGGACGTGGTGCTGAAATTGCGAAACGTTGACATGACCAGCCGCATGGCTTCCACAACGGATGTTTCTAAAGTCATTCGTGCTGAAGTGGTGCGAGCCCGCTCTCATACGTACATGCCGGAAAAAATTGCCAATTCCAGTTCGGTTGGCGGCCCTGGATTTACGGGTTCAGACTCAGGATTGCCTGGCGGAACGGACGATGACATGGATAGCACGCCTGGATCGTTTGACCTCCTCTTGCCGGGCGCAGGCGGCGGGAAATAATTGACGTCTGATCGTCTGACGACCGGACACATTGCTGGATCTCAGTGTGTCCTTTCTTTTTCTTACTGACCAACGTCAGCAAATGGAGTGAACGATGTTATTTCGTATTGGTTTCTGCCTGTTGTTTGCCGCGTTTTGTGTGCCTGAGTTCGCCGTTGCTCAAACCGATCTCGCGTCATTGAGCGAATCGTGGAAAGCGTGCAACGCAAAACTGATCGAGACATCGGAAGCGCTCGACAGCGGAGACGTTTCTCCCGGGCTCGCTGATGAGTACCGGGATCTGGTCGATGAAGCAAACGAGCTGATCGAGTCCATTCGAAAACAGGCTCTGGTTGAACTTAAGGAGAAGCCCGGCGATGGAAGTGTCTTTCAGGCGTTAGTGGCTGTGATGGTTTATGACGCACGAGCCGGTCGCGACGGAGATGTTCTGGATGTTGGTCAGGAGTTGATCAAATCGAAAATCAATCCTCTGTATTTTGAGGTTGCCGCAAAGGCGGGTGGGCTGGAGCTCAGTCAAAAGCAGGTCTTTGACGAGTTGGTGATTCGACATCGGGAAGCGATGGCTGACGATTTGCCACGAGTCAAACTGGAAACAACGGCAGGTGACATCGTGCTGGAACTTTACGAGAACGAAGCTCCCAACACAGTGCGGAACTTTGTGTCGCTCGTTGAGTCCGGATACTATTCCGACAAGCTGTTTCACCGCGTGATCGAAAATTCGATTGCTCAGGGAGGTGGCTATGAAACGGAAGGGATCGGATCGGGCGGTCCGGGCTATCAGATCGACTGTGAATGCAAACAGGCTGATGCTCGGCGAAACTTCACAGGAACAATCGCCATGGCGAATGCTGGCCGCGATACCGGTGGCAGCCAGTTCTTTCTCAATTTCAAGTACAACCGACCGCTTGATGGTGTGCACACGGTTTTCGGCCGCGTCATTTCCGGAGCAGATGTGCTTGATAAAATTGAGCGAACGGAACTGACAATCAATGGGATGGAACGTCCGATCGAACAGGCCAAGCCTGACAAAATTGTGTCTGCCACGGTGTTGCGGAAAAGGGATCATTCCTATCGCGTACGTAAAAAGGGCGAGCCAGCGTTGCCAGAAGAGCCTGTTGCAGAGAAAGAAGACGATGTTCCCGCTCTTGAGCTTGAGGAAGAGGCTGCCTCTGAACCTGAGATGAAAAAGGCAGATGCCAGCGAGGAAGAAGCTGACAAGGAAGAAGCTGGCAAGGAAGAAGTAGGCAAGGAAGATGTAGACAAGGGAGAGCCTTCGGAAGCGAAATCGAAAAAGGCTGATGAATCTGAGTCCAGCGACGACGAAGACCAGCAATGAAGAAAGCCGAGCGTGCCGAGTTGGTTCGAGAACGACTTGCGGAACTCTATCCCGATCCGCCGATTCCTCTCAATCACAGCAACCCGTTCACGCTGCTGGTTGCTGTACTGCTCAGTGCCCAGTGCACCGATGAACGGGTCAATCAAGTGACGCCAAAGCTGTTTCTCCTGGCTCGCAGCGCCAAAAAGATGTGCGAGGTTCCGGTCGAAGTGATCCTTGAAATCATTCGGCCTTGCGGTCTGTCGCCGCAGAAATCAAAAGCGATCGCTGGCCTGTCGAGGATCCTTGTCGATGAACACGACGGCAAGGTGCCTGCGGATTTTGAAGCACTTGAACGATTACCCGGCGTCGGACACAAAACTGCCAGCGTTGTGATGGCCCAGGCGTTCGGTGTTCCCGCATTTCCGGTCGATACGCACATCCATCGACTGGCTCAGCGATGGGGACTGACTAGCGGCAAGAACGTCAAACAGACAGAGGCCGACTTGAAGAAACTGTTTCCGGAATCCTGCTGGAACGATTTACACTTACAGATCATTTTCTACGGCCGGGAACACTGTTCGGCCCGTGGTTGCGACGGCACGAAATGCGAGCTCTGTCGGGCTTGCTATCCGAATCGCAAGAAACCGCCAACGATAAAAAAAGCCTGACCAGCGTTAACCGGTCAGGCTTGAATCTGTCAGCAGTTGATCTCGCGATGAACCGCGAGGCTCAAGCTAGAAAATTTCCAGCTTCGTAAACAGGTTGTCCACGAATTCAATCTTGTTCGCGAGGAATACTTTTTCAGGCTCGCGACCGTCTTCGAAGTACAAACGCCAAATGGAGGCAAAGTCTTCTTGTGGGTTGGACATGGCAAGGTCCTCAGCAAATTTTCCATTCTTCAGGTGGAACCACTGATTGTCCGTAGAGACCTGATAAAACTGAACGTTCGGATTTGGATTACGGGAGCCATCTTCATTGAAGATCGGAATCCAGTCGGTCAGTAACTTGAACTGGTTCCACAACGTCGTCTCTTGTGGCAACGCATCGGTTATGCCTTCGCTGGACGCCCACGCAAGTGCAATGTCCTGTGGCAACTCAAGGGAACGGAAAAGGTTTTCAGTCGGATCTGTCTCGTCCCACTCGCCCAGCGAGTACTGTCGCTCAACGATCGTGACTGGAACAAGTTTGCCAGTTGCCGGATCCGTAACCTGACGTGTGATCGTTACCAGTTCAGACTGCGAGAGATGAGTCCCGGCAGCGATTGTGTTTTCCTTGATGAAAACCAGTGGCTGGTCCGTTGCGGTGTCTTTAAGCAAACGAGTGTTGCCAGTTCGTTCGTGAAGCTTGGCAAACGCGTCGTCGATGACTCGCATTTCGATGTTCGACCAACCTCGTCCGCCATTGCGGAAGTTGATCTGTGCATCGTCAGCAGTACGATCTGCAATGACATCATCGCCGACCACAAGCATGCGGTCTTTGTCGTCACCGCCGACAAGATAATCGGATCCGCCAGATCCACCGATCAACCCGTCATTGCCTTCTTCACCGAAGAGTCGGTCGTCTCCGTTCTCGCCGAACAAGCGGTCATTGCCGAAGCCGCCGCGGATGAAGTCGTCTCCGTTGCCGCCCTGAATCGTATCAAAGCCATCGGCACCGATGAGAATATCATTGCCATCGTTGCCGTTGATCTCGTCGTTGCCAGCCTGACCGTAGATACTGTCGTTGCCTTCACCGCCCTGGATGAGATCCGCGTCGTCGCCGCCAAAGATCGTGTCGTCGTCGCCTTCTCCAAAAATCGTGTCGATGCCGGCGCCACCAACCAGAAGGTCATTGCCATCGTCGCCGTGAAGCTCATCGTCGCCATCACTGCCGTAGACTTCATCGTCTCCGTCGGAACCGAAAATCAAATCGTTTCCAGCTTCGCCGTTGAGGCTGTCATCGCCAGCATTGCCGTTGAGGAAATCGTTGCCATTGCCGCCGAGCAACGTATCGTTTCCGTTGCCTCCAAGCTGGACATCGTTTCCGTTGCCGCCGTTGAGAATGTCGTCGCCGTCCTCGCCCAACATGCGGTCCGTGTTGGCGCCACCAATCAGACGATCATTGCCATCTCCACCTGAAAGGCTGTCTTCGCCATCGTTACCGATCAGCGAATCGTTGCCCGGCCCGCCAATGAGGCCGTCGTTTCCTTCGTTACCGTAGATGAAGTCATTTCCTTCTTCACCGCGGAGGTTGTCGACCCCAAGTCCACCGGTGATGGTGTCGTCGCCGTCGCCTCCGTTAACGAAGTCATCTCCGTCGCCGGCGTAGAGAAAGTCATTGCCTTCGCCACCGAGCAATTCATCGTCGCCGTCAAGTCCCAGCAGCGTATCCGAACCAGTGTCTCCCTGGAGCGTATCCATTCCCGCGTTTCCGACCAGGCGGTCATCGTCTGCGCCGCCGTTGAGAACATCGTCTCCATCGTTTCCGATAAGCGTGTCATTGCCAGCGTTGCCGTTGAGAATGTCATCGTCTTCCTGGCCGTAGACCAGGTCATCGCCGTCACCGCCGATAATCTGGTCAGGTCCGAGACCGCCGAAGATTTCGTCGTTGCCGTCTCCGCCTTCACCGAAGTCGTTACCGGCATCCAGATAGATGCGGTCATTTCCGGCATCACCGAATGCGCGGTCGCGGCGATCGCCACCGATAATCAGGTCGTCGCCATCGTTTCCGTTGATCTCGTCTTCGCCATCGTTTCCGCGAAGCTGGTCGTCGCCTTCGTTTCCGATCAGTCGATCGTTTCCGTTTCCGCCGACGAAGTTGTCAAAACCCGATCCACCGACCAGGCGGTCATCGTCGTCGCCACCGTTGGCTCGGGAATCGACAGCGGTGTCGTTACGGAATGTGTCGACACCGGCTTTCCCTGAGAAGTAAACCATATTGACGTCCGTGAGCGGGAACATGTTGTCCATGCCGTTCACGTTCGCATTCAGGTCACTTCCAACCACGGTGATAATCGCAGTGTCATCGGCGGCATCGCCAATGATTGAAACTTGCCCCGACATCGCGTCAAAAGAAACGCTTGCCAACAGGCAGCGAGACTCAAGTGATTGATATTGGCGGTTTTCAGTCTTTCGACGGGAAACGATTTGGCGGTTGCCAAACAACTCGTTGAACAATGAGCGCATTTTTTAGGAGTCCAAAAATGGATTGAAGACAGCGGTAATGGCACAAAATTACCTATTCTTCTTTTAGTCGGAGCATGTAATTCTTTCAATTGATCCGTCCGCGGCGTGCCCGGAAATACAAAAATACCTGACGAACGTGCTGCTTCCGTCAAAGCTTCGGGTTGTTTGGACACTGAAGGAACTTTGAGGACGACTCAGGTTTCGACTGTTTTGCGCCCTGGCTTAATGTCCGAATGCTGTCAAAACGTGGAGCTTGTGCCCTCTTTATCCGGAAAATCGTCAATCTTTATCAAACCGGACCATCTTCCGCGCCGATACATTTCGATGGTGCCGCACCGGATGCTAGCCACCGTTGTAGTTTTCCGGTCGGGCGTCAACCAACCTAACCAACCTTTTCAAAAGGCTCGTGGATCATGGATGATCTAACCCCAAGCATCTGCCGCAAAACCCGTTTCGGTCGCATTGCCATGCGGATCGTGACCCTGTTGGTTGCAGTGACTTGCTGCTCTGCATCGACGTCGACAGCCCAGGAAGCTTCCCGGCTATGGTCGCCTCAAATCGACGTCCCGACCGCGGGTCACTCGGGAGCCGAAGTCTTTTACCGAAAGCGGTTTTCGCTGATCAATCCGGAGAAAGCAGAGCTGCATCTTTCGGCCGGCGATGAGTACGAGATCTATCTGAACAGTCAATTGATCGCTCGAGGCCAGTCGTGGGGAACGAAAACGACGCTTGATGTTAGCGAGCAGATTCAGGCGGGCATCAACACGATCGCTGCCAAGGTTCGCTACGTCGACGGATCAGCACCAGGCCTCGCGTTGCGGTTGCGAGTCAAAGAAGAAAATGAAATTCGCTATCGCAGCCTCGTCACGAACAACACCTGGAAGACGTACACTCGTTTGGTCGAGGATTGGCAGGACTCGCGTTTCAACGATTTGGCCTGGCTCAACGCCTACGAAGTTGCTCCCGCCAGAATTCTCTCCTTGGGGAACTCCGCGTCGGTCGCATCAAAGTCCTCCGCTTCCAACGGCAAGCAAGTCATCAGCCTCAATCAGGGAGCAGTGGAAGCTGTCACGGACTCAACAGATGAAACTTCGGACACAACCAATTCAGTTGAAGCCGGTTCAGAAGTCGTCGCCAATACTGAGTCACGCTTTTCGATCGATCCTGAGTTTCAAATCGATCAAATCCTGACCGACGAGGAAACGGGCTCTGTGGTTGCGATGGAGTACGATGAATTCGGGCGTATCTACCTTTCACAGGAAGGCGGACCGTTGTTGATTGCCGATCCGGCGCTTCAGCCCGGCGACCCGAATCGTGTACGAACTTACTGCGATGAAGTCAGCGCGGTTCAGGGCATTCTGCCGCTCAACGGGAAAGTCTACGTGACTGGCGATGGTCCCGACGGCCAGGCCTTGTACTTGCTTGGAAACAAAGACGGAAAGGTAACCATCCTCGACACGATCGTCGAGTTCACGGGCCAGCCCAACGAGCACGGGGCTCACGGCATTCAGCTTGGCAACGACGGAATGCTGTACGTGATCCTTGGCAACGCTACCGCCGCCAAGGGAAGAATTTTCGGATCGAGCCCGTTCAAACATGCTTACGAAGGCGACCTTGTTCCGCGCTTCGAAGATCCCAACGGTCAATCGGTCGGTGTCAAGTCGCCTGGCGGAACGATCATCCGTTCAACGCTTGACGGCAAGCGTGTCGAAATCGTCGCCGGCGGAATTCGCAATGCCTACGATCTTGTATTTGATTCAAACGGCCAACTGTTTTTCCACGACAGCGACATGGAAACAGATCGCGGCACGACTTGGTATCGTCCGACGATGATCTTTGACGCGGTCGCTGGCGGAGATTTTGGCTGGCGAAGTGGTTGGGCCAAATTCCCGATGCACTTCCTCGATCAGGTGCCTCCTGTTGTGGAAACCGGACGTGGATCACCGACCGGTGCGACGCTCTATCAGCACATCAATTTCCCACTGCGATATCAGGGTGCCATGTTCTTTGCGGACTGGTCCGAAGGTCGTATTCTGTCGATGCGAACCGAAACGCGTGGTGCGGGTGTCGTTGGCGAAGTCAAAACATTCGCGACCGGCAAACCGATGAACATCTGCGACCTTTCGGTGGATCCGTTTGGCGCACTCTGTTTTTGTACTGGTGGACGTGGGACCGAAGGCGGCGTGTATCGAATTTCGTGGAAAGGCAAAGTGCCTGACGAGATGCAGGACTTTGATAGCGATGTGGCTCGCGTGATCCGACAGCCGCAACCGGGTTCGGCCTGGGGACGGCAGCGGATCGCTCGATTGCGACGTCAAATCGGGAAGGACTGGAACGAGTCCATTCTGGGCGTGGCAACGGAGTCGCGCAATCCAGCCGAGTATCGAATTCGCGCGATGGACTTGATGGTGCTGTATGGCCCAAGTCCAACTCCCGAGTTCCTCGAAGGAATGGCGGAAGATTCTGATCCAAAAGTTCGCACCGCGGTCGCTCGCATGTGTGGGATCGTTGACAATTCGGACAAACTGATTCTTGCGTTGTTGGCTGATGGAAACGCGATGGTTCGACGCAAGGCCGCGGAGTCAGCGCTTCGCCAGAAAACCCGGCCTTCGATTGAGGCTCTGGTTCCGATGCTGAAATCTTACGATCGCAACGAGGCTCTGGTCGCCCGGCGGCTGTTGGAGCGAATTCCGAGCTTCGAATGGATGGGTGAGATCCTTTCGACGAAAGAGCCACGCGTTTTCATTCAGGGTGCTGCGGCGTTGATGATCGCAGATCCGAGTTTGCCAAACAGCTACAAGGTTTTGGCGCGAATCAGCAAGATGATGGACGGGTTCGTCAACGATGCGGACTTTGTAGATATGCTTCGCGTCGCCGAGTTGGCTATGGTTCGGGGCAACGTCGATCCTTCCAAAATTCCTGCCTTTTCGAATCGGATCGCGACCGAGTTTCCGTCTGGCAATTCGTTGATCAACCAGGAGTTGGTGCGACTGTTGGCGTACATGAAGAACGGTCGACTGGAGGGTCGCCTGGAAACGTATCTTGAGTCGAAAGAGACTGCTGACATCGACAAGCTTCACGTCGCGATGCTGATGCAGACGATTGGCCGAACGCTGCCACCAAATTCGAAAATCAGCATCATCAAAACGCTCGAAGAACTCAAAGCCGCAGCCGGCGCTGACGCAGACATGGCTTACGTTCGCCGTGGCATTCGTGAAATCACGGCGACGATTGATGCCGACCAGATCCCGACGATTCTCGAGAACGGCGATCAGTGGACTGACGCGGCTCTGGCGACTTTGTTCCTGCTTCCGCGGCACCTTGATTCGGGAACTGTCAGGCAGATCAGAAATATTGACACGGCGATCAAGGATCGTGAAGGTCAGTCAATTGAACACCTGCGAACCGGTATCGTCGCGGTTCTGGCACAGAGTGGCGACGTCGATTCGATGGAATACATGCGTGAAATGTGGACGCAGGAACCCGAGCGCCGCAGTGAAATTTCCCTGGGGCTTGCCCAGCAACCAGACGGAGACAACTGGGGCTATCTTGTCAGCAGCATCGATTCGTTGGACGACATGACCGGAGCCGAAGTGCTTGGTCAGCTTGTTAGCGTTCGCCGTCGACCTCGCGACGCCAAGTACTATCAGAGCGTGATTTCGCTGGGCTATCGACTTCGCGAAGATGGAGTTAGCGAGACGGTTCGTCTGTTGGAACATTGGTCGGGCACGAATCTGCCAACCGAAGGCAAGCCATGGAAGTCGATTCTCAACGACTGGAAGCAGTGGTACGAGACCAACTTCCCGGAAGGCGAACCGATTATCACTGGCGATGAAGTCACCGGCAGCTCAGTTTCGACTGGTGAAATGTTGGATCGACTGGAGACCACTTACGGAGCTGATCCGATGAGAGGCCAGACTGTGTTCCAAACCGCGAACTGTGCAAAATGCCATCGCTGCAGTGGAACCGGCAACGCGATCGGGCCCGAGCTTACGAACCTGGCCAGTCGATTTTCGACGCGTGAAATGTTGGAGGCAATCGTCAACCCAAACGCTCACGTAGCTGATCGGTATCGAGCCAGCGTTTTGCAGCTTGCTGATGGTCGTCAGGTCGAAGGCATGACCGCCAAAGACACCGATGAGTCGATCGTTGTGTTGCTTGCAAACGGAGATCGTGTTCGATTCGAATCCGATGAAGTCGAAGACATGAAAGCCGTCGCCGCTTCGCCAATGCCTGTCGGATCGATCGACGATCTTACTCCGCAGCAAGTCAGCGATCTGTTGAGCTTCATGGGTGACGTTTCCCGAACGGCAAGTGCCGAATCAACAACGCTCAAGTAGATCGAGTGACCGTCCAATCTGCCGGAGCGCATTGGCCATCGCGACCAACCCCACGATGGCTGCAATGCTCAGACAGCTGACGGCGAACGTGTTTGAAGTGCGAAAGTTGACCAGCGTGGCGATCGCAACCAGCGGTGCCCCGATCGCAATGACGCGATACCAATAAGTCCTCGTACGGATTTGGCTCAGGCAGTTTTTGAACTCGATCTGAGTGCCGCTATTCAACGCTGCCATCATAAGCCGCGGATGCCACGCGACGACAGAGAGCATCGTCAATCCGAAAAAGACAAACGCGCCGCAAATCAAACCAGCGAGGAAATGCGACAGCGGGAAATCGATCCACGACGACGTTTTCAAGTCAGCTCCCTGGATCGAAAGCAGGATCGGAAACAGCATTCCGCAAACGGTCCACAGGGCGAAGAAAAGTAACGCGGCGGTGTGGCCGAAGTTCAGGTTGGCTTTCACGGCCGCGTCGAGTTGGTTGCCTTCGGTCATGTCGCTGTCGACTCGCTGTTCTTCCTGACGCAGGAACTTTTGCGTTCTCCAAAACAGGCCGATCAGCAGCACCAGACCGATCGGATAAACCGTGCGGTTGATCATTTGCCGAGTGTTGAGAAACAGAGCCTGATCCTCGGTTGAAACCGACTCGGCAGCGTTGTATTCAATCACATATAGCGTCGCGAAAAGTGAAACTCCAAAGACGATTGCCAGAATGAAGGGCCACGGATACTTGCAAACGGCCGCCCGCCAGTCGGTCCATGAAAATTCGGGCGGTTGCAGGAATCGGCTGACCTGGTCATCTGCTGTCCAGCGAAGTTGTTTCTTCAAAGACGCAATTTTCGGTCGCGAATTTCGATCTGCGGATAGCGAGCTTTTAATCGCCAAACCGAGCAGATGGTCCGCCTCAAGCAGTTCTGAGATTTGCTGATCCGAGAGACCCTGTTTTCTCTGTTCCAGCATTCGTTCGATCATCACAATCGGTTCGCAATTGCTGACGTCCTCGAAAGGTCGTTGCCCCGACAGCAATTCATGCAGCGTGACGCCCAAGGCATAGACGTCGCAAGAGCCATCGATCTCCTCAGCCGTTCGTTGATGCGTGGGATTGAAAGCTTCCAGTTGTTCAGGCGACATATAGCTCAGGCTTCCGCCAAAACTGCTTGCCGCCGTGGCCCCGATGACTTCATTGCCAAAGCTGATGTTGAAGTCAACCAATTTGGGATGGCCGTGTTCGTCCAGCAAAATGTTTGCCGGTTTAATGTCGCGATGCAACACGCCTTCCCCATGCGTGTACTCGATCGCGGCAGCGAGTTGGGTTCCAATCTTCGCTACCACTTTTGGCCAGTCTGCTTTTGCGAGCCAGTCCCGATTCGTTGATTCGATTGGCGCCGAATTCCCTGCTTCGGCAAGCTTCTCGTCCAGCACTTCGATGAACAGCTCTGAATCAGGTTCGCGGCTCTGGAGCTTTGACTGAGCGATTACATCCGCCAACGATCCACCGGCAACGTACTCCATGTACATCAGCCGCAACGATTTTTCAGGTAAAGTGCGTTGGTCGAAAACGCGAACCACATGGGAATGATTCAGCTTTGCCAGCGTCGGGCCTTCGTGGCCTTCGTCAGCGGAGATCTTCAGAGCAACAAGCCGTTGCATTGAAACTTGTCGAGCAAGAAATACGGTCGCGAATGCGCCGCGGCCAAGTTGAGCCAGCAAGTCAAAGTCATCAACCGAGTCGCCGGGGCAGAATTTATGAGCGTCCAGAGAACGGTGGACGGCGAGCGTGTGTGTGGAGTCAGGTTCCAGGTCCGTCAGCAAGGATGCTTTTCTGACGCCCTGCCCTGTTTCAGATTGCGTTGGCCGGAGCCTACGCTGTTCAGCCACTAATTCGCCCGGCGGTTCAGACTCGGATCCCAGTTCCGGCCATTGCTGAACATAAAACGCAAGATCACGCCACGGAAATGCGTCCCCGCTGCGAAATTCAAAGTCGACTTTCACCAACTCGATCAAGCCGATTCTGCGAAACTCAGCGTTACGAATATCCTGAATCCTGTCCGCGAAGTCGGCAAAATTGGGCTCCGGAGGTGCGGACTCCCACTGCGTGACAAACTTGTCGATCAGGTCCGACAGAAAATCCCAGGCAGCGTCAGTGTCGAACGGTTCTGGTTTTGAATCGTGATGATCCATGAAGGTCGGCCAAGGTTCGCAGGATGATGCTGCTCCGATTGTACCTGTTTGCACGGACGCCGGAACGACTTCAACGTCCGAGACGGAAACGGCCATTCAGGCTAGGATAACGTCTTTCCATTCACGTTCGACAAATTCCATTGCCGGCATTTACCATGACTCAGGTTTTTCGCATTTGCAGTTCGTTGCTGTTGGCACTCGTCGTCTTCGCGATTCTTGAAGTTTCAAGCGGCGTTGCGAAAGGTGATGAGCCCGCCGCGCGTCAAAGCGAGCCATTGATACTGGCTCACTACATGCCGTGGTTTGAGTCCCAAGAATTCAGTGGAAAATGGGGCTGGCATTGGACCATGAATCAGTTTGACCCCGACGCCATTGGCGAAGACGGTCATCCGAAAATCGCTTCGCACTATCATCCTCTGGCAGGGCTTTACGATTCCAACGATCCAAAATTGCTCGAATGCCATGTGCAACAAATGAAGCTGGCGGGATTTGATGGCGTCATCATCGACTGGTACGGAACCAAAGATGCGAACGACTACGCAATGCTTCACCGAAACACGGTGCATCTGATCAAGCATATTCGCAAAGCCGGAATGAAGTACGCAATTTGCTATGAAGATCAAACGCTTAAACACATGGTCAACCAGAAAACCGTTCGCGCCGACGACGCGGTTTCTGTCGGCAAAGAATCGTTTCAGTGGATGGATGAAAACTGGTTTGGTGATCCACTTTACGCGACGATCGACGGACGCCCATTGCTGGCCGTCTTTGGCCCGCAATACTTCGAAAAAGAGCAGTGGTCAGAGTTGCGGAAAGGCCTGAGGTATCAGCCTGCGATTTACAGTTTGCCGCACGTTCAGGAAAAGTACGGTCTGGATGGTGTTTTCGGTTGGGCGCCCGCCTGGGGTGGCAAGCCGATTGCGTTTGAAACCTGGAACGGATACCTCGATCAACTTTACTCTCGTGAAGATCCCGAATCCTATGTGGCAATCGCGTTTCCAGGGTTCGTTGACATCTACGATGTCGCAGACGTTCAGGCGACTCATGGTTCGATCGCTCACAACGACGGAAAGACTATGCGGCATACATTTGAACGGGCTCTTGAGAGCAAGTCTCCGATCGTGCAGATTGCGACCTGGAATGATTACGGAGAAGGGACGATGATCGAGCCGACTCATGAAAACGGCTATCGCGACCTTGAGTATTTACAGTCGGCACTCTTATCTGATTCGGATTACAGCGTCGCAGATCTGAGACTGCCCCTCGCGGTCTACCTGGCCAGAAAAAAACTCAAAGGCGACGCCGAACGCCAAGCCATTCTCGACCAGGCATCTGCTCTAATAACGGACGGAAAATGCGACGAGGCCCGCGGGCTTTTACAGCAGAAGAAATTACGCTTTCTCTGGGAAAATGAGCGATGACTGATTCCGCTGAGCAGAAACTTGTCGATGAGATCGCCCGGGGGAACAGGGAAAGCCTTGCCGAATTCTTTCAGCTTCGCCGCTTCGATTTGCTGGCGGTGATCCTCAGTAAAATGGGGCCGGGGCTTCGCAAGAAAGTTGAAGCCGAAGACATCTTTCAGGAAGTCTGTACCACGGCTTTGCAAAGTTTGGACAAAGTTCAAATCTCCGATTCAGGCCCGTTCGGTTGGTTGTGCGAGATCGCAGATCGGCGCATCATCGACCAGCAACGTAAGTTCGCGGCAGGAAAACGGGACTCCTCACGCGAGACAGGAATCCATGGGAAAAGCGATGACGATGTTGGCCTGGTGAACTTGCTTGTCGCCAGTATCACCTCACCCAGTCGTGCATTTTCGCGTCATCAGAAAGAGTTCAGGCTCATTCAGGCCATGAAAGAATTGCCCGAAACTCAGCAACAGGTTCTTGAGCTTCGTTACTCGAAAGGGAAATCCAGCAAGGAAATTGCGGCCGAGATTGGTAAATCCGACGGGGCGACTCGTGTTTTGATCACGCGTTCATTGCAGAAACTGAAAGAAGTATTGGGCTAAACGCTATGGGAGATTCAACGACGACGATTCAGCATTTGAAGGATGAAGTCAATCAATTCGCTGACGAACGGGACTGGGAGCAGTTCCACACGCCGAAGAATCTTTGCATGTCGATCGCGATTGAAGCCGCTGAGTTGATGGAGCATTTTCAGTGGACCCGGGCAGAAGAGGTCGACAACTTTGACGATGCGAAAAAGTTACAGGTGCAAGAGGAGCTTGCCGATGTGGTCGCCTATTGCATCGCGTTCGCGAACACAATGAACATCGATATTGCTGACGCGTTCAAGCACAAGATGAAACGCAACCGGGAGAAATATCCCGCAGAGGAGTTCAAGGGGATTTATGGTCACGACGATCCGGCGCGAGACGCCTAGCGTCATCGAACGTTCGACTCGACGGCTGAATTGGATTACGATTTAGTCAGTTAATTTCACTCCGATCATAGGTCCTCGATGTTCAAAGCCTGGCAGTCAATTACGCTCTGGAAACGCGTGCTAATCGGTTTGGTTTTCGGGTTGGGGGTTGGGTTGTTGTTGCGATACGCGATTCCAATTCCGGAATTCACGACCACGGTCAAGGGTGAAGAAGTCAAAGTTCCGGGAGCGGAATACATTGGCGAGCATATTATCTATCCTTTCGGCAAAGCGTTTGTACGGCTGATCAAAATGTTGATCATACCGCTGATCGCCACCACGCTAGTCTCCGGAGTCACCGCTATGGGTGACCCGAAAAAACTGGGCTCATTGGGGCTGCGGACCATGGCCTTGTACCTTGCGACGACGTTTTTTGCCGTGACCCTGGGGTTGGCGATGGGAACTCTGCTGCGTCCTGGAGTAGGCGTTGACTACGCTTCCGCAACGGCTGACGACGCTGCTGCTGTTCAGGGAAAACTCAAAGCCGCCGAAGACTCGGGCAGTATCGTCGACCGGTTGTTGGAGATTATTCCGGAGAATCCAGTCGCCGCGTTGGCTGCAGGAGAAGTTCTGCCGACGATCTTCTTTTCGATTTTGGTGGGCATTGGGATTCTGCTGGTGGGGCCTGCTGCCGATCCCGTTCGGAAATTTTTCGATGCGGCCGCAGAAGTGGTGATGAAGGTCACGATGCTGGTAATGGAGTTGGCTCCGTACGGCGTCGCGGCGTTGATGGCGTGGGTCATGTGTACCAAGGGAGTTGGCATTCTGTCGAACTTGCTGTGGTTGGCGATCGCGCTCTACGCGAGTTGTCTTTTGCAAATCATATTCGTATACGGACTGTTGATCGTAAAAGGCATTTTGCGATTGCCGCTGAAGCAATTCTTTCGTGGCGTCGCTGACGCTCAGGGTATCGCCTATTCGACCGCGTCCTCGAGCGCGACGTTGCCCGTATCAATTTCCTGTGCGGAAACGAATTTGGGCGTCGATAAATCTGTTGCAGGTTCAGTTTTGCCTCTTGGAGCGACCATCAACATGGATGGGACGGCGATCTATCTTGGCTTGATCGCACTGTTCGCTGCCCAGGCACTTGGAATTCCGATGACGGCGACTGGTTACGTAATGGTGGCGCTGACAGCGACTCTGATTTCGATCGGTGCGGCAGGAATTCCGTCTGCTGGATTGTTGCTGGCGACCGCTGTCCTGGCGGTGATCGATGTGCCGCCTGAGCAGGCTATCGCGATCATTGCTTTCATTTTTCCGTTCGATCGGATTTTGGATATGATGCGAACGCTGACCAATGTCACCGGCGATATCGCCGTTGCCTGTACCGTCGCGAAGTGGGAAGGCGAATTGGACGAAGACGTTTTCCGTTCGGAAGCAGAGCTGTAGCGCTGCCGTAGCGCTGCCGTAGGGTTGTATCAGTCGGCTCGAAGTCTATCCGAGAGTTTGCTTCTCGGGTGAGATTGACTTGGCTGCGGAACATGCGATGCGCAGCTGTATTCCTGGCGCCTCTACGGCCGGCTTCTACGCAGTTTTTGGTTCGAAATCGGAATTTTTCGGGCTTCGGTTGTAACAATAATGTGACTTCGACGTATTCCTTGGGAAGTCTCTGGCCGCCAATCGTGAAGGTTAATCCCAGGGGAACTTATCCCGCCACGGTCCGTCATACTCCGGTCGCCCATACAATTGAGGTCTCTATTATGCGTTGGCTAACTTCTCTTCTGGCATTCGGATTCATGACGCTTATTGCTCTCGCTGCAGAAACTGGAGCCCAGGAAATCTCGTTCTGGGAAGAATTTGCGCTTTCGGATGATCGCCGAAAAACGCTTGAAAAACTCGTGCCTGGAAGCGAAGACTACTACTTCTTTCACGCATTGCACGCTCAGAATGAGCAGCAGTTGGACGAAGTGGATTCGCTGCTCAAGCGTTGGACCAAACGCCACGGGAAAACTCAGCAAGTCCGAGTCATCGAGAATCGCCAGGCACTTTTGAAATATGGCGAAGACCCAACACGAACGCTCGATCATTTGATTCATCAGCTGAACCTCGACTTCAGCCACCAACGGCGTATTCCGCAGGCGCAAAAAGATTTACCGACAGCCCTCGCGGCCGGACTGATTGACCCTGCCAGGCTGATGGCGAAGTTTTTGAATCGGGACTCGAACGGGCTGGGCAGTTTTAATGACCGAGGGCTTTATTATCTGGTCGACAGGCCGCTCAACACGCGGCAACGCCGTGATCTGCTAAAGCGAATTCAGGATCCGACGTTTCCGGGAATCGTTGAACTGATTTCAAAAGACCTCAAAGGGAAAGACTCAAGCCGGTTCGGAAGTCTGACCATTCACAATCAGTTGACCAAACCGCAACTGGAAGAGTTGGCCAAACTTGTTCCAGAGCTCAGGTCACAGCAAAATTTTGTAAATGAATTTCTACTTCGGTTGCTGCCGTCGGAGGATATCAACCTTCGAGCCGATGCCGACGCCTATCGCAAATACCTGGACGACCTGTGGGCCTTTGTTGACAAACTGAATCCAAACTTCAACAGCCTCAAAGCCAGCGTCCTCTATCGCTTGCTGGAACTTGATCAACGCGAAGGGAAAATGGATCGCAAACGATTCATCGCGTACCTCGAATTGCCTCGCAACGTTCACTACATCAATCCCCGGATGACTGATGGAGTCCGCCGCCAGAACATTGCCGTCCTTGGCGAAAACTACTCGGAATTCACAAGTTTTCGTCCCATCAACAACGACGAAGATCTGGTGCAGGACTACTTGCATCACTTTCTGGCACCGGCCGCGAATTCAAAAACGTTCGCGAAATATTTCGAAGCCGACTATCTGAAACGTCAGTTTGCGACCGCCAAAATTCTGTATGGAAACGGCGATCGTGAAACGTGGGCTGCGATGTTGACGCCTGAGCAATACAAATCGTTGCTGGAACGAATTGACCTCGACTTTGCGGCCACGAATCAGGAATACTTTGGCGTCGATGAAGCGGTCGAACTGAAGCTGTTTACCAAAAACGTGGACAAGCTGATCGTGAAGGTCTTCGAGATCAACACGCGAAACTTTTACCTCAAGCACGGCCGTGAAGTCGACACAGACATTTCGCTCGACGGATTGGTGGCCAATGAAGAACAGCTTCACGAGTACGATGATGCTCCGCTGCTGCGAAAGAGCCGCACTTTCACGTTCGACAGTTTGAATCAACGCGGCGTCTATGTGATCGATTTCATTGGCGGCGGCAAAAGTTCACGGGCTCTCGTTCGCAAAGGTCGTTTGCAGATGGTGGGCCGCGTGACACCATTTGGCCAACGGTTCAATGTTGTCAACGAGCAAGGAGCGATTGCCGTTGACGCAACACTTTCGATCGCAGGTCGCAACTATACGGCCGATGAAGACGGAGACATCAGCGTTCCGTTTTCCACACGGAAAGGAACTCAGCAAGCAATCGTTTCGCAGGGCCAATTCAGCAGTCTGCAAGTTTTCCAGCCGGTTTCAGAGTCTTACTCGTTCCAGGCTGCCTTTCATGTCAATCGCGAATCGCTGGCGCAGAACAATGAAGCCACGGTCATCATTCGTCCGTCGCTTTCAGTTGCCGGCGGAAATCCAATCCCGCTCAAACGACTTGATTCCTGCCAGCTGGAAATTACTTCGACGTCACTGGACGGTGTTTCGTCGACCAAAACGATTGGCAATCTTGCCGTGTCGGAAATAGACGAAGCCACCGCGACGTTTTTGGTGCCGCCGCGATTGCACAAAATCGAATTTCGACTCGAAGTAAAACTGAAAACGTTGCTCAAGCAGGAACGGAAGCTGTCTGCCTCAGAGTCATTCACGATCAATCAGATTGATGTCACCAAAGATATTCTCGACTTGCATTTGCTCCCAACCGCAGAAGGTTGGTTCGTCGAAGTGCTTGGTAAATCAGGCGAACGCCGCGAAGGCCAACCAGTTCGATTCAAGTTTGGCATCGCGGGGCTCAATCAGAAAGTCAGCGTCGACTTGCAGTCTGACGACAAAGGCCAAATCGAACTCGGTGACTTGAG
Organism: Mariniblastus fucicola; assembly: GCF_008087665.1. Taxonomy (GTDB): domain Bacteria; phylum Planctomycetota; class Planctomycetia; order Pirellulales; family Pirellulaceae; genus Mariniblastus; species Mariniblastus fucicola. Next base: position 545,881 of record NZ_CP042912.1, read on the forward strand.
CAACGTCGATTGGATCGAAGCGAGTGCGGTCGACGGAACCGTGCGGCGGTGGAATCCAAACTTTACGCGAATGCATCTTGCTTCGAACTATCATCTGGCCGCTGGTGATACGCTTGCCCTTCCGGTTCCGGATCAGGCAATGGAGCTGGACCCGCGATTGATGACACTGCTGGAGACTCGCGGTGGTCGTAACGTTCGCGACTGTTTTGCGAAAATGAAAATCAGCGACCACAAACTTGAGATCGCAAATCTCGAACCTGGTGACTATCGATTGACCATTCGCAGTAACCTGCTGGATCCAAACAGCCGGCAAATCAACATTCGCGTTGCCACCGGGACGCAGGCTGGTGAGGCGATCGTTGGCAAGCATCGCCTGTTGCAGAAACATCAGCCGATTCAGCCGTTCGCAGTCGCTGGAGCGATCGAAGACGACAAGCTGACCGTGCAAATTGCCGACGTGACGGACTCAACCCGGGTTCATGTTTTCCCTGTCCGTTATTTGAACGCGTTTGATCCGTTTGACGACCTGAATTCAATTCGCCGTCCCGAGCCCTGGAAACTGTCGCCGGCGATTCGAAAATCCGCTTACATGGCGGGCCGCAAAATCGGTGAAGAGTATCAGTACATTCTCAATCGTCGCTACGCGCCGCGATTTCCTGGCAACATGCTGGAACGTCCATCATTGTTGATGAACCCTTGGGCAATTCAGGACACTGAGAACAAATCACAGTCCGCCGCCAAAGGCGAAGACGCCAGAGACTCCGGCGTCGATCGATCAACTGCCGCCTCTCGCGGGCACGGTGGCCGTGCCTCTGGTTCCCAGCACAACGGTTTTTCAAATCTGGATTTCCTCGGCGGAGGACAGGATGCGATATTGAACGTCCAGCCAGATGAAGATGGCCAGATCCAATTGACGAGCGATCAAATTGGAAACGCCCAAGCGATCCGAATCGTTGTAGTCGATCTGTTTTCGGTGGCTCAAACGCAAGTTCTGCGACAGCCAAGGTCTTTCAAAACAGTTGATCAACGACTGGTCAACGCGTTGGATGCAGAGAAACATTATCGCCAGGCTCGCCAGATTGATGTGCTCGAGAAAGGCGATTCATTGATCATCGAAGACATCCTTTCGGCACAGTTTCAGCAGTACGATGAACTGTCGGACGTTTACGGGCTCTATCAGGGTTTCGGTAACGCCGCGGCGAAGCTGCGAAAATTCAGCTTTGTGCTCGATTGGACCAGCAAAACTCCGGAGGAAAAACGTGGCCTGTACTCCGAGTTTGCCTGCCATGAATTGAACTTTTTTATCTACCAGAAGGACGAAAAATTCTTCAAGGAAGTCGTCCGCAAACATATTCTCAACAAGCGGGAGCGAACGTTTCTTGACCAATGGTTGTTGGAAGAAGATTTGACGCAGTGGCTTGAGCCATGGCATTTTGCTCGACTCAATATTGTCGAGAAAATTCTGCTTTCGCAGCGATACGACGAGCGTCGAGGAGACTTGGCCAGGCATATCGCCGAGTTGTACGATCTGGCTCCGACGCCGCGAAGCCGCTACGACGAACTGTACCGTTTCTCTTTGATGTCGCGATCGTTGGAAGGCCAGGACTTTTCGAGAATGAAGATGCTCTCGCAACGCCAACTGCAGGGCCAGACACTTGCCGAACTGGACGACGACATGGACGGAGCGATGCTTGAAGTCCAAGCCCAGGCTCGCTTCGAAGACAGTTTTGGCGTTCCTGTACCTTCTTCCCCACTGGTCGCTGGAAAACAGTTCGGCGGTATCGCGAAAAGTCCGCAACGCGCGATGTCGATGGGACGTGGAACAACTTCGATTGGCTTGGAGGTGCGTGAAAAGCTTGCGAGGAAAGGCCAGCCGAGTGCCCGACCCAAAAAACGGACGGAATCCCGAACCCGCAACGTCGACGGAAGGGAGCATGCCTATTCTGTCGAAGTGCCAGTGGAAGAAGAAGCTATTCCGGGTTGGGATGAGGCCAGAAAGGACATCTCGGTTCGACAGCTCTATCGCCGCGTTGAGCCGACTCGCGAGTGGATCGAGAACAACTACTACGAACTGTTGCCAGAGGCCCAGAATGAGAATTTGGTTACGGTCAATCAATTCTGGAAAGACTACGCCAATCACGAAGGCGGCTCGTTTGCATCACAGTGGTTCGCGGAATCAAATCGAAACTTCACTGAAATGATGTTTGCTCTGGCGGTGTTGGATTTGCCGATGAGCGACGTCAACGAGAAAGTCGAAGTCGCCGACGGAAAGCTGACGATCACGGCCGATGGCCCGATGATCGTGTTGCACCAGCAAAATCGCGAAGCCGAGTTTGATCGGCGCGGCACCACGGTTTTTGTCAGTGAAAACTTCTTTCAGAGCAACGATCGCCACCGATACGAGGACGGAATCCAGTTCGACAGATTCGTCGAAGGTAACTTTCTGGCCAACGTGCTCTACGGAGCCGAGGTTGTCATCACGAATCCGACTTCGACTCCGATGGCGATTGAAGTGCTGTTGCAGATTCCTCGTGGAGCGATGCCCGCTGCGGGATCAAAACAGACGCGATCGATTTCGATGCAGCTTGACGCGTTCAGTACTCAAAAAGTCGAGTACGCTTTCTACTTCCCGGCCCCTGGCGAATTCACGCATTATCCGGCTCATGTATCCAGTGACGTGAAAGTTTTAGCCGTCGCCGAGAATCGCGATTTCAATGTTGTGGATCAACCGGCGTCCGTCGATAGGCAGTCCTGGGAGTACGTTTCGCAGAACGGATCCGAAGACGATGTGATCGATTTTCTCAATCGTGAAAATGTGCAGCGAATCGATCCGGCAGAGATCGCGTTTCGTATGAAAGACAAGACGTTCTTCAAACGGGCGACAGACACGCTTCGCAACCGTTGCCGGTACGACCATACGTTGTGGGCTTACGGCGTCAAACACAATGAAGCGGACGCGATTTCCGAGTTTCTGGAACACGCCGACGGTGTGACGAGCCTTTGCGGAATAAGCTTCAAGTCCGAGCTGCTGACGATCGATCCGTTCGTACGGAACTGGTACGAGCAACATGAATTTTCTCCACTTGTGAATGCTCGAGCCCATCAGCTTGGGGTAACGCAAAAAATTCTTAACAGCCGAATTCATCAGCAGTATGAAAAGCTGACGCAGATTCTTGGTCACCACGCAGAACTCGATGGCGACGATCGCCTTGTGGTGACTTATTTCCTGTTGCTGCAGGATCGAGTTTACGAAGCAATGAATCAGTTCGCCAGGATTGAATCGAAAGAAGTCGTCGAGGCGATGCCGTACGCCTACTGCGATGCCTACCTGGATTTGTATCGCGAGAAACCCGACGACGCGATGGCCAAAGCCAAAAAGTGGACCGACTATCCTGTCGATCGCTGGCGAAGCAAGTTCGAAAATGTTGTGGCGATGGTCGAAGAAATCAAAGGTGGATCGATTGACCTTGTTGACGAAAAAGATCGCAATCAGCAGCAAGACTTGTTGGCGTCAAAGGCACCAGGGTTCGATTTCCGCATCACGTCATCAGGTGAAAAACGTGGTGCCGGCAAAGGCTCGGTCGAGTGGCGAAATTTGACCGAGATGACGATCAACTACTACGTTATGGATATCGAGTTCCTGTTCAGTGCCAATCCGTTTGCTCGTGACCAGATCGATGGATTCTCAATGATTCGCCCGAATCTGTCGCAGAAAGTCACGCTCGTAGACAGTGAATCCAAAGGCACGTACGAGTTCCCATTGCCGGAGCAGTTCGACAACAAAAACGTTCTGGTCGAAGTCGTTGCTGGTGATGATTCTGCGTCGAAGACCTGGTACGCAAACTCAATGGAAGTCCAGGTGATCGAGTCCTACGGCCAAGTGCTGCTAACCGATCCGGAAGCGAACGCTCCGATCAGCAAGGCTTACGTGAAGGTGTTTGCCAAAGGAGCAAACGGCGATGTCGAATTCCACAAAGACGGCTACACCGATTTGCGTGGCCGGTTCGATTACGTGACTCAAAGCAATCGTTCGCTGGACGGAATCGCCGAATACGCGATCTTGATCATCAGCGACGAGCATGGCGCTGTGATTCGCGAGGCGAAACCGCCGCGCGAGTAACCGCCAGGTGGTGCTGTCGCCTAATGCGATCAGTTGTCCTGCGATTTCAGGTTGCGGTGCAGAAAGTTGGCTCGCTCGATATTCCGCTCGTCCGTCGAAAGAGCGGACTGGTGAATTTTTTGCAAGTGAGCTGGCTGGGTTTGAATGAATAGCTCGTTGACCTGGGGAATCTCCAGATCGCCGATCAATCCCAGGTTGATGCCCATTCGAACGCGGGACAACAAGTGCATCGTTTCTTCGCTGCTGATGCGCCGCGCTGTTTGCAGCATCCCGTACGCTCGGCTGACCTGATCAAACAATTCGTTTTGGTCTTCTTCGATCAAAAACTTGCGGGCTTTACGTTCGTAGTCGATGACAACGGGAACGACGTCACCCACCTGATCGATCAATTCCTTTTCTGATTTGCCCAGCGTGATCTGGTTGCTAACCTGATAAAAATCGCCCATCGCCTGAGTGCCTTCACCGTACAAACCGCGAACGACCAGGTTGATTTTCTGCAGCGAGCGAAACACTTTCTCGATCTGATTCGTAATCACCAACGCTGGCAAGTGAACCAGAACACTGACTCGCATACCGGTGCCAACATTGGTCGGGCAAGCCGTCAAATAGCCAAATTGCTCGTGAAAAGCATAGGTCAACTGCTGCTCAATCTGATCGTCCAGTTCGTTGATCTGAGCCCATGCTCCGTCCAGATCCAGGCCGCTTTTCATGACCTGGATACGAAGATGATCTTCCTCGTTGACCATTAGGCTCAACTGTTCCTGACCATCAATCGCAACCGCGCGGGCGCCATCGGAGTTCGCATGTTCGCGGCTGATCAATTGGCGTTCTACAAGGAACTGGCGATCGAGCGCTTCCAGGGTCGCGACGTCGATGAACGTCAGATCACGCAGCGCTTTGTTGCTGCCAAGTCGTTGGCGCACGGTTGAATCGATGTTGGCGCGATCGATATCGTTGCACTGTCGGATGAACGGGAAATCCGCAAGGTTTCGAGCCAGTCGAATTCGGCTACTCATTACGATGTCGCTCTGCGGACCAATTCCGCGAAGCCACTCGCCACTGGTCGAAGCCAGGTCATCGATTTCCATGTTGGCATCCCAAAAATATATTCAGCTGAAGCTGCAAAATGGCAACAACAGGTTGTTTCGAATCAGGTTTGATCTTCGATCGATCGTATTCGATCCCGGATCTCCTGAGCTTTCTCGTAATTCTCTTCTGATACCGCCAGCTTCATTTCCCCTCGCAGTCGAATCAACTCGGTCTGCGACTCGGTGTCATAGGCGCCGCGTTGCGGACGTTTGCCAACATGCTCGGTCGATCCGTGAACGCTTTCAAGCAGCGGTTTCAGTTCTGCTCCGAAGAACACATAGTCGTGCGGGCATCCGAGTCGTCCTGCCTGGCGAAACTTCCCAAAAGAGATGCCACAAATTGGACATTTTTTGGAATCAAGCTCCTGCAACTCTTCCGCAGTCTGTTCCAACTTCAATTGATCGGAAAGCACGCCCGTGATCTTCGGCGTCTCGGTATCTTCGACTTCAGGCTGGAGATAATGTTTCGCGCAATCAGGGCACAGATGCAGGGCCAGCAATCCGTCTCCAGTAAGGTCGGTGATGTGAAACGTCGCTGACTTGCTGCATTTTTGACATTTCATGGTGTGGACCTGAATAAGGAGGGAGTTGATCTGTTTCGATTTTATCTACGGGCACCATCGGATACAAGATTGGAGGTTTCGTCCAGTGCTTTCACTTCAAATGTTTATGGTACGATGTGCCCGCTTTAATCCGGAATTGTTAACGACGCCGAGCACACAGAAAAGTTCACGTTGACCCCGTTCAGCCAACCGGTTGGCCAGCAACGATTGTCCTCGGTTCGTCCGTATGGCGGGCTAAACACAAGAGTGTAAACAGTATCCAGGCAGAATATTCAGCCATCGATTCGCTCACGTAACCGCTCGTGGCGAAGCCGTGCTGATTTTGCGAACACGAAGATCGGCTCCGCGAGCCAAACCCTACGACTCATGACCTTGATTCCTGATTTTTCATCTTTTTCCCAGCTGGCCACGTCGCACAACGCGATCCCTGTCTTCCGAAAGTTGCTTAGCGATTCGTTGACGCCTGTTTCAGCGTTTCGAAAAATCGATCGCGGAGGAACTGCCTGCCTTTTTGAAAGTGTTATCGGCGGGGAAAAAGTCGGACGGTACAGCATTCTTGCGGCGGACCCGAAATTCGAAATCTCCGCAACAGGAACCGAAGTCACGCTCACTGAAAAAGCAAATTCTGGCGGTGATGCTTCGCCAAAGACTTGGCAATGCGACAATCCGCTGGAGGAAATTCGCAAGCACATCGATTCGGTCAATGTCGCCATTCTGGAAGGGCTCCCGCCTTTCGCTGGAGGAGCAATCGGGTTCGCGGGCTACGACGTGATCCGCTACGTAGAGGACCTCCCGAACGCGCCAGAAGATGACCGTCAGTTGGACGACATGAGTTTTGCGTTCTATGACTCGATGCTGATCTTCGACCACATCAACAAAACCATTTTCGTGATGGCATTGGCGTGGTTGGACGATTTCGATTCAACACAGGCCGCCTACGACGACGCTTCGGCGCGAATTGACGATTTGGTGGCGCGCTTGCAGGCTCCAGAGACAGGCAAAGAATTCGACTTTATGAATGTGGCTCCGACCAGCGGAGATCCACCCGAGTACACGTCGAACATGACCCGGGAATCGTTCGGCGATGCCGTCAAGGAATGCATCGAGTACATCCACGCCGGAGACATTTTTCAGGTCGTGCTTAGCCAGCGACTTTCGCTCGATATTGAGTGCGATCCGCTGGAGATCTATCGCAGTTTGCGCGTGCTCAACCCCAGCCCGTTCATGTTTTTTCTTCGCAGCCCCAAATGTACTTTGGTAGGCAGTTCGCCAGAGATCATGTGCCGGGTCGTGGACGGCGAAGTAACGGTGCGGCCTCTGGCAGGAACGAGAAAACGCGGTGCGACGCCCGAGGAGGACAAGCGGCTTGAAGAAGAACTGCTGGCGGACGAAAAAGAACGCGCGGAGCACGTGATGTTGGTCGACCTTGGCCGCAATGACGTTGGGCGAGTCGCGAAGTACGGTTCGATTGAGCTTCCCGACATCATGATCGTGGAACGCTACAGCCATGTGATGCACATTTCGTCTTCGGTGACCGGTCAGCTGCGAGATGATTGCGATGCGTTTGACGCGTTGATGGCGAGCCTGCCAGCCGGTACGGTTTCGGGGGCTCCGAAGGTTCGTGCGATGGAGATCATTGACGAGTTCGAACCGCATCGGCGTGGACCGTATGCGGGCGCCGTTGGCTACGTGGACTATTCAGGGAACATGGATACCTGTATCGCGCTGCGAACGATGGTGATCAAGGACGGCAAAGCCTGGGTTCAGGCCGGCGCAGGCATTGTGGCGGACAGCGATCCGGACGCGGAGTACGAAGAGACGCTGAACAAAGCACTCGGTTTGCTGCGAGCAATTCAAGCGGCTCACGCGCGAACTTCAGGCGATTGATGGAACTGGGCCGGCTCTCGTTTTGAATCGGCCAAATGCCCTGCGAGTTCGGTTGGCGGAAGCTTCCAGCCTGCGATGGCTTTTCCGTGATCTCTATCGGGCTCTATGGATTCCGAGCCCGTTTCGCTCTACGAGTTCGAATAGATCGCTCGATATCCATCAGCCATTTCGGAAACCGCAAACTTTCCATCCACTGACGCCCTGCCCTGATCCGCCAGCTGACGACCCGATTCCGTTTGCTCCAGCAGATACTTTGTCCAACGAGCAAACTCGTCGCGGGCACCAAAGTTCGTCGCGAACCCCGTTTCCTGATGCTCAATCGTTTCCGACGTCCCTGGCCCGTAAACCGAAATCACAGGTACGCCGCTTTGCATCGCGTGATGCATCGCTGACGGCAAAGGCTCATTCAAATGCGACTGCCAGAAAAAATCCAGCCCCGGAATCAGTGTCTGGGCATCAACTTCCGCATCAATGAAGTGCACGTGGTGACCGGCTTCGGTTTGAGACGCAAACTTTTCCAGTCGCGTCCGCTGCGAACCGTTGCCGAAAATGAAAAAGTGTACGTCGTCGCGAATGCAGGTCAGCAAATCCGTTGCCCAAATGAGATCCTTGAGCCGCGAACGTGGCACCAGCGGCGCTACGGCTCCGGCGATGTGAACGTGCTCGCCAAAGCCACCAAGTTGCACCAGCTTTCGCCGCGCCGATTCGCGATCGGGTGAGCTGGGGCCAATCGAACTGGCAACGATCGAAATTCGATCTTCGCGGTACTGATGGCTGACCAGCGACTTTTTGATTTCTTCGTGCGGCACAACGTATTGCAGCACTGGACTGCCCAGCCGACGGTCGATCGCTTCGAACGTCATGTTCGTGGAAGGTCGGACGTACAGCTCTGTCACGAACTTGCGAACCGAATCAACATCGAACGAGGCCGCCAACATCACGCGTTCCGCAGGCTGACACCAGGCGTGAACGATGTTCGGCTGCAATCGCCTGATCAGCTTCCTCAAACGCAAACCCGATCGAGTCAAAGTGCGAACCGAGATGGCCTGATTGAGGGATGTGCCGAGAAAGTGAAATTCTGTGTTGGACACGGAAAACATGGGTGAATTTTGAGCCGGACCAAGCACCGCGACGTGCACATCAAAGTCGTCGCCGATCGCTCCGGTCAGCAATTCCAGTTGCCGGGTCGCGCCGAATCGGTCCAGCGAATCGATCACAAAAAGCAGACGTTGTTGGCTCACGAGAACGATGCTCCCGAAGCATTTTCGGGCTGACGAACGCCCAGCAATGACTCCAGAAACACACTGCCAATTCTGGCCATATCAATCGCTGGCCGGAACTGTGTTGCCGCATTGGCGCCCAACTCCAAACGTTTGTCGCTGTTGCGAAGTGCCATCGTGATCGCTTCGCCAAGCGCCACTGGATTGCCTGGCGGCGCAATGATGCCGGTTGAGTCGCGTTGGACTTCGATCATCTCGCCAATCCTTCGTCCGTCAGGATCACGTTTGGCAATGGATTCGGTCGAGTTGTCAGTCACCAGTGGGCAGACTCCGTTGGCTATCGCTTCCAGCAGGCAGCGGCAATTCACCGCGCCACGCATCGGGTGCACGTAAAGATCCGCGGCCTGAAAAATCTCGTCCAGATCGTCGAAATAGCCCGGCATGATCGCCGTGTAAATCATGTCGTGATCGGAAATCGTGTCCCAGACTTTCCGCGAGCGTGGCCCGTCACCGAGGATCCACAGTTTGGCTTTGGGGAACGACTCAAGCACGATCTTCCAGGCTCGAACCAGATCACAGACTCCGCCGTCGCCGTTGAGCGGAGCGCCCGTCACGACCAAAGGCTGGGCCGGATCGATTCTCAAAATCGGGTGAGCGTCGCCAAGTGCCGTTCTTGAATTGGCTTGTTGCAGCAGTGAACGTTCGGGTTCGGCGCGGCAGGTGACGCCATCGGAAACCAGCTCCACACGCTGCGGCAAAGCGGTCTTTCGCATGACCAGTTCGTTTCGCGTTCGCAGTGAATCGCAAATCACCGCGTCGGCCAGGTTCAATCGAAGGTTTTTTTGAATCGTACGGTTCGTCCTGACGACCGCGCGATGGTCGATGCGAACGACGCAAGGCACTGAATCGCCGACGAGTTTTCGGACCGGAGGCAGGTCTTCTCCGCTGCCAAAGAGCAAAACGGCGTCCGGCTGAAACAAATCCAGTTCGCGGATCAATGCCCGTTGGTAACGGTAAGTGCCCCAAGGTCCCGAACTGGGCCGCGACAGACGACGAAGATCAAATTCGCGAAACGAGCACTCCGTCGGCCAACCTTTTTGCCACGCTGAGGTAAACAGCCTGACATGATTTCCGGCACCGCTGAAATGGTCGCCAAGGTCAGCGATAAAGTGTTCCGTAGGACCGCTGATCGGCCAAAACCGTCGCGTGACGATCGCGATTCGTTGTGGCGTCGAAGGCGTCATGCGTTGGGTTCGAGGTCGGAATCTTCCAGACAGGCCAGGTACGGCAAGTTTCGGTACTCGTCGTTGTAATCCAGCCCGTAACCCACGACGAATTCATCGGGAATGTCAAAGGCAATGAACTCCGGACGGTATTCGACTTCCTGCCGACCGGTCTTGCAAAGCAACACTGCCGACTGCAGCGATGTCGGACCGTAATCCGCAACCAATGCGGTGACTTTGTCGAGCGTATGTCCGGTGTCGAAGATGTCGTCGATCAACAGGACTTCGCGGTCCTTGATGTCGAGCATCATTTCGGCGTTGATCGTCAGGTCGCCTCGCTCAGTGCCTTCATAGCTGCTCGTTTGCAGGACGCCGACGCGAGTTGGCATGCGAAGCTTCCGAATCAGGTCAGCGCCGAGCACGATGCTGCCGGTCAGAATGCAGATGATCGTCAGAGGCTTGTCGCCGTAATGAGCGTTGATGGCGTCGGCAAGTTTTTCGACGCCATCGTTGAGCTGATTTTCGTCAAGAAGAGTTTTCACGGTTGCTCGAAAATGGTGGTTCGGAGGAAATGATTGTAAGCCATCAATGAAACAGCGATAAGGTCGAAAACTGCAGTGGCGTAGGCTTCCAACCTGTGATTAAAAGTATTGCGCACACAGGCTGGAAGCCTATGCCACCGTTTGGCTTCAACCCGAGATCGCCGACAGCATTTCTTTGCTGAAGGCCGCCACGTCGGCGGCAGCGTCGTCTTTCGAAGTCCCGTTTTCGATCGCCGCGACGCGTCGCACAATCGCCGAGCCAACGATCATGCCGTCGGCAACAGGTTTGAGGATCTGAGCGTGCTCTGGCTGGCTGATTCCGAAGCCAACGCAAATCGGAAGATCCGTTTGCCCGCGAAGCCACGAAACATTGTCCACCAAATCATCCGGCAGTGCAGTCCGTTCGCCGGTGATGCCAGCGATCGAAACGTAGTAAATGAATCCGCTTGAGTTTTCCGCAATCGTCAGTGCCCGATCGCGAGGCGTCGTTGGCGTGACCAGCTGGATCAGGCTGAAGTCTCGCTGCTTGCACTTGGCCGCAAACTCCGCCGACTCGTCGACCGGCATGTCGGGCACGATCGCGCCGGCGACACCCGCGTCGATGGCTTTGTCCAAAAAGGCATCCAAACCGACGCGGTAAATGATGGCGTAGCTGATCATCGTCACCACCGGCATTTCGATTTCGGACGTGGTGGACTTGAGCATCGCCAGAATCGCATCCAGCTTCGTGCCAGCGTTGAGGGCTCGGGTGTAAGACGCCTGAATCACCGGACCGTCGGCGATCGGATCGCTGTACGGGATGCCGACTTCCGCCAAATGACAGCCCGCGGCGTCAAGCTTTCTCAACAGCTGGCCGGTGAATTCGAGGTCCGGGTCGCCCGCGGTGATGAACGGCATAAACGCCTTTTGTTCGCTGGCTCGCAGTTTCTGAAAAAGTTCGTCGATCTGGGACATGTAATATTTTCGTTTTCGGTTGAGTTAAGCAGAACATTCTAGCCGCGGTCGGTTTGAATTCCATGGTGGCCAGCTTGCATTTGTCGGTGCGGACCGGAAGCAATCGGCCTATAATCGTCGTCGTGGCACGCGCGTGAGCCAGCGGTCTCACCGAGAAAAATGCACCACACGGTGGAGATCTCCGTGCCGCGAATTTTAAAACGTTCAATCTTCCGAGACCAACATGCTCATAGGCCTGACAAAACGAATGCTCTTTGAGACCGACAAACGGCTTCTGTGGAAGCTGGTTTGGAACATGGGCATCAAGGGGATTCGCAGCGTCCAGAAACACAAAAAACGGCTCAAAAAAGGCGAGTTCTTTCCGCCTTATTTGTACATCTCGATCATCAACAGTTGTAACCTCCGCTGCCAGGGTTGCTGGGTCGACGTCGATCACAAACAACAGAAGATCGATGTCCCGGCGATGAACCGGATGATCACCACGGCCAAGAAAATGGGGAACTCGTTTTTCGGGTTGCTCGGCGGTGAACCGTTCATGCACAAGGAACTGTTCGATGTTTTGGAAGCTCATCCCGACGCGTACTTTCAGGTTTTCACCAACGGCCATTTCATTACCGATGAAGTCGCCAAGCGTTTGCGCAAATGTGGCAACGTGACGGTGTTGGTCAGCGTCGAAGGCAGCGAAATCGTTAGCGACACTCGCCGCGGCAAAGAAGGCGTTTACTCGGCGACAATGAAGGGGATTGAGAACTGCCTGAAGAACAAAGTCATGACCGGGGTTTGCACGAGCCTTTGTCAGTCAAATTTTGATGAGCTGTTGACCGAAAAGTGGGTCGACAATCTGATCGAGATGGGCGTGCTCTACACATGGTTCCACATTTACCGTCCTGTTGGACCCGACTCGAATCCGGATCTTGCTCTGACGCCGCAGCAGCAACGCGTCGCTCGCCAGTTCGTCGTCGATATGCGTTGCAAGAAGCCAATCATTTTCATTGACGCCTACTACGATGCCGATGGTCATGCCTTGTGTCCGGCTGCAACGGGCTTCACGCATCACATCAATCCGTGGGGCGACGTTGAGCCTTGCCCAATCATTCAGTTCGCCAAAGAATCGATTCACGACGAACGGCCATTGGATCAGGTGTTCAACGAGTCCGAATATCTTCGTGACTTCCGTAAGACGGCGGCGGAGCACACTCGCGGTTGCATCGTACTGGAGCGTCCGGACTTGATTGAGTCGCTGGCCGATCGGCACGGTGCGAAGGATTCGACCGCGCGAAAGAAAGCTCTGGCTGAACTCCAGGCCGCCGCGGCGCATTCGTCACAGTATGCTCCTGGCAGCGAGCCGATTCCGGAAAAGAGTTGGGCTTATCGCTTGGCGAAAAAGTTCGCGTACCACGACTATGGCGTGTACGACGAGCATTTCAAGGAAGAGAACTGGATCGATCCGAACGACAATCCTCGCGAGCCTGGCGAGTCGGAGTTGGTGCAACTGGGGTAAGGTGGCATAGGCTTCCAGCCTGTGTCAGCATCTCGTTTGCATTTGTCGTAGTGGTGGCTTCCAGCCGCCGCATTTTGTTCTTCCGAATCAAGAACTGCTTTTTGTTTCCAGGGCGACGGCATGCAAACAGAGGCGGCTAGAAGCCGCCACTACGACGTGCAATCACAGGCCAGAGGCCTATGCCACCTAGCGCTTCTTCTGGCACGCCTTGCAATAAAACGTGCTTCTTTGAGCCTGCACGATCCGAAGCACGTTCCCTTTTCCGCACGACGGACACGTCTCCCCTGCCCGATCGTAAACGCGATGTTCATTCTGGTAGCTGCCTTCATCGTTGAGCGCGTTGCGATACGTGCCATCTGACAGCGTCGAACCTTCGTGGCGAATCGCGGTCTCCAGAACTTCCACCGTAAATTCAAATATGCGGTCCCACTGCTTCTTCGACAGCCGATCACAACGGGCTTGCGGGTGAACGTGCGCCAGATGCAAAATCTCCGACGCATAAATGTTGCCGATGCCCGCGATGCGAGACTGTTCCAGCAAGGCGACTTTTACTTCACGGCGCGACGAATTAAATCGGCCCGGGAAATCCTTGCGAGAAATCTCCAGCGCGTCCGGGCCAAGCGAACCATCGCTGAGCTTGGCTTGATATTGCTTTTCTGATAGCAATGCGATCTGCCCGAGGCCGCGACGATCCCAAAAAAGTAGTTCTTTGTGTTTGCACTTCTTCAGTCGCAAACGAAAGCGAAGATGTTCATCGGTAGGCGGATCGGTCACCAGCACCAGACCCGTCATCCGCGGCTCCATGATGATTCGGTCACCCGTTTCCATGCGAATGACGACGCGTTTGCCCAGCCGATCGACCGACGCAATCTTTACTCCGGCGACTCGTTTGTTCAGGTGGTCGATCCTTGGCTTAATCTGGATCGGACGTTTCGCGCAGGGAGTTCGTTCGGCCGCAATAATCGTCGCGCCGGCAATTCCCGCGACTCCGCGACGCATGGTTTCGACTTCAGGAAGTTCTGGCATGATGGTTCGTGTTGAAGTGTTGAGTAAAAAGGCTTGAGCGTCGCCTCGCCGGCTTACGGGCTTGGCTACAAGGCAGGGATCAGGTCCTTCAATTGATCGATGGGGTCAGTGCATGTATCAACTCCACGAAGTTCCGCCTCAAGTTGTTTTGTCGCATCCTGGGAACGCGCCGTGAGTTTTTCGCCATCCAGGAGGATCGGGCAATGGCAGGCAGTCAATGCGGGGAGGAGAAGATTCATGGCTTTGTGAAGATGTGGATCGGTCGTCGGTATTCTGTTTTAGCGGTTGACCGTGTCGGGAACCGTTTTGACAATGGACTCTTCATCCTAACCGGAACCTCATCGCGATGCTGTTCGGCCTTGCTCGTAAGAAGATTACGCGGATCGACGAAAGTTGCGAATCGAATTGATGGGCTGTTACCAAAGAGATCGCCGGAGCTCAAAGCCCGATCCGATCACGCTCCACGTCAGGATTTTTACAACACGAACTTATTGCGACCACCATGCCCACATCTTTTCTTGACGCTCCCAGCCCAGATGCCAGCTTGCCCGATGAGAACGGTCGATTCGGTGAATTCGGAGGCCGCTACGTTCCCGAGACCCTTGTTCAGGCTCTGGACCAACTCGAAGCCGAATACAACAAGGCGAAAAACGATCCCGAATTTATGGAGCAACTGAAAGTGCTCCTGCGAGACTTCGTCGGCCGCCCTTCCCCGATGTATTTCGCCAAGCGGTTGACTGAGCAAACCGGCGGAGCCCAGATCTGGTTCAAACGTGAAGACGTCAATCACACCGGCGCTCACAAGATCAACAGTACACTCGGTCAAGCGTTGCTGACGCAGCGGATGGGCAAGACGCGAGTCATCGCGGAAACCGGTGCGGGACAACACGGCGTGGCAACGGCAACGGCGTGTGCTCATTTCGGTTTGCCTTGCGTGGTCTATATGGGCGAAGAAGATGTTCGCCGCCAATCGCCAAACGTGCAAAGCATGCGAATGATGGGCGCCGAGATCCGTCCGGTGACAACAGGATCGCGGACTTTGCGTGACGCCGTCAACGAAGCCATGCGGGACTGGATGGGTAGCGTCGAGAACACGCATTACATTCTCGGTAGCGTCGTCGGACCGCATCCCTTTCCCGTCATCGTTCGCGACTTCCAGGCGATCATCGGTGAAGAGACGATTGACCAGTCGATGGAGCGTTTTGGCCGACTACCGGATGCTGTCGTGGCTTGCGTCGGTGGCGGAAGCAACGCGGCAGGCATGTTCTTTCCTTTCGTGGCTCGCACCGACGTGCCGCTGATTGGCGTAGAGGCCGGTGGGCACAACGACACGCCAGGCCAACACGCGTCGAGTCTGACTTACGGTCGGCCAGGCGTTTTGCACGGCAGCTTCAGCTACGTCTTGCAGGACGACGACGGCCAAACGGATGATGTACACTCGGCGTCAGCCGGGCTGGACTATCCTGGCGTAGGTCCCGAGCACAGTCACTGGAAGAAAACGGGGCGCGTCGAATACCGCAGTTGTCGCGATGACGAGGCGTTGGCGACGTTTGACATGATTGCCAAAACGGAAGGCATTTTGCCGGCTCTCGAGTCGTCACATGCGATCGCAAAAGGCATCGAAGTTGCAAAAGAACGAAACAAAGACGAGATCGTCGTGGTTTGTCTTTCCGGCCGTGGCGACAAAGACGCGGCAGAGATCCAGCGACTGCAAAGTGAACGCGACGCTTCCTGACGAATCAACATTTTTGCCAAACCCTACGAGACGACATGATGAACCAGATTTCGAAACTGATGCTCTCTGCGATGCTGATCGCGCTGTTCGCGAATGCGAGTTTTGCTCAGGAAAAAGCGTCCTTTGCAGGCCAATGGGACTCGGTTGCCGTGCTGCCGGACGGGAATGAGTCCGAGTCCGTTGTGACGCTGTCGATGGACGATGGAAAGCTTTCCGGTTACCTCAACGGCGACAACGGAAAGACAGAATTCGAAACAGTTACCACGGATGGCGATTCAATCTTCATTGCGTTCAGCATCGAAGTCCAGGGCGCAATGCGCGACATCGAAGTCGAAGCCGAGCTTACGGACGACGGATCACTCGACGGTGAATGGGCAGTCATCATCGACGATCAGGAAGCTGCGACCGGCGAATGGTCGGCGACTCGCAAAGTCACGACAGAAATTCTCTTTGACGGTAAATCGTTGGACAACTTCCGCGGATACAAGAAAGAAGAAATCGGCAAAGGTTGGAAAGTCGAAGACGGCACGGTGTACTTCGACGGTTCAGGTGGCGGCGACATCATCACGAAAAAGGAATACGGCAGCTTTGAGTTGACGTTCGATTGGAAAATTTCCGAAGGCGGAAACAGCGGCGTGATGTATCGCGTCAAAAAGGGCGACGGTGCTCCTTACATTACCGGCATCGAGTATCAGATTCTCGACAACGACAAACATGCTGATGGGAAAAGACGCATCACCAGTGCGGCCGCGTTGTATGCTCTGTACCCACCCGGTGACGAGCAACCTAAAAAGGTTGGTCAGTGGAATACCACCAAGATCGTTATCAAAGGCGACCACGTTGAGCACTATCTCAACGGCAAGAAAGTCGTTGACGTCACCATCGGCAGCGACGAGTGGAAAGAAAAAGTTGCGGCCAGCAAGTTCGCGACCTGGGATAAGTTCGGCAAGAGCAAGACGGGTCACATCGCGTTCCAGGATCACGGTAATCCGGTCTGGTACCGAGACATCAAGATTAAAGCTCTCGATTAATCTCGCTGTGATAGCGGCACGGTGGTCTTCACCGTGCACCGCTTCCTTCGGAGAAGTCCAGTTGCCACTTCTGAAATTTTGGTTGTGAACGATGCGAGGTGTTCCGGTGTCCAGCAAACTTGCCACAATTTTAACTTTCATTGCCTGTCTGGTCGCATGCTGGGGAAACGGCTTTGCCGACGCCGGATTCGCTGACGAACTTCGGCCTCGGTTGGTCGTGATGACCGATATCGGTGGCGATCCGGACGACCAGCAGTCGCTGGTTCGCTTGATGGTCTACGCGAACAAATTTCGAATTGAAGGCTTGATCGCGACAGCGTCAGGGACGCCGGGTGAGTTGGACGTTGCGACGACGCGAGCCGATTTGATTCGCGAAATCGTTTCGGTGTACGGCGAAGTTCGGGCAAACCTTTCCCGCCACGAAGACGGTTGGCCTGAAACGCAATCGCTGCTGGAGTGTATCAAGTCCGGGAATCCCGAACGCGGGAGAGAGAACGTCGGCGAAGGCAACGACACCGAGGGTTCCAATTGGTTCATCGAGGTCGTGGATACGGCCTCGATAGACGACCCGGTCAATCTCGCCATTTGGGGCGGACAGACAGATCTCGCCCAATCGCTTTGGCGGGTTCGCAACGACCGTGGTGAGCGTGGTTTGGCCGATTTCGTGAAAAAATTCCGTGTCTACGATATTGCCGATCAAGACGGAATTGCCAATTGGATGCGGACCGAATTTCCAGGGATGTTTTACATTCTCAGCAAGGCTCCGGCTGGGGTCGACATGCGAAACGCTGCGTTTCGCGGTATGTATCTTGGTGGTGACGAATCGCTGACTTCTGCGAAGTGGATCGAAAGTCAAATTCGCAGCACGGGACCGCTGGGCAAGCTTTATCCAACCAAAACGTGGACGGCGCCCAATCCGCACAGCTGCATGAAAGAAGGCGATACGCCGTCATGGTTTTTCTTCTTGCCCGCAAGTGGCAATGATCCCGCCGATCCTGGCAAACCCGGTTGGGGCGGTCAGTTTCGCAAGACCGAAGACGGTTGGTTTCGCGAAGACCCGTCCGACGACGATCCGCGAAAGACCGTCAATCGCTGGCGGCCGGATTTCCAAAAGGACTTTGCAAAACGAATGTCGTGGTGTCGAGAGTGATCCTCGAGTGCGAGAGGAGCTGAGCCTTCGGTGCAACGTTTACGGTTTTGGTGGCATTGGGTGGTTTCGACTGCGTCGCATCACGACCAGCCCGGCGATAATCAAAGCTCCGCCCCACAACTGTAGCGTCAACGGAATCTCTCCGATCATCCACCAGGCTCCAATCACCGCGACCAGTGGGATCACATTTTGATAGATCGAAGCGTGCGGGGCGCCGAGTTTCTGCACTCCGAAATTCCACATCGCGTAGGCGACTCCGGTTGAGAAGAATCCGGAGTACAGAATTGCCGCCATCGTCCACGGCTCAAATGCTGCTGACCAGTCGATGTGCGTGCCGAGCACTGCAAGTAGCCAGTGAATCGGCAGCGTCAACACGACCGAAAAGAACGCCAGGCGGATCGCTGATATGTGTTTCAGTAACGGCTTGCTGACGACGGCCGCGATCGACCACGCGAGGGCTGCGGCCAGCACGATCAGGTTTCCAGCCAGCGTCGCCGCCGAGGCACTGAACTCGCTTTTTTGAGCGATCACCAGGATCGTCCCCACTAACGTCAAAGTCAGGCCTTGCCAGGCGACTCGCGAAAGCCGGTCTTTCGTGACCAGCACCGCCAATAGCGCCGTCCACATCGGGCAGGACGACATGATCAACGCCGTGTTGCCAGCCGTCGTGCGGTAGATGCCTGCCAGAAAAGTGATCTGATAGACGGCTCCCGAGAGCATCGCGAAACCGACAACCCACCAAACCAGGTGGCGGTGATTTTCGCGGGCTGGTTTGTGGCGATTCCAACGGTTCTCGAAAAACAGGCACAACCAAAGCGCGAAACCGGACACCGTCAGACGGATTGCGTTGAAGAAATAGGGATCGATCTCCGAAACGCCGTATTTCATAACCGGCGCGTTGATTCCCCACAGTACGGCAACGGAAAACAGATTGAAGTCCGCCCAGAACCGGGATGAAGTCGAATTGGAATCGGAATCGGTCACAACGGTTCGCCAAAAGGTTTCGGGTCGGCGATGCTAACAGGGAATCGGTAAAACGCCAGAGCCTTGCACTTCACGTTGCTGTCGCTCCCCGCCCCAGCGGTTGTGCGTGGCTGTGGCTTCCAGCCGCAGTATTTGTTTGGAGCGTTGGCCTTAATGGGAGAGCCGGGTTTCGCTGACAAGTTCGCGCCGTTCAGCGCGTCTGCCTATGCCACCATGGAACGCCTGAGCCACTCTTGATGACTTGCGGATTGGGCTGGGACGAACTACAAAAACTGCCATGAAACAATACCTCAGTTTTCTCCAGCACATCCTCGACAACGGCGTCGACAAAAGCGACCGGACGGGAACCGGAACGCGAAGCGTATTTGGCCATCAAATGCGATTCGATCTCTCCGATGGCTTTCCGCTGGTGACCACCAAGAAGCTACACCTGCGCAGCATCATCCATGAACTGTTGTGGTTCCTGAAGGGTGAAACCAATATTGCCTATCTGCAAGAAAACAAAGTTCGAATTTGGGACGAGTGGGCGGACGAAAACGGAGACCTCGGTCCGGTCTACGGTTCGCAGTGGCGATCGTGGCAAGGCGCCGGTGGAGAAACGATCGACCAGATTTCCCAGGTCATCGAGCAAATCAAAACGACTCCTGATTCGCGGCGATTGATCGTCAGTGCCTGGAACGTCGCCGAAGTTCCAAAGATGAAACTTCCTCCCTGCCATCTGCTGTTTCAATTTTACGTTGCGGAGGGAAAGCTCAGCTGTCAGCTGTATCAACGAAGTGC
Organism: Mariniblastus fucicola; assembly: GCF_008087665.1. Classification (GTDB taxonomy): domain Bacteria; phylum Planctomycetota; class Planctomycetia; order Pirellulales; family Pirellulaceae; genus Mariniblastus; species Mariniblastus fucicola. The sequence continues at coordinate 565,685 of NZ_CP042912.1, forward strand.
CGATGCGTTTCTGGGCGTGCCCTTCAACATCGCGTCTTATGCGTTGCTGTTGCAGATGGTTGCCCAGGTGACGGGGCTTGACGTTGGCGATTTCGTGCACACCTTTGGTGACGCTCACATTTACAGCAACCACATGGAGCAAGTCGCATTGCAGTTGAGCCGCGAGCCGAAGGCGTTGCCGACGTTGAGGCTCAATCCCGACGTTGATTCAATTTTCGACTTCAAGTTTGAAGACATCGAAATCGTGGACTACGGTCCGCATCCGACGATCAAAGGCAAGGTTGCTGTTTGAGGTGGCGTAGGCTTCCAGCCTGTGAACGCGCTCGATGCTGTGCGGAAGTAGTGCTGAAGAATCCAGTTAGCGGTCAACGCTGCGGCAGGAAGCCACAATCACGTGAAATGTCAAAGCTGTCCTGAAACTTTGGCCCGCCATTGGCAACTCTCAGAGAGTGTCTTTAATAGAAAAAATACTGATGAGCAAAAAAACTGTCTCCATGATTGTCGCTGCGGCTGAAAACGGAATCATTGGCAAAAATGGAGACATGCCATGGCGGCTATCAGCGGACTTGAAGAACTTCAAACAAATCACCATGGGCAGCACCATCATCATGGGCCGCAAGACCTGGGATTCGATTCAGCGACTGCTGCCAGGCCGGACCACCGTCATTGTCACGCGTCAGGAAGACTTCCACGTGGAGGGTGCCATCGTCGTCAACAGCCTCGACGCAGCCCTGTCTGCCACCGAGGATCCGTCACCTTTTGTCGTCGGCGGGGCGGAGATTTATCGCCTGGCGCTGCCGCAGGTGACTCGAATTTATCTGACTCGGGTCCACGCCCAGATCGAGGGCGATACCGTGATGCCAGGAATCGATTTCAGTCGTTGGAAAGTCCTTGAATCAAATCGGCATTCGGCCGATGAGAAAAACTCCCACGATTACTCGTTCGAAATCTATGAAAAAGTGGCTGCGGGAGAAGTCCAGTAGGCACAAAAGTTTGGTTAGCCTTCATAATTTCCCGTTTGACGGCAATTCTGGCTCGGCAAAACCCGCAAACCGGGATTTGCGTTTGTCTGCCCTATTTTAAAAGGCTACAATTCTTCGGTGGTGCACCCGTACCGCCGAGGTGGGAATTCGTTCCGGCTTCTAACCAGACACGTGTGCAAAATTTCAGGTGAGTTGTGGAAGTAAAAGTAAACGCCAGAGACGGTGAATTGACCGACGCAGTCAAAGAGACGATCGAATCAAAAGTCTCCAAGCTGCCTCGATTTTTTGAACGCACAACAGCCATCCAGGTGATCGCTGACCTGAAACACGATGAGCCCAAAGTTGAAATTATTTTGTCGGCAGAAGGAGCAAGCGATTTCTTTGCTTCGGATTGCGGGGCGAATGTTATTTCGGCTTTGGATACAACCATCGCCAAGATGGAACAACAGCTACGAAAACACAAAGAGAAAATTACAGAACATCGCGAACGGCATTGATCGATAGCCAGTCCGGATAGCGTCAGCAATGTGCTGACGCTGCCAACCCATATGTTGGTGCCGGCTGCCCTGATGAGACACAACCTTCCCATTGTTGTTGAGTCTATTTTGGTTCGTCTTGGTGCGAACCGACCAGGGGCAGGCATCGGAAATTTCGTTTCGTGATACAAACCAAGGACAAGACACAATGAAATTTTCCGATTTTATTCATGACAAGGCAATCAACGCGACCATGGAAGCGACCGACAAGGAAGCTGTCATCCGCGAGCTTGTCGGAGGACTCGTTTCCTCTGGCGGTCTGAAGGCCAGCGACAAAGACGAAATTATTCAGGCCATTCTTAAACGTGAAGAACTGGGAACCACCGGCATCGGCCGAGGCATCGCGGTTCCTCACACCAAGCACGCCAGCGTGAGCAGTCCCGTTGGAACGGTCGGAGTCAGCTCCGAAGGCGTCGATTTCAAGAGTCTCGATGGAGAGCCGGTTCAGCTTTTCTTCATGCTGATCTCTCCTCCAGATCAACAGAGCGAGCATCTTAAGGCACTTGAGAACATTACCAAAAAGCTTCACGACGAAACGTTCTGCCGGTTCCTCAAGCAGTCCAAAACTGCCGATGACGTCCAGCAGATTCTTACTGAAGCTGACGACAATCAATTTGTTTCCTAACTAACGGTTCACCGATCCAATCTCCAATGTCCAGTAGTACTTCGGCTTCCGCGAAGGTCACCATTCAAAATCCGCAAGGTCTCCACATGAGGCCTGCGTATCTGTTTGCTGAAACCGCTTCGAAGTTTGACAGCCAAATCGAACTGATCAAAGACGACGTTCGAATCAACGGCAAAAGCGTGCTGGATATTTTGACACTCGGTGCAGCTCAGGGAACGGAAATTCTTCTCGAGGCCGTGGGCGAAGATGCCCTCGCTGCTGTCGAAATGCTGGAGCAACTGGTTGTCTCCGGATTTCCTACGCCAGAGAAACCGGGCGAAGCGTCCGAAACTCAGGCCTGATGTCGCCAAAGTGCTGAATTGAATTGGCTCGGTATTCCGACCCACAGGGTCCGCCGATGCTCGTGCTGTTCGAAGATTTCGAAAGCCATTCTGGTTCGCGGTTATCGCTGCGCCTGCCATGTGAGCTGAGCTTTTCATGCTCGTTCCGGTCGACCTCCACCCAACAATGTTCGGCCCAGGCTTTGATCGCCAAACCGAAAAGAAAGCACCTCTACCATGAAAAAAGAAATGCTAATCAATGCGCTTCAATCTGAAGAATGCCGCATTGCGATCGTTGAAAACCAAAGACTTGAAGAGCTCTACGTAGAACGAGCCAGTCAGGATAACTACGTCGGAAACGTCTACAAAGGCAAGATCGTCAACCTCGAACCAAGCATCCAGGCGGTGTTTGTCGACTTTGGCGTGGGACGCAACGGCTTTCTGCACATTAGCGATGTCGAGCCCAGCTACTTTCGTCAGGGCGGCTACGATCCCGATGAAATGATGCGGAAAGAAAAAGCCGATCGTGCCGCTCAACAGCGAAACGGCCGCTCTCGTCCACCGACACACGGTGGTTTTCGACCGCGTGTGAAGCCTCCGATTCAGGAACTGTTTCAGCGCGGAGACGAGGTTCTGGTGCAGGTCATCAAGGAAGGCATCGGCAACAAAGGCCCAACGCTTTCAACCTATATCAGCATTCCTGGCCGTTACCTCGTGCTGATGCCGGCCTTGGGTCGCGTCGGTGTGTCACGGAAGATTGAAGACGAAGACGAACGTCGTCGGCTCAAGGATTGTCTCTACGATCTGGATCCGCCAAAGGGGCTTGGGTTCATCGTCCGGACTGCCGGAATGGGGCGAAGCACGAAAGAGCTGTCCCGTGACCTCGCGTATCTGCTGAGGCTGTGGAAATCAATTGTCAATCGAATCCAGAATGTACCGGCTCCGACGGATATCTACGAAGAGAGCGATATGATGATTCGCACGATTCGTGATACGCTCAACGGCGACATTGATTCGGTCATTATCGACTGCCCGGATGCGTACCAGCGAGCCAAGGATTTCCTCAAGCTGGTCATGCCGCGGATGTCCAACAAGCTGGAGCTGTACAAGGGTAAGGACCCAATGTTCTACCACTTCAAAATGGAAAAGGAGATCGCCAAGATTCACTCTCGCGAAGTCCCACTTCCTGACGGTGGTTCGATTGTGATCGATCAAACTGAAGCACTGGTGGCGATCGACGTCAACAGCGGAAGTTTCCGGACCGATGACTCTGCTGAAGAAACGGCCTATCGGCTGAACATGTCAGCGGCGCGTGAAATTGCCCGCCAGCTGCGGCTCCGCGATCTTGGTGGTGTAATCGTGAACGACTTTATCGACATGCGTCGAGAAAAACATCGTCGTGGAGTTGAACGGGCGTTGCGGGATGCGATGAAGCGTGACCGCGCGAGAACCAAGATTCTGCGCACGTCTCCGTTTGGTCTGGTCGAAATGACGCGTCAGCGGATCAAGCCAGGTTTCAAACGATCTCTCTATCAGGAGTGCCCGTGTTGCAACGGTCGCGGCAACGTGAAGACAGCCGAGAGCGTGGCTTTGGATGTCATTCGCATGATGCTGGTCGCGTCGGAGCAGAAAAACTGTTCCACGGTTGTGATCAAAGTTCATGCAGATGTTGCGTCGTATTTGAACAATCAGAAACGCCGCGAATTGTCAGAACTTGAAGGCCGAGGTTCGATGGAAATTCGCATCAACGGTAGTGAGACCGTGTTTCCGGAATTCTTTGAGATCGACTGCATGGACGAGAATGGTCGAACCGTGCATTTGCCCGATCGACTTGGTGCCGGCAAGTAGTTGAGCCTGAAGTAGGCGAGTCTGTCTCAGACTCGCTGTCTCAGACTCGGCGATTCAGTTCCGCCTGAAACCTGTTTTGAACAGACAAGACAGGAACAGACATCACAGGCGGGGCAACGTTGAACAGAGAGTATCCTGCCAGAGTCTGTCTGAAACAGACTGTGCCTGTCTAAACAGGCGGTCTATGACAGTTGCTTTACTCTTCGTAAAGTTCTGGAAAGACTTCCTGGGACAAGCCCTTCCGTTTGATCAGCGTCCGGAGTCGGCTGAGGAAGTCGAACTTGTAGTTCGCGACTTGCTGTTCGGTGATGCCCAAGATTGAAGCCGCCGATTTGTTCGGCGTGCCCTTAACGATTAACAACTCCATGCATTTGAGCTTCAGCCAGTCGCCGTTCTTTTGCCACTTCGCCATCATGTCACCAATGGCTTCAGCGAGTGCGTCCTCTTCGAGCCGTTTGCGTTCGACGCTGCGAGCAATGCTGCTGGCCGGTCGAGCGTTGCCTTTAAGTTGCCACTGACCGCTGCTGGAATCGGCACCTGTCGACAGCGGAATTGCAGGTCGGCGCCCTTCGCGGCGCAGATGGTCCGTCAGCTTGTAAGCACAAATTGAAAACAGGTAGCTTTCCAGAGGCCGGGAACCGTCGTAGTTCGGAAGACTGTTCAGGAAACCGATGAAGGCCTCCTGGACGATGTCCTCGCTGGCTGAACGGTTCGAGAGTCGGCTATCGACGAACGCCAACAATCGCCCTTCATAGCGTGCGATTAGGTCGTTCCAGGCGTCGGAGTCCCCGGATCGAATTCTTCGGATCAGCGCGCGGTCTATTTCATTATTCTTTTTCACCCCGATGAGTCTGTTCTATCGGGGCAACTTTTTCAAGAAGGATCCCAGCTTTGAATCTTCCGGCTGAGTCGATTTAGCGGGAGCGTCGAGCTCGATTTCTACCCGTTTCACGGGATCCGGGCGGTCTACACCGTCCAAATGCATGTCAAAATCCGAGTTTTTATTCCCGGTCGGCAATCCGCCAATCGCACTCATCGAGATCGATTTCTCGGGAGTCGCACCTTCGATCGCCGGGCCGGAAAAGATATCGCTTGAATCGATGTCGACGCCAAGATCATCCAATGCGTCCAGCTCATCCAGATCTGCGGCGTTGACTTCTGGAAGGCTTTTTCCAGTATCGGATTCGCCTTCGGGTGCTTCGTCCAGCACGTCTTCTGACGACTGGACTTCCTGAAACTTCGGTGCCATTGGCGGCGGATCGATGCTACCGGAATCATAGATGGCACGAAACGTAACATTGCCAAGCGTCAGCAGTTCATTCGGCTTCAGCGGCTGGGAATCCGAGATGCGTTCGTTATTGACGTAAGTTCCGTTGAGAGATCCGAGGTCGCGAACGAAAAGCTGACCCTGATCCTCGAACAGTTCGGTGTGTTTTCGGCTGACAAGCTTATGGGGTAAAGTCAGCGAAACGCCCTCGCGGCCGCGGCCAATCACCGTTGGGAGGTTGAGTTGGACTTCCTTGCTTTTTGCGTCACCGCCAACAACAACTAGTTTTACGGACAGCATAGATATTCCTTTCTCGAGAGCCAATAAGCGAACCGACGCCAAATCGCGACGGACGGTTACGGGGGCGTCATGATACCAGTAAGTGACCTTCCTTGGTAGGAATTTTTCCTGAAGGCCCACGCAAAGCCCCTGCAATGACGTCAAAATCCGCGTTACCGGGCCATTCAGCTTTGATACCTCGTCTGTAAGACGGTTCTGATATCGTTCTGGTTCGAGGCAAAATGAAATCTCCTGCCCAGCCGAAAAAAAACGTGAACTAGCCTTCAGTTCACGTCCGGGACCGCCGAATAAATCGAGGTTAGCCGTCCATCAAAAACTACGAAGCATTTTGCCTTGCAAGGCTTCGTGGTGGCCGTATAATCGTGCGACTTGGAAAGCATGCGGGTGTAGCTCAGTGGCTAGAGCGTCACGTTGCCAACGTGAATGTCGTCGGTTCGAATCCGATCACCCGCTCTTTTTTGCATCAGTCATCCAATGACTGAACCCAGTGGATCGCTCCGGTGGGAAGCTATCAAATACTGCCTTGGGCAACTCAAAATCATGCGGATTCTCGCATGATTTTTTCTTTGGCTCATCCTCAAACGAGCCTTGTAAAACTACAATCCGGGACCGTTTCCCGTAACAAGATAACTTTTTGGAAACCGCTAGTGAACACTTCGACAGAAATTCCAGCCACAGACGAAGCCCAAAAGCTGGATCTCAATCTCGACATCAATGAAACCAGCTCATGCGGTCGTCACGTAACCGTCACCGTTCCACGCACGGACATCGAGCGGTACTACCAAAAGCAATTCGACTCGATCATCCCCAAAGCTGAAGTTCCCGGGTTCCGCGTTGGCAAAGCTCCTCGCAACCTCGTTGAAAAGAAATTTCGCAAGCAGGTGGCAGACCAGGTCAAAGGCGCCTTGCTGATGGACAGCCTGACCCAGATCAGTGAGTCCGAAGTCTTCTCTGCGATCAGCGAACCGGATCTCGACTACGAACAGGTTGCGGTTCCTGATGATGGCGACTTGAAGTTCGAATTTAACATCGAAGTCCGCCCTGATTTCGAATTGCCAAAATGGAAAGGCCTCAAGATTGAGCGTCCCGAGTATGACTTTACTGACGCCGATGTCGATGCTGAACTGGCAAAGCTGACGGCTCAGTTCTCAACACTGGAACCTGTTGAAGATAAAGTCGCTGCTGAGGATTACGTCGAAGTCAACATCACGACTCGGCTTGATGGCGAAGACATTTCTTCTGCTTCGGATATCTCCGTTCAGGTGCTGCCAACGCTTTCGCTTGCTGACGCGATGATCGAAGACTTCGACAAGCTGATGATCGGCGCTGAAGCCGATGAAAAGCGAACCGCAAAAGTCACCGTCAACGAGTTCTCTGAGAACGTCGAGCTGGCTGGCAAGGAACTTGAAATCGAGTTCGAAATTCTTGATGTCAAGCGTCGCGGTGGCGATGGCGTCGATGGGCTGGCAGAGAAAACCGGCATGGACATGGAAGAGCTTCGCAAGCGAATCAAGGAAGGTCTTGAGAGCCGTCTTGAGTATCGCCAACGCGAAGTTGTTCGCGAGCAGATTAGCAAAACACTTACCGAATCAGCGTCGTGGGAATTGCCGCAGGATTTGCTTCGTCGTCAGTCAGGCCGCGAGCTTGAAAGAGCCAGCATTGAGATGCGTCGAAGTGGGTTCTCTGATCAGGAAATTCGCGAACGCGAAAACCGAATTCGCAGCAATATCCTCGAACGAACTGAAACGATGCTTCGTGAGCACTTCATCCTCGAGCGTATCGCTGAGGACGAAAAGGTTGAGGAAACCGAAGCTGATTACACGATGGAGATTGCTCGCATCGCGGCTCAGCAAAACGATTCGCCGCGTCGTGTCCGAGCCCGTTTGGAACGTTCGGGTCAAATGGATTCGCTTCGCAACATGATCATCGAAGGCAAAGTCATCGACATGATCACCGAAGCGGCCTCTTTCGAAGCCACGAAGTATGAGCAGGAACAGCAGAGCACAGTAGAAGCGATCGATTTCTTCGCGGCTGGTAAATTGGCTAACATTCCTGAAGCCAAATACGAAGGCGGCGAAGATCAGCCGATCCCGGGCGTCAAGCCTGAGCGGGAGTAGGCAGTTCTTTGCCAAGTAGAATTTTCCGTACCGGATACCGGCCAAGGTGTCCGGTATGCAAGCTTGGATTTTGACAACTAGCGATGCGGATACATGGAGACGTTGTTATCATCAACGTCTTCATTTTATGCGCTTCATTCTTTTTTGGCCGACACTCCAGTGGCTGCGATGACTGGTGTTGTTCAATGCGGACTGAGGTGGCTCCCGGCTACTCAACCACGTTCGCCTCATGCCTTGGGAAAAATCATTCAACGAATCGGAAGTTGTCGACCAGGTGATGCAAGTCTTCTGGAATAAAGGCTACACCGCGACGTCGATCACCGATCTCACTACCGCAACCGGAATCAAACGCGGTAGTCTCTACAATGCCTTTGATGGCAAGCACGATCTTTTTCTTCAGGCGTTGCTGAGGTACGGGGATGGAAACAGAACCAAAAAGTTGAAGATGTTGGAGTCGATCGAAAGCCCGATTGAGTCAATCGAAATGCTGTTCAGTTATTGGCTAGAACGCGCGCTCAGAGATCCGGACAAGAAGGGCTGTATGTTAATCAACACAGCCGTCGACTTTACGCATCACGAAAGCGACGTGCAAAACGCAGTCGTCGAAGGTTGTGACGAGGTCGTTGGTTTCTGCGAAAAGCAAATCACTCGCGGAATAGAGCTTGGCGAAATATCGAACTCAGTCGAAGCTCGCCCCACAGCACGCTCCCTGTTTTCTGCGTTGGTCGGGATTCTAGTGCTTGGACGCGGAGCCTTCGATGCGACCGCTCTGGAGCAGATCGCCAATGAGACTTTGAAGTTGATTCGATAGCTGAGCGCCGAATCTATCATTCGGTTCAATGGCCGGATATCGCCCGCAGGCCGTAAAATCCATGCCTCAATTGGTGGATCAGGTATGATGTACAGGAACTTGCCGCGCTGGCGCCGGTTCAATATTGCTGGATCCAATCCCCTAACTCCGAACCTTCTCAATGGCTGAATCGACCAAAACCGAAGTTGGCAGTTATTTCATCTCCAACTACCCGCCGTTTTCACAATGGAACGCCGATAGTCTGACCACGGTTGAATCGGCTTTGCAGTCGCCTCCGTTGGCCGACACGCCGCTGGGGCTGTATTTGCACATTCCGTTTTGTCGCAAGCGTTGCAAATTCTGCTACTTCAAAGTCTTTACCGATCAGAACGCCAAAGAGATCGAGGCTTATGTCGCAGCACTATGCCGCGAGATCGAACTCGTTAGCAAGCAGGAAGTCATGGGCGGACGTCCGTTCCGTTTTGTGTACTTCGGTGGCGGAACGCCTTCATTTCTGAGCTCGCGACAATTGACGTCGCTGGTCGATCGGTTGCGCGAAAACATCAATTGGGATCACGCGGAAGAAGTGACTTTCGAGTGTGAGCCTGGCACACTTCAGGAATCGAAGCTGAAGACACTGAAAGAGCTTGGCGTGACACGTCTGAGCCTCGGTGTAGAAAACTTCACTGACTCGGTCCTCGAAGAAAACGGTCGAGCTCACCTTTCAAAAGAAGTCTACAAGGCTTGGGACTGGATCAAGAGTCTGGACTTCCCAAATGTGAACATCGATTTGATTTCCGGCATGGTCGGCGAGACTTGGGAGAACTGGAAGTACAACATTGCGGAAGCCATCAAGTTTTCGCCAGAGAGTGTCACGATTTACCAAATGGAGCTGCCGTACAACACGGTGTACTCCAAAGATATTCTTGGCAACAAAATCGAGACGCCGGTTGCCGATTGGCAGTTGAAACGCGAGTGGCTGGACTACGCCTACGATGAATTTCTCGCTGCGGGCTATAAAATCAGCAGCGCTTACACGGTGGTGAAGGATAACGACAAAGTCAACTTCAGCTATCGCGACAACCTGTGGGCTGGATCGGATCTGTTGGCGACGGGCATCGCGAGTTTCGGACACGTTTCCGGAATTCACTATCAGAACAAGGCCGATATGAAGCAGTATCAGTCGGATCTGATGGAGCACAACAAGTTGCCGCTTGGTCGTGCGTTCAAGCCAACGGCAAACCAGTTGCTGATCCGGGAAATGATTTTGCAGCTGAAGCGTGGCTATCTGGATGTCGGATATTTTCAGGACAAGTTCGACGTGAACATTCTTGAGAAATGGGCGGCGGAGTTCGGTGAGCATCGCGACAATGGTATGCTCGATTTCGACGATTCACGGATCGAGCTTTCGCGAAAAGGATTCCTGCACGCCGATGCGTTGCTGCCGCCGTTCTTTGAAGAAGAACATCAGGGCGTTCGATACACGTAGAGTGCTCAAGCTGGGGGTCTTCACGTAGAATCTCAGAATGGCGTGTGTGATCTTTGGCCTTGACCAACGCAATTGCTCGGCCGGATGATCACTAAGACGACGTGCTGATTTGGAAGCCGCGATACGAAAAGTATGACTGACTCGTCCGACAATCTGATCTTCATGATGGGCGAGTTCGAAGCGAGCTTTCCCACGGATCGCATGTACGCGTCGAATCACATGTGGGCTCTTCCCGGTGACGGCGATGTCTTCCGCTTCGGTTTCACGGCCTATTCCGTTCGTCTGCTGCAAGACGTTTACTTTCTGGATTGGTCCTTCGACGCACCGCACCCCGTCGAAGTCGGTACGGAGATCGGTGCGGTGGAAAGCAAGAAAGCTGAAAGCTCTCTGTACAGTCCGCTAACAGGTCATCTCACCGAATTCAATGAAGCGTTGATGGATGATCCGTCGGCGATCAACCTGGAAAAATACGACAAAGGCTGGCTGTTTGAGATTCAGTCCAGCGACACCAGTCCATTGCTGACTCCGGAAGCCTATCTCGAATTGCTGGTCGAAGTCTGGGACAAAACCCAGAAGACAATCAAAGGCCAGCTAAACACCTGATCGACCGTTTGGTCGTAGGGTCGGCTTCCAACTGTCGGCTTGCATCTCCGTGGCTGCGGCTTCCACCCGCAGTATTCCCAATTGCCGCTTACCGCTTACCGCTTCCTGCTGTAGCCGCTGTTTACGCTTGCCCGCGGATTCGCGGTGTCAATCCGCTCTCGGGCCACTTCAGTTTTGCATTCATCAATTCCTGTTGGGGCCGTGGATATTCGCGAAGGCTCGATGAATCCTCTTGCCGGTAGCCCATTGGCCAAAAAAGACAGCAGAGAATTCTGCGATGAAAAACGCTTGACGACACGTGTCGTCATTTGGTAGCTTAAATCTGACGACAGGTGTCGTCGCTGTCGACCGAGCGTCCGATTTTCCGAGGATTCCATGACATCGCCCCTGGGTTCGATTACAGGACCACAGTTTGAAATTCTGCAAATCCTTTGGCAAAGTTCAGAGTCAATGACGGTTGCCGAAATCTGGCAACAGGTTTGCGAACACCGGGAAGTGAGTCGCACGACGACTTTGAACCTGGTGGACCGACTTGAGAAACGCAAATGGCTCAAACGCGCCAGGCTGGATGGCGTTTATCGCTATCAGGCTGCGATCAGCGAGACGGAGACAAGGGAAATGCTTGCGTCCGAATTCGTGGGCAAGTTCTTCGATGGATCTCCTGCGGATTTTGTGCTGAGTTTCCTCGGATCACAGCGCGTGTCGAAGAAGGACCTGGGTCGTATGCGGCAGGCGTTGGAAGAAAAAACGACCGGGCGAAGAAAGTCACGTAAGAGCAACAGGAAAGGATAACGAAAATGAGTCTCTCAATCACAGCATTGCTGCTGGCCACCGGATTTGCTTCGATCGCTATCGCGTTGTTTGCTCTGTTTGCGGCACAGCTTTTAACCTCGCTCCCACTGCGGCATGAAACCCTGAGAGTTGGGTTGGTGCTGTCGCTGCTGGTGCCGATTCCATTCGTCGTGGGAAACGTTCTGGACATTGGGCTGTTGCCGAATGCGATCCCTGCATCGACAGAACTGTCTGAAGCAAAACCCGTCGACGTCCCAGCGCCTGCAGGATATTCAGATTCGACTTTCGAATTCACCGATACAAATTTTGCCATCCCGGGATTTGAGCAATCGCGAATGGAACCCGGAACAGATGACCTTCGATCGTCAACCGTTTCTGTGCCGCGGGCTGCCGTTGTTAAACCGCTGCACCAACCAGAATATTTCGTGCCAACCTGGCCGCAGTTGCTGATTGGTGTCTGGCTGTTCGGCACGGTGCTATGTATTGGCCGCTACCTTTGGAAGGCATTCCAGTTGCGAAAGCTGACCAGCAATTTCACGTTGCCGGTCGAAACGAACCTTCTTGAAGAAGTCGAAACGATCGCAAACAGGTTGGGGCTTCGGCGGGTACCCGGTCTGATCTGTTGTCCTGCCGTCAAATCGCCGGTGATCGTTGGCCTGCGTTCACCTTCGCTGCTCGTTCCGGAAAACTTTTCAAAAGTGTTTGACGAAGAAAGTCGGCGACAGATCTTGACTCATGAGTTGGCACACGTGAAACGACGGGACCATTGGACGTTGTTGGTTCAGTCAATGGCGCATTGCATCTACTGGTGGAATCCGCTGGTCAGAGTGATTTCGCGAAAGTTGGCGGTAACGCGTGAAATGCTCTGCGATGACATCGCCGTCAAACTTGAAGGGCGCTGGCGCAAGTACGCGGAAACCATGCTTTTGATGGCGGAACAGGCTGTTGACAACCAGCCAGGTTCACTGTCTCTGGCGATGGCGGCAGGCGATCTGGAAAGTCGATTGAGTCGCGTGTTGGAGTTGGAAGGAAGGGTTCCCGGAACCAGGATTCGTCCGCTGCTCGCAGCGACGATTGCGATCCCATTCTTGTTGCTTTTCTCAAGTTTTGCTTTTGCTCAGTTCGCCAGTCCGACCCTGCAGGAAACAGGGAACGCGGAATCGATCGTGGCAAAAACTGAAACGACTAAAGCCGAGCCAACCAAAAACGAGTCGACCACATACGGATCAGCCGAGAATGCGATGGCTGAAGTTTCTGGCGTTACTGCGCCCGATCCAGTCGTCGTTGTTGACCCATCCAACGACATTCCCGAGTTCAATCCTCGCAAAGTCCCTTCTCGAAAGTACAAAGTTCGCTTTATTGATGCTTCGAGCAACCCACTGCCGAATGCTAAAGCCGAATTTCACGAAGGCAGGTTGGCCGCGGGTAAGTTTACTGCTGACGAAAAGGGAGAGGCGAAGTTCATTGTTGGCGACACATTTCAGCAGCGATATTCTGCCCTGAAAGTCACGTCACCGGACGGTAAATTGGGCGCGATCTTCGCCATGAACGAAGTGGTTCGGGACAAGCCGGAATCGTTCGAAGTCAAGCTGGTGCCTTTGGCCGAACGCACGGTTAAAGTGATCGACAACAGCCGCGGCTCCATTGCGAACGCTACGATTGCAATCGGGTTTGGTCGGCCAATATTTGGTTTCCAAATTATGGGAAACACCGACAAAGAGGGAATGTACAGTTTCCGAGCTCCAGTGGAATCGAGCATCTCCAACGTCTTCGCGTACAAAGAAGGCTATGGCGTCGACTACCTTTCCTGTGAAAAACCCGACGATCGAAGAAACCAACCAAATGTTTTGCCAAAGCCATTTTTGGCGAACGAAACGCGTACACTCATATTGGAGCCGCCTGCGCCATTCGTTACTTTGGTGGTCGATGAGAACGGGGAACCTGTCGAAGATGCGATCGTGAGACCGTGGCTCCTCGAGAATGGTGAGCAGGCACAGTTCAATCTCTCCCTGGTCAACGATCTGATCCAACGAAAAACCGATGCCTCCGGGCGAGCGACCATCGACTGGTTTCCTCGCTGGCAGAAAGCTCCGGTTACGATTTCGCCTTCCAAAGCGAATCATGATCGCTCAAACGGAACATGGGAGCCCGGCCAATCCGAAGTAAGAATTACAATGGAGAAGATAAAGATGACCCGGATTTCGGGTGTACTTCTTGATCAAGCCGGGAATCCCGTCCCTGGTTGCCAGGTTCGTTGTGACGGACGCGAATATTATGAAGGGGTCAATGGTTGCTTTACCGACGAGGAAGGAAAGTTTTGGTTCAATGCCAAAGCTGGCGGTGAGCTGGTCATTTTCGTTGGCGAAGACGGTTTCTACTTTTCGGACAAACGGAGAGTTTCCGATTTTGTGCGGGTGACGGTTCCTGAACCTGATCAGCCTGTGGACGACCTAGTGGTGCGATTGGTTGATCCGGTTCCTGTTACCGTTCGCATGGTCAACGAGGCGTCGGGGAAACTGGTTGCCAGCCATCGATCGGCAATGTTTCGCAACGCCATGACTGGAGAGCAGTATCGACAGAACTGTGAACTCGATCCGGACTGGCGATTTGACTCGGTCAGGCATCGCAGGGATGGTCCATGGCGAAACGTCCCCACAATATCGTTCATCCCGTCAATTCAGAAACACGAGGGTGAGCTAAAGGGGTGGTTGGCTCCTGGCATCTACACGCTACGTCCTAATGACCGCGACTACTACGGTACGAGTTTCGTCGTTGATCGTGAGCCGGTCACGATCGAAATCCCGACGAAGACTGGAGCCGTTTCAACCTTGAAAGGTTGGGTTCGTGTTGACGGAGTTCCAGTGGAGAACGCAGAGATCGTGATGACATCGAAAAAGTTTCATGGCGATCGCTGGACGGCAACTTCCAATGAAGATGGCAGCTATGAAGTTCAGATGCGCGAAAACGAGTCGCTACTGGTTTGCTTCAGTTCCGACCGGAAACACGCCGTCGGCCTGGTTGCCGACATGTTCGGAAAACGATTTGACCTGAATCTGAAACGTGTTTGTGAAATCAGGGGAAAACTGGTTGGCCAAAACGATCAGGGTTTAGGCAACCGGCGCGTTTACTTTGGGACGGAAATCTACGCGGCCAGTTACGTCGGCTTTGTAATGACGGACGACGACGGCACTTTTGTCATCAAGGAAGTATGTCCCGGTCTCAAGCTTGACATTTTTATCTACGAAAGGAGTGGTCAACGCAAATTCCTTGCGAAACTGCCAACGTTGACTTCCGGTGAAAAGCGGGACGTCGGGATTGTTCGGCAATAATTCCGGTCGCTGGGGGCGAATCGCGAGTTGTCCTACCGATCGCATGTAGCCGACAAATGATTTATGGGCTTGCCCAGTGAACGACGCTTTGATTCGTGTTCGCGGTTTCAACCGCAGTAGGCTCATCGCGATCCACTACTTTTCCACTTCAATCGTTGTCACGCTCGCAGGTGGAAGCGTGATGCCAATCCGCTCTCCCGCGACTTCGATCTTTGCCGGCACAGGGCTCACCTTTTCCGGGGCATCAAACCTGTTGTGAGCATCCATTGACGCTCCGGCCAGCGCACGTCCGCTGACCTTTGACGCATCAACTCCAACAATCGTCAGCCCGATCGTTTGCATCGTCTTCGGATTCGTGTTGATCAGCGAAAGATGCACGCTACCGTCTTTTGCAACCAAACCCAAAAAGGCGACGGCCGGAAGCCGTCGCCATACCGCGTGACTATTCTTCGCTGTCAGTCTGACCTTCGCCAGCCTGAGGATCGTCGTTCTGGTTTTCGTCGGTTTGAACATCCGCTTGCGGAGCGTCAGTTTCCGGCGTGGCCGTTTCAGCACTTGGGCTGGCTGCATCCGCACCGGCAACGACCTGTCCTTCGACAACGCCATCTTCGTTTTCAAGCTCGTCGCGAGGCACACGCACGATCGTCGCCAGCGTGTCGTCGTCCTTGAGTCGCATGATCCGAACGCCCTGAGTGTTACGGCCGATCGTGCTGATCTCCGAACATTTGATCCGCTGGATCTTGCCCTTGGCCGTCATCAACAACAACTCATCATCGTCGTTGACCGAAGAAATGCCGATGACTTTTCCGTTGCGCTCAGTTGTTTTAATGTCACGCAAACCTTTACCGCCACGCTTCTGCGTGCGATAGCGAGCCGAGCTGCTGGCCTCGTCGCCATCGTCCGTAAGGTCGCCAATGTTCGGACCAAACGGAGTCCGTTTTCCGTAACCCTTGGCACAGGTCGTCAACAACGTCGCCGTTGGATCGGCGACTCGCATGCCGACCACTTCATCGCCGTCGGACAGCGAAATGCCTTTCACGCCGCTTGTGTTTCGACCCATCGGACGGGCGTCAGATTCCGAGAATCGAATTGCCATGCCGTCAGTCGTGCACAGCAGGATTTCGTCGTCCTTGCGAGTCACAATCGCGTCGATCAACTTGTCATCGTCACGTAGTTTGATCGCGATGATCCCGCCGGCTCGCGGTCGACCGTACTTCGAAAGCTCGGTCTTTTTCACCAAGCCCTTCGATGTACACATCATCAAGTAATGATTCTCTGCCGTGAAGTCACGGATCGCCCGGCACGCCGCGACCGTTTCGTCTTTGTCCAGCGAAATCAGATTCACGATCGCGCGACCGCGGCTCTCGCGAGACAGTTGTGGCAGTTGATGAACCTTCAGCCAATGCACTTGCCCCTTGCTTGTAAAGAACAGCAAGTAGTCATGCGTGCTGGCCGCGAACACGTGCTCGATTGGATCTTCTTCGTCCGTCGAGGCACCCTTGAGTCCCGTGCCGCCGCGGCCCTGAATTTTGTAAGTGCTAACAGGAGTCCGTTTGATGTAGCCGCGATGGCTTATCGAAACGACCATGTTCTCTTCTTCGATCAACTCCTCAAGATCGATGTTGCCGATCTCTTCCGTCGAAAGCAACGTGCGACGATCGTCCGCGAACTTGTTGCGGATCTCCAGAAGGTCGTCCTTGATGATCGCGCGAATGTTGGCTTCGTCCGAAAGGATGCGAAGGTATTCTGTGATCTCCTCAAGCAACTTGCCATGCTGACCCTGAAGCTTTTCCTGCTCCAGATTCACCAGTTGGCCCAGCGTCATTTTCAGAATCGCATCTGCCTGAACTGCCGTCAGGTTATAGATGTCCGATTCGCCGCGCTCATCCTGAAAGACCTTGAAGCCCGGTTCGCCAAGCGCCCGCTCGAGCATCGATGCCGGACACTCGATCCCCATCAAGCCTTTCTTGGCTTCCGCCTGAGTTTTCGATTGGCGAATGATCTTGATGATCTGATCGATGTCCGCCAATGCGAGCAGCAAGCCTTCCAAAACGTGCTTCTGTCGCCGCGCACGATTGAGCAAAAATTCTGTCCGGCGACGGATCACGTTGATACGATGACGAATGAACTCGCGAAGGAAATCCTTGATCGTCAGCTCTTGCGGTTTCCCGTCGACCAACGCCATGAAGTTCATCGAGAACGAAGTCTGCAGCGGCGAAAACTGATAGAGCTGATTCAGCACGACTTCCGGATCAGCATCCGACTTGATTTCCACCCACAGCTTGACCGGTTCTTTCAAGTCACTGAGGTCTTTGATCTCCGAGATGCCTTTGACGCGACCGGTTTTCACCAAGTTGGCAATCTTTTCAACGACGTTGTCGCGCGTCTGCTGAAACGGTAGCTCAGAAACGGTAATTCGCTGTCGCGTGCGATTGCCTTTTTTGTATTCCTCAATCTCGCATTTGGCGCGGACAGGAATCGAGCTACGGCCGGTGTGGTAGGCTTTGAGAATTCCAGCTCGACCGCAGATGATGCCTCCGGTTGGGAAGTCCGGTCCGGGCAGCACCGTCATGATTTCGTGAATCGAACACTCCGGGTTGTCCAAAACCATCGCCAACGCGTCGCAGACTTCGCCCAAATTGTGCGGAGGAATCGAAGTCGCCATCGAGACCGCGATCCCGCTCGATCCGTTGACCAGCAAGTTCGGAAACTTGCTCGGCAAAACGGTAGGCTCCATCCGTCGTTCATCGTACGTCGGCGTGTAGTCGACCGTGTCGAGCTTCAGATCCTCCATCATCATCGACGCGAAGCTCGACATGCGAGCTTCGGTATATCGCATCGCGGCAGGAGGAAGTCCGGCGATCGACCCAAAGTTACCCTGCTTGTCGACCAGAATGTGACGCATGTTCCATTCCTGGGCCATGCGCACGAGCGTCGGATAAACGATACTTTCACCGTGTGGGTGATAATTACCACTGGTGTCACCCGAAATCTTCGCACACTTGACCCGCGCCGCTCCTGGCGTCAGGTTCAAGTCGTTCATCGCGACCAGGATTCGGCGCTGCGAGGGCTTGAGACCATCGCGAACGTCTGGCAACGCACGCGAAACGATGACGCTCATCGCATACGTCAGATAGCTACTCTTGAGCTCGTCCTCGATCGGCAATTCCGTCAGGCCTCGCTCGAGACCGTTGTCGCCGTTATCAATTTCGTTGTCGTTATCGTCGTTTTCGGGCAGGTCAGTAGACAAAGTACAGCCTTGTGGTTAATCGTATTTTCGACGAAAAAATTTCCTGGATAGTGGCTGAAATCGTGGCCTTGAAAGACAAGCGATGATCAGCGGATTCCAGTCCCGTTTTCGGTCAGAAATTCGTGGTTTAGAGCACTCGCAGGAAAACGTTTCGTGCGGTAAAAACCGTGGTTAAACGGTGTTTGTGGATCCTGTTAGCGAATTGACGATTTTACCAGAATTGCTCCTTTTTTTCAATCGGCCAACGCGACTTTTAACGGGCAAGCAACGCCCGCAAGGCCCGGCTCAGTTTTCAGATTCGGCGAACCTTTTGGGCGGTCAGGGGGTATGATCGTTGCCAACCCTGAATAACGATCGCGAGCCCATGGTGGGCATCCTGAACAGTTAAACATGCCTCCAGAACTCGACAATCCATTCAGTCTCGATGCGGCGATTGCGGCCAAGCTTTCCGAGCTGCCAAGCGATGAAGGAAACCTTCCTTACGGCGGTGAAATCGATCTTTCTTCGGGCGGCCACCTGCAACCCCAAGCCTGGGAGATTGCTGATTTCCATGAATCAAAGCCAGCGACTTCGCTCGAACGACCGCTGAAAGCCGTCAAGCCGCTAACGGACTTTCAGCATTTCTCCGACCTGACGATCACGGGTTCTCACAGCATCCTGACGCGGATTGGCCCAATCAAGTTCAACGGCAACGCCCTGCTCTGCCAGTGTCCGGATTGCAAAGCTCCGATGACGATCCGTCTGTGGTTGGGATTGGCCGACTGTTGGCGTTGCCCGGCAAGCGTCGCGTTGGACGAAAGGATCGTGTCACAGATTGCGTCCAGTTTTCAGGCGAAGCGGCGTGAACTTCCGAAGCCACCTCCTACGCCGGCTGATTTTTTTGGGCGAGCACCTCTCGATACCGTTGTCCCACGAGTCAACACAGGGGCTCCGAATCGGGTCTCGGACTTCGATCCGGATTTCTCAGACGAACTCGATCGGTTGACTCAGGGTTCCGGGCTGGCTCGAGTCTTGCGGCGTATGTTTCGAATCACTCCCGCGTGGTTGATCAGCTTCCTGCTGCACCTGATCGCAATCCTGATTCTGGCTGTGATTGTCTTTGGCGATCCGGTGTCCAGATTTGACGAAGCGATCACGCTGTCGACCTTTATTGATAGCGCTGATCGCGAAGGCGGTGATCTTCGCGTCGAAAGCCCAATCGATACGCTGCAGGATGACGTCGCGATCGCCGCGAAAATGGAGCGTGGTGAAGAAGAGATTCGCGATGCCGTCGTGGACGCGGCAAGAGATGCACTTGAGCTGAGGGTCGATCCGCAAACCGAGATGCGGCTGCCAGACCTCAGCACGGTGAAAAAGAACATCACCACGCGAGCCGGCTATGTGATGTCTTTTGCAGCTCGAGACCCCCGCGTTCGCGCTGAAATTGTCGAAAAAGAAGGCGGCACCAACTTGACGGAAGCCTCCGTGGCTCGCGGGCTGCGGTGGTTGGCGTCGGTTCAGAACGACGACGGTTCCTGGAGCCTGAAAAACTACAGCCGTAGTGATCGAGCCGGCAACAAAGGAGACGCGATGGGAACAGCACTGGCTCTGCTGCCGTTTCTCGGCGCTGGTCAAACGCACGAATTCGGTGTCTACAACAAAACCGTTGCGGGCGGATTGCGTTGGTTGTTGGAAAACCAAAAAGAGAACGGGGACCTGAGAGGCAATATTACTTCTCAGGCTGGCATGTACGCTCATGGTCAGGCAACGATTGTGCTGTGCGAGGCATTGGCGCTGACGGGCGATCGACAATTCTTCGATCCTGTTCAGCGAGCGATCTCGTTCATTGAAACGGCCCAGCATCGTCAGGGAGGTTGGCGATATCGTCCAGGCCAGGCGGGGGATACTTCCGTGTTCGGTTGGCAGATGATGGCGTTGCAGAGTGCAAGGGCTGCCGGAATGGATGTCCAGATCGATCCGAAAACGCTGACTCGTGCTGATCAGTTTCTTGATTCCGTTGCGTCGCAGCCGCGCGGAAATGAAAAACTCCTCAGCGGTGCTGCTTACGCCTATCAGCCGCGACGTGAAGCTACCGAAGTGATGACGGCGGAGGCAATCCTGTGCCGAATGTATCTGGGGTGGCGCAAAGAAGATCCGCGTTTGAAATCCGCGGTCCAGTGGCTGGTGAAGAAACACCTGCCGTCACGCAAAGATCGCAACTTGTACTACTGGTACTACGGAACTCAACTGATGCACCACTACGGGGGCGACCCTTGGGAGCAGTGGAACCAGCGAATCCGAACACTTGTGATTGAAAGCCAGAACCGGCGTGGACGTTATCCCGGCAGTTGGTCGCCCGACGATTTCGAGTGGGGCGAAAAGGGCGGTCGGATCTACACAACTTCGATGGCAGTTTGTACGCTGGAAGTCTACTATCGCCACCTGCCATTGTTCAAGCAATTGGAGCTTGAGTGAATTGAGCGGAAAGCCGACGTGGCGTGAGCCAGGCTGTTTGCATTTCGTTGACCTCTTGATTTCAATTGCCCTGATTCGCAATTTAGCTGCGGTGGCCTCCCGATCGTTGTGTGTTGTGTGAGACACGTTGACAACCGTACCCCATAAACTTCCTGGCTAAATGCTCTGGTCTCTCAAAACCCGAACCCTTTCCTTCGAGTCTCGCCCGCTGCTGATGGCGATCGTGAATGTGACTCCCGATAGCTTTTCCGACGGCGGCAAGTTTCATTCTGTTGATCGGGCCGTCGAGCACGCGTTGCAGTTGGTGGCCGATGGTGCTGACATTCTGGATATCGGTGGCGAGAGCACTCGTCCGTATGCAACGCCTGTGTCAGAAAGCGAAGAGCTGGACCGCGTCATCCCGGTGATTGAAAGACTGGCTGCAGAGACCGATACGCCATTGTCGATCGATACATCAAAAGCCGTCGTTGCGCGAACCGCGATCAATGCTGGAGCCGAGATCATCAATGATGTGACAGGGCTGGAGGGCGATGCGAAAATGTTGGCCGTCGCGGTCGATACGGGAGCAGGAGTCTGTGCGATGCACATGCAAGGCACGCCGCAAACCATGCAGGACGATCCGCAATACGAAGACGTCGTCACCGACATTCTCAACTATCTTGAGCAGCGGAAATCAGCGTTGCTCGCGGCTGGAATTGAGCCCGCGAAAATCTGCCTCGATCCGGGAATTGGTTTCGGCAAGTCGCACCAGCACAATATCGACCTGCTCAATCGTGCCGAAGAGTTTCACGCTCTCGATTGTCCCATCCTGATCGGCCACTCACGAAAGGGCTTCGTTGGCAAGCTGATCGGCGACAAAGAAGCAGAGCGCGATTCCGGAACGCTGGCGATTACTTTGAAGATGGCTGAGAAAGGCATGCATGTCGTTCGCGTCCACGAGATCGCAGCGACGCGTCGAGCGCTGCATGTCTGGGCAGCTTTCTCTGGTGGCGTAACAGCTGACTCTCGCGATCAATAGCTCCATTCGATCTCGCAGACGAAGGCTAAACGCTATTGGCAGCCTTGGTGAGCAACGAGCTGCGGGTTCGCTCTTATCCGCTGGCTTATCGCGGATAGAGCGAACTGCTTGTGTCGATCGTCATCGTCAGATCAGAATCAAAGAGCCGCGATTTAGCCCAAGCGGCGTCGACGAATCAAGCCGCTGGTCAAACCTACGAGTCCCAGCAACGCGATTGAAGTCGGTTCAGGAACGGCCGAAGGATTGATCATGTTGTAGGAGGTCGTGGTCGGGTCGAAGTTGAAATCGGCAGGGTTCAGTTCGGTTTGCCCGTCAGCGGTGAACAACGCAACGTACTCGGTTACGAGTCCTGCATCGGCAGTGACGTACTGATAAAAATCGCCGCTGCTTCCTTCGCGGAAAACGCCAAGAGGTTCATCAATGTTGTTGTACAGAATGTTGCTTCCACCAAACGCACCAGCATAAAGCGTGCTGTTGTCGGCAGCGCTGTCCGAGACACCTACGGCATCGAAGATCGTGCCAAAGCCTGACGTATCCAGGTTGCCGTCGTTGTCAGTATCGAGGTCGATGCCCAGCGTTACCAAATTTTCGACAAGGAAGACACTAAAAGAAGGCGCTTCGATTTCTGGCACTTCCACAACGGCCAATCCGTTGGAATCGAACATGCCAGTGACGTTTGACGAGCGATCGACGAATCCGTTGAAGCCGTCGTTTTCGATCGAGACAATATTCAAGTCGAACGCCGTATTGGCATCACCGAAAATCTCGAAGAAGGAAGTCGTCGAACCGGTTGCAGGAGCAGGTTCGAACTCACTGAACATCTGTGCCGTTGAAAGACTGGCCGTCGAAAGAAATGCGACCGTCATGGCGATCAAAGTTTTGCAAAACATGTTGTTCTCGTGTTCATGGTGAAGTCTGTTCAGCGGGTCAGCGCTATCAACAAACTCGTGGTAAACAGTTTCTCATCCGCAGAAGAAATATCTTCGTCAACTTAGCTTCTCTCTGGCAGCCACGCAATTAATTTAACGCGAAGATGCAGTCATCAAGCAGTACTTGGTTGTTTTGGCCCTGCTCTAACGTCCAAAAGATACCGGTTTCATTGTGTGAGAATTCGTTGTGATCGCCGGAGCACAAGAGCGCAGCGGGTTAACCGCATTTTGGTTTTCGCTCACCCAGGTCTTCCGGATGGAGAGCGTTCCAACTTCTCGACCGCAACTGGATCACTGGCGGCTCGATGGTGCGGGATAGTGACCGATGTGGCTGAGTCCAGCGGACGTCAATCAAGAAGACTGGAGCAAGAAATGTGAGTGCATTCCAGGTCTTGGAAGCTCGGGCTCGATCCACTTCGAATCGGCGTTTGCAATTCCCATCGCGCATAAAAAAGCGAAGGTCTCGATCAAGACCTTCGCATCGAAGATATCTGTAGCCGCCGCGCCGATCTATTCCGGCACAAAGCTCTTTTTGACCGTCAGCTGACGAACCTGATTGGTGTTCGATTCAATCGCCCGCATTACGATTTTGATACCACGAATTTCAGCATTGTATGGCGGAACAGCGTTCCCTTCGTTTGGCTCGTCGACAACCCCATCGGAGTCATCGTCAATTCCATTCGCGCCCGCATCATTCGGGGCGTTGCGATTGTACTGGGACGATCCCGTGTCATAGACCTGTTCGGAATAACGAGCGTTTGCTGTCCGTCCAAGCAAGCCGGTGCCTTTGCCAAGATCCGTGTACGCTCCAGATTCTGGAGTTACCGTTCCGATCAAAAGGCCAGCTCTCTCACTTGCGGCACAGATGTCGGAGTTCTCCGCGATGTCAACAATGTTAGGGGGGGATGCGCCGTCGAGAATGTATCGAAGATCGGCATCCGGAGAGAACACTTGAACGTCAAACGCGGCCACAGATGAAAACATGATGTGGTTCGCATTTGACTTTAGCGGAAAGTCTCCTGTCAAAAGCGTATTCAGCGATGGGTCGACGGCTCCCGAAGTGTGACAATAGCGATTGCCCCGGATCCCCAAATCGGCCAGCGTGTTCGCAACCAGGTTGCCTGCCGAATCGATCCGGGCTGAGATGTCATTCTGTGCGAAAAAACTGTTAACGTCCGCAGCCGTCGGCGATGTCAGAAGTACGCCCAGCGACGGTAGTATAAGCAGCTGGCGACGACAAACCATTCGGTTTTCCGAACTGCCCGGTGGGGAGTCCATGCCAGGTGTATTGATGCAGAACCAGGCGACCTCGGCCAAGTGGGATTCTACGATGTTGTTTCCGTTTCGTCCGCGGAAAGCTTTCCCATCCGACTTGATGGTGAAGCCCAAGTAGTCGTCCCGATCACCGTAGACCAATTCGTTGCCACCGTGGCTGAATGTCGTCCCGTAAGTTGTTGCTCCGACCGTAAACGGTGTGTCGTTACCGGCAATGTAGTCCGTTTGAGGACCATCGACGATCTCGAAAAAACCGTTGGGCAAAGCAGGCTTCTTGTGATGTGGTTTGACCTCAACGGTAATGCGATCAAGGTCTCGCCGAAGCTGTTCTTCTGAAGTGATCAAGCGATTGTTTAACTCAATCATGGCGCGACCCTTCTGCATTTCTGCGCTTCCGTAGGAAAACGCAGCCATCATCGCACCAAGCACGATCAGAGTCATGACCATTGCGATCATGATCTCGATGAGGCTCAGCCCGTGTCGCTGCCGGGTTGAAGCTAAATTGTTGTTAAGCATTGGAAACTCCAGGTGGAGAAGGACACAGGTGGGTTATTCGATGATCGTCCGCACAAGCACGGCATTGTCGACGTTGTGGTTTTTGCCAGGCTCGCAGGCGACAGGGATAGAGCGATCAACCATGTAAAACGCACGGTTGCGCCGAACTTTTCCCTCGTCTGAACCAAGCTCGGCGCCAACGCGTCCAAACTCATCGACCTCGAAATAGCCGATCGTAATCCAGATCGAAAATACGGAAGAACGCGTCGTTGTGGTCGCGGCAAGACGCTGACGAAATTCGTTCTTGAAGTACGACCCATTGTTTGTGTTGTGAGAGAATGAGCTGCTCTCAACGTCAAACATTGGAGTCGTGCCACCACTATCAGGGATTCGATACATCGAAGTCGCTCCCTTGGATGCCGTGTTGTTCGAAATCGCGTATTCAGCACCGGCTACCGAACGGAAGATGCCAGCGAAATCGGTCGCCCCATCCCGCCGATCACGTTCCGCGAGAAACTCAGTCCTGAAATCCAGCCCGGTGAAGTTACCTTCGAGTCCGTTCCAGACGTTCTGTTCGTTGATCGTGTTAATGTTGATCTTGCCCGGCGAACGGAACGTTGGCAGGGAATTAAAAGGTGCGTTAAGCCCAAATCTTAAAGCTCCGGTCATTGGAACCGATGTTGGCAGAAACCTCTCAGATCCAATGAAAGGGTTGGGCACTTCAATGAAGTCCAGCAACCTGTCAAAGCGATTGACATACAGAGCGCCACCGCCGCTCGCATCGGGCGGGTTCGAGCCGAAACCAATCAGATGGCCGAACTGCGGATCACCCATGTAGTAGGAAAACTGTTCATGCCTGTCGGCGTCGGCCGCAGGTGCAGTCACCGGTCGCTCGACGTTGAAACGGCTCAGGAACTTTCCTGGAGAACCAGTCGGAACATGAACGATCTCCATGTGATTCGCGAACGGACGATCGTTCCAGACCAACCAGCCCAGCGGGCTGTCGTGGTCATAAAGATCGCTGAACGTGCCAAGGTTCTCTGAGAGGTTGTAGCTGAACGTGTGACCATCTGAGCCAGCTGAACCTGTGTCAGCTGTCAATGGAGTCGCTGCGGTGCCTGTCCGGAAAAAAGTTCGTCTCGCATCTTCGGGACTCGTGATCCCTTCTGCACGCTCTACCGTTGCCAGCTCAGTGCTTCCATCAGTGACTACACCACCTGAATAGTTTTCAGGAAAAAGCGTCCCAGAGGAAAGTTGACCATTGCTCGGGTTTCGCAGGAATCCGTTGTACGCCAGCAGGTCAACATTTGCCGTGTCCACAGTCACGTAGGGATTCGTATTTGCATTCCAGGGCAACGTTGGATCTGCAAGGCGTTGGAGATGGACGATGCGGAACTGGTACTCACCACCATCTTTGTAAATGCCGTTTGTCCAAATCGCGTCACGGTCATCGTCTGTTCTGTGTAGCCCCAGGTTGGCGTCGAACGGTACATCGTAGACGAACGCAGGGTTGAGAACTTGTCCATCACCAGCAGGATCGTTCATCCATGCTCCACCGGAAAGCGAAATGTCATAGTCGCCTGTTGGGTCACTAAGCGATAGCGAACGTGGCAAATCGATAGCGATTGCTTTACAGTTCCCCGTCAGCGAAGTCGCCGGGACTGGCATCGCGGTGACGGATGCTCCAACAACGTCGCGAACGATAACCGGATAGTCGGTTCCGCTGATGTTTCCATTGAGCTCAATTGATCGAGTATTATCCGGGTCCACTCCCGTGACCAAACGGCCGAACGTCGTCATGTTGCGACCAGGAATGTTTCCTGATGAACCGATCACCATGTGGTCACCAGGACCGATCACGGTATCCACAACCGTACTCGGATAAAACTCGTCGATTCCATCTCCAGAGTTGTCAACCGACAGGCCTGCAGCAGTGGGAGGAGTCGTAAAGTAAATCGTGCGAATAATATCCGGATCGTCAATGTCCGGTACCGGAGTCACGCCACGTTGTTTGCCTCGCTGAATAGCGAAACGCCAAGTTGGCGTTCCACCAATGTTGGCTGCCAAATTGATGGCGCCAATCCCAGTGGGATCAAGCGATTCATTCTGGAAACGGCGTGAACCAGCAGCCTGCTTCCATGGATTGTACAACTCAAAATAGGCGCCCGAGATAGGCTTGCGACGACTGTCCCAATCGTCGTCACCACCGTCGCGGTCGTTTCCTGAAGAATCCGTATCGAGATCTTCGACTTCACGCGAGTGAAATGCCATTGATTCCATGATCAGCAATTCAGGTCGCTCTACTCCAATCACAACACCGCCATCAGTAGGGCTCAAGATCGGAGTCGCCGGGTCGCCATCGACTTCAGCGGGATCCAACGAAGGATCGGCGAATGGAGTACGGTCGTACTCGAACAAAGTCATTTTTGAATCGTGATCATAAAAGTCCACGACATTGACTGCCCATTGAGCAACCGCTCGGTGGTAATCGTCAGCTGTAAATGGTGGAGTTGCACCGGCCAATTGAGGTGGAACAGTATCGCCGCAAACAAGCAATGCCAACGAGTAGAGGTGGCGCGCCATGTCCTGCTTGATGCCCGGTTCGCTGTCAATCGTTCCATCGTTGTTGAGATCAAACGGAAGGCCGCCGTGCATTCCTGTCTCACCACTAGCTTCGGCCGCGTTATCAACGACTCCATCGCCATCGTTGTCGACTCCATTCCCGAACGGTCGGTTCAAATTGAACTTGCCGCCCATCATCAGTTCTTTCGACAGGATGCCTCTGCCGGGCGTCACAAATTCATCGACCAGTGCACGAGCCAGTGTCGCGTTATTGCTGACTCTTTGTCTCAACAGTTCGAAGATCGAAAGTCGCGATGTTGGCACGCTCACTTCAAAACTGTCAGTCGTGAACTCGTCGGGGTTGTCGCTGATGTAATCGATTTCGTGAAGGTCTTCGTCTTCGACGCCATTGTTATCCCAATCGTCGTCAGGACGAAAAGTTGCCAAGCTGGAATCCGCGTCGTCAGGCCTAAGCAGTCTTTCGAACTCGAATGCCTGGAACAGGCTGTCTCCGACTCCACCGCCGATACTGAAATCCGCGGCATAGGCGCTGCCGGAAGCTGAAGCGCTCGCAGTGCCAGAAGGACCTGTCGTAAACGCCGGCAACGAATTGTTTGTGTAGGGGCCTGGCGTCTCGGTCACGAATTGCGCGAAAGCATCTCCAGTCGTGGAGAAAAAACCGCCAACGGTATTGTTGACGCCGACATAGCCAAACAGTTTTTGGTTCGTGCCAAGTGCGTTGGCCAGGTTGCCTGCAAGCGGGTCTCCCAGTCCGGATCGCGAATTTAGCAAGTCCAAATACTCATTGTCCGGCAGGATGCCCTTGAGTGAAACTTCTGCCACACCGTAATTGGATCCTCGTCTCGTTCCGACAGGCAACGATTGGTCCATGTAACTGCCGTGAGCGTTGACATTCAAACGGTTGTCCATGTCGACAATGCGATAGGCAACCAGCGGACGGAAACGGCGTCCCTGGCTATCCGTTTGGATCGGCAAACCAATATCGATCCAAACCGAATCGTTGTCGCCATCGTTGTCGTTGTCGACATCCAGGTTGTCGTCGTCATTGCGATTCGTCGTCAGCATCGTGCCGTCTGGATTGAACTTCCGATTCGTCGCGATCGTTTCGTCAACTTTGTAGACCGAGTTGGCGAACTCTGTATTGGCTGTCGACCCAACGGAGACATTCGGTGGACTCGCATTGTCAGCCACGTAAACCGGTCGGAAAGAAAACTCCCGGATATCATCAGCTGTCGGCGACGTGCCTTGCTGGTTGAGGTACAGGCTGTCACGATGAAAACTCGGGATGACCTTGAACTCGGCAGTGGCGCCGGAAGTGTCATAAAACAGGCCGCTCAGGAACATGTTCTGAACGTCAGGCGCGTCGTAGTCTTCGTTCGGCGAGTTTGGGTTCTGCAGATAGTCGGCATAAATGTCACGACCAATGTGGTTCGGAGTGAGCGGATGTGTCAAGCTGGTGGTTGATGCCGCGCTATCCCGGTCGAAAAATCCAGCCCCCGCGACGGTGCCCGCACCCGTGCCAGAAAAGTCGCGTCCATTAATAACGATCGAAGCATTGCCCGCAGCCACATCCGCTGCCACTGAATAGGTAGCCGAAGTCCAGTCAATTCCCAGGTTGTCTCTCGGGATGACAGCCTGAATCGTAGTGCTACCGGAAAATGAAATGTCAGACGCAGCATGGCTGACGATCCGGGCCGAATACCCATCCGCCGCGCCGCCGATGATTGTCAGAACCTGTCCATTGAACAGCCCATCGACATAGTTAGCCGTTGTAAAGTTTGAGCCGTCGTGAATGCTGGTCAGCGCCGTGATGTCAAAAGACAATGTTCTAAGAGCCGATGTTGGCCCAGCAGAAACTCCAGTGATCGCGGCTCTGTAACCATAGCCGTACTGATCCTCAAGCACTCCTTCGCCACGCAACGGAGAGTTGGTGTCATCAAGCGAAGTTCCTCGAAACGCCTCGTAGAACGCGCGATCGAGCAACGCTGTCGCGTCCACTTTGTACGTATTAAGTCTGCTTCGACGCGTCGCGGTTTTATAGTAGTCGTTAGCGACAACCACAAAGGTCGTTCCCATCAAGAGGAACAATACAATCATGCTGATCGTAAACAGAAGCGTGACGCCCCGGCGTGAAGATTGATTGGTTCGCAGTTTGTTGCTCATGGCGATACCTGTCTTGGTAACAGTTGGTTGCATGGAAGGCGGAAGTGGCGGGAGGGAAGTTATGCTTATTTTTCGACGGAAACGGACCGCTCATACACGTTGACGACATCCTTGAGGTGCACCATGTAAGTTAGCGAGGATGCCGGATTCATGCTTCCTGTCGGTCCGGCTACTCCTGCGGAAACAAAGTCGAAAGGCCCACCATCAACGGCGACGCTTCCACCAAATCCGCCGCTGCCTGGCGTGACTCGTGTTACCTTGGCGAACATCACTTGAGTTCGGTAACCCTGTTCCGCAACACGGACTTCAACTCCTGCAGGAAGAGTTCTGACCGGAACGCCTGGCTCTGCTTCCGGGATCCGGTTGACTAGCATCACCCAGTCGCCTCGGGAAATGTCGCCCTCAATAATAGGCTTTACTGTATCGATCGTGATTTGGCTGACGGCTGAAATGTGTCCCGACCCAGCCATGGTTGTCCGGTAAAACTCGTAGCTGCTGCGCATGGGGTTGGCCGGGTTAACAAACCGATCGCGATAAACCAACACATGTGACTTGAACCGATTCGCCGGTGCACTCGTCATGCTCGGGCTGAGTTCGGGAACCATGAAAGCCGACCAGGAGATTCGGCCAATCGACTGTTGTTTGATCAAATTGCCATTGGGGTCGATGTCGAAAATCGGCTGCGGCGGTGCCAGCTCCAGTCCTTCGACTTCTTCAGCGTAGACCACATCGTCGTCGCTGCGACACAGCAGGCTGGCTTCAGGAGAAGTCAACGGATCGCTGCTCAAGAGTGTGGTGTTAATATCAACACCTCTCGTTGCTGTCGCAGAAAAAATCTCAATATTGCCGTTAGGGTCGTCCGGTACGATATAGGCAACGGGCGGATTAATGGCTCCCGCTGCTGCCGCATCTGGAATCGTAAAGTTTTTTAAGCCCTTGAGCGGAAGAGTGTCGCCATCTGGATCCGGAGCCGCGAAACCGATCGGATCGAAATGGAACAGACCGGGGGCTCTGTCGTTGTCGAAGTCTGTATTGTTCATCGGGCGAATCGTCCGAGCTCCCGTAGTTGCACCGTCAGCTCTGGCTTTGACTCGCAAACGCGCAAAGTTTCCGTTGTTCAGGACTCGCATAAAACCGAGAACCTGTAGCTCTTCCACGACATTGCGACCGACTGCATTGGCGGCATCGTTATCCAGACCGGTTTGCGATTGCTTGACCGCGAACGGGATCATCACCATGATTCCGAAAACGCCGATGGTTGCCACGGCCATCGAAGTCAAAACTTCGATGATCGAGATACCATCGCGGCGTTGCCGGTCAATAAATTTTCGGTTGATAGTCAACATCTTGGTTCCAATGGGTGCTGGAAAGTGCGTTTTCTGGGAGGGAGAGAACTACTGGTTCGCAGACGTGGCGACTGAATTGTCACGGCAGTCGGAAATGATCTCGTTAAAGTGATCCCGATCCATCTCCGGAATCGTGTCAGCGTCATATGTGCCGTTGTAATAGTCTGTTAGCGTTTGGTACGTGAAGTTCGCCGCTGCAAGGCTGTTGTTGTATCCAATGTTCGTCGTACCAGTCGAATTGCTTACCGTGACCCACAAACCAGTCTCCGATGCGGCTGCCACCTCGTCTGTCATCGCGACGCTATTGGGTGCTTCGGTGATGAAGAAGAAAATCGGTCCCAGTGGCAATCGCGCGGCCACCGAGTTGCCCGTTGCCGAGTCGCGATAGATCACCCGATCAACCGAGCCCTCGCCATCGAAGATGAAGTCAATGGTGTAGTTAATGGTTCCGGACAGGATCAAAACGGGTTCAAAGACCCGCGTTAACTGCTGCCGGGTACGTGGCAAAGTCGGGCTGTCTCCATCGTCCAGAACTTCAAATCCTGAGAATCGCAAATCGATGATGTGGTTATCAGGAAGCGACTCGACGGACGAACGAAGCAAGCGTGGCAAACGATGCACGACATAGCTCGGATTGCTCGACGCAGACGCATCGTACTCGGGGATCGGCAGGTAGTCGCCTTCGCCGCGGTCGAGCTCCAATTCGAGAGTTCCGGTTCCGATTCCGTCGATGTCCGTGATCAGATACTTAATCGAAGAATGGTTGAACGAGATTGAGTCACCACGTTGGATGATCCCAAGCGCTGATTGCTCAAGCGGTTCGTCGATATCAACGGTGCCCGCTGTTTCGTCCGAATCGGTGATCTCTGAATCCTGTTGGTCACCCGTAAAACTTGGGACAGCGCGAAGCGTTGAAACTTCCGTCGCCGCATACTGGAACGTGCCCTGGAAAAAGTTCGCGTTCCGAGTGATTCGAACTCCGGCAATGCCATCGATCGAAGCACGCTGACTGGCGTTCGCAAACTTGGATCCGACAACACGAGCAGCCTCTCGGACCGTACGCTCCTTGTTGATCGTTCGAATACGCGGGATGGCCAGCGACAGGACGACAGTCGCAATCACGAGGACGACCAGAATTTCAACCAGCGTGAAACCTGTTGTCTTTGTTTTGTTGAATCGATTCATTGTTGTGCTCCTTGGCTCGTGCAGAGACGCAGACTAGTTGAGGGCTCGTTGGACCGAATCAGAGGGGTAACCATCGATGTTGAGCATGCGTTCTGATGTCAGGAAGGGACGAATTTGGGTAGGAAGAACCGGAGTCACATAATCGGTGACCGAGACTGAGGGATTGCCGTTGAAATGTTCGCACGAAAGACCACACATAGACTGGCCTGTCGAACTTGGGGTCTCACTCCAAATGCCCTCTTCCGGGTCACCCGACATGATCACCTGTTGCCACTGCAAGTAGAGAGGCTCTCCCCAACCGTCAACGATCTCGTTGTGGCCATTGCCATTGGTATCCGCGATTGCTTGCGGTCCGAGCGTTTCGGTTGCGGGCACGCCGTCGATATCAATCCGCGAAAGGATTTCAAACAGCATCTCTGATCGCAAGGCAGCGTCTTCGACGATGCCGTCTTGTGCGTTGCCGTCTCTTACAGGAGGCCAATTTGCTGGAGTCGGCGGAGCGCCGCCCAGATAGTCTGAGTTACTGGCCCATGTTTCCCATTCCACAACCGACTGCGGTCGATTCGACTGTTGCGTTTCGGAGTAGCTGTTGACTTCAATGTTGAGCTGGTTTCTGAAGTACTCTGCCAATGCTACCGTTGGGAAATCGCCAATATTTCGTCCGCCAGTAACTGATCCATCCGGCATTTCGGCGCGGATCAGATCTGCCATGAACATGCGCTTCAGATTCTTCACATGCAACAACAGCCGATCCGGTTCGAGACCAGGACTACTATTAATCATCGAGACCATTGTCGCGAAAGAAACGGGAGATCGCTTGACCTCATAGTTCTCAAGTTCGATTTCCAGAATTTGCTGAACCAACGTCATTCGCGAACGCGACGCAGAAATCGCCGCATCGTTTTGGGCTTGAGCCATTACGCCGACGCCCAGCGATGCCAGGATCGCGATGATCGCGATGACCAACAGCAACTCCACAAGTGTGAAGGCTGAACGTCTCGTTCGTGGCTGTCTGATTGATGAGTACTTGTTCATGTGTAAACCTGTGAAAAAAGGCAGGCAGGTAAATTACTGTTGGTCGTCAAGGAATTTGTCCATGCGGCCATTGGTGAAGTTGCAAATGTTGTCGGCAATCGCAACTTTGTCTTGAGCTGCCAAAAATCCTGAAAGCGGGGTGGTCGCAGCCGCACCGTAGTCGCTGTCGAGGCCAGGAGAGATCAGCTGGAAGGTGTTCGGATTGGCAAAATTACTCGGAACTCCAGTAGTGACTTGCGTCGAGTGATAGGCAAACGGCTCTGAAGTGTACGACGCGGCATCCTGATACGCATAGAAAGCGGATAGCCCATTGGACGCGTTGGTTTTGTGGTAGGGGAGATTGTAGGCCGTGACATTGGAGGCCGGCGAGTTCGTCGGATCAGTGTTCCGCGGATGTGAACCCGGGTTAGCCAGATCCAGTTCTTCGAACGTTTCGAATCGATCGGTGTCGAAATCGAACAGTATGTCACGGGCAACGTCCACGGTGAAATAGGTGTCGATCGTGGCATTGTTAAATTTGTCAGTCGTATCAAGATCACACAGCGTGGCTGAGTTGTAGGCGACAGGGATGTACGGATCGTTTGTAGGGTCGTACGAGGCATTGAAGGTGCCTGGCAAACCAAGTCCTCCAGTAAGCGGATACTGTTTGTTTTGAATCAGTCCACTGAGCCAGAACTGCAGACAAGTTTGCTGGTTCAGGTTCACGCCAACCTGCTGCCACCAGTCATCGATTCGACGGTAGCCTGCTGACGCTCGCGAAGGAATCGGTGAAAGGCCTCGCTCCTGATGATTCGGTGCGATCTTGTTCAGATAGACCAAAACCTGATTGGCTTCATTCTGAATCAAAACCTGATTCGTTGAATCATGGTCCTGAAGCTGCGACAAAGTCTGAAAAGTCGGCGGATAGAAACCGTACTTGTTCTTGAAGTTCTCAATCGCCTGGCTCATTTGCGTGATCTCGTTCGTCACTGCAAATTCACGTGCTCGGTTGATTGCGCCGCCGCCAACGACAGCTAACATCCCCACCAGCAAACCAATGATCGTGATGCCGATTAGAAGTTCGGTTAACGTAAAACCGCCTCGACGAAGGCGACGGTTGTAATGGCTTGAAGAACTCATGGTTTCTCCCGTTAGTTGCTTTTTCAGGTAGGGTGTTTCGGAGAACGCGGAACGAAATGCTCCGTGTTCATTGTTTATGTATGAACAAGTGTTCGTTGTCTCGCACGACGACCGAAGCCGTCGTGCGATGAGCCGGGCATTCGATTCGAACGACAATGCAGTCGATTCAAATGCTTCGTTTTGGACTCGCGTTTCTATTTGTTTCCGCCAGTCAGACCGGAGATGATCGCGATCAGAGGCATGAACAGCGAGACAACGATGAACAGTACGACCAAACCGAGGAAGATAATCATCAACGGTTCGATCAGTTTCATCATTCCGTCCGTGATCGATTCGACTTCTTCTTCGTAGTAGTCAGCGACCTTGTAGAGCATCGTGTCAAGCTCACCGGTCTCTTCGCCCACGTCGATCATGTTCACGACGAGGTCTTCCACGACAGGTTTCTTGTAGTTCAGGAAGTACCAGGCAAATCCAACCAGGCAGAGACCGAAGGAACCGTAAGCCACGTAAAACCAGAAGTCAGGTTTGATGAACAAAACGGCCAATGGCGGAAGCGACATCGTTGCCAGGAAGAAGAACAGCGTTACCGGATGGAAACCCGGACGCGAGTTGGCTTTCATTGGATTGGCAATCGTGTCACCAGCGCGAATCGAATCGGTCACGCGGGAGAAAATCTTTTCGAACATCGCGTTGCCGGATGTCTCGCGAGTAATTGTCAGGCCTTCAATGATGGGAACACCACTGGCAACCAGAGCACCCAGCGTACGTGTCGTACGGGCGAGGTTGGCTTTCTCAACCAGCTTGCCCATGATCGGAACTTTGAGCAAAAACAGGTGCCAGCCCATTCGCCCCGCGCGGAATTTGCAAACCAGCGAAACGAACAGCATCATCGAAATCGGAATCAGCGGGAACAGGAACCACAGTCGGCAAACGCGATCCGAGATCGCCATCAACAGCTGAGTCATCGCAGGCAGTTCAATTCCGAATTCCTCGAACATCTTCTGGAATTCAGGAATGATGAACAACATGATGAACGTCAAAATACCGATCGTGAAAACGACGACCATGATCGGATAAATCATCGCTCCGATGACTTTACCTTTAAGCTTCTGCGTACGCTCCTTGAACTCGGCAAGACGCCGCAAAATGATCTCGAGTGAACCACCGGCTTCACCAGCCTTGATCATGTTCACGTACAGTCGATCAAAGACCTTCGGTGATTTGGAAAGAGCTTCCGACAGCGACGAGCCACTTTCGATCTCATCGCAAACATCGATCAGCGAGTTCTTGAGAGCGCCCGGGTTCGCCTGATCTTCCAGAATCTTCAAGCTTCGAAGAATCGGCAGACCTGCGTCCTGGAGAATCGAAAGCTGACGCGTAAACGTCACCATTTTTTTACCGCCTGCCCCGCCAAGAGCAAACGTCTTCCGAGCCTGAGAGCTGCTCTGTCCAGCTTTGACGTTGGACTTCTGCTGAGCAATCTTCGTCACGAAATAGCCCATCGAACGGATCGTGGCCTGAGCCTCGTCCTGCGTTGGAGCTTCGATAACGTCGCGAATCTCCTGACCCTGAGGGTCCATCGCTTCGAATTGATAGGTAGGCATTTTAAAACTCGATTTTCGGTTTCAGTTTACGTGTGTCGTTTTTTCGGTGGCAGGATCAAGCGTCCAGAACTGTTTCGCGGATGACTTCTTCTGCACTGGTCGTGCCATCAAAGACGTATCCGATTCCCATGTCTCGGAGCAAAACCATTCCCTTGGCCTTGGCCTTGTTCCTGATGTCATCCGTTGTCTTGTTTTCCATGATCATGTCGCGAAGTTCGTCGTCGAGAATCATCAGCTCGAACAATCCGATGCGACCCTTGTAGCCCGTGTTCGAACAGGTCGAGCATCCGGCGCCACGATAGAACTTCTTGCCTTCTGCCAAAGCCGGATCAATTTCCAGCTCCAGCAAAACGTCTTCGGAGATATCCACTTCCTCGCGGCACTCAGGGCAAATACGACGCACCAGTCGCTGAGCCAAAATGGCCTCGACAGTCGCCGTGATCAGGAAGGCCGGCACGCCCATGTCTTTCAAACGAGTCACCGTGCTGGGCGCGTCGTTGGTGTGCAAAGTGCTGAACACGATGTGGCCCGTCAATGAAGCCTGAATCGCGATCTCCGCAGTTTCATAGTCACGAATCTCGCCGACGAGAATCTTGTCCGGATCCTGACGCAAAATCGCGCGAAGGGCCGTGGCGAACGTAACTCCGATGTCATGGTTGATCGGAATCTGAATGATGCCGTCGATGTCGTACTCAACCGGATCCTCGGTCGTGATCAGTTTGTCTTCAATGTTGTTCAGCTCGCTGAGCGCTGAATAAAGCGTCGTCGTTTTTCCGGATCCCGTTGGTCCCGTCACCAACACGATGCCATTGGGCTTGCCAATGACCTCACGGAACTGTTCCATGATGTCCGCGTTCATGCCGACGTTATTCAAGTCCAACGAAACAACACTGCGGTCAAGGACTCGACAAACAACGCTTTCGCCGAACATCGTTGGCATCACGCTCACGCGAAGGTCAACCGGGTGACCGCCAACGGTTAGCTCGATACGGCCGTCCTGTGGCAAGCGTCGTTCAGAAATGTTCAGGTTCGCCATAACCTTGATCCGCGTCGTAATCGCGAACGCCAGGTGACGTGGCGGCGGAACCATCTCGAACAGAACCCCGTCCGCCTTGATACGGATGCGGAACTCGTCTTCGAAAGGCTCGAAGTGAATGTCGCTGGCGTGGTCCTTGATCGCCAACAGCAAAACCATGTTCAGCAGCTTGCGAACCGGAGCACTATTGGCCAGCTCCGTCATGTCGCCGAGGTTGATCGGGCCATCGCCAAGCAAAGCCAAAGATGCCGCCTTCAGTTCGTCGTCGGCCTGTAGCTCCTGAATGATCTTTTCAATACTTTCAGACTCTTCGTTGAAGTACTTGTCGATCAACTTCAGGATCAAAGACTCCGACGCAACCAGCAGGCGAATGTCGAAACCCAAAAAGCGACGAAGCTCATCCTGCATCGCAAGGTTCTGCGGATCGCAAGTCGCCAGCGTCAAAACGTTGTCGTTGATTTGAAGCGGAATAACGCGATAAAGCTGAGCCATCGAATCCGAGATCGCTTCACGCGCTTCCGGCGGAGGCGTTACGCCATCCAGGTCGATCGTCTGAAGATTGAACTGCTCGCCCAGCGACGCCACCAGTTCGTCGTCGGTGACCAAACCCATCTCCATCGCAATGCGACCGATCAGCTTGCCGCCCTGCGACTGCGATTGTTCCTCGATCAACATCTCCAACTGGTCGTCGTTGATGTATCCAAGGTCAACAAAAATTTGTCCTAGCCTTCTGGCGGCCATGGCAGTTCCTTGAACGCAAAGCGTTCCGTTTTGGTTATCGATTAACGGTATCTGGTTTCAGGAGAGCCTGTCTCCCCGACGGAAAACCGTCGACTCTCCCGAAAGAGAGTGATGCCTGGCGATCGTCCTGAACGCTGAGCTTGGTTGGTGAGCGCTGCTTGTGAGCGCCGCTGTAAAAGTTCCTAAACGTCGTCGTCCTCTTCGAAGTCATCGTAGTCTTCGTCGTCGAACATATCGTCAGTGCCGATCTTGCGGCGGGCTTGAGCGATACGCTTGGCCAATGAATCCGGGTTTTGAGCTTTGCCCAAAACGTCTTCCATCTCGACTTTCTCTTCTTCCCAAAGGTCGTAAAGACAGTCATCCATCAGCTGCATTCCGAACTTCGCACCCGTTTGGATCGCGGAGTTAATCCGGAACGTTTTGTTTTCACGAATCAGGTTACTGATCGCAGACGTCACCACCAGTGACTCGTAAGCCGCACAACGTCCACCGCCGATTCGCGGCAACAGCGTCTGGGCAAGGACGCCGATCAACGACGTCGAAAGCTGAGTTCGAATTTGGTCCTGCAAGTTTCCAGGGAAAGCATCGATGATCCGGTTGACGGTACCTTGAGCACTATTGGTGTGCAGCGTTCCGAAAACGATGTGACCCGTTTCTGCCGCCGAGATCGCAGCTTCGATCGTTTCAAGGTCACGAAGCTCACCCACCAGAATCACGTCTGGGTCCTGACGCAAAGCACGACGAATCGCTTCGGCAAAGCTTGGGACATCCACCCCGACTTCACGCTGATTAATCGTCGACATCTTGTGGTAATGATAAAACTCGATCGGGTCTTCGATCGTAATGATGTGGTGGTCGACCCGTTCGTTGATGAAATTCACCAGGCTTGCGAGCGTCGTCGACTTACCCGAACCCGTGGGGCCCGTCACCAGAATCAGACCACGCGGACGCATGACCAACTTCGTAAAGACCTCCGGGATGCCCAAGAAGTCCGGCGCCATCATCTCGTTTGGGATCTGGCGAAGCACCATCGCGATCTGGCCGCGTTGCTTGAAAATCGAAACGCGGAAACGGGCTTTGTCCGCATACGCGAAACCAAAGTCAGCACTTCCGACTTCCTGAAGCTCACGCTGACAGCGTTCCGGCGCGATACTCTTCATCAGCGCAACGGTGTCTTCAGGCTCAAGGACCTTCGTCTCCAGTTTTCGCAAACGTCCGTGCAGGCGGAAAACAGGAGGCTGTCCCGTAGTAATGTGAATATCGCTAGCTCCCTGCTTCACACAGGCTTCCAGCAGTTTATCGATTAGAACAGTGGCCATACTTATATAGTGTTAGGGTTTCGAAGGTAGGCTTTCGCCCGGATTGATTCAAAACGTGGCAACAGGCATTAAGACGTGAGCAATCAGCGAGTCCATGTGAAGTGAACGGGACGGTGGGAGCTGATTTTTGGAAGCGGCCTGCCTTGTTTGACCGTTCCTATTGTTCGCAGCAGGACCGAAAGGTCCAAAGAATTCCCCCAAAAATCACTTTTCGGGGGCAAAATGTGCAACCAGGATCGCAAAAATGACACTACCTGTCGTCTTGCTCGGTCTTCTTCGCCACGCGGAAGACTTCCTCTAGGGTGGTAACGCCGCCCATAACCTTTGCCAGACCATCCATGTACAGCGTCGACATTCCTTTGCTGATCGCGTACTCACGGACGATGTTGGTGGGCGTGTCATCAAAGATCATCTGGCGGATTTTGGCATCAATGATCAGCATCTCGTAGATACCCACACGGCCTCGATAGCCGGTTTTTTGGCACGAGTTGCAGCCTTTGCCCTTTCGGAACGTCGCGCCAGCGACCTCTTCCGGCGTCAGTCCGGCTTCGTGAATCTGATGCTCCGGAGGCGTATAAGGAGCCCCGCATTTCTTGCAAATCGTCCGCACAAGTCGCTGAGCCAAAATGGCCACTACGGAGCTGGCGACCAAATATCCGGGAACGCCGATGTCGATCATTCGAGTGATCGCAGTGGGCGCATCGTTCGTGTGTAGTGTACTGAAAACCAAGTGTCCAGTCAGTGATGCTTGGATTCCCATCGAGGCGGTCTCCGCATCACGCATTTCACCCACGAGGATAACGTTGGGTGCCTGACGCAACATCGAGCGAATAATGCGTGCGAAATCGAGTCCAATCTTGTGTTTCACCTCCACCTGGTTGATCCCGGGAAGGTAGTACTCGACTGGATCCTCAGCCGTGATGATCTTGCGGTCCGGACGATTGAGACTGTTGAGTGCGGCGTAGAGGGTGGTCGTTTTGCCAGATCCGGTGGGACCGGTTACAAGGATAATGCCGTTGGGCCGCTTCGTCAGATCCATGAACTGTTTGTAGGTCCGCTCAGAAAAGCCTAACTGTCTAACACCGATCTTGATGTTGTCTTTATCGAGCAGACGCAGAACGGCGGATTGTCCGTTATTAGTCGGAATGATGCTGACACGGAGGTCGAGCTCTTTTTCACCTACAGAGACCTTGATCCGGCCGTCTTGCTCGCGGCGTCGTTCGGCAATGTCGATCTTCGCCAAAATCTTGATTCTGGAGATGATGGCACCGAGTTGGCGTTTCGGAAGCGTATCACGCTCGTGAAGCACGCCGTCAATGCGGTACCGGATTCGGACGCGATCCTCGAATGGCTCGACATGGATGTCGCTGGCTCGAACCTGAACGGCTTCGGTGACCATCAGCTGAACAAGCCGCACGATCGCACTGCTGCTTTCGTCGACTTCGTCCTTGTTCATGTCGTTGCCGTCTTCAACCGTCTCGGTGAAGTCGATCGCAGTATCGGTGAATTCCTGCAGAATCGAGTCAGCCGATTCACCCTCCATCTGGCCATAGCTGGTGTTAATCGCTCCGATAATCATCGATTTTGGCGCCAAAGCCACGGAAACGTCGCGGTTGAGGATGAATCGAAGGTTTTCGATCGTGTCCACGTCGTTGGGGTCGCTCATCAGGACCTTCAACCCGCCGGTGCCTGTTTCCGAGATGGGAATTACGGCGTTTTCACGGGCAACCGTTTCTGGCATCAGCTCGATGACTGATTCCGGGATCTCGACTTCGCTCAGGTCGACGAATTCCATCCTGTGGTACTTGGCGAGAGCTTGAGTCGCCTCTGATTCGCCCATATAGCCGCGAGAGAAGATCGCCTCGGTAAGGCTAATTTTGTTTTGTCGCGAGAGTTCATCCGCATCAAGAACCTGGTCCTGGGTCACCAGCTTGTTTTTGACCAGAAATTTTCCAAACCCGTCGAGTGCCATGTTCTTCCCTCTAAAAAACCCAGGATGCCGTGCTGTTGAACCGGCACTGGACGTGCCCAGAGACCGGAATAATCAGTAGGCCCGGCTCAGGTTGAGCCTAAATGAAACCCTGTGCTACCGCAATTGCCAAGGTTTTTGAATCGGAAAATCTGACCAGTTGCTTCGACCTTAAGGCGGTTTTCAGGGTCCTACGGGAACAGGCAGAGACACAGCAATAATAACTCGCAGAATCAGCATCGGAAAGCAATTGTTCGGCAGACTTGCTGACAAGGAGTCCATCGCGAGTCACCGGTTGCGAGCGGCTCGCCAAAGTTCACCGGCGGTTTGGCGGATTTTGTCAGCCTGATTGTACTCTCTGGCTTCCTCGAGCACGGCGGCGGCTTCCTCGAGCATTCGTGCGGCGTGGCGGATCGATTCGCGGTTGCGGCTGGAATGAGCGGACGTAGCCTGAGCTTGCTCATTCGATGGTGCCATTTGAAGGTTTTCCTTCCAGCGAGCGTGTGCAGCGGCCGAGTTGCGTACGGTGCTGAGTTGGGGAGCATCGCGAAATTGCTCGGCAGGACGTTGCGCGGCTTGTTTGGCAAGTTGTTCTTTGAATCGAATCGGTGACGCAGGGCTGGTTGCGGCGCCGATGGGGTTTTGCTGCGGTTTGCCGTTGGGCATTTCGAGCGAGAGGTCTTTGAGCTGTTCGCTGATTCCCCCGCCCAGCTGTTGTCGAATTGCCATGATTTCAGCCACCTCGGCCTTGATTCTCGCTGCTTCTGCAGAATCTGTCGGTTTGGCTTGGGAACTTTTTGCAGCGGTCTGCGTCGGAGAATCGAGTAAGTTTTCGACGCCTTCCTGAGGCATGACGAGCATCAACAGGAATGCGGCAGACGTGATCGGGAATTGGAACATCGAACTTTCCATGGGATGGGTCGGTGATTTAGATTCTGAATATATGGAATCTGCCGGATTTGGTGAAAGCTCAATTGTTCTCAGGCAGCTGATCGGGGCTTACAGATTCCCTGAGGGTCGATGCTGTTAGGGGAACTCGCAAACTCTCGTCTAACGTGGCGATTCCATTGGCGTGGGCCCTAATCGACAAGTATCCTGTGATAACAAGGCATTTTTCGCAAAAATGCTGCTGAGCCACTGCCAGGTTTTGTGGCTGAATTTGAATTGAGGTTTCCATGAGTTTCAGCTGCTATCCAAAATCGTTCGCTCGTCTGTTTCCTGTTTGTCTGATGTGGCTTGCCGCTGCATCTGTCGCTCCTGTTGCCGACGCGGCTCAGGCCAAGGATTACAAAGAGCTTCCGTTGGCCAAAAAATACCAAATGGTTGAGGTCGATGAGGATGCGGAAAACCGTCGTGAACTGACGACGATCAATCGCAACGCTCGCGCCGCGCGGCGTGACGATCAGAAAGCCGTTCAGGCGATTCTGCTCTCGGGCGGCAATGTGAACGTTCCGGAAACCCAGGCGTTTTTCGACGGCTACGTTTTTCCATCGATGACGATGGAGGAGAATCTGCGGGACGCTGGCCGGCTTCGCTATGACTTTGACCGGGCGTATCTGGGGACCAAGTATGTGACTGGTTCGCGGACCACCTTGATTGAAAGCATCCTGCTTCCCGGCCTGCAAAAGCTGGTGGACAACGAAGAGCTTACTCCGGCTGCTCGCGTCAACGCAGTCGTTCTGATCAGCCGCCTGGATGATTCGCCGCTGGTTCGTTCTTCCAAGACACCGCCGCGTCCTTCGTTGAAAGGTTTGGACTCACTGATCACGATGTGGCAGGGTGACTATCCGGAATACCTCAAAGCCGCTGCGTTCGCGGGGATCATTCGACACATGGAAGTCGATGATGCGATCGCAACGCCTCGAATTCCGAACGACCGAAAAACTCAACTGATGAGCGCAGTGACGACAGCGATGGATGCGATTCTGGCCGCGGACCCGGAACTGAAAATCGATTTGAATCGATGGAAGGTCAGTAAGTCCGTTGAGCTGATGAGCAAATCACGAATGCCGGCCGAAGCTGCAGCCTACTTCGATCGCATGTCAGCGATGCTGGCCAAAGACAGCAAGATTCCCAAGTGGGTCAAGTTGGAAGCGATTCGAGGTATGAGGCGTTTGCCGCTGACGGGAATTGCTCCAGAAAAAATCAATTCGGTGATCGAGTCGAGTCTGATGTATGCCTCGAGCTCGCTCAGCGAAGAAGCGGCGGGTCTCAAGAAACGCGTCGACGAACTGATCTATGACAATATCCTCTGGGACAACGTTGATCTGAAAGTAACCGGCACCAACTACGTCGATGCTCCCAAAGCACCAACCGGCGGACCCGGCATGGGTGGTCCAGGAATGGGCGGACCCGGTATGGGCGGCATGGGCGGACCCGGCATGGGCATGGGCGGACCCGGCATGGGAATGGGCGGCATGGGCGGACCCGGCATGGGCATGGGGGACGAAGGTGGTCGTGGTGGACCGGGCGGTTTTCCTGGTGTCGGCGAAGCGGTTGTCGAGCCGATCGTTGAGCTTCCGAATTACGAATTAAATCTCAGCCGGCGTCGTGCGAAGTTGGTTGCTTTCAATGTGCAAAAATTGTTGAGCACGAAAGCAGTCGTGGATGCCGCAACGGATCGCCACAAGGCGGCCCTGGAGGGTCTTGATCAGCGTTTCGACGAGTTCATGGAAGAGG
Organism: Mariniblastus fucicola; assembly: GCF_008087665.1. GTDB lineage: Bacteria > Planctomycetota > Planctomycetia > Pirellulales > Pirellulaceae > Mariniblastus > Mariniblastus fucicola. The sequence goes on from NZ_CP042912.1 coordinate 608,884, forward strand.
ATTCCAATATTGGATTTGTTGACTTGGCAAAAGTAGATGAGGACGAAGAACCGAAAACAGAAAGCTATGCGATGCAACTAAAAACAGCTTTCGAAGGCATGTCCAGTGAGTTGGCCAAGTCGGTTGCAACAATGCGTGGTGAAAAGGCGCCACAAGCTGGAGAAGCCGCGGATTCACCTGCGGGAGCACCAGCTGACACGCCCTTCGGCGGGTAATGCAACTCGTTGTTGGCCCGCCGGGCATGTCTCCGGTGGGCTCGTTCTGGTGTAGGGCGTGCCAAAGAATCAGCATCCTCAAACCGCATTTGGTTTGAGGGGAGTGCGACTTCAATAAATCCGACCTTGGGCGAATGCGAACTCGCGAGAACGCCAACTTTCAGATCGCTATCGCTGCGAGCCGGATCCAACCGCCAGGCCTCGAAGCTCTTCGATCGAAGCACGCATTTGGTCGGCATCGATTTCGTGAACGTCTATCGGATCGCCGACTTCTTCCAGCATCGTAATCGTCAACCGACCTCCAAGATGTTGGCGGAACTCTTCTAGCCCGCCAAGCAACGCATCAAAATCATTCAAAGTTGAATCCCAAAGCGGCAGTCGGAAATCTTCCAGGCACTTGATGACGCGTCGCATATCTTCTTCCGGGAAACCGAAAACGCGGCTGGAGTAAATGCAGTCGATTGCCACGCCGATTCCAACGGCTTCTCCGTGACGCAGTCGATAGCCACTCATTTGCTCCATCTTGTGAGCCGACCAATGGCCAAAATCCAGGGGTCTGGCTTCGAGTGCTTCAAAAGGGTCGCCGCCGCGGGTGATATGCTTAAGATGCCAAAGGCAGGACTTCTTGATGGCGGCAAACGCCACATCCATCTCACGATTGGCAATCTGTTTTGCGTTGCGGCAAAGCTCGTCAAAATCGTTCTCCGACTTCAGCAGGGAAACCTTGATGGCTTCGCTGAATCCGCAGCGAAAATCCCGGCTCGGCAGCGTCGTCAGCAAAGCCGCATCGTTGATGACGGCCCACGGCACTGCGAACGTCCCGATCCAGTTCTTCTTGCGGAAAAAGTTGATCGCGTTTTTGACGCCGACGCCCGAATCTCCCTGAGCCAGCGTCGTTGTCGGGATCCGAATCACGCGGATGCCACGATGAGCAATCGCCGACGCATAACACGCGGCGTCCAGCACGGCGCCGCCGCCGATGACCACGATGTAGCTCCGGCGGTCAAGATTCCGCTCGTTGATCAGCGAAAGCAGTTGCTCGACGTACTGTGTCGAGTTCTTGGCAGTTTCTCCGCCTGGCAAAACGAAAGCCGGACCAGGGCGTTCGGTCGAACCGCCATCGAGCAGCAGGATGTCCTGATTGTTCTCGAGTTTCTCAATCAGTTCCGCAACTCTGCCAGAATTTTCCAGCAACTGGTCGTCGACCACGATCAGCACTCGAGGCTTGATTTCCGAGGGCGATTCCAGCAAATCCAACAACACCCCGGTGTCGTTCTCGGCAAGGTTCTCAGTGAATCGGACTCGATGTCGAAACGGAACTTCAAAGTCAATGTCGAATGAGTTTTCCATTTCTTCAGTTTAGCTCAAAACTTTGCAAAGCGAGGCCCTCATTCGAATTCACAGCCAGCCCTTGCGGCGATAACCTTCCGCCGTCTGAGCCAGCCTCGATTCAAGGGACTCAAATTTAACCTCCGTTTGCTGCAAAAGTTTCGAAGCACTGCAGGTCCATGACCCGGCCGTAACCTCGCGAGCTTTGTCCCAGTTCACAAATGGCTTCCACGGCGTAACCGCGGAAATCGCTTCGTTGAGTGCCGCCACAACTTTCACTCCAAAGTTCGGAACAGGAATCGTCAACGGGCGACGCGAAACTGTTTCGCCGATTGATTCGGCAAGTTCTTCAGCGCTCAGTTCTTTCGGGAATGCCGAGTAGTAGATGCCGCGGGCAAGGTTGTCTTTGGCAAGCCGTCGGCCGTTGGATTCAATCGCCAATGCGGACTGTACCAGATCATCCGCGTGGATCAGTGAGTACTGTTTTTCGGAGTATCCGGGCCGCACGTAGAGTCCAAATTTCTTGATCGCGGAAAACAGATCCAGGGTCACTGTGTCTTCTTCGCCAAAGACGATCGGTGGACGGATGACAGAAATCGCCAGATCGTCTGACAGGTCTCGCAAGGAAGATTCCGCGGCCAGTTTGCTATGTCCGTACTCGGAAACAGGCTCGCACGGATCGCTTTCGACTCGCGGTTGATTCAGTTGGCTGGGCCCTGCTGCTGCGAGTGATGAAAGGAAGATCATCGTGGGCGGGTTTGGTTGTCTCAGGCAGGCGATGGCGAGGTTCCGCGTTCCTTCGCAATTGGTTTGCAGGAGTCCACCGCGAGTCACGTTTCTGGCTTTACCGGCGACGTGGAATACCGTTTTGCAGTTGGCAATGGCCCACGTCAGTGAATCGATATTGTTCAGGTCAGCATTGACAATTTCGCACTTGAATTTGCTGATCCCATCGATCCGTGACGTCTTGCGAACCATGCACCTCACGTCGCGACCAAGGCCTGTAAGTTGTTTCAGAAAGTGCTTTCCAATGAATCCGGTGCCACCGGTCAAAAACACATCAGCGCTGGGCATGTTGCCTTTTCCTAATCTGGAATTACCGCGTCCATGCCGTCGTCGTTCTGTTCCATCTTTACCAATTTTAATTTTGGTTCGAAGCGATGCAAGCTGAGTTAAATTGCCGCAAGGCAGCCCGGATTCTTGGTCTTGCGCACAAAAAAACGCAAAGGAATGCCCTCTGCGTTCTCGCGAGATTTGACTGTCTGACGGCGACCTAAAATTCTGTCACATCAACAACAGATCCATCCGAACGGTGTCCGAGCTGGTAGAGCTCGTAGGCGCCAATGTCGAGCGTCAACGAATGCGTTGAGCCATCGCACAGGGCGAAGTTGACGTTTCCAGGATGAGATGATCCGAAGCCTTTTTGGTGGGCTTCAGAGTAACCGGCACTGTCGATGTAAGAAAAGTCATTGTCGGCAACCATCGTTCCGGCAGGACCCAGCGTACGCATCGTCGACCAGTAGCTTGACGCCAGGTAACCTTGAGCTTCCCAAGGGACGGTGTCGTAGGTGCCTTCCGGCTGGTATTGAGTCGAGAGGACTGCTTTCTCGCCGTACAAAAGTGTGTTCGAAGATCCGTCAGTCAGTGATCCGAACCCGATGCGAGAGTTCTTGAGCAGTGAACCATCCGTTTGAACGTGTCCAGCTTTTGTGATCGCGCCAAGCCATACTCGTGATGATTCAGACTGAACTTCAGGGTCCAGTTCTGGCTGAAAGTCAATCGTGCCGTCCCACGGGATCGTGATCTCAGTCACGAACGTTGGGAAGTCGAGCCCGACAAAGAATCCGGCGTAATCGCCAAGTGCGGTGACTTCTCCCGTCGATGGATCTGTAAGGAATCGCTCGCTATCGCGAGACGGGCAGTTGTAGGCAGGAACAGTTCCAGCAGAAATCAGTGAGCCTTGTCCGATACCGTCCGCGCGGAGCTTGCGAAGATTCTCTTGTTCGATCTGAGCGAGGATTTGGTAACCCCAGCCAAGGTTTTCGCGACCGAGAATCGGTTGGACTAGGCCACCTGCTTCAAAACCGGCAGCTTGAAAACCCGAGCTCGGGAAACGCATGCTGGCCGATTCATAGTTGAGACTTGCAAGTGCGATCTGACGCAACTGATTCATGCACTGGGTTCTGCGGGCAGCTTCGCGGACCGCTTGAACTGCAGGCAAAAGCATGCCGATAAGAATACCAATGATCGCGATGACCACCAAAAGTTCCACGAGAGTAAAGCCAGTTCTACTGGACGATTTCATGTTTGACCTCTGAGTTGATTTAAAAAAGTTGACTAAACGTAGGAGTGGGTGGTTTCGAGAGAAACAGTGCGTGTAGTCAATGCCGTCGGGAAGTCGACGACTGTGGAGAGGTGGTAACGTGGCTCAGGCAAGGGTAACTGAAAATTTCATTTCTGGTACTTCTGTCTTGGGACGTTTGCGCCAACGCGACGTGACGATTTCAGTTAACGGCGTTGCCAGTTGCAGAATGTGGATGGAAGGGTGACATGCAGGCCGAACGCTGGTCAAGCATTACCGAAAATTAACAAGGTGAATTTCTTCTCGGTCAAAAACTTGTCTGTCGATCCGTTCGTTCATTGCAAATGGCTTGGACTTAAGAGGCTTCGTCATTGAACCAGTTGCCATTACGAATGTTTCGAACCTGAAAGTTTTGAAACCGATGTCTTCGTTGGTGCCGCGATGTCTTGCATGTTCCACGGATGCGCGAGCGGTTGCCTTGTGGCGAATGACAATGCGGTGGTTGACTTTGTACGGCAAGTCCCAGTATTGACGTGGTTTCACGGAACTGGATCAGCGAACGGACTGCAGAAAATCCAGTCGTTAATCGTTGCGTCAGCCCATGGCGGGTTACAATTTTGATTTTGGTTTTGCACGACAACCTCATGGATGATCGCAGATGGCAAAAGAATTGAACTCGGTGATTGTGGTGCCCGCCCGGCGGCACTCGACGCGACTGCCTGAAAAAATGTTGTTGGCCGAAACGGGAAAGCCACTGATCGTACATACGGTGCAATCCGCGGCTCTCAACTCAAAAACAAAATCAATTATTGTGGCGACCGACGATCAGGAAATCTTTGATGCGGTGCAACGTTTCGGTGCAATTGCGGAGATGACTTCTGCGGATCACGCCAGCGGAACCGATCGCGTTGCAGAAGTCGCACAGCGACATCCGGAGTTCGAAGTTGTCGTCAATTTGCAGGGCGACGAACCGGAGATCTCCGCGGACGCAATCGACCTTGCGATATCCATTTTGGAGGCGAACCCGAATGCCGTCGTGGCGACTTTGGCGACTCCGATTCGTTCCGAAAGGCTCCTTGAAGATCCCGCTTGCGTGAAAGTGGTGGTCGATGGAAGCGGTCAGGCGATGTACTTCAGCCGAAGTCCGATTCCACACGCTCGAACCTGGAGCGATGAATTGCTCGACGGACCGCAGGCGAATTTCCTGCAACACGTCGGCCTGTACGCGTATCGTCGCGACTTCCTGCTGAATTTTCCGGAATTGCCGCCGTGTCCAACCGAGAAGCTGGAGTCTCTGGAGCAGCTGCGAGTGCTCTCTGCAGGATATCCGATCCATGTCGGATTGATTGATGAACCGGTCGTTGGAATCGACACTCGCGAGGACTACGAACTGTTTGTCAGAAAATGGGTTAACGGATAGAATCGAAGTTTCGCAATAACCATTTCGGGATTGGGACGGATCGATCGGGCAATGACCAAACATATTTTCGTAACCGGCGGGGTCGTAAGTTCACTGGGTAAAGGACTTACCAGTGCTTCGATCGGAATGCTGCTCGAACGCAGCGGTCTGAGCGTTCGAATGCAAAAGCTTGACCCCTATATCAATGTCGATCCCGGCACGATGAGTCCGTATCAGCACGGCGAGGTTTACGTGCTCGATGATGGCAGCGAAACCGATCTGGACCTCGGCCACTACGAGCGGTTCACCAACAGCCCGCTCTCTCGACAATCAAACTTTACGACCGGTCAGATCTATCTGAGCGTGATCGAAAAAGAACGTCGCGGCGAGTTTCTTGGCAAAACAGTCCAGGTGATTCCGCACATCACCAACGAAATCAAACAGTGTATTTTCGATTTGGGGCGGCCCGGCGACGATGGCGAAAAAGTCGACGTCGTGATCACGGAAATCGGCGGAACAGTCGGCGATATTGAAAGCCAGCCTTTCCTGGAAGCGATCCGCCAGTTCTCGCTGGATCATGGAAAAGAGAATTGCCTCTACATCCATCTGACTTTGGTGCCGTACCTGAAAGCCGCCGGCGAGTTGAAGACCAAACCGACTCAGCATTCAGTGGGCCTGTTGCGGCAGATCGGTATTCAGCCCGATCTGTTGATCTGCCGAACGGAACGTGAGTTGCCGACGGAAGAGAAAGACAAGATCGCTCTGTTCTGCAACGTGCCCAAAGAATCAGTGATCGAAGAACGCGACAAAGATTTTTCGATCTACGAAGTTCCGCTCAGCCTGGTTGAACACGGACTGCATTCGCAAATCATTCGTAAGCTGGGGCTCGATCAGAAAACGCCGGACGTAGGCGATTGGAGAGACATTCTTCATCGGTTGCGGAATCCGAAAACGGAAATCAGTATCGCCGTCGTTGGCAAGTATGCGGAACACAAAGACGCTTACAAGTCGATTTACGAAGCGATCGATCACGGCGGTATCAAGCACCAGGCTCAGATTCGCATCGCCCGAATTCAGTCAGAGGAAATCGAACGTGAGGGTCCGGAAAGGTTGCTTGCGGGCTACCATGGAATTCTGGTGCCTGGCGGATTCGGCGAACGTGGCGTCGAAGGAAAAGTTGAAGCGATTCGCTGGGCTCGCGAACGCAAGATACCGTTTCTTGGCATATGCCTGGGGATGCAATGCGCTGTTATTGAATATGCCCGAAACGTTGTCGGCCTGGAGAATGCCAACTCAAGCGAGTTCGATAAAAACGCCAAACATCCGGTCATCTGTTTGCTCGACGAGCAGCGCAACGTCACGGACAAAGGTGGCACGATGCGACTCGGAGCTCAGGACTCGACCGTGCGAGCGGGCACTGTTACGCATGAATGCTACGGTACCGATTCGATTTATGAACGGCATCGCCATCGCTACGAATTCAATAATCAGTACCGTCAGCAAATGGAAGCCAACGGCCTTGTGATTGCCGCGACCAGCAAAGAGGACTCGCTGGTAGAGGTTGTCGAGGTAAAGGACCATCCGTGGTTCGTGGCGGTTCAGTATCATCCGGAATTCAAGTCAAAACCAACCGGCTCACATCCGCTCTTTGCCGGGTTCGTGAAAGCCGCGACCGAAAAGAAATCCAGTCAATCATCCAGTCCGTCGGGAGCGAACCCGCCCCGGCCACGCGTTGCTCATCCCAGTGAATCAGCTGAAAGTTAATCCTATGTCAGATTCTGAAGAACCAAAAATCATTGTCGACGAAGACTGGAAGTCTCAGGTCGAAAAAGAAAAAGAAGTGCTCCGCGAACAGGAGAGCGAATCCGCGGAGCCCGATTCTCCGCAGCAAGGACAGCAGGAAATTCCAGAAGCATCCTTCCAGGTTTTGCTGGCGACGCTGGGAACCCAGGCGATGGCCATGCTGGGTTTGCTTCCCAATTTCGATGGCAATGGCAACACTCCGGTGAATTTGCCGATGGCTCGGCATTTGATCGATATGGTTGGCGTTCTGGATGAGAAAACCAAAGGCAACCTGTCTGATGAAGAAGCCGCCATGCTGACCGAAAACCTGCATCAACTTCGCATGGCCTACATGGCGGTGTCTCAGCAAGGTGCGTCAGCAAATCCTGATTCTGCATCGTCCGGCGGTTCTATTGAACTACCATAGGGTTCGTCCTTGCGTCTAAACAAACTCAGGTTTTGTTCGATGGATGGGGATCTTCGGCGCATCAATCTCCACTAACACTGTACGCAATCGCGACCATGAGCTCCGATTCCAAATCCAGATCCTCCCGGTCTTCGAAATCCCGGTCATCCAAAAAATCAGACGACACGCGGCCTGACGATCTGCGACCGGTTGAGGTACCAGAGGACGGTCGAACCAATCTGCTCGCGATGATGTTGGGGATGATTACGACGATGGTGTTGGTCTTTGGCGTCTTCGGACTGGGCAGCGAACCGGTGGTCAACGAGCAATACAACGCAGAGCAGGCCAAACGCAAAGCCGAGCAAATTAAGGCTGATCGCGCTGATACGCTGGACGAGTTGGTCATTGAGTTGGCAGAACTTGGCAGCGCCCGGTCAACGAATCTTGCTGACTCGCTCAGTATTTGCAGGTCGAGAATTGATGTCTCTGATGAGATCATCAGGCGCGGACCTGCTGGCGAGAACATGCGTGAAAAAGCCGTCACTGAAGGGCTGTTGGCGAGAGTAAAGCTGTATGGACTGGATTTTACAAACCAGTTGGGCCTCAATGAATCAGGCCCCGAATTGCGGGCTGCTTACGAGCCCTACCTGGACGATTCCAATCCAAAGATTTACAGCAATGCTCGCGTCGCGATGTTAACTCATCAGTCATTCGAGAAAATCAAATCTGGCGGCAACGACGTCGCTGGTCTGGTCGAGCTGTTTGCCGATACGATGAAACGGTTCCCGGAAAACGAATTTGTCGCTTCGATGATTGAAGCTCACCTTTCCGCATTGATCGAAAAAGAGCCAAGCTATTCCGAAATGCTGTTCACCAAACTGCGTGATCGTCATCCGAAAGGAACCTTGAAACCGGTGATGGAAAGGAAACTGCGGAACATCTCGGATCGCCTTTTGCTCAGGGCTGAAAACTTTAGCCAGAAGTACACCGATCGTTGGGCCAACGGCCGAGTGGGACGAAGTGAACTTTCCGCGACAGCATCCCGCTTACTCAAAAAACCAGACATCGGTCTTCTGTTGCTGCAACGTGTGTTGGGGTTGGGCCAGTGGTTCGAACGCAATGAGTTTATCGACGAAGCCATAGCGATTTATGTCGAGGTCATCGAGGCGACGGATCGAGGAAAAGTCATACCTGAGCTTCGCGAACAGACAAAAACGGTTGCAAAAGCCGGGCTGTTTCGTATCAGCATGCAAGGCAAAACGATTGAGTATCGCGGCGTGGATTCAGCAGGAAAGCAGCTGATCGATGCCGAGATGAAAAAGAAGATCGGCATCGTCGTGTTCTGGTCTGGAAACTCCGAGGGATCAGTTCGATACCTTGCACAGCTCAACGCTCGTACAAAAACACTCAGGAACAAACCGATCACCATTTACGCGGTTTGCGTCGACCCCGAATTGCCGACAGAAATTACTCTGATGATGCGAAAGGCGTCGATGATTCGCATCATGGATCGAAAGTTTGGATCGGGAGTGAACAGTTTCCTTGAAGTTTGCCCGCCCGGGATGCTGCCGCACGTGATGCTTGTCGGGTTCGACGGGAAAATCGAGGACATCAACGCTGATCCGACGCAGGTTGAGAACAAGGCTTTGACACTGTTGATGAATCGTCTGCGGTGAGCTCGAATTCTCGTCAGTTATTTGTCAGCAGTCATCCGATCGAATCATTTATGGGTCTGTCGTTGCTGAAATCGCTGGTCCTGCCTATTCGTGGAAGGACAGTCCTTTCAGCTCCATCCGCTGTAACAGCGGCGAAGTTTCATCGCCCAGCAAACGGTTGAGCGTGTCGATTCCAATTTGGTCTGCCCAAAACAGAATTCCGCCCCGGTGAGCCGGAAAGGAAAGTCCGTGGACGATGCACAAGTCGATATCACGTGCGTCTCTGACGATTTCTTCTTCCAGAATGAACGACGCTTCGCGAGCAACCTGAGCCAAGATTCTTGCGGCAATGGATTCGGTATTGAGCTCACTGTCCGGTTTCGGGCTGCGGTAGTCATTGAGCAAGTCGTCGATCGAAGCATCAAAGATGCCCTCAGCTTCCAGGGACTCGTAGCGATAGAAACCAGTTCCTGATTTTCGACCCAGCAGATTTTTCTTCACCATCCGCGGCAGGATCGGAGAAAGCGAAACACACTTCAGCCCATTTTCCCACATGCTACGCCCCGCATACATGCAGGTGTCGGCTCCGATGATATCAATGATTTCAAACGGACCACCCCGGAATCCAAAATCTCGCATCGCGAGATCAATCGACTCAATCGAGTAACCTTCACTGTACAGTTTCAGTGACTCATTAAGCATCGCAGCCAACAACCGGTTGACGACAAACCCGGGGCAGTCGTTAATCGCGACGGGCATCATCCGCAATTGGCGAACGAAAGCGACTGCGTCCGCGACCGTTTGCTCGTCCGTGTCGGGACCGCAAATGACTTCGACCAGCGACATCAGTTTCGGGTGGCAAAAGTGAATGCCGCAAAACGACTCTGGATGCTGCAGGTCGCCCGACATGGACTCGATCTGGATTGCGGAGGTGTTGCTCGCGATCCAGTCCGGAGTGTTTTCAGCGGACTGGATTTTCTGCAGTACTGATTTCTTGACGTTAAGCGTTTCAACGACCGATTCGATGACCAGGTCCACGCCCTCGAGTTCATCATACGAGTCGATTGCCTTTGCCAGATTGCTGGACGTGGAATCGTTGATACGATCCGCAGCAGATTGAGCCGCGCCCGGGTTTGCGTCGAGCAAACGGATTTCGAGGTTGGCCGCAGCGCATCGCGTGGCAATGGATTCGCCCATCAGTCCGGCGCCAACGATACCAAGCTTGCTGACTTTTTGGGTCGCGAGCGATGTGTCTACCAGGCCCGGATTCTTGTGGTTGTGTCTGACCAAGAAGTAATGATGCAGCAGGCCGCGATTGGCGGGACTGCCGTAAACCTGAGCCATCGCAATTGATTCGGAGGCCTCCGAATCGGCCGCATCAAGTGTCGCGGTTCTGGCCAGATGCTCCAACACCACCGTGGGGGCAAACAGAAACACGTCGCGATTGGCTACGATTGCCTTGGCCGCGTCGGCAACGATTGACTCGGCGTCACCGTAGTTTTGGACCGGGCCTTCAAGCAATTTTCGTTTTGCTAACCAGTCTGTTTTTTTCACCGCCTGCAGCAGACGAATGGCGTCGGCCTCAAGCAACGACTCCGATTCGGTAGCGTCGTTACAGGGAACGACCGCGTCGATCATTCCAATCTCTTTGGCAGCGGACGATGAAATCAGTTCACCAGAAGTCGTCAGTTGGACTGCGGCTTCAAAGCCCGAGAGTCTTGGCAGTCGACTGGTTCCGGCCCATCCGGGAACCAGCCCCAGTTTCACTTCTGGCAGTCCAAGTTTGGTGGCTCGATGATCGGTCGCAATTCGGTAGTCGCACCAGAGAGCAATCTCAAGTCCGCCTCCCACGGCGGCACCGTGAATTGCCGCAACCGTTGGAAAGTGGCCGGAGCTGAACTTCCGCATCACCGCTCTGCCCTGTTCGCAGAACTCAATAACCTGTTCGTCACTGAAGTCGGCCGTTTTCTGAATTCGCCGCAGGTCAGCACCGGCAACGAAGATTTTTGGCTTGCTGGAAACAAGAATGGCGCCGCGCAGATCTTCACGCTCGAGCAGGCTCTCGATCGCGGAATCAAGTTCAGCGAACAGTTGTTCATCCAGGACATTTCCCGGTCGCTCTGGCGTGTCCATCCGAATAACGGCGATGTCGGGCTGGGGAAAGCCAAGTTGGACGATTTTGGAGGAAGGCATATGCAGAAACGTTGAACCAGTGATCAAGTTTTGCCCGAGCATTTCCTGGCGGTTCATCAACTCTGAGCCGACCGACGTCACCGGTTTCGTTTAGCTCGTGATTGAAGCCACTGCATTACAAGAACGACGCCTGAAGTCCGTGCGATTCGGAATCGTTCATTGAGCGATGGGATACCACCAAGGCAAGAGCAATTCAATCATAACCCGAAGCGAGAGCGACGTGCAGGTCGCTCGTGCGATAGTCGTTGTCGCTGAAGATTTCACCACCAATTGGAGGAATGGCTGCCGGCATCGCGAAACGCATCATTTCTTTCAGCGTCCGGTTTAGCCAGAGCCCTGCAGAGGCTTCGCTTTTTCGGCTGGTGCGGAATCAGCGTTCGGTTCGGGTCGCGGCGGAACTTTTCCAGCCTCGATCCACTTTCGAATTTCAGCTTCGGCGTTCTTGATGAAATCCGAACTGGCAATCTTCTTTAGTGGCGAGAACATCTTTTGAATCGACTGCTTTTCACGTTGCACGTCTGTCTGAGCCTTAAGACGAATTTCTTCGTCCGCCATTCTCGCACGCAGGTCCATCGGATTCTCCAGATCGGTATATGTTTGCAAGATCTTGCGAGCGTCTTCTTCCTTGCCGTCCTCGATCGCCTTTTCAATTTCCTTCTGATAGATCTGCCGCAACACTGCCAGCGAAAGGATCTCGTTCTCCAGACCCGTGACCACACCCTTGGCCAACAAACGAATTTCGTCGTTGGTGATCGTCGTTTCCAGTTCGTCGCGGAAGCCAGGGATCACCGGGATTTTCTTGAGACGTCGACCACCGCGGCGAACCAACAACATCCGCATGTCGTCGCTCTGTGGAATCTCGATCTCGCCTCGCCAGTCAGTCTTGCCGTGGTACTCAAGTTCCGTCGTAATGTCATCAGGTTCGACCGTCACGATGTCGTAACCTTCGAGCGGTTCAGGTTCTTCTTCGCCACGCGAAACCAGTCGAAGAACGGTTGAGCCGTTGCTCGGGCGAATCACAAGTGCCAGTTTTTCGGCTCGTTTACTTTTCCGTCCGGCCAAAGGTGCACGAACAGAAGAGAAAACCATCCCGTTGATCACGGTTCCCTCAATTGCTTCGATGGCGATAAACGTAAACGGAACCGCATCCAGTCTGACAACGTTTCCGTTTCTGTCAGTACGAACGACGACAGGCAACAGCCGGTCCGATTCGCGTACATAGCACGGCGAACTTTCAATCGGAACGACTACAGGTTGTAGGTTTTCATTGATTTCGGTGCGAACACAGGCTTCGATACCGCGGGCACGAAGTTCTGCCTTGTTGGTCTTTCCGACTTCATCGATACGGGCCAGCGGCATGAATGCACGGCTCAAAACTTTCGCCGCAAGCGGTCCAACGGAAGACATCAGTCCTGTTCGGGAAGTACCCGTGGGGCCGATTTGACGCGTGCGAGCATCGATCTCTCGCACGTCGATTCTGTACTCGCCCGCGACGGTTCGAACACGCACGATCATCAGTTTGTCATAGAACTCAAGCTCGGGTTCGGCAAGAATGCTTTCGACGATAGAGTCCTCAACATCGGAGTGCAGCAACTTCCAACGCCACTGGCTGGGAGGCGTGCCAGCGACCACGTTCCAACCGCTGGGATCGAGAAGTTGGCAGTCAGTTTCAATTCGTCGGCAAATTTCTTCCTCGCTGTCGATCAACGCAGGCGAACCATCAAGGCAAACCCAAACGGCAACCTGATAGGGTCGCGTCTCCCAGGCCCGCTGACTGGCGGCAGGCTCTTGAGCAATTTTGACCGACCGGAACTCGCCACGCCAGGCTGGTGCCGTTGGTGCTGGATCCGATTCCGAGTCGACGGGAGATTCCTGCGTCGCGAAAACCGGACTCGCTAGCAGAGCAACTACCAACCATGCGAAAGTAAATCTTGCGTGAATCATTTCGCTTCCTTTTGCTCGCTTGCGTACCCTTCGATCCGCCAGCGACGAATGTTCTGGTAAAGATGAATCAGGTCGCGCCCCAGCCCGTAAACATTTTTGCGAAACGCAAAGTGTTCCTTGATCTGGTACATCGGGATGATAGACAGGTCGTTGGAAACCTGACGATGGATTCGACGCAACGTACGACTCGCATCCTGCCACGATTCGGCATAGCCCAGTTTCTGAAGTGACTGATCAACGGGAGAGGAAACGTCTTTCGCGATTCCATACGTTCCCATGATCCGGGTAGCGTCCGTCAACGGTTCTTCAATCGCGGCTTCGACATAAAGCATGTCCCAGTTGTCGTCCTCAGGGAACGAAATTTCCTTGGCCAACGGTCGCAGTGTCGTGGCGATTCCGGACTCCTCCCAGCTTTGTTTGATTTTTTCGCACGCCGCGGTCGCCAGCGAACCAGAGGGGTGAGCCAGCACAATTGTTGGCGGAGCCGAGCGACCTTTGGGGAACTTTTTGGTCTTTGTTGTGTTGGCCATATGAGACAAAACCATCGACAATCGCTGTTGATACGGAAGCGATTTGACTTTCATGTCGTAGCCGTAAGAAACCTGATCGTACTCGTCACTGCCGATCGGAAACGGCCCACTCAGCGGTTCACACCCGTCAATGTCTTCGCCGCCAAAGACATCGTTCACAATGCCTTCCCGATTGATGCCGGTCGAAAGAGCCCGTATAAGCTGAACGGAACCTTCGTACTCGCCGCGAACCTTGGGAACCAGAAAATGAACGGTCGGGATCGCGTATGCACGAACTTCGATTCCAGGTGCCTTACGCAGTTTCGGGATGTCGGACAAAGCAGGGCGATCCACAATGTCGACTTCGCCTCGAATCAGCGCATCCACCGCATCCGACGACGCTCTGTAGTACTCTTCAATGACAACGGGGTACTGTTTTTGTGATTCGCGAGGATAACGTTCGTTGAATTCAAACGTGGCTTCTTTGCCTCGCTTGGACGTCATCGCATAGACACCATCCTGAATGGGCTGGCCGTCTTCTTCACGGTTGGCGTATTGAAAACGAGCCAGCGCTGAAGGTCTTACGAACGGACGGCGAAGCTGAATTGCAACGCGATCGGCTCCATCAACAGAAACAGAGCCCAAAATCTTTGCCCATGCCGGTAGGTAGTTCGGCGAATACGAATTGGCATGATCGAGCAACCGCGACGCGACCTGATTCGGTGACGAATAAGGCAGCAGCGGATCGGGTTTTTCATCGAAAATGAAAGCGTACTCCATTCCCAAATCGTCCGTGCGTTCGAAACGTCCGTTGAGGAATTGATAGCGTCCGCCTTCGTCGCTGAGCCCTGTCAGTTCAATCATCGTTCGCTGAGTCAGTCTTCCAACGCGTCGTGAACCCCAGTGATCCAGTCGATTCGGGTTCGCATCGCCTGCTGGTTGATTTACCGCGACGATAATCAGAGGGTACTGTTTGGTGATCTCGACCTGAACGTCCCGTGTCTCCTTCATGCCTGGTTGGATTCGCTCTGCCAACCGGGACAGGTAGTGAGCCTGGCGTCCGTCGCCTTCCGCGGCGGCTTTGCGGGCATCACGCAGCACCTGTTTCGCCTTGTCAAGAAACTTCTGTCGCCAACTGGCGACGAAATCTTCCATCACCTCGCCGTACTGTTTTTCGATTCCGTCCAGAGCGGACTTAATGTATTCTGCGTCGCCTCTTTCAAAACGCTTTTCCAGCATTCCGTCGTAGCAACTTTGAATGGTCTTCTTCAGTGACGCATTGATTCCGGGAACGCGAAAATCCGGATCTTTTCGATAGAGATCTTCGAAGATGGAAAGAGCAAGTTCGTAGTTGCCGTCCGAGTAATTGGCTACGGCGTCTTTGAACAGGCAGCTCTGAAGTCGCCTTCTGACGTCGGGATCATTGGCTGCCCCGTGATCATAGGCGTACAGCAGATTGCGAAGCGCCGGAGCGTATTGATTGTCGCGAAGGAAATCTTCTGCCTCTTCAAGCAGAAGCTCGTTAAAGGTTACGTAGCTTTCGATGTGACGATACGGCACCTGCAAAACGAACTCGGAATCCTCACGGTATTCGAACCGCAGATTGCCTTCTTCCGGAAACGGCAGATCCAGATTCTCGACGGGCACGATCTTGATAATCGCGTTGTCACTTCTGTCGTCCAGATACAAAACGTCGAACGGCTCTTCATCCATTAGCGGCGAAGGCCAGTCACCGTCTTTTTCGATCACTTGCGCCTGCAGTGACGCGTCATCGCCTGACAGGAAACCGCCGACAGGGCTGATGCCGCCAAAAGTACAAACAACTACCGCCGCCACGATGAAGCGACGCAGAAGACCCGATTCGTTTTCAAGTGTAAGTTTCATTCAATCCCAAACGTTGGCGAACCAGAGCAACTAAGAACCGTTGTTCAGCACGTGAACCGTACCGTCCATGCCGGAGAAGAAAACCTTCCCGTCCGCAAATGTTGGTGCTTGGACGATCGGTTGGCCAAGGTCAATAACATTGACGTCATCACCAGAAGCCGCATCGAGGAACATTACTTTTCCGTTTTGCAGAACCAGCACGAGCTGCCCGGAAACTTCCTGCGGCGGGCAAGCGAATCGATCATTCTTTACGTTTCGAATCCACTTCTGGTTCAACGAATCGTCAAGCATCACCAGCTGATCGCTGTCGAGCAAAGCCATGATGCCACCGCTGACGGCCCACGGGCCGCTAACAACTCGACCATCCAGCGCCGCTCGGGCAACTTCCTGGGCTGAGCTGTCTGTTTTCACGATCGCATCCGCATCGCCGACTCGATCTGCCGCAAACACGGCACCGCCAAACGATGCCAGACTGCCAACATAGTTTCCAGTTGACTCAAGCGAACCGTTGCTGTTGATCGAGCGACCTTTTTCGATGTTGAGAAGGTAAAGCGTGCTCGACGTTGCACCGCTGTCTTCACCAACCTGAGTCGCGATTGCGATCTGGTTTTCGGAAACCTGAACCGGACGAATCCACTTCACGTCTTTCCCGGGAGCAACCGGCGGAAGAAAGGCCTCGCCCTTCATGCCACCAGTGGCTGGGTCAATCGCAGCGACTTGACCATTCAGGTTGGCCACAATCAACTGCCCATCAACGGTGATCGGCTCGCAAGCCGGATTGTCTGAAGGAGCTGCCAGTTCGGTCAATTTCAGCGAACCAGTCGCATCAATCGTAGCGAACTCTCGTGATCCGGCACCGCCGACACTGACCCACGAACCGTCTCCAAGATCCGAAGTCGTCGAAAACTGAAGGCTCTCAACCACCGTGCTGGCCTTGGCCGCCTGACGAATGAAATTGCCCTGAGCATCACCTGGCATTTCGAAAAGGTCACCCTGATTGGAAACTGCAAATCGCTTTCCGCCGGCGTCGATGACTGGTCCGGCGACTTCGCCACCAAAATCATTCCGCCAAATCTGCTCAAGCGTATTCGCGTCAACCAAAGAAGCCGAAACCATCCCGGAACCGTATCGCTTGCGAACGTGGAACAGCTTGTCATCAAGCTTCAAACACGGTGCGACGAACGAATCCGTTCCGTGCTTCAGAACTTTCAGGTCGAACTTTCCAAGGTTCCGTTTGACTTTATAGAACGCAGCCCCAGTACCGCAAACCCACAGGCTACTGCCATCGGTTTCGATAAAGGAAGGCTGGCCTTCTTTACTTTCAAAACTCTCCGTCGCGAACTTGCTGATCGGAGTCTTTTCGTCGCCCTGATTGAATTCCAGGATCACCATCTGGCCGTCGTCGCTGACGGCCAGCAACCAGCGACCGTAGCGCCGCAGGTGACGAGTCACCGGGCCATTGGCAACGCGACGAATTACCTGAACCGGATCCGGTCCAAGCTGCATGCCGTTTTCTTTTGGACGCAGCACAAACATGTCACAGTAGTCGCCGCCGTTGACCAGTACGATCAGGTGGCCGTTGTACATATAAGGCGGCACAGAAATACTTCCGCTGTAGTGCCCAAGGTAAAACACCTCTTTGCACTCCATGTCTTCGGTGCCGATGACATACAGATTCGATTTCAGTCCAGCCTGATAGATCAACGGGTCCTGCTCACTGATAAAGCAACGCGCGTTGGCTCCCTGAGGCAGTTGGGCTGAACCGATCAGCTCTCCTGAACCCGGATCAAGACGTAGCAGCTTTCCGCTGGCCGTTGTGATCACCAGTTTCTCAGCCGTCAACGCTGGCGTGAAGAACTTTTCGCCAATCGGCGTCCGCCATACAAGCTGACCCGTTGCCAATTCCAGTTTCAGCAGATCGCTATGTTCGACGTCAGAGACAAGCACATGCTCTTCGCCCATCTTCTGCGGCTGGATCGATGAGCCCAAGCCCACGAACTGACGCCACGCGATTTCACCCGTGCCGGCATCAAAGCCCAACACGGATCCATCGACCAACGTCGGGATGACTTCGCCTTGCAAGCCTTCGTCAGGACTACCAACGATGGCGCCCATCACCCAGGTTTGCTCAATCGCAGAAGCTGCAAAATCGGGCACAGCGCTAATCGAAACCTGTGCTGGCTGGATCAATTTCGACTCGAGCTCGCTGGTTTTTACCATCAACGCACGCAACTCTTCGCGTGCGGCAAGGTCACCGTATTGCCGCGTCAGATCCTGAAACGTCTTGAACGCTTCTTCCGTTTTGCCTGCTTCGCCAAGCGACTCGATCGAAGACAACGCACTGCCGTAGTCTTTCTCTTTCGTGATGTAGCCTTCGATCGTGCGAATGTTGTTTTCAAGCTTGTCGATGTACTTCTTGTTCGTCGGAACTTTTCGGGACGATGACGTCACGTAGAAAACGTTGTCGACCAGATCTTTCTTGTATCCCGATGCTTTCACGAGGTTGCCTTCCATCGCTGCAAGCTCAGTGTTCTTCAGCATTGTTGTCGTCAGTTCGGCGAGCGAACGAGGCAACATCACTCCAAGGTCATCGCGGATCTTGTCCATGTCCACGTCTTCGTCTTCAGCGTACTCGGCCAGTTTCTCTTTGGCTCGAATCAGCGTCTCTTCCCACAGTTTCGACTCATAAGAATCACGCAGCAGACTTTGAACCCGCCGCGCTTTGGCTTCCTTGATGAACTTGTGGTTGGGAGCCGCTTCGATGTACTCATCGTAGGCCTTGATCGCCGCCTGATAGGATCCGTTGTCGTAGTGATCCCTGGCGTTGTTGTACATCGCCTCTGGTTCCATGTTGCTAACAGTGAACCACAGGAACATGCCGACCATCAACAAAAAGCCCAGAATGCCAAACCCGATGTAGGGCCAGCGACTGTTCCACTGGTCGCGTTTGTCGATCTTTCCGGTGAAAGTGGGTTTCTTGTTTTCGCCACTTTCCTCCGCCGAGCCATACGTGTTGAATTCGTCAACGTACTCGTCGCCAGGCAGCGGATCGACTTCGACTTCGGCGATCGGCGCGGCGACAGGCACGATGGCATCGACGTCTTCGCGAGTCCTGTCAGTTCGATTCGAACGCTTGGGTTTCGGTTTGCGTTTGACTTCCGCGGATTTGGTCGGCTGGTCATCTTCGACGACGCCAACCATCAACTCGTCGGTATTTCTGCGGCTGACAGAGGGTGTTTCCCCCTGCATGATCTGCCGCGCCTGCTCTTCGGTCAATTGACCTTTACGCACGAGATAGCTCAGAACAGCACTGGTTTTAACCGTGCGTTCGGGGTCTTCTACCTGGATGCGAATTTTTCGCAGCGCTTTGGATTCGATCGAACCCAGACTTTCGAGTTTTTGTAGAAGTTCCTTCGGAGTCATAGTTCCTCTTCCGTCGTTTCGATGGAAATTTTCTCGATTCCGGCGACGACTCCCGCGTCCCACGCCGAAATAACTTTCTTGTGCATCGAATCGACATGAGCACGAATAATCATGCGTCCAACGTTCGACATGTTTTTGGCTTCTTTAACCCGAGTAAACATCTCGCGTCGACTCGGGCATTCGACTTCGTCTTCGTCGCGCGATGTCACGTAAAAGGTGTTGTTCTGATCAATCAGGACGGTCACATAGTCCTTGTCCGGATCCTCTTCCTGAACGACATCAGAAGGCTCATCCGTTTCAGGAGGCGGTTGCTCAATTGATTTTTGCAGCGAGAAACTGGCCGTCACCATAAAGAAGATCAGCAGCAGGAACGTGACGTCGACCATCGGCGTCATATCCAGATCGTCTTCCGGGATCTTCTCCTTTTTGCCGATCGTCGCGGGTTCTTCATAGTCGTCGTCGATGACTTCTTCGCTATCGTCGAAGCCCTTCCAGCCCATGTCGCGGTACTCACCGGACTCGTGATGTCGTGCTCCGTCGGCGCGATATTCGACAACGCCTTCGTCGCCCTTCACTGGTTCGTCAGATTCGTCGCTCATCTACTGCTCCTCCTTCACGCCCACGAAGACCTTGCGTTCGGCAGCCATCTCGGATCCCGCCACGCCACGACGGACCATCTCGACCGTTCCGGTTTTCACTTCGCCAGCGGCCTTGATCAGGATCGATGTCTTTTCTGGATTCGCTCCAAGTTCATTTTGAACGAACTGGGCAATCTCGTCTTCGATGCCTTCCGGGTCAGAGGCGGCGACCGGATTGTCTTCGCTTTTGCCTTTGAAGATCTTGTACTGACCGCCTTCGTCCAGCGTCACCAGCAGCGTAACGGCAGCCTTTTCCGGTACCGAAACGCCGTAGCTGGCTTTGGGAAGTTCAATAGCGGCCTGCGGGTCCATTTTGGAAGCCACCACAAAGAACGCCAGCAACAGAAACGTGATATCAATCATCGGAGTGATATCGAGTTCGCCGTCGTCAGGGTTCCGCTTGCGTTTGGGCAGCTGTAGTCCGGATTCTTCTTTCAAGGTAACCCCCGACTACTTGTTGGGGAAACGAATATTGGCTTCCTTGAAGATCTCAAGGAATTGATTCAGGCCGTAGCCAACAAGGTCTTCCATCTTCTTGATTTGGACGTTGATGTATGCCGTACCCAGAACCAGCGGAATGGCGATCGCCAAGCCGAGTGCTGTCGTGATCAGGGCGAACTGAATGTCGAGAGCCAGTTTACTGACGTCGACCGACGCTCCGCCGACCGCGAGTTTCGCGAAGGCTTTCATCATGCCGAGTACCGTACCAAGCAGCCCGATCATCGGAGCCGCTTTGATAACCGTGTAGACCCAGCTGAGTCGATATTCAAGATCCTGAAGCACGTCGCGTTGAAAGCGGTCGACCAATAACTGCTTCACGCGGTTATAGCCTAACTTCCTGTTGGCGATTGCCATTTGGGAAAGTTGACAGGTTGCCCGTCGATCACCATCGCAAAGTTCGTTGGCGGCATCGTAGTCGCCTTTCGAAAGTGGCTCCTCAATCGCTTCGAGAAACGCAGATTGCTGCTCTTCGCTTGTGAACTGTTTTTGTCGCACGCGGCTGACAACCATCACGATGCAAAACGCGCCCCAGAGCGCGATGAAGAACATAACGGCATAAATCGCGTATCCAGCAAAATCAAAAACGGTATCCATCGAGCCCCCATCGTGCCTGTTATCAAGCTTGTGTTAGTAATTCATCCGTGCCGTTTACGCGAATGAGTGTGGTGGGGTGGCATTTCGTCGATTCACCCCCTGCGAAACTGTCCGTTCCGGCGGGTCGCATTATGAACCAGATCAAAAAATTGAGAAGGCTTCTAACGCGTTTTAAGGCAAATTGCACTCTCCGACGGACTCGCGCGGGCGAAGTTCTTCGAAGGATTTGCTACCCATCGTTCATGTGGAAGTGGAACGGACGAGCAATTGAAGTTTACTTAACGAATTGGAAAACTGGAAACAGAAATGCAAAACGTTTCCCTGTTTCTGTGATCGTAAGATCTGTTCTGACGGTATCAGAAATTTCACCGACTGTCGCATGCCGATCGACTTGACGATCCAACATGTATTGACTCCAAGTCAGCACGTTCGTCCCGAACCTGGACTCTATAGGGCTATAATGGCTGATGCTTTTTCGCTATTGGAATTCACAGTTCACGATGGTGAACTTGAATCCGCCGCCGTCTGCTTCGACTCTGATATTCGTGCGACGCACTTCTTTAAGTTCACGGTCAACGCTTTTCAAGTAGTCATCTTCGGCTTTGGCAATCGTGAATCGGGTTTGTTGGTCGTAGAACTGAGCCATCGTCGCACCCGAGGTGTCAATGTTCAACGAGGCGGCGATTTCCTGGTCCCACTTCTTCATTCGTAGCTTCGCGTGTGAAAAGAGCAGTGACTTCTTCTCTTTTTCGCGACTTGTTTGAGTCACCTGGCCGCGTTTGGAAACGTTGCTGATGCGATAGACCGTTTCTCCGACCGCAGGGATCACGCCAATCTGAATGTTGAAATAGTCCAGTTGGTCTTTATAGGTGTCCTTGTTGTCGACCTCGTAAACGATCTTCCAACGCTTGTAGTCAGGAATTCCGTCGCCCGATCCCGAGGGACCGCCCTCGCGGCTGCCGTAGCCGCCGCCTTTCCCCATCACCGCCGCGTCGCCACTGACATGCTCGGAGTTCGCACGAATCGTGGAAACTGCGTTCGAAACGGCTTCGAGGGCTTCCGCGAGTTGAGGTGTATCGACTTCTGCAAAGTCCTCAACGCCGGGATCAAGTTCGTCGTCTTCGAAACCTTCAGGTTTGTCGTTGCCGTCTTCGCCGATTGTTGCAGGAACAAATGGCGGCGCGACGTTTCGCTCGAATTTGAACACCGATGTTAGCCAGATCAGAAACAGCATGGTTACCAGAAAGCCAACCAGCGTGATCAGCGCCGTCAACCACGCGCTGAGGCGATCGTACGCGCTCGTCTTTGACTCAACTCGATCGATGGGTCGTGTGATAATGCTCATGTTTTATCCCTATTCCAAAAGTTCAGCGTCAGGACGGATGTCAAGAAACCACTTGGTCCATTGATTCTTCAGTCGAACAAATTCCAGCAGGTTGTCTTCCTTGTTGCCTTTGTCTTCGAAAACAAAGGTATCAAACTTTCGGCTAATCAGACGCAATCCGTTGTGGGCTTCAATAGCGATTTTCGGATCCGGATCTCCCAGGGCGTACAGCAACGCGGGCACATTATCCATGTCCTGTTCGCCGGAAAGAAACTTGATCGCAACGAGCCGGCGATAGTAGTTTTTTTCGCTGATCATCGTTTTCAAGAAAGCGGTAATCTCACCTCGCGAACGATCGGGAGTGTCTTTAAATTCGCGAACGGCCCGTTTCATGGCGTCAGAAATTTGCTGAAGCTGGCGCTCATTGAGGCTGTCATCCGCGAGTGCATCAATGAGCCCTTTCAAACTTTTTTCCGCATCGACAGAAACAGGAAGCCCGTCCTGCCCCTGGCGAATTTCGCCCGATGGGATTCCCTCAAAGCCGTTGAGTTTTGTGTTTACTGGCGGAAGCGAAATGACTTCACTGGCTCGGACGAGAAACAGAACGGAGAAGGCCGTGTTGACGTTGACTTTCATGTTGACGACGCGGCTGTGTCCAACCAAAGCCCCCGCTTCGTCCTGATACTCTTCGAGGTAATCGACTCCATCGTCGTACCACGACTTCAGTGAACTGCCGATGTTTCCGTCGGCTTGTTCTTTATAGTAGGCGTATCGCTCAAGAGCGTACATGTAGTACGAATTCCATTGGTCGATCGGAAACTGGAACTGGCTTGAGTACCAACCGTTACCGGCGTTTTTACAGCTTGAAAGTTTTCCGCGAGGATACTCGACGACCGGACCATCGCCGCGGCTGCCCCAGATCGCTTCGACGTCGGCGTTCTTGCCTTCAACAGGAGGCAAGTAGACCGTCACGTTTTTTGGCAAGTTCAGCGAAGAGTCAATGCTTTTGGATGACATGTCTTTGACACGCGGCTGGAGACGCAACAGGTCGGCCAGCAGATAAACGGAACTGAGTGAGGCCGAATGAATCGAGTTGGTACTGTTGACCGAAGGGCTACCTCGTTTAGGTCTGTAAGCCCAAGTGCCATTTCCGGCTTGATACTCGACGTAAAAATTTAGGAGCCGTTCGATGACTTCCGGATCGACTGCGATTCTGTGTTGTCGGACAACGAAGAAAGCCAGCGCGGCGAACTGTGATTGCGAGGTGTCCGGGGCCGGGTCCAGCGAATACGTAAACGATCCCATTTCCTGCTGGCGATCGACCAAGCATCTCGACCATTGTGTTGAGCTGCTTGCTGTACTTTTCCGCGTCGTACTCGGCCAGCAGAATCATCACCAGGCACGGCAGGTAGACTTCGCGATTCTGCAACATTTCGGCGGACTGGTTGTCGATCATCTCCGCGTATTTGGCGACGATCTCTTCGACCATTGGATTGTCCTTCGGGACAGCGCCATCATAGCGTTTGTAGTATTCGAGCACTGCCAGTGCACAAATCGCAGACTCTTTTGTGCCACCCGGATTGTCTTCAAGGTATCGAACCGCATCGCCAGCGATACGGGTGACTTTGGGGTGATAGGGGTTGTATCTTTTTTGAGCGTGGCATTCGGTGGGCGAAGCAAAACCGCCCAACAGGACTGCCGCGGCCACCAGACCAGCCGATGCGAGCCGCGTACTGAGTTTCATGTTCATCCCGAGATCCGTTTTATTGCTGCAGAGATCCGTATCATGGAAGTGAAATACGGTGCCGACAGAGAGGTGCAGTATCAAAAATCATAGTTTTCGGACGAATAGGTGTCAATAATTCAGAACCCCGGATGTCCCGCAAGCGTTGATAAATACAGCATTGGGCGGAATCCCGGTTTTCATCGTAGTCCGACATCGGTTAACCTTTCCGCGAACCACTCGCTCTTTTCAATTTCGGTTGGGGGTCTGTTTAGATGAAGATTTTTTCCACGATCGTGTTATTCGGAATGTTTGCGATCGGATGTAGCCCAACTCCGGCTCAAAAGCTTGAATCGGAGTCCGGACAGCAGATCGAATCGGCCGAATCGACCCATGAGACCGGTACTCAGACGGCAAAAACCGATGCTTCCGAAGGCGACAATGCCGCAAAGGATAAAGATATGAACTTGGAAACCGCAACTTTCGGAGGCGGCTGCTTTTGGTGCACCGAAGCCGTCTTTCTGGCGCTCGAAGGGGTCGATTCGGTTCTGCCGGGCTATATGGGTGGCCACATTGAGAATCCGACGTACGAACAGGTTTGTGCGAAAACGACTGGGCACGCCGAAGTTATCCAGATCAAGTTCGACCCGGAAAAGATCTCTTACGAAGATCTGCTGTTCATTTTCTTCAAGACGCACGACCCAACAACTCTCAATCGCCAAGGCAACGACGTTGGTCCTCAGTATCGAAGCGCCGTCTTTTATCACAACGATGCCCAGAAAGCGTCAGCGGATTCGATCATCAAGAAAATCGACGAAGCAAAAGTTTACAGCGACCCGATCGTCACCGAAGTCACCGAGGCCGCGACGATGTACGTGGCAGAGGACTATCACGTCAACTACTTCGCCAAGAATCCTGAAAACCAATATTGCCGAGCTTTCATTCCCGGTAAGATCGAAAAGCTGAAGAAGCTCTTTGGCGACAAACTCAAATCCCAGTATAAGAAATAGCTCATGCCGAAGTTCAAAGTGAACGTGCCGCACGAAAACGATCGCACGGAAGTCATCCAAAAGCTACGCACGTTCATGGATTCCGCCAGGCAGGACTCGCCGGTTGAGCTGACGGACGTTGAAGAAGATTGGGACGACAACGGCAACCTCGCGTTCGCATTTTCTGCCATGGGCTTTCGCATCGCCGGCCAACTGGTCACCGAAACGACATTGGTGCTCGTCAGCGGTGAGTTGCCGTTTGCAGCACTGCCGTTTCGAGGCGCGCTTGAGACACAACTTGCTTCCAAAATCCGCGAAGCGATCGACAGCCCGGTTTAGCGACTGAAGTTCACTACCTGTGAGGTGGATTGGCTTCCAGCCTGACGTTGCATTGATCGAGTTATGATCACAGGCTGGAAGCCTATGCCACCTCGTTCACGACATAGCCTCGAAACCTCAAGCCAGCTCTACTGCGTCAGTCCGCGGAACACGGGCTGCAGAATCTGCTTCACCGTCGATGAATGCCGCACGTTCGGGAGATTGCCGTAAACCGGGACGCCCCAATCCGGAATCTCATGATATGGCTCGGGCTGTAAATCTTCATTGCGAAGATCGCCCCAGAAACCTTCTTCATCAACCGTCAGCAACTCCAGATCGAAAAACAGTTGCGTCCGGTCAACGATGTATTGAATGTGTCGACTGGCCACGTTGCTGAGCGCGTCCGTGTAGGCCGTTTGTGCTTCCAAAAAGTCACGCGCCGAAACACCACCGGTGCCCAGGCGGAATTCCAGCGATGTACTGACAACACGCTCGTAAGCCAACGCCGCACTGGCGACTGCGATCAGGTACTGCTCGCGGTCCAGAGTCAAACTTCGCAAGTCGTTGCGGACGGAGAACTTGATGTTGTCTTCCAGCTGTTTCAAACTTCGCAGCGAACGTTGATACCCGATGATCGAACCGCGGAATGAGTTGCGTTGCGAAAAGCGATTCAATGGAGCGTCAAAGCTTAGCCCCAGAGATGTTGAGCTGTGATCGAGATCAAAATTGAAAGGCTGGTTAGCGCCGGGTTCGGTGTCGATTCGTTGACTGGCTCGCAACGTCATCACTGACTTTAGTTCGTCAGCGGCAAGCTTGATCTGTCGCCAGTCATCCGCCACGGCGCCGCGTTGGTTCATCAGTTCGTATCGCAACACGATCGCGGTGATCATCGCGTCGTCCATGTCGATGTCGATTGGCTTAAGCCCCAAATCCGAGCCCTGTAATTCCGTGTTCGCGAGCTCAATCACCTGTAGCGCTGCCTCGCGGATTCGTTCCAGATCGGCGTCGGCTGAATCGCTATTGGAGATTTCAAACTGCGAGTCCAATCGATCGACGAACTTGTTCAAATCTTTCTGAATCACGTCGCTTTCGTTGATCAGAGATACCAGCTTATCAATCTCTTCGTTCTCGATCAGTTCCTGTAGCTTGCTGCCCAGGGCTTCGACTTCTTCGGCCTGCGTTTCTGCAGAATCGCGGTACTCTTCGATTGCTTCCACATCGGATTCTTCACCGTCAAGTTCAGCCGCGTTGAGTTGGCGGTTGATGAGGCTGAGCAATGCATTGCAGTACGCAATCGAACGCTGGAAAATCACCGGAGTCGACGGCGACTCACTGCGAATTTCCGCGTCCAGATCCAGGCGAATCCGTTCCGCGTTGAGACGTGCATAGTCGATCAGGAACTGAGCCCGCAAGGCCTCGAAGTTTGCCAGCGATTCGTTTTCTTCGCCGTTGTCGGATGCCAGATCTTTCGCCTCGATCATGCGGTCAAGCAAAACCGCAGCGGTGCTCGCCAATTCAGCACGATCTGGCTTTTGCAACGCCGCCGTGAGTCGACGAAGGACTCGGTTGGCCGAATCCGCGGACACGGAAAGCTGGTCCAGTCGCGTCAATTCATTAAGCTCGTCGAGGTCCACGTTGATCGGTGTTTCGGTCGGAAGCCCCAACTCGAGTTTGAGACGATCGAGTGATTGTTCCACTCCGTTACAGGTCCCAATCAGACGACCGCGTCCGTTGAGCAAACTTTGTTCAACCTGATCGACCTGGAAACGCGGTACCAGTCCGGCGGAGTATTCGGCTTCTGCCTGATTGAATGCTCGGACGAGCGAAAAGTAGTTTTGTGAATCGATTTCGATTTGGCGAAAGCTGGCGATCAGATCGTAATACTGTGATGCAAAATCGACAAAGAACGATTTCCGAAACCGTGCAAAATCGCGAGCCGCGTAAACAAGGTCGCGTTCTGCCTGAGTCAAACTTTCGAATTGAACATCCGTTTGAATCAGCGGTTGCACAAACTCGATCAGCACGGACGAACTTACGTCTGTCGTAAACCCGGATGGTCCGTCGAACGTCAGCAGAATGTTGTTCGCAAAGCTCGCCAACAAATCGCCTCCGGTCACCAGCATGCGATCAATTTGCAGCGAGGAGGGAACGCCCAATCGCTCGACCGTGGCACCAAAGTTTCGGTCGTTGCCGTAGTTCAAATCCGCTCCGTTTCGACCGGCGGAGAACTTTGTCGTGTAGGCAAATCGTTCCTGCGCGAGTTGCAGCGAAACGAGATACAGGGATTCCTTTTGCGTCTGGTAGTCGCGGCTGTTGAGCAACGCCAGGTCAACGATGTCGCGAAGATCGAGCTTGGGCGCGTTCGATCCGCTGCGACTGACGATTGGATCGGAGCCAAGTTTCTCTTTCGTGAAATCTGCTTCGATCCGAATGCTTTCGAAATCAAACATCCGCTCAAGACAGGATTCCGGCAGCGACTGCCAAGCTTCCGGCGGAATCGCGGTTCCAACGATGGCTGATTCGTCCGGTTTCTCAAGCTCTTCTTCGAGCTGAAGTTGATCTGGAATCTTTCCACGCAGCGGCAGATCGTACGCGTACAATTCGACCGGCGTTTGCGGCAAAGTCGGACAGGCCAGACAGCCTTCCGGGGCAAGCCTCGATTCGGGGGACGGCACCAGCGAAAAATCGACAGGCAGGCCTTCGGGGATCGAGTTCGATTTCTCATTGATCAGGCAATGAGCCATCTGATCAGCTTTTTGATAGTGCCAGGTGCGAGACCGACATCCGACGAAGATCAACGCGACCAGGACCAGCCCGGTGAGAGTCAAAATCTTCTGTGGGAGCATGTCGCGGATCCAACTGTTGGTTCGAAAAAGCTGACTTGATTGACGGTGCCTTGCGTACGATCGCTCACGTGGGGACGCCACTGAAACGACTGAGGGTTCAGCTTTGATGGGCTGTTTGTCACAGCCAACGCACAAACCTGACAACTGTCTTAATCGGTAAAATGCTTCAGCCTGACGCTTCTGATTCGTATTTTGTGGGGCGATGGAAGCTGAAAACCTCGACTGGCTGATAATCTTTTCCGGTTTTGACGGTTCTTACCCCTCCGCGTCAGAGCCCAATCGATCGGGTCAGTACACTGTGGTCGACAAACACGGCTGGGCAGGAATCCGTGGGCCAGGCGGAAATCCGTGAACTGTCGGATTTCAAGCGTCGAAAGTCAGAACAGACACCGGAGAAACCCATTTTGTCCGCCACAAACCAAACTTACCGGTGTTTAAAATGAACGTCGGTCTCCCATTTTGAACTGCGAACCCGGCAAAATTAGCCCCCCAAGCCCTTTCCCTGAGATCGGGCGTTTCTGGATAGAAATAAGATGAGTTGGAAATTTGTACTTGGTAGCCTCGTCGCGATTTCCGCCGCCGTTGTGTATTACCTCAACGCCGGTGGCGGAGATGGTTGGAGTGATCACGGGCAGGAACTGGTCTTTTATGACGTCTCCCGTGGTGACCTTCCGATTGTCGTCACCGAACGTGGTTATCTGGAAAGCCAGGAGCAGACCTCCATTCGATGTGCTGTAGAGAACTACGATCGCCGCAGCGGTTCAAGCGGCACGACGATTCTTTCGATCGTTCCCAACGGTAGCGTTGTCAAAAAAGGCGATGTGCTTGTTGAACTCGATTCAGCCAGTATTCGTGATTTGCTCGAATCTGAGTCACTCGAATTGCAGGGAGACAAATCCAGCCTGATCCAGGCGGAGGCGCGTAAAGAAAATCAGCTGACCCAGAACGAAACCGCGGTCGCCGAAGCCAAGTTGACGCTCAAGTTGGCAGAGCTGAACCGGAAAATGTATGTCGATGAAGAAAGCGGAACTTTCAAATTGTCGCTTGGCGAAATCGATCGGCAAATTGACGAATCCCGCAATGCAATCCTTGAAGCGCAAGCCGCACTGAAGCTGCAGGAAACGGAACGCGACGGAATCGAGCAGCTTTTTCGGCTTGGCTACAAAGGCAAAAGCGACCTCGAGCAAAGTCGCTATTCGTTCATGAAATCCGAAGCCGCGTTGGCGTCGGCGATGAACCGTCTGGCGAACCACGACGCGACGCGTGATCAATTGGAAACTTACAAACGCGAAATGGAGCTGATGAAGCTCGATGGCGAAGTCGATACCGCGCAGCGAAAACTCAAACAGGTGCGTGTCACGAACGAGTCAGAACTGGCTCAGGTCAACGCTCAATTGTTCGAGGCTCGAGAACGCGTGCAACGTCAGGAAGCACGCCTTGCCGCCTATCAACGGCAGCTCGACAACTGCACGATTCGGGCTCCGCATGACGGAATGGTTGTGTACTCGCAGGACTCACGCGGTAACTCATCGATTGCCGTCGGCCAAGCCGTTCGCAGCCGCCAGGAGCTGTTGACGCTGCCAGATTTGACGCGAATGCAAGTTCGGCTTCAAATTCACGAAGCCGTCCTGGATCAGGTAAAGCCGGGGCTTCCTGCACTGCTGAAAATCGACGCGTTTCAAAACACACCTTACGAAGGAATCGTCGAACACGTGGCGGTCGTGCCAAGTGCATCTTCCAAGTCAGTCAAAACTTACGAGTGCATCGTTCGGATTCCGGGCGTGGTTCAGAAGCTAAAGCCGGGCATGACAGCCGTCTCTGAAATTCACATCGATCGCCTCGAAGATGTCGTCAGCGTTCCCGTCCAGGCGGTCGTGCAAGTCAATGATTCGACCTGGTGCTACGTTGACAACGGTGATGGAATTGAGAAGCGATTCGTGCAGCTTGGTCGCAACAACGACAAATTTGTTCAGATCGTGGACGGTCTTGAATCTGACGACCGAGCGGTTCTCAATCCGATGGTGATTGCCAGCATGGAGAAAGAAAGTGGCGGACAGTCGTCGCGGGAACCTGAAGACGTTGAAAATGAAGTCGTATTCGGAAACCTCTATCCAGCAGCCGAAACCGTTGCCGGTGACAGCCCGATAGCGAAAGTTTCTACCGTAGAAAGTAAGCCGAAACGGGCTGGCGACAAAACATTGGGAGCGGAGCGTGTCGACGTTCTGCCGGCCAGCTAATGTGGTGGAAAATAGTCAAAGTTGGAATCAAGAATCTCCTGCTGCATAAGCTGAGAAGTCTGCTGACGCTGCTGGGCGTGATCCTCGGGGTTGGCTCGGTCATCGCGATGCTGGCCGTTGGGGAAGGTTCCAAGAAAGAAGCACTGGCACGAATCCGCGCGCTCGGTGCCAGCAATGTTATCGTTCGCAGTGTCAAACCGAACGTGGAGCAGGATGATTCAAGACCCGTTTCTTCGAACGGCGAAGATAACCGCAACAATATCGACATCCTCGCGTACGGCTTGCGGCATACCGACCTGGAAAGGCTCAAGTCCAACTTGCCGACGGTCAAACGCGCCGTACCGGTTGCGTTGGTGACTTGCGAGGCCTCGCAACGCCAGCTTCGAATTCCCAACGCCAGAGTATTGGGGACGACGCCCGAGTTTTTGGAAATCAAGAATCTGCAAATGGGTCGCGGCCGCTTCGTGACGGCGACGGATATTCACAACGCCTGGAACGTCGCGGTGCTGGCCTCAGGGGCGGCCAATCGGCTGTTTCAGTTCGTCGATCCGATTGACAAACACGTCTTCATTGGCAACGACGTCTATCGAATTGTCGGCGTGCTTGAATCTCAGGATAGCGGCAATGGCACTCCAGGAGCGGTCGGCCAAAAAGACCTTAACGAGGACATCTACATTCCGATTTCCTGCGTCCAAAGACGGCTGGGAGAGCGGCAGGAAATCCGGTCGGCGGGCAGCCAGAGCTTTGAGCAAATGGAGCTTAGCGAAATTACGCTTCAGGTCTTCGACGAAAAATACGTTACTCAAACAGCCGAAATGACACGGCAGTTGTTGCTGCGATCTCATCCGGACGCCAACGATTTCAAGATTCAGGTTCCTCTCGAATTGCTCGCACAGGCGAACGAAGAAAAACGGATGTGGAACATGGTGCTTGGTTCGATCGCCGGAATCTCGTTGCTGGTCGGGGGCATTGGAATCATGAATATCATGCTGGCCAGTGTGACCGAGCGGACTCGGGAGATCGGCATCCGCAGGGCACTTGGCGCGACCAAGAGTGATATTTCGGTTCAGTTCCTGGTCGAAACTATTTTGCTCAGTTCCACGGGTGGCGTCGTTGGTGTGCTGACCGGAATCATGATTCCGATGCTGGTCAGTGCGCTCACGGATCTGGATACTGTGATCAGCGTCTGGTCCGTTGTATTGTCGTTCGGGATCTCTGTGGGGATTGGAATTCTGTTCGGCTGGTACCCTGCCCAGCGTGCGGCATCGCTCGATCCGATTGAAGCTCTTCGCCACGAGTAGATTGTGATCTGCTTGAAATCTGTGGCCGGATGTTGAGGCACTGCGCGATTTGAGGCGCTAACTTTCTTCGCCTCGCGTGTGCACTCTCATAAGTTTCGCTTACGCGCAATCGCTAAAGCCGAAAAAAGTTTGACAGCGGTGACAAACAACCTCACGATGTTTTTGCAACCTGGACGCAACACCATTGTGGCATGGCCGCCACGCCGACCGTCAAGATAATGGAGCATGCTATGTCTCAATCTGTACTTGAGGCGATCCGCCAGGGAAAATGGGACTACGAACCAGACTTCAGTTCACGGAAGAAGAAACGATTCAACTCCACGCCGGCGCTGCCTGGCACCGAAGAGAAAGTCGCTACGCTTGCCGAACGAGCTCTGCTTGGATTGCCGCTTTGGCATCCCGAAGATCGAAAGACGTTCGACGATTCGATCACAGGCATGGAGTAGCAACCGAAGTCTTCGACTTTCTCTTTTGGCATGCTGCTCTCGACCGTCGTCGCGCCATCCTGTCGATGGCTTGGGCCGGATCAATTTGCCACGATGTTCACCAGGCGATCGGGCACCACGATTGTCTTGCGAATGGTCTTTCCTTCGATCAATTCCTTGATCCGATCATCGGCAAGTGCCGCGGCTTCGAGAGCATCTTTCGACAAGCCACGTTCAACGATGATTCGCGCTCGAACCTTGCCCATGATCTGAACGGGGATCTCAACCGTCGATTCAACCGTTAGCGATTCGTCAAACTGCGGCCATGGCTCGTAGGCCAGCGAATCGCTATGGCCAAGGATCGACCAAAGCTCTTCGCACAAGTGAGGCGCCATCGGCGAAAGCAACAACACGAACTGCTCCATGATCTGTTTCGGCCGAGCATCCTGACCGGTGAAGAAGTTGACGAACTCCATCATTCGCGAGATCGCCGTGTTGAAGCTGAGTTTCTCGATATCGTTCGACACCGCCATGATGGTCTTGTGCAAAATCCGAGTCTGTTCCTCAGTCGGATC
Organism: Mariniblastus fucicola; assembly: GCF_008087665.1. Lineage (GTDB taxonomy): Bacteria > Planctomycetota > Planctomycetia > Pirellulales > Pirellulaceae > Mariniblastus > Mariniblastus fucicola. The sequence goes on from NZ_CP042912.1 coordinate 641,396, forward strand.
GTGATCGCCAACGGCAGCGTGTAGCTGAACTTCTTCGGCACGATCGTCGATGATCATCCGCCACGCGCGATCGAGGAATCCTTTCACGCCATTGACGCCCGACATGCTCCATGGTTTGGATTGCTCCAACGGACCCATGAACATTTCGTACAACCGCAACGCATCGGCGCCGTAATCGGCAATGACAGCGTCCGGATTGATCACGTTTCCGCGGCTCTTGGACATCTTGTAGGCGCGACTGTTGATGCGAATCGAAGGCTCAGACGCGATTACGAAAAACTCGCCCTGTTTGTCAACCAAATCCGGTTGCAACGAGACAGCTTTGAGCACGACCGTATTGTCGGATTTCAAAACAGGTTCATGCTTTTCATTCTCTGTCACATCCGCAGCCGAAACCCATTGCTCGTCAGCGTCGCGATAGCCCGTGAATTCGTTTTCGCCAAGGATCATTCCCTGATTGACCAAACGTTGGAACGGCTCTTTCGTGTGCACGTGGCCGCGATCGTAGAGCACTTTGTGCCAGAAACGCGAATACAACAAGTGCAACACCGCGTGCTCGGCACCGCCGATGTAGAGGTCGACTGGCATCCAGGCTTTCTCCAATTCCGGATCGACGAAACAGGAGTCATTGTGCGGATCGATGAAACGCAAGAAGTACCAACACGAACCCGCCCACTGCGGCATCGTGTTCGTCTCGCGGCGATACTTCACGCCGTCGACGACAGGAAACAACCAATCGTCATCCGCTTTCTCCAGCGGCGGTTCCGGGCGACCGTGAGGTTTGAAGTCTTCGAGTTCCGGAAGTTCGATCGGCAAGTGATCTTCGGGAACGGCGCGGATGCGGCCCGTCTTGTTTCCGTCTTCATCGATGTAGTGCAAAATCGGAAACGGCTCGCCCCAGAAACGCTGCCGCGAAAACAACCAGTCGCGAAGTTTGTAATTAACGGCCGCTTTACCAAGTCCGCCTTCATCCAACTGCGCCGTGATCTCTGACTTCACCTCGTCAGTGGTTTTGCCATCGAAGTCGCCGCTGTTGATCGCCGTTCCGTGTCCAGCGAAACAGGCTTTGCCGCTGGCAACATCCTCGGCATTAATGTCAGACGATTCGGGCGGTTGAACCACCGGCACAATGTCGATTCCATACTTCGTCGCGAATTCGTGGTCGCGTGTATCGTGAGCCGGAACCGCCATGATGGCTCCCGTTCCGTAGCTGATCAAAACGTAGTCCGCGATCCAGACCGGGACCTGTTTTCCGTTGACCGGATTGACGGCGTAGCTGCCCGTAAAGACGCCAGTTTTCGTCAGCTTGTCGTCCTGACGATCACGATCGCTCTTCGATGCCGCGGCGGTACAGTATTTGTCGACGTCTTTCTTTTGATCAGTCGTCGTCAACGATTCGACAGCAGGATGCTCAGGCGCGATCACCATGTAGGTTGCACCGAACAGCGTGTCGGGCCGCGTCGTGTAAACGCGAAGCACATCGGCCGTCGGCTTTCGCGGAAAGCCTGATTCTTTGCGAGTCGTTTTCCAAGCCGCTTCTTCGTCAGCATTGCCGATGAAAAAGTCGACTTCGGCGCCAGTGCTTCGGCCGATCCAGTCGCGCTGAAGTTTCTTGATGCCTTCCGACCAGTCAAGCGGCTCGAGCTCTTTCTCCAAACGGTCAGCGTAAGAAGTGATTCGCAACATCCACTGCCGCAAAGGACGACGCTCAACCGGGTGGTTGCCGCGCTCGCTGAGTCCATCTTTAACTTCTTCGTTTGCCAAAACGGTTCCCAGGCCAGGACACCAATTGACCAGGGCGTCTGATTGGTAAGCCAAACGAAATTCGTCGCGATATTCGGCGATCGCTTCTTCGCCTTGAGCCTGGACGTCGTCAGGAATCGGAAGCTCGGAAATCGGCCTTCCTTTTTCCGTTTCGGTATCGAACCAGGTATCGAACAACACCAAAAAGATCCACTGCGTCCACTTCACGTAAGGCACATCGGTCGTGGAAATTTGCCGATCCCAATCGTAGCTGAAACCAAGCTGCTTCAATTGACGCGTGAAAGTCTGGATGTTCTTTTCGGTCGAAACCCGAGGAGGCGTATTCGTTTTGATCGCATACTCTTCGGCTGGCAAACCAAACGCGTCGAATCCCATCGGATGCAAAACCGTGACGCCGTTCATGCGCGCGTGACGAGCGACGATATCCGTCGCGGTGTAACCTTCCGGATGTCCAACGTGCAGGCCGTTGCCACTTGGATAGGGGAACATGTCGAGCGCGTAGAGCTTTTTCTCGCCAACCTTTTCGGGCGTCTTGAACGTTTTGTTTTCATCCCAATAGCGCTGCCACCGAGGTTCAATTTCCGAAGGTTCGTACTTGGGCACGGAAGGTTCCTGATCTGTTCGTTAAAGTTTGTCCAACCTGAATGAAGGGCGATAGTTTACTCAGACTGATCGGGAACCAAAAGGACAATCGTTGGGCCAGCCAGTCGTTATGCGTCCGCATGCTTGATCGGTTAGGACGTCGAGAGGATTCCGGGAGCCGCAGGTCGCCTCGCCAAATCCACATTCAAGCAGCAACTGAGCCCATTCGCACGCAAATAGCGAGACTCCAGGCCGCTGTGATGGTTCGCGAACTTGTGGTGACAAAACGAATCTGTCTGGAGGTTCACGTCCTTTGTGTTAAATTGGCGATTCAAGCAGTCCCATTCAAATCCTATTAATCACATGATTCGTCGCCGACCAAAGATCCGACTTACCGAGGCAGATCGACAGCAAATGCGAGCCGCATGTCGCTTCAACGCTCAACTTCTGGACTTCGTGCGGCCCTACGTTCAACCTGGAATTGAAACGCAGAAAATCGATCAGCTGGTACACGAATACACGCTGGACCACGGTCACACGCCAGCCTGTTTGGGCTATCCCGGCGAGCATTCTGCGTATCCGAAAAGTTCCTGCATCAGCATCAACGATGTGATCTGCCACGGAATTCCGAGTTCCTATGAGCTCAAGCCTGGCGACATCGTCAACGTTGACTTGACGACGATCGTCGACGGATGGCACGGCGACCAGTCAGAGACCTTTATTATCGGCGAACCGGATCAGGTGCTGGACCTTGCTCGCGACGTCACGCAAGTCGCCTTTGATTCGCTGTATGCCGGCATCGATGCGTTGACTCCCGGATGTGCCGTGTCGGTGATCGGCGAAGCCATCGTCAAACTGGTGCAGCAGCGTCACCCCGGATTCGGCGTGGTTGAAAAGTATGTTGGTCATGGGATTGGAGCACGTTTTCACCAGCGTCCAAACATTCCTCATGTGCCGACGCGGCAATCTCGCCAAGACCGATTGTATCCAGGGATGTGCTTTACGATTGAACCAATGGTCAACACGGGAACGGCAAGAAGTCAGCTTGATCCGCATGATGGTTGGACTGTTCGAACGCTCGATGGCGGATTGTCGGCTCAGTTCGAACATACGATTCTGATGACCGAAGATGGTCCTGAAATTCTTACGCTGACCGAGGACGGACCACAGCAAGGGTTCAAGTTTTAAAACGTCGGTCGGAACGGCCGCCGAACGCGACCATTGCGCTGCGTTGATCGGAATTCAGGCTGCGTTGCTGTCGTGAAATGACGTCGCCGGGAAATCAAGCAACTCGATTTGGAATCCAATGCCTCGCACACTTTCGTTTAACTTTGGCGGTTCTCAGGTTGATTTTGAAATGCACAAAGTCGATCGGACGCGGCTTTACGGTTTCAAAGAGACGTTGGTGCTGGACGAAGACGGCGAACCTTGCGAACTGAATACGCTGGCTGAAGACGGCAAGACGCTGATTGGAAAGGGTGGAACCGGGATTGGCTATGTCGATGCAGATGGCAACTGGGTCGAGAAAGCTGATTTGACTGCGGTTGATCTGGCGGGCAATAAAATTGTTCCCGTGCCATCGTCTTTCGCGGCTCCGATTGAGCTCGGACAGCGAGCGGATTCGGAAGACTTTTTGAACCACAACATTCGCCTGATCTACCGACTCGAATCCGAGGAATTGGATGAAAAGCTGGCGGCTGAGCTTTCCGAAGGAGCCATCTTCAAATTTCCCTACAGCTTTCGTGGCGGCCTTGAGGCGGATGCCGGATTTCTGCTGCACAACGAAGCGGGTGAGATTTTCTTTTTGGTGGGGGACGCGTCGAGCGTCGAATACGTCGGCCTGCAACAGGCTGCTCCGACGGCCGCTGAAACGACTGGCGATGACGCGTCGGCGGACGACCTGATGGACTTCGGAATGATTTAGAATAGCGTCAGACTTGGGCGACGATCTTTTCAACCGAGGCGAGTCTTTCTCATTTACGCCGCACAAGCCGCTTGGCCGCGACATTGACCAACCACTGAGTGGCATTGCGGCGGCGAAGGTCTGCGGCGGAGATCGAACGTGCTTTCGACCAATCAACAACCCGGGAATTTAGCTGACCAGAAGTGTCATGACTGAACAAATTCGACACAAGCCAGGCACGGAACTTGAACGGCCACGCGAAATTGTGATTGTCTGCCCTGCCCTTCGCAGCAACGTCAATCTTTCGCGGATGGTAAGGCTTGTCTCCTGCGCAGGGATCACAAAAATTATTACCTCGGGCAATCCCAAGATCGATCCCAAGATTGCGCGAGACGGAGCCAAAGAAGTTGAAATTGTTCACAAGCGAACCTTGCTTCCCGTGCTTAAGCAGCTCAAGTCAGATGGCTTTCGCATCGTTGGTCTCGAGCAAACCGATGATTCGCACAATCTTTTCGAGTACAGCTACGAACGAAAGACCGCGTTGCTGATCGGCCATGAGCGTCACGGGATTCCAGACGATGAGCTTGCTTTGACTGACGACTGCATCGAGATTCCGGTTTACGGATTGCCCTACAGTTATAACGTCGTCACCGCGACCACGATGGCTGTCTACGAGTACTGCCGGCAGTTTCCTTCCGGATAGAACAGGTTGCGGGCTGCGGTTGCCTATTCGCTTGCCACGGCAACATCGACGGGTTTGTCGCCGACAGAGGTGCCGTCTTCCGCCGTTTTCGAATTGGGAGCTTCGATGCGGATTTGTCCATGATGGTAAATCACCAGCTGGGCGCAGCCCTTTTGCAAATCCATTTTCGAAACTTTCACCTGTTCGGGCACCAGTCCCGTTCGGTTTTGCAAATCTTCAAACAGCTCTTTTCGGAACGTCGGTCCCAACAGCGGCAAGTTGTCGTACACGACCTGCTGCTTCGACAGCGGACGTTTTGAAAACATGGCTTGTTCCAAAAAGTACACGACCGCAACGATAACGAAATTCGTAAACGCGAGTTCCACGTAGCTGGTTTTCCGATTGGACAACGCGTTGATCACAGCGACGCCCACCAGAATAAACAGGTAGGTCATTTCCTTGACACGTATCGTATCGGTTCGATAACGCATGATGCCAAAAATTGCGAAGAGTCCCAGGGCCATTCCCAGCCCAATGTCCAGCTTCTTCAACACGAAGCACAGGAAGAAGACCATCAGATTGATCAGCAGAAAGCTGAACACATAGACATCGCCCTTTTGATGCCGTCGGTAACAGAACGCCACGATCGCGACCGAGACAAGGCAATTGATGATCAAGCGCGTAATCAGCTTGAAAAAGTCATCGTCAAAAATTGGGACTTCAAGAAATTCCATAGGATTCAAAATCGTCAGAGGTACTCTGGTGGACCGATCAAAATTTGCAGCTTGTTTGTTGGAGCAAGCGGCAGCAAGTCGAAGCACTTCCGGCGGAGTCGTTCCCCCGCGGAAGTTTATCGTCAACATGAGAATCGATGCCTACTTCAACACTGCCTGGATATCCTCTCGACCGAGCAGGTAAGCAGACCGTTTTTCGCAGAACGTTCGCAAAGTTCCTTTTTCAGGATCCGTCGCTTCGAGGAACTGTTCGTAAGTCATCAGCTTGCGAGTGTCCTTCTTCACCTGATCCTGAATCAGTTTGCGAGCCGCAGAAACCGTTGGCTCCATGTTTTCCCATTTCAGGTCTTTGGCAATCATTCCGATGTACTTCAGGTACTTCTGACGCAACTCCTCGTTGGCCAGCAGTTTGCTGCGAAGCGGCATGCGATCGTTTTCGAGTCCAACCAGTGGATCCAGCTCAACACCTCCGTGTCCGCCGCCTCCGCCACCCGGTCCGCGTTGTTGGCCGCCCTCACCACGTCCACGATCTTGCGGGCCTTCGCCTCGGCCACGACCACCACGCTCACGTTGTCGCGGATCGTCGCCTCTGCCGCGCTCGTCACGTCGCCCGCGATCTGCCTGGTTTTCACCAGTGCCAGGCTGTCCGAATCCAAATCCGAATCCGCCTCGTCCACCTCGCGCTCCGCCTGGACCACCGTGGCCTTCGCGGAACGCTTCGTTCATGTCGTGGGGTAAAATGTGGAACTTGCCTTCCTTGTTCTGGTAGATGCTGTAGTCGCTGGCTCGCGTCCAATAGCCATCGCTGTTAACCACAGCCACATCGACAGCCAGGAACCAGAGCACTCCGTCGATATCAAGGATCGGATCGAGCTTCTCAACCAGTTGTTCCGCTGGAGTCTCGTTCAGGATCTTGCATAGTTCGATCAGGTCTTTCCACGAGCTGTCTTTGTCTTTCGACTTGATCTCAAAACGCTCACGATAGGGCTCAATGTCTTCGCCCAGATAGCGTAGCCCGCCGTCGCCGCGAGGAGACCCGCTGACTTTCCAGCGAGCACCTTTTTTCGAGCCATAGTTTTCCTCTAGCAGATCCTTGTTGAACTGCTGGGCGTTGGCGTAAATTCCCCAGTCGCGCCCGTTGATGACGACTCGGACAAAGTTCACTTTCGGTGCTGCGATCTGTTTTCTTGCAAACTTCGAATACAGCAGAGAGCTCATCATCGTCGGATCGCCGTTGCAATTGAGCAGATTGAGTGTGCGATAGCCGTAGAGTCGCTGGTCCTCATCCACCAGGTCGACCGAAAGGTTGAGCGAGCGTTTGTTGCCCGCCGGGATTGAAAAATACGACGACGCGCCGCGGAAGCGAACGCCAACTTGTGGATACTCTTTCCCGTCAACGGTTAGCAAGGCGGGAACTTCAACATCGGTCCGTTTGAAAGCGGCAAGTTCTTCTTCCCAATCTGAGTTTTCGAACTTGAGAAAAAGCGTCCGCAGCACACTCGGGTCATACAGTTCCGCATCTGGATAGTTCTCTACTTTTCTTGCCAGCACACGCTCGCCTTGAGTCCCCTTCGGGGTCGACATGCCGCCGGGTCCACCGCCTGGAGGTCCGCCTCGTCCGCCGCCTGGAGGTCCAAATCCGGGAGGGCCGCCGAACGGTGGAAAGCCACCACCGGGAGGTCCGCCTCCGGGAGGGCCATCAAATCCTGGGCCGCCTGGTTGGCCTTGTCCTTCACCCGGTGGTCCGCGTCGTCCACCGCGCTGGCCACGATTTCCCGCCGCAGGCTCATTTGACTTCAGAAACTTTCGCGCTTTCGCACGTTCCCGTTTGTCCAGCACACCGTTTTCGTCGGCGTCGAACTGATCCATCAGCTCAACTTTCTCTTCGTTCGGTCCGCCCGGAGGCCCACCGCCCGGCGGTCCCTGAGCAGCGACTGGAGTCGTTACGACTGCCAGCCAGGAAAATGCGACCAGCAGGAACAAAGCATTTGGGATCGTCTGTTTTGCAAGATTAAAATTCATTCGAGGTGCCAAGGCGTTGCCATGCATCCATGGGGTTTTGTTTGATGAAACGACTCACGATTGCCATCCTGTATTTTCTGCGGGGCTGTTTGACTAACACTCGTTTCCCCGAAACGTTCTGAAGCGGTTAAGGACTAATTGAATTTCGGGCTTGCCCGTCCACTAGAAAATTGGAGATTGCCCGGAATAGGCGAATTTCGGGACACTGCGATCGGTGGAGGAAATGTTCGAAACCCGAATGGCCAGAGCACCCGACTTGCCGATCGCGATCTGGCATTTGCTCGACTCGACGCTCGACAAAGCGACAGGTCTTCCCGTTACAATGTGTTCACCGCGACCAGATGGCTGTTGACGTTCACAGCCGCAGGTTTTCGTCCGGGTACAGGAGCACTCCATGCGTTTTATTGTGATACTGCTGATCGGTTTTCTTGCATCGCCGCTTGTTGCGCAGGACCGTATTACGGGCCAGCCATTTGCGACGCGCAGCGAAGTCATCGCACGCACTGGAATGGCGGCGACCAGTCAGCCGTTGGCCACGCAAGTCGCGCTCGACATCCTGAAGTCCGGTGGCAACGCAATTGATGCCGCGATCGCTGCCAACGCCACGCTGGGCTTGATGGAGCCGACGGGCAACGGGATGGGCGGCGACCTGTTCGCGATCGTGTGGATCGAGGAAGACCAAAAGCTCTACGGGCTCAACGCCAGCGGACGATCGCCGAAAAGTTTGACCCTGGAAAAGCTGCGGGAAGAGATTGGTGATCGCGACTCGATTCCGGCGCTAGGTCCGCTTCCTGTTTCCGTTCCCGGTTGCGTCGACGGATGGTTTGAGTTGCACAAAAAGTTCGGCCAGCTTCCGATGGCAGACAATCTCGCGCCGGCGATTCGCTACGCCAAAGAAGGCTTTCCCGTTTCGGAGTTGATCGCCTATTACTGGGGACGAAGTGCGTTCCTGAAACGATACCCGGGTTTCGAGGCCACTTTTTTGCGGGACGGAAAGGCGCCGGCCAAAGGCGAGATCTTTCGCAATCCGATGCTGGCCTCGACTCTGGAGAAACTTGCAGAGAAAGGCCGTGACGAATTCTATCAGGGCTCAATCGCCAAAACGATTGATGCTTTTATGAAACAGCATGGCGGATATTTGTCCTACGAAGATTTGGCGGCACATAAAAGCGAATGGGTTGAGCCTGTTGCGACGAACTACCGTGGCTACGACGTCTGGGAATTGCCTCCCAACGGTCAGGGGATCGCGGCATTGCAAATGTTGAACATTCTCGAAGCGTTTGACTTTTCGGAAATCGGATATGGCAGCACCGAGCACGTGCACAACTTTGTTGAAGCCAAGAAGCTTGCGTTTGAAGATCGCGCTCGACTGTATGCCGACATGGATTTTTACTCCACGCCGGTGGAACGTCTGATTTCGAAAGATTACGCCGCCGAGCGTCGCAAACTGATCAGGAAATCAGCAGCATCACGCTACGACGTCGGCATCACTCAGGGAGACACAATCTATTTAACGGTCGCTGACAAGGATCGAAACATGGTCTCTCTGATTCAAAGCAACTATCGCGGAATGGGTTCGGGGATGTGCCCCGACGGGTTGGGTTTTTGCTTGCAGGATCGTGGCGAGCTATTCGATCTGACGCCTGGCCGACCGAATTCCTATGCTCCGGGTAAACGACCTTTCCACACCATCATCCCGGCCTTCGTCACCAAAGACGGAAAACCGTTTCTGAGTTTCGGCGTCATGGGCGGCGCAACGCAGCCTCAGGGGCACGTTCAAATTGTGATGAACATGGTCGACTTTGGGATGAACGTTCAGGAAGCCGGGGACGCGCCGCGGATCCTGCACACTGGCTCCTCGCAGCCGACAGGTGAGAAAATGAGAGACGGAGGAACGGTCTCGCTCGAGTCTGGATTTGAACGCAGTGTCCGCCGTGAGTTGGTCAAGCGAAGGCATCGGTTGACGCAGAATGTCGGCTCTTTTGGCGGCTATCAGGGAATTCAGTACGACGCGGAGAACGACGTTTTTCTTGGTGCGTCGGAATCTCGCAAGGACGGACAGGCCGCGGGATACTGATTCGTGATCGATGTGCCCGAATGCGAGTTGGTGTTATAGATAAGTCAAAATCCACTACTGTGAATTGACGAACACCAGTGATGAGTCGGCTTTTGCTTGCAGAATGTAGTTGCGATGCATAAAGGCTGTGTGAAGTTCGGCGATTGGTGCTAAAATCGTCACCCCTTCCATGCGGTTCAGGTCCCTCCACTGAATACCGGGCCCCAGGATCATCCCCAAATGGGTTTTCCCAGATGATTGATATTTCAATAATTGCGCGCGACCAAAATTTACCTCCAGAGAAAGTTCAGCGGACGATCGAACTGCTGGACGATGGAAACACAATCCCGTTTATCACCCGTTTTCGCAAAGACGAAACGGGCGGGTTGAACGAGGAGCAGATTCTGTCGATCAAGCAGCAGACGACGTCGCTCCGCGCCCTCGCGGAACGCAAAGCTTTCGTGCTCAAGTCGATTGAGTCCCAGGGTAAGCTGACGGACAAGCTGAAAATCGCGATCGACAAAGCCAGCACCAGCCGCGCGTTGGAAGATGCCTACCTGCCGTTCAAGCCGCGAAAGAAGTCGCGTGCGCAGGAAGCGCGCCAGCAAGGACTCGGTCCACTGGCCGAAGACATTTTTAACGGGACGGCTCCCGAAGTTGATCTGGCGACCAAGGCGACGGAATACGTTCGCGTCGACAAAGGGCTGACTTCGGTCGACGATGTGATTCGCGGAGTTAGCGATCTGTTGGCGGAGCGTTTTGCGGACGACATCGAGTTGCGTCAGGAACTGCGGAAGGTGGTCAACGAGACCGGGAAGCTGACGGCTCTTTCGACGGCGCGGGACGAGCCGGAAGCTGGCAAGCAGAAGTCTGGCAACGAAGAAAAAGTTGAGACCAAGAGTGTCGCGATGCCTTCGTCTGAACAGGCTGGGCAGGCAGCGACGAAGACAGAAGAGACTGCGTCGGAGCCTGTGTCAGCTTCTGAACCGGTGGCGTCTGAAGAAACCGTTAAGTCGCTTCAGCCTGCGGATTCTTCTTCAACTGAGGCCGATGGGGACAAAACAGAATCGGATGCGACGATCGCGGCAGTCGCTGAATCGAAGCCCGACGTCGAACCGGCATCGGATGCAAAAGCTGGTACAGAATCCGAGGCCAAGCCCGAGGCCGAAGTTAAACCTGAGACTGAAGTTGTGGCCGATGCCAAGGCGAAAACGCCGGTTGCGGCTGCTCCTGCGAAATCAAAGACCAAAAAGAAAAAGAAGAAAAAACGGCCGGTTGATGATCCGTACAAGGACTATCACAACTTCAAGCAGCCACTGAAAAAGTTTCCGCATCACCGGGTGTTGTCGATCAATCGCGGCGAGCGTGCGAAAAAGCTGAAAGTCAAAATCGAATGTGATGAGAATCGCGTCTTCGAACTTGCGACCAAAAAACTGGTCCCCGAAGATCATCCGTTCGCTGATCATATGAAGACTTGCGTCAAAGACGCTTTGACTCGACTGGTGCTGCCGTCTCTGGAACGCGAAATTCGCCGACAGATGACCGAGTCCGCAGAGAAACATGCGGTCGAAGTCTTCGCCAACAACTTGCGCAATCTGTTGCTGCAGCCACCGATTCGGAATCGCCGTGTGTTGGCGATCGATCCTGGCTACAAACGAGGTTGTTCAATTGCGATTCTGGAAAAGAATGGCGACGTGCTGCATTCGGATCATGTTTTCGTTGTCGGAAATCAGGCTCGGCGAGACGAAAGTCGCAAGCGAGTCGCCGAACTCGTTTCGCAATATTCGGTTGACTTGATCGCAATTGGAAACGGTGCCGCGTGTCGCGAAGCCGAGCAGATGATTTCGGATTGCATTGAGACTCATCTGACAGACAACCAGTCGATTCGCTATGTGATGGTCAACGAAGCCGGCGCCAGCATTTACTCGACCAGTGAAGTCGGACGTGAAGAGCTTCCTGATTTTACGCCAGCCATTCGCAGTGCCGTTTCGATTGGCCGTCGATTGCAGGATCCGATGTCGGAGTTGGTCAAAATCAGTCCGGCAAACATTGGTGTCGGGATGTATCAACACGACGTCAGAGCGAAGCATCTGAGCGCGTCGTTGGATGACGTTGTCCAGTTTTGTGTCAATCGCGTTGGTGTCGACGCGAACACGGCCAGCCCTTCGTTGCTGTCGTACGTAAGCGGGCTCAATGCATTGACTGCCCGGCGGCTTGTCGAACACCGAAAAGAACAGGGCGGTTTCAAGAACCGGAGTCAGCTCAAGGAAGTCAGCGGCGTCGGTGATGCGACCTTCGTTCAGGTGGCTGGATTCCTTCGCATTTCTGGAGGCGATTGTCCGCTCGATTCGACTTCGATTCACCCCGAAAGCTATCCGATCGCGGAAGAGATTATCAAGCGAGTTGATGCAACTGCGGAACAGCTGTTTCCGCAAGAAGCACGATTTGAGGTGGCGTCCGCTACACCAGCGGCCAAAGATAAAGCTGCTGATGGCGGATTGGCAGCTCAGGCCGGCGAAGTGTCAGCAACGCCAGAAGTTGCGAAAGCTGATTTGCCAGCGGCGGATTCGACTGAACCAGCGAGTACTGAACCAGCGAGTAGTGGACCAGCGAGTACTGAACCTGCAAAGGCCGAGCCAACGGCTACTGATTCGACCGATGTCGATGTCGCCGCAGCTGAACCCGTAACTCCAGTGGCAGCGGAAACGTCATCAACCGAGGAAGCTGCTCCAGCGACAACGACAGCCGATTTGCCAACTGGTGCGGCTGCTGAAACAGCGGCTACTGAAACCACGGCTGCTGAAACCACGACTGTTTCGGATGCTGAATCAAAACCCGTTTCGCCTCCTTCGCGGCCCAAGCCTTCCCCGGAGTTGGTGGCTGCACGCAAGAAGCGACGTGAAATTGTGGAGCGAATTTCGAAGCTTGAGCTCGACAACCTGTCGACGGAAATTCCCGCTGGGAAACTCTTGCTGGCCGATATCGTACGCACAATGAAGCGTCCCGATTGGGACCCTCGCGAGAAGACTCGCAAACCAGTCTTTCGTCGCGGAATGCTCAAGACGGATGAGCTACAGCAAGGGATGGAGCTGGAAGCTCAGGTCGTCAACGTCGTCGATTTCGGCGTCTTCGTTGACATCGGGCTGGGCGAAAGCTGCCTTGTGCACGTCAGCCAGCTTTCGAATCGATTCATTCGGGACCCTCAAGTCGTGTTTGCGGTCGGCGATGTGATTCGCACATGGGTGACCGAAATCGATGTCAAGAAACGTCGCGTTAAATTGACTGCGATTCGACCGGGGACTGAAAAAGGAAAGGGCCAGCGCGGTAGACGTCCGGCAAGAGGCGGTTCTGGCAACGAACGTGGCGCGGCCCGCGGTGGCGGTCGCAAACCAAATCGTGGTCGCGACAATAAAAAACGATCTGACTTCAAAAAATCATGGAAGCCAAAACCAAAGGCGCCGAAGCCGGTGACGCCAATTACCGATGACATGCTCAAGGGCGATGCTCCGATGACGTCGTTTTCAGATTTGATGCAGTTTGTTAAAAAGAAGCCGGACAACTCGGACGAGCAGTAAACGACTCATATGAATTTCGACGACCAGCTGGAAAAAGCGATCGAGCGCGGCCAGCAGCGCATTACAAAACGAGAGCAGGATCGCAAAGAGAAAACGCTTAGCGCGGACGAAATCAAACGTCGGCACAATGATTTCCGTTTGCACCTTTCGGAGCATATCGAGAAATCGCTGAAGCGGCTTGCGGATCGTTTTCCCGGTTTTGAATACGACATTATCTACGGCACCAAGGGCTGGGGCGGTGCGATTCATCGCCAGGATCTGACGCGTGGACCGGATGGTCGCGCGGGTTCGTTCTTCTCGCGTCTGGAGCTTTCTGTTCGTCCCTTCAATGACTACAACGTCGTGAATATCGCTGGCAAAGGAACGATCGCGGACAAGGAGTTGTTCAGCTGGAATCACTTCGAGGACATCGACGAAGCGACCTTTGAGGGCTTCGAACAAAAGCTCAACAACTGGATGATTCAATTCGCCGAACAATTCGCAGCAAGGTAATTCATGAAAGTTTTCTCGATCGCGATTCTGTTGCTTATCTCTTTCAGCGCAGCATCGATCGCAGAGGAGCTTGATGTCTGGTTTGGCACCGGTGGGAACAACGCCGGGCAACCGGCAGGAATCTGGCATGCGTCGTTCAACACGCAGTCCGGCGATCTTTCAGAATCGCGTCTCGCACTTGAACTCGTCGGAACGGGCTGGATCGCCTGGCATCCGAAACTGCCGATTATCTACTCGACCGCCAATGTGAACGGCAAGCCATCGGTGTGTTCGATCAAGGTCGCCGATGACAACACACTGTCGATTCTTCAGACGGTTCAGATTAGCAACGGCTCCTGTTTTCTGACGACCGACCAAACCGGTTCCGTTTTGATTAGCGCCCAGTACGGTGGCGGAACCGTGATCAGCATTCCAATCGATGACGACGGTTTGCTGGAAGATTCAGTTCAGGAAATCAGGCACACGGGGGGTTCCAACGTCGTGCCTCGCCGCCAGAAAAGCCCGCATCCACACTACGCCGAAGTTAGCCCCGACAATCAGTTTGTCTTTGTGCCGGACCTCGGGCTGGATCAGTTAGTTGTCTATAAGCTGGACCTTGAAAACCAAAAACTGGTTGCGACAGAGCAACCTGTGGCGTGCGTCAAAGGTGGTGGCCCGCGGCACATGAAGATTCTCAATGCAACCAAACCTGACGGCCCGAACTTTGCGTTTGTGCTCAACGAACTGGCGATGTCGATGAGCTGCTTTGAGCTGCAAGACGGCGGGGCGATGAAGCTGGTTGAAACGGTACCGACGTTGTCCGAAGACCAGCGTAGCGGTGAAATCTTCAACAGTGCGTCCGAAGTCAGAATTCATCCCGGCGGAAAGTTCATCTATAGCGCCAATCGCGGCCACGACTCGATCTCGGTGTTCCGGTTTGAAGCCGAAAGTTTGGAGCTTGGGCGAGTACAGACAGCTTCCATTCACGGAGCCTGGCCTCGCAATTTCAATCTGACGCCTGATGGGAAATGGCTTCTCGCGGCAGGAGCTCACACGAACTCAGTGACAGTTTTTTCGATCGATGCCGAAACTGGAAAGCTGACCTATCAGAAGAAGTCAGCTTTTGTTCCGGGCGCGATTTGCGTTTCGATCAGATGATCACATTCGCAATGCCCGCGTCGCCGTCGCAGTGGATCGGCCTTGTTCGCTGCGGTTTCAATTCTGTACTGTCGCGATCGCATCCATGAAATGTTGCAGCGCAAAGCAAGCGGCCTCCGTTTGTCGCTGTTTTCTGTCACCGCCGCCAAGCCGAAATTCAGCGGCGTTGAAAACGAATGAACCATCGGCGCGTTTCGACAATACGACGAAGATTCGTCCATCGATCGCCGCCTCGACTCCCGGGCCAAGGTGCCCTGTGATGGCAACGGAGAAATCTGCTTCCGGCGTTTTCTCGAGTACGCTTTGAGCCATCTTTCTGGTTGTGAATTCCGATTCAGCAGTGTGTTCCGCCAAATCAGATTCGGCAACTGAAAGCCACTCTGTCTTTGTGGCTTCGCGATAGGTTACAGCTGACCCGCAAAAGCTTGCAGAAATCCCCGGCACAGTCGTCATCGCCGCAGCCATTTTGCCACCCGTGCAACTTTCGGCAAACACGATCTTCTGCCCGCGTTCTTTCAGCACGGTCGCAACGCGGACGGCAAGTTCCTCAAGTCGTGAATTCAAATCCTGGCCGTCGAGCATGACCGATTCCTATTTGGCAACGTTAAAGAATTGGGCATGAGCTGACAGAAATGTCTCGATCAGGTCAGCAGGAGAAATCTCGCCGCTGGAACTGACACGAATTCGCTCTGCGTCGACGTAAATCGCTTCTTTGCGGCCGCGAAACTCGATCCGGCACCAC